>NZ_CP070973.1:645747-1291494 GCF_017086405.1 Mycobacterium gordonae
CGAAAGCGGCGAAGCCGAGATTGATCCTGAGTGGCTGCAGCCACCACCTGTCGGTGCGAAGCGTTTTGCGCCCGATCTGGGCTCGGGTAGCTGAAAAGACGCCGGACTCAGAACGGCTCGCCGTTGGTGCGCTCATCTGATGTGTTGTTCCTCTTCGAACGGGCTGTAGCTCGAAGGGTACACAGAATGACCGCCCGCTCCTTAGTCGGGCTTCTCAGTCGGGCCTCGCAGGCGAAGCGACTAATACCTGCTGTGACCTCCGACACCCTCGTCGTCGACATCGCGCCAGAAGTCGGTGTCGTACTGGGTGTCCGGAATGGCGATCTTCTCGCCGGATTGGTAGACGGTGGCTCGCGTCAGGTCCAATTCGGCGACATCGCTGTCCAGTAACTCGATGTCACTGAGGATTCGGTCGGCGTCGATGACGATGCGGCGCGTCGCAGGATTGTCTCCGTACCGCGACTTCAGCGACGTCACGCACCGCCGCAGCCCCCGCATCAGCTCGTGCAGTTCGGTGAGTTCAGTGGCGGTGGACAATCGATGCTCCCTGGGCCGAAGGTGTTACGGATCACAATACGTCAGTCGATACTATCCGCTGCCGGCGCCGGGCACCGGACAACATGTGCCCCGCGGCCGAGAAAGTGACTTTGTACCTATGGCTCAGGAACCAGCCGAACAGGCCCGAATGCTGCTGCAACTCCATCAGCCGGGAAACCCCGTGGTGCTGCCCACGGTGTGGGACGCCTGGTCGGCGAAGCTGGCCGCGGACGCCGGTTTTGCGGCCCTGACGGTGGGCAGCCACCCGCTGGGCGACTCGGTTGGCAAACCCGACAGTGAGGGCATGTCGTTCGACGACGTGCTGGCCCGGGTTGCGCAGATCACCGCCGCGGTCGACCTGCCGGTATCGGTGGACATCGAGTCGGGCTACGGGCAGGCGCCGCCACGGCTGATCGAGGGCCTGCTGAGCGTCGGCGCGGTCGGGCTGAACATCGAAGACACCGTGCATTCCGAAGGCGGGCGGCTGCGGTCTTCCGGTGAGCATGCGGAGTTGGTGGGTGCCCTGCGGGTCGCCGCCGACGCCGCCGGGGTGCACATGGTGATCAACGCTCGCACCGATGTGTTCCTGCGGCAGGAAGGTGACCCCGCGGGCCGCGTCGACGTGGCCGTGGCACGGCTCACCGAAGCGGCGCAGGCCGGCGCCGATGTGCTGTATCCGGTGGCGCGCCATGATCCGGACACGTTGCGGCGCTTGGTATCTGAGTTGCCCTTGCCGGTCAATGCGATCGCAATGCCGGACCGGGACGAACCCGCCATGTTCGCCCCACTCGGGGTGGCGCGGATCAGCTTCGGCCCGTTTTTGCAGTTCGCGCTGTCAGCCCGGGCCAACGAATTGCTCGCCCGCTGGCAGTAGTGCCGTCGCAAAAGCTCCCACACGCTGGGCGTGCGGGAGCTTTTGCGTCTGGTCGCGCTATTTGGTGATGGCGATGCGCTGTGGCTGCGCGCCGGCGTATGCGCCGGCGACCCGTACCGTCAGCACGCCCGCGTCATACGAGGCGGAGATGGCTTCGCCGGTGACGTGCGCCGGGAGCTGGAAGGACCGGCGGAAGGACCCGTAGCGGATCTCCCGCAGGGTGCGCCCGTGTTCCTCCTCGGCGTGTTCGTCGCGGTGTTCGCCATGGATGACCAGGCGGCCCTTGTCCACCTCGACGTTGACGTCCTGCTCGACGTCGACACCCGGCAGCTCCAACCGGACTACCGCGTCCTCCCCCTCCTTCAAGATCTCGGCAGCAGGGCTGAAACCGCAGGTAGCGGGCTTGGCCCAGTCCGCGGACGCCGGACCGAAAAAGTCCCGCAGCCACCGGTCGGTGTCCCACGCCGGACGCGACCACAAGGTGAGATTGCTCATGGGTGACTCCTTACCCTTCGTTGTGAGTTAGCTGTGCCCGACCCTGTGGTGGTCGGCTACCCGATAAAACATGAGTCGCCTACGCTAAAGTTCCACGAGGGTGTTCGCTGCGAGCGAACGTCGTCACACAGTCGATTGCCAGCTGTGAGGACGCCGTGATGAATGCTTCACATTCGGCGGCTTCCGCGGCAACATGGGCTTCGTAGTCTCGTGACATGTCTTCTGCCGGAAGTGCTCCCCGGCGCGCCGCTGCCCGGCGTGTGGTCGTGGTCGGCCACGGCATGGTCGGTCACCGGTTCGTCGAGGCGCTACGCGCCCGCGACACCGGCGATTCCTGGCGAATCACCGTGCTGGCCGAAGAGGCCGATGCCGCCTACGACCGCGTGGGCCTGACCTCCTACACCGAAAGCTGGGACCGCAAGCTGCTGGCCCTGCCGGGCAACGACTACGCCGGCAACCCACGGGTGCAATTGCTGCTGAACACCCGTGTCGTCGAAATCGACCGCGCCGCAAAGACAGTGGTGACCGCCGACGGCGACACCCATGCCTACGACGCGCTGGTTCTGGCCACCGGGTCCTTTGCTTTCGTCCCACCGGTCGCCGGACACGACCTACCGTCGTGCCACGTTTATCGAACCCTCGACGATCTCGACGCCATCCGCGCCGGCGCCCAGCGCGCTGTGGAGTCGGGTCGTGCCGGCGTGGTGATCGGCGGTGGCCTGCTGGGCCTGGAGGCTGCCAATGCCTTGCGTCAGTTCGGCTTGCCCACGCACGTGGTCGAAATGATGCCGCGTCTGATGGCCGCGCAGATCGACGAGGCGGGCGGTGCGCTGCTGGCCCGCATGATCGCCGACCTCGGGATCGATATTCACGTGGGCACCGGCGCCGAATCGATCGGTTCGGTTGCGCATTCGGACGGCTCGGAGTCGGTGGCGGTGACGCTGTCCGACGGCCGGGTGATCGACGCCGGTGTGGTGATCTTCGCCGCCGGCATCCGGCCGCGCGACGAGCTGGCCCGGGACGCCGGCCTGGAAATCGCCCCACGGGGCGGCGTCCTCACCGATCTGGCCTGTCGCACAACCGATCCCGACATCTTCGCGGTCGGCGAGGTGGCCGCCATCGAGGGCCGGTGTTACGGTCTAGTCGGGCCGGGCTACACCAGTGCCGAAGTGGTGGCCGACCGACTGGTCGACGGCACCGCGGAGTTCCCCGAGGCGGACCTGTCCACCAAGCTCAAGCTGCTCGGCGTCGACGTCGCCAGCTTCGGCGACGCGATGGGCAGCACCGAAAACTGCCTCGAGGTCGCCATCAACGACGCGGTGAACCGCACCTACGCGAAGCTGGTGCTCTCCGACGATGCCAGAACGCTGCTCGGTGGTGTGCTGGTGGGCGACGCGTCGGCCTACGGAGTGCTACGGCCCATGGTCGGCAGCGAATTGCCCGGCGATCCGCTGGCGCTCATCGCGCCGGCCGGATCGGCCGGCGCGGCGGGTGCGTTGGGCATTGGGGCGCTTCCGGATTCGGCCCAGATCTGTTCGTGTAACAACGTCACCAAGGGTGACCTGAAATGCGCGATCGGCGACGGCTGCGCCGACGTCCCGGCACTGAAAACGTGCACCGCGGCCGGCACCTCGTGTGGATCCTGCGTGCCGCTGCTCAAGGCGCTGCTGGAAGCCGAGGGTGTCGAGCAGTCCAAGGCGCTGTGCGAGCACTTCGGACAGTCGCGACCGGAGCTGTTCGAGATCATCTCGGCCACCGAGATCCGCACCTTCTCTGGTCTGCTGGAGCGCTTCGGCCGTGGAAAGGGTTGCGACATCTGCAAACCCGTCGTCGCCTCAATCCTGGCTTCCACCGGCTCCGATCACATCCTGGACGGCGAGCAGGCCTCGCTGCAGGACTCCAACGACCACTTCCTGGCCAACATCCAGCGCAACGGCAGCTACTCGGTGGTGCCGCGGGTGCCCGGCGGCGACATCAAGCCCGAGCACTTGATCCTGATCGGCCAGATTGCACAGGATTTCGGGCTCTACACCAAGATCACCGGAGGCCAGCGGATCGACATGTTCGGCGCCCGGGTCGACCAGTTGCCCGCCATCTGGAAGCGGCTGGTCGATGCCGGTCTGGAGTCGGGTCATGCGTATGGCAAGGCGCTGCGGACGGTGAAAAGCTGTGTCGGCAGCGACTGGTGCCGCTACGGCCAGCAGGATTCGGTGCAGCTGGCCATCGACCTCGAACTGCGCTACCGCGGGCTGCGGGCACCCCACAAGATCAAGCTGGGCGTCTCGGGTTGTGCTCGGGAATGTGCCGAGGCGCGGGGCAAGGACGTCGGGGTGATCGCCACCGAACAGGGCTGGAACCTCTACGTCGGCGGCAACGGCGGCATGACCCCCAGGCACGCCCAGCTGCTGGCCGGCGACCTGGACACCGCCACCCTGGTCCGCTACATCGACCGGTTTCTCATGTACTACATCCGCACCGCCGACCGGTTGCAGCGCACTGCGCCCTGGGTGGAATCGCTGGGCCTGGACCACGTGCGCGACGTGGTGTGCGACGATTCGCTCGGCCTGGCCGGCGAATTCGAGGCCGCCATCGAGCGGCACGTCGCGAACTACAAGTGCGAATGGAAGGGCGTGCTGGAGGACCCGGACAAGCTCTCGCGGTTCGTCTCCTTTGTCAACGCCCCCGACGCCGTCGACCCGACGGTGACATTTACCGAACGTGCTGGCCGCAAAGTGCCTGTCCCCATTGGCATTCCGCGGGTTCGATCCTAGCAGGGAATGGATCATGACGTTCATCAACGACATTCAGGCGTGGACCACCGCCTGCGACTACGACCACCTCATTCCTGGGCGCGGCGTCGGGGTCCTGCTCGACGACGGTTCGCAGGCTGCGCTGTTCCGGCTTGACGATGGTGCCGTGCACGCGATCGGAAACGTGGACCCGTGCTCCGGCGCGGCGGTGTTGTCCCGCGGCATCGTCGGCGACCGGTGTGGCCGCGCAACCGTCCAATCGCCGATCCTCAAGCAGGCTTTCGCGCTGGACGACGGTTCCTGCCTGGACGAAGAGGGAGTCTCGGTGCCGGTGTATCCGGTGCGGGTCACCGCCGACGGCCGGATCCAGGTCGGGCGGTTCGCCGCGCGGATGGCTGCCTAGTCGATCTTGCCGACGAGATAACGCTGCATCGTCGGGCCGATGGCGTCCACCAGCTGTTCCACCGTCATCGAGTGCAGCGGCTCCGAGCGCACTCCGTAGCGCATGATTCCCAGTCCGACCAGTTGCGAGGCGCACAGCGATGCGCGCACCGCGATCTTGTCGGCTCCGAGCATCTTGAGCAGCGGGTTGAACACCGGACCGATCAGCATCGACTGGACGACTTCGGCGGTCTTGGACAGACCCGTGGACGCGATCGCACTGGCGGCAAATGGGCCGCCGCCGGCGGCATCCCACGTGGTGATCAACATATAGAGCGTGCGGCGCCCGACCTGGTTGACGCTACCGGTGAAAATGCGGTCGATGAACTCCGGTGTCCGGAACGGTAAACGGAGCATCTTTGCCACATCGTCGAGGAGTCCTCGCGAGGGCTCTTCGTTACGGGCCATGTTGCCAGGATTACCCGGGATACCCGCAAACATCAAGTGTCGTTGCTCACGCCGTCCGCTGGTATTGCAACCCGGAGGATCGGATTGCGGCGTCTCGGAACCGCTCGGCCACCAGCCGGGCCAGCCTTGGGTGGGTGCCTAGCGGCCGTGTCACCAGGTCGGCGCCGCAGCAGTCCAGTCGCTCTTGGAACAGGCCCTCGGCGATCAGGTAGGAGACCACCACGACGCGCCGCGAGCGCCGGCGACGGGCATTGGTCACCGCCGCTTGGATCATCGGGCTGCCGGTGGCGGCGAAACCCAGCTCCACCGCTGATCCTGTCAGCCTCGACAGCAACGTCGCCGCGTGGTCCAGGTCGGCGCGGGCTCGCGGATCGGAAGTGCCCGCCGCCGCCAGTATCACCGAATCGCCGGGTTGCCAGCCGGTTTCCAGCAGGTTCTGAAACAGAATCCTGGTGATCCCCCGTCCCGGCCCGAGCGACGGCGTCACGAGCACCCGGCGATGCCCACTCGCCTCGACATGCGCCGGCAGGTCGGCCCGGACGTGGTAGCCGCGAGAGAGAAACGCGGGCAACACGATTGCGGGTTCGTCCCAGGCGCGCAGATCTGACAGCACTTCGGCGGGCGTGGGTCCCAGTACGTCGACGAATGCCACCCCGACGGTGCGGTCGAGTAGTTCACTCGCCCGGGCGGCGAGGTCGCCGATCATCGCGACGCCGGCTGGTCGGCGGGTGCCGTGGGCAGCCAGCACCAGGCTCATGCCGCGTCGTGCTCGCCGTCGAGGGCCAGTCGATAACCGCGTTTGACCACGGTCGCGACGATGTTCCTGTCGCCCAGAGCCGTTCGCAGACGCAGGACGGCGGTGTCCACCGCATGGGTATCGCCGCCGTTGCCGGGCAGCAGCCGCAGCAGCTCCGCGCGTCCGACCACCTCACCGGGCCGGTGCGCCAGTGCATGCAGAATCGCCATGCCGGATCCCGAAACCGTCTTGACTGATCCGTCGACCAGCACGCAGGTCCCTCTGATGTCGACCAGGTGGCCGGCGGCCCGTACGCTGCACGAACCCAGCAGCGGTAGTTCTTCTGCGATATGACGGGCCAAGGCGCCCAGCCGCATCCGCTCCGGCGACGAGGTCGGCACGCCTTGCCGGATCAGCGGCCGGGACGTGACTGGGCCCACACACATCGCGTGCACGCTGCTGCGGAATGCGGCCAGCACCTGGTCCTCGATGCCCAGGTCGCGGCTGCGCTCCAGTACCGCCACCGCCGCGGGAGCCGAGGTGAAGCTCACCGCGTCGAACTGGCGCCGAGCGATACCGGTGACCAATTGATCGAACTCGCCGTCCAAAGGCACTGGCTTCCAGCGGTATACGCGAAGCGGAACAACTTCTGCGCCCGCGGCGCGCAAACCCCCGAGGAACTCCGGGAATGGGTCCCATCCGTCGGCCGCGCCGTGCAGCTGAACGGCGATGCGCTTTCCGGCAACACCCGAGTTGAGCAGGTATTCCGCGACCTCGTGCGAAGATTCGGACTCCGGCGACCACTCCTCGCGCAGGCCGGCCGCGCGCAGGGCGCCAGTTGCCTTCGGTCCGCGTGAGATGACTCGCGCCGACGAAAGTGAGTCGATGAGTTCTGTCGCGATGCCCCATCCCTCGGCCGCCGCCACCCATCCGCGAAAACCGATGCCGGTGTGGGCCACCAGGATGTCCGCTGGATCGGCGATCAATCTTTGCGTGTTGCTGTGCAATTCGTCGTCATCGAGCAGTGCGATCATGCTGATCGCGGGGGCGGCGAACACCTCCGCCCCATGCCGGCGGAGCAGCGCGCACAACTCTTCCGCGCGACGGGCTGAGGTGACTGCGATCCGGTAGCCGGAGAGTGGCGCAGGCGTTGGCTGGGCCATATCTCGGTTGTATGCCAAGCTCATTTCCAAAGCGTTACCTAGCAATTGCTGCAGCATTGCCCTCGGCTGCGTTCTTCGTCACAGGATCGGCGGGACGGCGGACATACATTCGCCAGGTGAGCCACGCGGCGAAGATGTAGGACGCCAGGAACATCCAGTATGCCGAGGTTTCGGTGCCGCTGTGCAGATAGGACTCGCACAGCGCCAGGTTGATACCCACGCCGCCCAGTGCGCCCACCGCGGAACAGAATCCGATCAGCGAACCCGACATGGCGCGTGCCCAGTGCCGGCGTTCGGCCTCGCCGGCAACCAGAGAACGGCTACGTGCCTCGAAGATGGACGGTATCAACACGAACACCGATCCATTGCCCATGCCGGCCAGGATGAACAACGCCATGAAGCAGAAGACGTAGCCCGTCAACGTGAAACGCGTGGTGTCGGGTGCGATGTCATCGCGGGTGCTGATGCCCACCAGCAATGCCGCGGCGAAGATCATGCCGCCGAGGACGCCCAGGGTGACCCGACTCCCACCTATGCGATCGGACAACTTGCCGCCATAGATTCGGGCCAGTGAGCCCAACAGCGGTCCGATGAAAGCGATCTGGGCGGCGTGCAGCGACGCGTGTCTGACGCTTTCGCCGTGTTCTTCGAAGTTGACCTGCAATACCTGGCCGAACGCGAAAGCGAACCCGATCCAGGAGCCGAAGGTGCAGATGTAAAGCAGCGAGATGACCCAGGTGTGCCGCACGAACAAGACCGACCGCATGGTGTTCAGTGCAATACCGTGTTCGAGGTTGTCCATGAACAACGCCGCTGCGATACCGACAATCGCCAGCAGCACAAGGTAAATCGCGCACACCCAGTACGGCGCCCGGTGCCCGGCGGTAGCCAGCGCCAACAGACCCACGAGTTGTATCACCGCGACTCCGAGATTCCCCACCCCGGCGTTGATCGCCAGCGCGGCTCCTTTGAGTCGCTCCGGGTAGAAGGCGTTGACGTTGGTCAACGACGCCGCGTAGTTGCCTCCGCCCAGCCCGGTCATGGCCGCGCACAACACATATGGCCACAGTGGCAGGCCGGGGTGGGCCAGCAGCACGATGGTCAGACCGGTGGGGATCAGCAGCACGAATGCCGAGAACGTGGTCCAGTTGCGGCCGCCGAACCGGGCGATGCCCAACGTGTAGGGGATGCGCGCACAGCCGCCGATCAGGGTGGCGACGACGCCCAGGAGGAGCCTGTCGCCGGTTGAGAAGCCGTATACGGAGGCGGGCATGAACAACGTCATGACCGACCACAGCGTCCAGATCGAGAACGCGACATGATCGCCGGCAACCGTGCAGAGCAGATTGCGTCTGGCGATCTTGTCGTTGCCGAACAACCAGGATCTGGTGTCTTCGGGATTCCAGTCCGCGATCCGGCGGTTGCAGCCCATATGCTGGTTCACCTTTCCGGGCACCTCGACGGGCACCATGAAGTGAAGAGGCTTGCGCCAAGGTTGGTCTCGATGCTCACATCAGGCGCGCGGGGCAGTCAACTCGAAAGGCCGGTCATTGACTGATAGTTGCGTTTCAGTTGTCTGACAGGCGCCTGGACGCCCCAAATCCGTTGAGGCCGAGAGCGAATGAGACCACACCGCGGCGTCGTGTCGCTTCGTGGGGTTATCGCTCGGCGTCCCGGTGCGCCGCCGTCAGCTCCCCCAACAGGGGGAGAAGATTTCGTCCCGCGAATCCCCCAGCTGCCGTAGAGACGGGTGGCGGACACCACACCAGAGTGATCAGCGAGCCCTGTACCGGATGCGAAGACTCAAGGGGACAGATCACGATGTCATATCTATTCGTTGCCACAGAAGCACTTTCGTCAGCCGCGTCGGACGCGGCCGGTATCGGTTCGGCACTGCGCTCGGCGAATTCGGCGGTGGCGGCCCCCACCACGGCGATAGTGGCCGCCGGCGTCGACGAGGTGTCGATGGCGGTGGCGACGCTGTTCTCCGGACACGGCCAGGCCTATCAGAACCTCTCCACCGCCGCGACGGCATTTCACGACCGGTTTGTGCGGGTCCTCACCGCGAACGCGAGCTTGTACGGGGATGCCGAGGCAGCGAATCTCGCCCTCCTGCAACAGCAGATCCTCGACGCGGTCAACGCTCCCGTCCAGGCGGCAATGGGCCGACCGTTGATCGGCGACGGCGCGGACGGCGCGCCGGGGTCGGGTGCCGACGGCGGTGCGGGTGAATCCTGATGGGTAACGGCGGAAACGGAGGCTCCGGCGCCACCGGTCAAGCCGGCGGTGCGGGTGGCGCGGCCGGCCTGATCGGCAACGGCGGGAACGGCGGGGCCGGGGGCGCCGCCGCTGCCGGCGGCGCGGGCGGCAGCGGCGGCTGGCTCAACGGTTACGGCGGGAACGGTGGCAGCGACGGAGCGTCGACATCGGCCGGCATGACCGGTGGCAACGGGGGTGCGGGCGGCAGCGCCTGGCTCACCTGGCACCGTGGGCGTCAACGGCGCCAACGGCGGCAGTGCCGACGTGACCAAGACGCCGGGGGTCACCGCTGCCGCGGACGCCATCTCAGGAAGCGGAGGTAAGGGCGGCGTGGGCGGTGCCGGTGGCGCAGCCGGCGGCGACGGCGGCACGGCCGGCTACGCCCGAGCCGTGGACGGTGGGGCCCTGGCGGCCTTCGGCGGCAAGGGTGGTGAGGGTGGCGCCGGATTGCCCGGAGGGGCGGGCAGCGCCGGCGGCGCCGGCGGCGCCGGCGGCGACGGGGGTCGCGGTGGGCTGCTGGTCGGCACCGGCGGCAACGGCGGTCTCGGCGGGGCCGGTGGCTTTGGCGGCCGCGGTTCCGGCGGCGGCGTCGGCGGTTCCGGCGGCGGTCACTACTACGTCGATTCGTCCTCCACCAACGGGGCGTACAGTGCCGGCGGAAACTCGTTCGGCGGCATCGGCGGACGGGGCGGCAGTGGCGGCGAGGGAGGCCACGGTGGGCAGGGAGGCGCCGGTGGCGCCGGTGGAAACGCCGGGGCCGGCGGGGTGCTGGTCGGCAACGGCGGGGCCGGCGGCTTCGGCGGGTCGGGTGGTGCCGGGGGCGGCGGCGGCCTGGGCGGCAACGGTGGCGGCGGCGCCGCAGGCGGGAACGCCGGCGCCCCCGATGGCATCGCGTTCGGTGGCGGGGGCGGAGCCGGCGGTGACGCCGGCCACGGCGGTGACGGCGGCAACGGGGGCAACGGGGGTACCGGCGGGACCGGCGGACGCGGTGGCCTGGTCGGGTGGGACGGCACGGACGGCGGCTTTGGTGCCGGCGGGGCGGGGGGAGCCGGCGGCTCGCGGGCGAAGCCGGCGCCGGCGGCGCCGGCGGACTGGGCCTGGGGTCGACTGGCTACGAAGGCATCGCCGGAACTGACGGGCTCAGCAACTCGGACTTCGACGGGCCCCCCGGCACCGCCGGCTACCCGGGTCCGAGCGTCAAGCGCGCGTGGTCTACCCGTAGGCCAGACCGGTGCGGCCGGCCGCGGTTGCGCCACGTGGCCGGCGCACGTAGATCGCCCAGGTCAGCACCGAGGCGGCGACGTAGTAGCCCACGAAGGCCCAGAACGCCGACGTGGCGGTGCCGCTGCTCGAATATGCCTGGCGCAGAGCAAGATTCACCCCGACACCACCGAGCGCGCCGATCGCCCCGGCAAATCCGATGAGGGCGCCGGACATCGAACGCGACCACTGCCGCCGTTCGCTCTCACTCAACGGCAACGAGTGGCTACCGGCTTCGAAGATCGACGGAATCATCTTGTAGACAGAGCCGTTGCCGATCCCGGACAGGATGAACAGCGCCACGAAGCCCACGATGTAGCCGATCATCGTCGAGGTGGGCGCCGGACCGGTGTGGTGGTCGGTGAACGTGCTGACGCTGACCAGGATTCCGGCCGCGAGCAACATCGCGCTGAACGCGCCCAGGGTGACTCGGCCGCCGCCGGCGCGGTCGGCCAGCCGGCCCCCATACACCCGCGACAGCGAACCCAACAGTGGCCCCAGAAAGGCGATCTGAGCGGCGTGCAGGGCGGCCTGAGCGGTGCTCTGGCCGCCGGCGATGAAGTTGATCTGCAGCACCTGGCCGAACGCGAAGGAGAATCCGATGAACGAACCGAAGGTGCCGATGTAGAGCATCGAGATCACCCAGGTGTGCGGCTCGGCCAACACCTTGCGCATAGTATCCATCTCGATGCGGTACTGCTTGAGGTTGTCCATGTACAGTGCCGCACCGATGCCGGCCACGGCCAGCAGCACCAGGTACACCGCGCAGACCCAGTACGGCTGGCGGTCGCCGACGGTGGCGATGACCAGCAGGCCGACCAGCTGGATCATCGGCACGCCGAGGTTGCCGCCCCCGGCGTTCAATGCCAGCGCCCAGCCCTTGAGCCGTTGCGGATAGAAGGCGTTGATGTTCGTCATGGACGATGCGAAGTTGCCGCCACCGAGGCCGGCGAGCGCGGCGCACGCCAGATACGGCCACCACGGCAAGCCCGGATTGGCCAGCAGCACAATCGATCCGACGGTCGGGATGAGCAGTACCAGCGCCGAGAATACGGTCCAGTTGCGGCCGCCGAACTTCGCGGTGGCGAAGGTGTAGGGAAATCGCAGGCAGCCGCCGACCAACGTCGCCGTGGCGCCCAGCAGGAACTTGTCGCCGGCGGAGAATCCGTATACCGATGTCGGCATGAACAGCACCATCACCGACCAGATCGACCAGACGGAGAATCCCACGTGTTCGGCGGCCACCGACCAAATCAGGTTACGCCGGGCGACGTCCTTGTTCCCCGCCTCCCACGCGGCGACATCTTCGGGATCCCAGTCGGAGATAACGTGCGAACGGCGGCGGAACATGAAGACCCCTAACGTCATCGACCTTGCCGCTGACGCTAGAAATCCTTTGTTGCCCGGGCGATTCCGCCAGCGAACCCAGCGTGTGAATTTCCGATCACCCCACCACCACCCGCGGTGTGAGGCTTACCAGACGTCCCCGTCGCGCCAGTCGCACATCAGCTCCGCGGAGGTGTCCAGGGACACGCTGACCGGCAGGACGAAGATCGAGCCGTCGTCGTCGGGAGTGCGGGCCGGGCCGGTGGGAGCCAGCACCGACGTGGGTCCGAGCCAGGGCAGCCACCCGCGGGCCGCATACAACCCGCGGGCGTTCACCGTCGAGCTGAGCGCGCCGAGTTGGTAGGCACCGCGCATCACCTGCTCGACCCCGTCCAGCAGCGCGCGGACCAGCCCCTGTCCGCGCCAATCTTCGCGTACCGCAACGCCTTCGACGTAACCGCACCGCAACGGGTGGCCGCCGTGGATGAGTCGCCGCTGCACGACCGCGGCGTGCGCGATGATCGCGCCGTGGTGCCAGATCAGTGCGTGCATCCCGCCCAGGGTGTGTTCCCAGTCAGCGTCGGTGAAGTCACCGGCGAACGCCGTGGTGACCATCTGGTAGATGCTCTGGCGCGTGTGGCTGTCCAGATCGGCGGTGTGGACCAGGCGTGCGGTGTGCACGTCCCCTGTTTTACCAGGCCGTGCTCACCGGGGCAGCCGCGGACGGGCCCAATGCAGGCGCACATGCTGACCGGGGCGCACCTGGGCGGCCTTGTCGATGTCCTCGTCGATCACCACGCCGATCACCGGGTAGCCGCCGGTCACCGGGTGGTCGGGTCCCAGAATCACCGGTAGCCCGTTGGGGGGCACCTGGATCGCGCCGCGGGTGGCGCCCTCGCTCGGCAGCTGCCGGTCCGGGTCGAGGTGCCGCAGGGGGCGCCCGACCAGGCGCATTCCCACCCGATCGCTGCGGTCGGAGGCCACCCAGTCGGTGTGGACCAGGATGTCAGGGTCGACGAACCAGTCGTCGCGCGGGCCGGGGATCGCCAGTAGCTCGACCGCTTCGGTGGTGATCGCGGCCACCGGGGCCTGGTCCAGTTCGGGGTAGTCGTCGGTGTGGTCGCCGACCGGCAGCACGTCGCCGGCCTGCAGCGGCAACGGGCCGATCGCCGACATCACGTCATAGCTGCGCGAGCCCAGCACCGGTGTCACGCAGATGCCGCCTCGCACCGCCAGATACGTCCGCAGCCCGGCCCGCGGGGTGCCCAGCGATATCACCTGGCCGTCTCGAACATGGTGAATGCTGTTGGTGCCGAACATGATTCCGTTGACGGTCGGATCGGTGTCGGCGCCCGTGATCGCGATGTCCAGGTCACCGCCACGGACCCGGGCGGTCAAGCCACCGAACGTCACCTCCACGGTGGCCCGGTCGTCGGGGTTGGCGACCAGCCGGTTGGCCAGCGTGTGCGAGCGGCGGTCGGCCGCGCCGGAGGGGCCGACGCCGAGGTGGGCCAGCCCCGTGCGGCCGAGGTCCTGGACGATCGCCAGCGGGCCGGTGCGCAGGATTTCCAGAGTGGTGGTCACGACAAGTCTCCTAACCAGCCCTGAACCGGACCCACCGGCCCTGTGTGAGCAGCGCCGGTTCTGGGCGGTCGATGTCCCACAACACCGCGTCGGTGTGGCCGATGATCTGCCAGCCGCCCGGTGACCGCCGTGGATAGACCGCGCTGAACTCGCCGGCCAGGCCCACCGCCCCGGCCGGCACCGAGGTTCGCGGTTCGGACCGCCGCGGCACCCGCAGCCGCTCGTCACCGCCGATCAGGTAGGCGAAGCCCGGCGCGAACCCGCCGAAGCCCACCCGCCACCGGGTGCCGGTGTGCGCGCTGATGACCTGCGCGGGGCTCAATCCGGTGTGGCTGGCGACGTGGGGCAGGTCGGGGCCGTCATAGACGACGTCGATCACGATGTCGTCGGCAGGATCGCCGGCGGCGGGATTCCACGCCTCGGCGGCCACCCGCAACCTTCTGATGCGTTGCCGGATGACGCCCTGAAAGCGCGGCCCGTCGAGTTTCACCAGGACGGTGGCCGAGGCCGGGACGATGTCCACGACACCCGGTAACCGCGCCGCGCGCAACGCCTCCGTCCACGCCAGCACCTCGGCGGTGTTGACACACTGCAGGATCAGCGCCTGGTCGCCGTAGTCGACCACGGTGATTGCCACGTCGGGGCCCCTCGCGAAATCAGTGATCTCCGTCACACTCATGATGCGACGGTAGCTCCCGACCGAAGCCGTGTGCGAGCGATTTCGAGCACTGCCAGAGCTGCCTTAGCAAACGCTCAGAGCACCGTCAGCCCAGCACTTTGGCCAGCTGCGGGGGCAGCTGGTCGGCGACCACGGGATAACTCAGCGGGGAGGCGAAGGCGATGGCGCCGGCGAGGTCTTTCGAGGTGAAAATGTGGCGCTTGCGTTCGGTCGCCTGCGACGCCGCCACCTCGGGGTCGGCGAGCAGGGCCTGTTCCTCCTCGGGGCTCTCCGTCGACCAGATCACCACATCGGCGGAGTCCAGCACATCTTTGATGTGGTCGCGAGGGATCACCGCACGGTGGTCGCTGGCGTAAGGCTTGATGCTGTCTGCCACGACCAGCCCCATCTGGTTGAGAAAGTCGGTGCGCCAACCGGCAACGGTCGCCACGATCGTGCCCTGCCAGAGGCGGCCCTGCATGAGGAGGGCCCTCCTGCCTTTCCAAGACGGATTCTTCTGCCCGACGTCGGTGAACTTGCTGTCGACGGCGTTGACCAACGATTTCATTTGGTCGGCTTGGAACACGGCTTGGCCGATCGCGGCGGCCTGGTCCTTCCACGGCTCGAAGAACGCGTCGCCGTCGGACTGCGCGATGGTGGGCGCGATCGCGGACAGCTTCTGATAGGTGTCGGCGTCCAGTCCGGCGTTGGTCGCCACGATCAGGTCGGGCTTGAGGCCGGCAATCTGATCGACCTGTATCCCGTTGTCAAGGTTCAGCAGAACCGGTTGTGCCGCACCGAGTTTCGGTTGCGCCCAGGGCCACACCCCGAACGGCTGGTCGCCGAACCAATTGGTCACGGCGATGGGCACCACCCCGACAGCCAACAGGTCGTCCTGTTCGGTGTAGCCGGCGCTCACCACCCGTTTGGGCGGTTCCTTGACGACCGTCTGGCCGAACAGATGGGTGACGGTCACCGACCCGCCGCCGGCCGTGCCGGGCGCGGGCTTGGGGTCAGAGCATGCGGCAAGCAGCCCGGCTACCCCGGTCACCCCGGCGGCCTGCAAAAACCCCCGCCGACTCCATCCCTGGTGCACAGCGTGAGAGTATCGCGTGTCTCGACGGACCGTCAGTTGCGTGGCCGGGGCTTCGGTGTGTAGCCCACCCAAGGAGAGTAGTCGGCGATCAACTCCTCCTGCGGCGGGCGCCGGTCGGCGGGCACGTGCTGCAGGTTGATCCGGATTCGGTACCAGATCGAACTGGGGCCGCGCATGCCGTCGACCAGTACGTCGACCGGCTGCAGGAGTGCGGCCGCGGCGGGATGACGCTCCCGCCAGGTGGCTAGCGCGGCCATCGCCTCATCCCTGGTCTTGGTGCGGGCCACCTCGATCAGCGGCATCGTGGACTGGCGCCGGCCGTCGGCGGACTTCTTGGCGCCGCGTGGCGCCCGCTCGGGGGGCCCCAGTTCGTCGGCCAATCCCAGCAGTGGGTCGAGACTGCCGCTCACGTCGTCCATGCCGGCCCACGGGTCACCCAGCTCGGCGAACCGGTCGGGAACCGTCGAAATGGTGAACTCCTCCGGACGGCACCGGGGAACCTCGTCCCAGCGCAGGGGTGTGGACACCCTGGCGTCGGGGGTCGCGCGCACCGAGTACGCCGACGCGACGGTGCGGTCCTTGGCGTTCTGGTTGAAGTCGACGAAGACGCCCTCCCGTTCTTCCTTCCACCATCGGCTGGTCGCCAGGTCGGGGACGCGCCGTTCGACCTCGCGCGCGACGGTCTGGGCGGCCAGGCGCACCTTGGCGAACGGCCAGCGCGGGGCGATCCGCGCATAGACGTGGAAGCCTCGCGATCCCGACGTCTTCGGCCACGCGGTCAGGCCGTGGTCCTCGAGCACCTCGCGGGCCACCAACGCGACGTCGATGATGCGCTGCCAGTCGACCCCGGGCATCGGGTCCAGATCGACCCGCAGCTCGTCCGGGTGCTCGAGATCGTCGGCACGCACCGGATGCGGATTCAGATCGACACAGCCCGTGTTGATCACCCAGGCCAGCCCGCCGGCGTCATGGATGACGGCCTCATCGGCTGACGTGCCGGACGCGTAGCGCAACGTGGCGACGTCGACCCAGTCCGGCCGGTTGGCCGGCGCGCGTTTCTGGAACACCGCCTCTTCGGTGATGCCCTTGACGAAGCGCTTGAGGATCATCGGCCGCTCGGCCACACCGCGCAACGCCCCGCCGGACACCGACAGGTAGTAGCGGATCAGATCGAGCTTGGTCACCCCCAGGTCGGGAAAAACGACCTTGCCGGGATGGGTGACGGTGACCTCGCGTCCCGTCACGTCCAGCGACACGGGTTTGGTCATAGAACTCGATGGTAATTCGGGGGAAACCTACCGATCGCTCTGCGACCTCCGTCACATATGGTGAGGAACATGCCTAACCTCAGCGACCTGCCCGGGCAGATCCCTGCCAAGATCCAGCAGTACGTCGAACGCGGCGCAGCCGAACTGCACTACGTGCGCAAGATCTTCGAAGCGGGCGCATTCAAGATCGAGTCGCCCCTCAAGACCGCGGCCATGGCCGCCGATATCGCCAAGTGGGGCGAATTCGGCATGTTGCCGTCGCTGAACGCCCGCCGCCATCCCGACGCTCGGGCCGTCATCGACGAAGAGGGCGCGATCACCTATCGGGAGCTCGACGAGGCCGCGCATGCGGTGGCCAACGGCCTGATCGAGATGGGCGTCAAGGGCGGGGACGGGGTGGCCATTCTGGCGCGCAACACCCGGTGGTTCGTCATCGCCAACTACGGCGCCGCGCGGGCCGGCGCACGCATCATCTTGCTCAACAGCGAATTCTCTGGACCGCAGGTCAAAGAGGTCTCCGAGCGCGAAGGCGCCAAGGTGATCATCTACGACGACGAGTACACCAAGACGGTCAGCAAGGCCGAGCCCGAACTGGGCAAACTACGGGCGCTGGGCACCAACCCGGACAGTGACGAGGAGTCGGGCAGCAAGGACGAGACCCTGGCCGACCTGATCAAGCGCAGCAGCAAAGAGCCCGCGCCCAAGGCCAGCAAGCACGCCTCCATCATCATCCTGACCAGCGGCACCACCGGAACCCCCAAAGGCGCCAACCGCAGCACCCCGCCGACGCTGGCGCCGGTCGGCGGCATCCTGTCGCACGTGCCCTTCAAGGCCAACGAGATCACCTCGCTGCCCGCGCCGATGTTCCACGCGCTGGGCTACCTGCACGCCACCATCGCCATGTTCCTCGGCTCGACGCTGGTGCTGCGCCGCAAGTTCAAGCCGCCGCTGGTGCTCGAGGACCTGGAGAAGCACAAGGCGACCGCCATGGTGGTGGTGCCGGTGATGCTGTCGCGTCTGCTCGACGCGATCGAGAAGATGGACAAGAAGCCCGACCTGTCGCACCTGAAGATCATCTTCGTGTCCGGCTCGCAACTGGGCGCCGAGTTGGCGCAGCGCGCCCTCAATGACTTCGGGCCGGTCATCTACAACATGTACGGCTCCACCGAGATCGCCTTCGCCACCATCGCCGGACCCAAGGACCTGAAGAAGAACCCGGCGACGGTCGGGCCGGTGGTCAAGGGCGTCAAGGTCAAGATCCTCGACGACAACGGCCAGGAGAAGCCGCAGGGCGAGGTCGGGCGGATCTTCGTGGGCAACGCCTTCCCCTTCGAGGGCTACACCGGCGGCGGTCACAAGCAGATCATCGACGGCCTGATGTCCTCGGGCGACGTCGGCTACTTCGACGAGCACGGCCTGCTCTACGTCAGCGGCCGCGACGACGAGATGATCGTTTCCGGCGGCGAGAACGTGTTCCCGGCCGAGGTCGAGGACTGCCTCAGCGGGCATCCCGAGGTGGTGGAGGCCACCGCTATCGGCGTCGAGGACAAGGACTGGGGTCACCGGTTGCGTGCCTTCGTGGTCAAGAAGGACGGCTCCGACGTCGACGAGGAGACGCTGAAGAAGCACGTCAAAGAGGAGTTGGCCCGCTACAAGGTGCCGCGCGAGGTCATCTTCCTCGACGAGTTGCCGCGCAACCCCACCGGCAAGATTCTCAAGCGCGAACTGCGCGAGTTGGACGTCGAGGACAAGGATCAGGCGAAGGACAAGGCCAAGGACCTCGCGAAGGACGCCGAAAGCAAGGGCGGCGAGAAGTCCGAAAAGGCCGACGGAAAGGCCGAAAAGGCCGACGAAAAGGCCGACAAGTAGGCCCGACGAAGCTCTGGCTCTGATAGTGCGCCTAGGGCGGAGATTCGGCATGAATCCCGCCCTGGCTGCACTGCGGAATCCGTAGTTTCACCCTCAATCGGTGGCGGCCACTTACGGGTCGCGGGGAAGCCCCAGCAGCCGCTCGGCGATGATGTTGAGCTGCACCTCCGAGGTGCCGCCGTAGATGGTGGTGGCCCGGCTGGACAGCAGGAACTCGCCCCACTTGCCCTGCGGAGTCCCGGGGTCGCCGATCACGGCGTCAGTGCCGAATGACGACACCGCAAACTCCGCGTAGCCCTGGCCGGTGCGCATCGCCAGCAGCTTGGAGATCGCGGCCGAAGGCATCGCGTCGCCGCCGGCCAGCGTCAGCAGCGTGGATCGCAGATTCAGCACCTTGGCGGCGTGACCCTCGGCGATCAACTGGCCGGCGCGGTGGCGGGCGACCTGGTCGAAATGGCCGTCCCGCACGAACTCGACGAACTGCGGCAGGCTGGCCAGGAAGTTCAGGTCGCTGCCGCCGATCGAAACCCGCTCTGCGGTAAGGGTATTGCGGCTGACCTCCCAGCCCCGGTTCACCTCGCCCAGCACGTACTCGTCCGGCACGAACACGTCGTCGATGTAGACGGTGTTGAAGAACTCCTGCCCGGTGAGCTCACGCAGCGGCTTGACCGTCACGCCCTCGCTCTTCATGTCGAGCAGGAAGTAGCTGATGCCCTGATGCTTCGGAGCGTTCGGGTCGGTTCTCGCCAGGAGTGCGCCCCACTGCGAGAACTGCGCCACCGTGGTCCAGATCTTCTGCCCGGTGATTCGCCAACCGCCGTCCACCTTGGTCGCCTTGGTGGACAGACCGGCCAGGTCGGATCCGGCTCCGGGTTCGGAAAACAGTTGGCACCAGACCATTTCGCCGAGGAACGTCGGCGGCAGGAAGCGCTGTTGCTGCTCCTCGGTGCCGAACGCGACGATGGACGGGATGATCCACGCCGCGATGCCAACCTGGGGTCGCTTGACCCGCCCGGCGGCGAACTCCTGGGCGATGATGACCTGCTCGACGGGGCTCGATGCCCGGCCCCACGGCTTGGGCAGGTAGGGGAGCACCAGACCGGCCTCGGCGATCGCGACGGTACGCTGGGCGCGATCCATCTCCTTGAACGCCGCCACCTCGGCCCGGATCTCGGCCCGCAGCTTCTCGGTGTCGGGATCCAGGTCGATGTCCACCGCGCGCATCCCGGTCGTGGTGGCCGTGCCCACCACCCGTTGCGGGTACTCCGAGGCGCGGCCGAAGCAGGCGGCCAGCATCAATGCCCGGCGGTAGTACACGTTGGTGTCGTGTTCCCAGGTGAAGCCGATCCCGCCGTGCACCTGGATGCAGTCCTGGGTGCACCGCTGGGCCGCAGCCGGCGCCAGCGTCGCCGCCACCGCGGCGGCGAAGGCGAAGTGGGTGTCCTCGCCTGTTTCATCTAAAGCGCGTGCGGCGTCCCACACCGCTGCGGTGGCCCGCTCGGTGTCGGCCATCATCTCGGCGCACTTGTGCTTGATGGCCTGGAACTGGCCGATCGGGCGGCCGAACTGTTCACGAATCTTGGCGTAGGACGACGCCGCGTCGGTCGCCCAGCGCGCCACACCCACCGCCTCGGCCGACAGCAGCGTGGTCATCAGCGCGTGGGCTCTGCTCATGCTCAGGTTGGCCAGCACCACGTCGTCGCCGACCTCGACGGCATTGGCGCAGATGTCGGCGATGGGCCGCAGCGGGTCGAGACTGCGCACCGGCGTGATCTCCAGCTGCTCGGCGCGCAGCACCACCCACTCTTCGCCGCTGTCGATGGCCACCGGCAGCACCAGGATGGCGGCTTGCGCGGCGGCGGGCACCGCCCGCACCTCGCCGCGGATCACCAGCACGTCGCCCTGCCGGGTGGCGGTCAGGCCCGAATCCAGCGCGTAGGCGCCGATGGCCGCCCCCGACGCCAGCTCCGCGAGCACCTTGGCGTCCGGGTCATGCGCGGCGATCAGCGCGCTCGCGATCGCCGACGGCACGAACGGTCCGGGCACCGCGCCACGACCGAACTCCGCCAGCACGATGGCCAGCTCGAGGAGGCCGAAGCCCTGGCCGCCGACGGATTCGGCCAGGTGCACGCCCTGCAGGCCCTGTTCGGCGGCGGCCTGCCAGTACGGCGGAGGGTTCTCCACCGGCGTCTCGAGCGCGGCGTGCAGCACCTCGGACGGTGCTACCCGCGTTACTAGGGACCGCACCGAGTCGGCCAGGTCTTGATGTTCGGGGGTGATCGCGATCGGCATTGGTCGCCTTCCCATTGGGGCCGTTTCGCCTAAGCACCATCCAAGCTAACAACTAACCGCATCACTCAATGCATCGTGGGCTTGATGCGATGTCGTCCCTGTCTTCTCAGCGCGCGCCCAGCTTACGTCGATGCTACGAACGGCCGTTCGAGAAGAACCCGGACAAAGTCGCGCCCGTATTGAGAAAGCCGGAGACGTAGGCTGCGGTCACAAGCTTCAGTGAACTCGTGTTCAAAGCGCCGGACATGGCATCGCCGCTGTTGGACAGGCCCGATAAAACCGCGCCCTTGTTCAACCAGCCCGACAGGTGGGTACCCACGTTCAGGAACCCCGAGACGCTGCCGGGGCCGCTGTTAAAGAAGCCGGACGACGGATGGCTGGTGCTGTTCAAAAGGCCTGCGAGCGACGGCACGCTGAGCGAGGACACGCCCATCGCCCCTTGCCCGCTAATAAAGGCACCGAAACTCGCTTGGCCGGAGTTCAGTAAACCTGTGTTGATATCGCCGACGTTGGCCAGGCCGGTGTTGTAGTTCCCGAGGTTTAGGTAGCCTGTGTTGTAACTACCTGGGTTGAAGTCGCCGGTGTTGGCACTGCCTGGATTGAAGCCGCCGGTGTTGAAGCTGCCGACGTTTGCAATTCCGGTATTCGCGTGGCCCGGATTGAGAAAACCAGTATTGAAATCGCCGGAGTTTCCGATTCCAAAGTTTCCGGTGCCGGAGTTGAAGAAGCCAATGTTTCCGGTGCCGGAGTTGAAGAGACCGATATTCCGGATGCCGGAGTTGAACAAACCCAAGTTACTGGAGTTCGAGTTGAGGGCACCAATACCCACCTGCCCGCTGCCACTCAGGCCGATGCCGATGCTGTTGCTGCCCGTGTTGCCAAAACCGATGTTGCTCACGCCGGTGTTGCCGAAGCCATAATTTTGAATTCCGCTGTTCCCGGCACCGATGTTATTGCTGCCCAGGTTGGCGAAGCCGAAGCTTGCGCTACCCTCATTTCCGGCGCCGATATTCAGGACGCCGACATTGCCGAATCCGAAGTTCTTGGCACCTTCGTTACCCGCTCCGAAATTCAGGCTGCCGAAATTCGAACTGCCGATGTTGGCTTGGCCGATGTTCGCTACACCGAAGTTCGATTCTCCGATATTAGCGAGGCCATAATTTGAGCCACCATCGTCAGGGCCTTTGAAAAAGCCAGCGAAGTTGGTGTGACCGGAGTTCCCTACGCCGGAGATGAAAGCGGGTATCGAGAGGCTGGCCGGGGATGAGTTGTAAATACCAGACACGGCATTGCCGTTGTTCAGCAAGCCCGACTGCAATATCCCATCATTGATGTAACCCGAGTTGCCAGAGCCGCTGGTGAATAGGCCCGAAGTCCAAGATCCGATGTTACCGAGCCCCGAGAGTCCGATGGTGCCGCCGTTGAAGAAGCCCGAGGAGTTTCCGGCGCCGGTGTTGAAGAAGCCCGACGAAGGGCTGCCGGTGAAGTTCCCGAAGCCGGGACTTCCTTGGTAGGAGAACCCGAAGGTAAAGGGCCCGAAGGCGCTGACCCCGCTTGTATTGATGTTGTGCTGCAAGACCAGGTCAAGGTTGGTCACGGGTTGCAGGACGTTTGGCTCGAACACAAACGGCCCGAATTCTGTGTCTTCCCAGGTGATGACTACACCCCCGGTGGTCTTGTCGATGGAAGTGATGGTCAGCGGTATCGCAGGAATCGTGAAACCATCGAGGGTGATTGCAGTGATAGTACCCGTAATCGGGATGCTTATCGGCGCGTTGAGGCCATAGTATAAAGGAATTTCGGGAATCGTGACCGAGTATGAAATACTAATCAAGCCCTGGTAATCACCTCGCCAGAACATGCCATTGCTGAAATTGCCCGAAATGAACCCACCAGTGTTCACATCTCCGGAATTGAAAAACCCGGTATTTGTGTTTCCGGTGTTGAAGTATCCGGTGTTGCTATTCCCCGGATTGAAGTCACCTGAATTAGCAGCGCCCGAGTTAAAGCTTCCGGTATTGGAGTTGCCTGAGTTCGCGAAGCCGGTATTGTAGTTGCCCGAGTTGCCTAAGCCGGTGTTGACGCTGCCCGAGTTGAGCAAGCCTGTATTCACAGTGCCGGAGTTTAAGAAACCGGTGTTGTAATCGCCCGAGCTTGCGAAGCCGAAGTTTCCGACGCCCGAATTCCCGATACCAAAATTTCCCCGCCCGGAGTTGAAGAATCCGACATTGTTGCTACCCGAGTTAAACAGGCCGGTATGGCCGCTGCCGGAGTTGAACCCACCAACGCCGGTCTGGCCGTCGCCGGTAAGCCCGATGCCGATGTTGTTGTTGCCCGTGTTGGCCAGGCCGACATTGCCGACGCCGTAATTGGCGACCCCAACGTTGTAACTCCCCAGATTCCCTAGGCCGAAGTTACTGTCGCCCAGGTTGCCCAGGCCGACGGTGTAGCTGCCCAGATTGCCGAACCCCATCGCGAAGGTACCGGCGTTGCCGCTGCCCCAGTTGTTGCTGCCCAAGTTGCCGTCGCCCACGTTGTAATGGCCGGCGTTGCCGCTACCCAAGTTAAAGCCGCCGCGATTGCCAAACCCAAGGTTGAACAACATGTGCTTGACCTCGCCGCTCACCAGACGCCCCATATCGGCCCCGTTGTTGGCGATCCCTGATGAACTGGGCGGCGTAGTCAGACCCACTGCGCTTGTGCTGAGGAACCCCGAAACAGAGTTGCCCATATTTGCCACGCCCGATTCCAGTGCGCCGAAGTTAAGCAAACCGGAGATGGTCGCGTCGCTCGCAGTTGCGTTCAGCCATCCGGAGATGTTCGTGCCGGAATTGAAGAAACCGGATGAGCTGCCGTGGCCTGTGTTGAAGAAGCCTGACGAGGGGCCGGTGGTGGCATTTCCGAATCCCGGGACGGCGGAGAGGTCGATGAGTGGAAACACGACTGGACCGACGCGGCCGCTGGCGACCAGGTCGATCGCGGTGGCGGGACTGCCCACACGCACATCAATGGTGGGGAAGCTGAGCCCTATGGTCGGGATGGTAGCTGGGCCAAACTCCATTTCGATATAATCGAGGCCGCTGTCGAAGCCGGACGCGCTAATCATGGGAATAGTGAAACCCTCAATGACTCCGCCTGTGATACTGCCACTAATGGGAATGTCGATTGGAATATGGACGTGAAGATCTGCGGGAAATTCCAGCACGCTGATGACATAACGAAACCCAACCAGACCTTGCTTGTCACCACGCCATAACGAACCGTTGTTCATGTCGCCTGAAATAACGACCCCGGTGTTATAGTCGCCGCTATTTGCCATTCCGGTATTGTAGTTACCGGCATTGAAACCACCGGTATTGCCCAAACCTTGATTGAAGCTGCCCGTGTTGATACTGCCCAAGTTAAAACCACCCGTATTGTAGCTTCCTGTGTTCCCAAGACCTGTGTTGAGGCGACCGATATTCAAGAGGCCGGTGTTTGCATCTCCGGGGTTCGCCAAGCCCGTATTGTGGTCGCCCGTATTTCCGATGCCGAAATTCCCCTTGCCCGAGTTTCCGATCCCGACATTCCCAGTACCAGAGTTAAACAAGCCAATATTATCGCTGCCGGAGTTGAAGAAGCCGATATTATGCACACCAGAGTTGAGAGCGCCGAATCCAACTTGTCCATCGCCGGTGAGACCGATGCCGAAATTATTCGAGCCGGAATTCGTTATGCCAATATTTCCACTACCGTGGTTGCCGAACCCGATATTGTTGATTCCAAGGTTCGCTAAGCCGAGGTTTCCGCCACCCAAGTTGCCCAGTCCGACGCTGTAGCTGCCCGAGTTTCCGAGACCAATGACGAAGCTTCCTGAGTTGCCGCCCCCAATGTTGTTGCTGCCGAGATTGCCGCTGCCCAAGTTAAAGCTGCCGACGTTACTTTGACCGAGATTCAACTCGCCGATGTTGCCGCTGCCGATATTGAGGGCCCCTTGGTTGGCCAGGCCAAAGTTGATTATCGCGCGTCCCGAGTCGGTGCCAAGGAGCCCGGCAAGGTTCGTGCCGACGTTACCGAAGCCCGCGTTGAAAGCCGGGGTGGCGAAGTCCAGAACGCTGGTGTTGGAGTAGCCGGAGATCGTGTTGCCCGCATTCAAGATCCCCGATTGCAGCGCTCCGGCGTTCAGCACACCCGAGCTGCCTAGGCTCGCTGGCGAGAAGTTCCAGACGCCCGAATTATTCGCACCGAAGTTCGCGAATCCCGATGCGCTACCGGCGCCGGTGTTGAAAAATCCCGACGAGGGGCCCGTGGTCGAGTTTCCGAATCCGGGCGCAGCCGGAATATATAGCAGCTGAAGTCTGATGGGGCCGACGCTGCCACTGATGTCGATGTCGATCGAGGTCGAGGGGCTCCCGATATTGACATAGCCGTCCGGCAATTGGACGCCTATTGCGGGGATGACGATCGGGTCTATGGTGGCGTCACTGGCGAGGATCCCAATGTTGATGGCTGGAATTGAGAAAGGATTTAGTAGAACGTAACCACCGTGGAATGTTATTGGGATGTTCACCGGGATATGAAGTCTTAGACTTGGGCTGATCTCGGGAATGGTGAGCGTCGCGTCGATGCCAAACAACCCCTGGTAATCTCCTGTTTGCAACAGTCCGTTGCTGTAATTTCCGGAGATGTACGCGCCGGTGGCGTAATGACCAGTATTGATCAGCCCAGTGTTATAGTCACCGGTATTGGCAATGCCGGTGTTTACTGCCCCTGCATTACCGATGCCTGTGTTAGTGCTGCCAACGTTAAAGAACCCAGTGTTATAGTTTCCAGCGTTGAAGAGCCCGGTGTTGACATTTCCGGAGTTGAAGATGCCAGTGTTGTAGTCTCCGGAGTTTCCAACGCCGAAATTGCCATCCCCGGAGTTCAGAAATCCGACATTGTTGCTGCCCGTGTTGAATAATCCCAAGTTCTGGCTTCCGGTGTTGATCGCACCAAGGCCAATCTGGCCACTGCCCGTCAAGCCGATGCCAATATTATTACTGCCCGTATTGGCGAGTCCGATGTTGCCGATACCGCTGTTCGCAAGACCGATGTTGTAGCTGCCAAGGTTCGCCATGCCCAAGTTCGAGTCGCCGAGATTGGCGAATCCGATGCTGTAGCTACCCAGATTGCCGAAGCCGTAGTCAAAGAATCCCGAGTTTCCGATTCCCATGTGGAAAGATCCGATGTTTCCGCCACCGAAGTTGGACGAGCCACGATTACCGACGCCCCAGTTGGAGTCGCCGATGTTCCCGCCGCCGAAGTTGCGAGTGCCGACATCGGCGAATCCCAAGTTGTAGTCGGTAGCGCCAGAAGTTAGGCCAAGCAGACCCGCAACATGTGCGCCCATGTTGCCAAGACCTGAAATCTCCGCCGTTGTCGTCAACTCGGCAGAGCTGATGTTGAGCACTCCGGAGATCGCGCTTCCCACGTTGAAGGCGCCCGAACTCAGCCCCCCGATATTCTTGACGCCCGCAGAACCGAATCCTTCCGACGCTATGTTGAGCAATCCCGAGTTGGGTCCGACGTTGCCGAAACCGGAGCCGCCGCCAATGCCGCTGTTGAAAAAGCCCGACGAAGGACTGGTGGTCCAGTTGCCGAAGCCGGACGTGAGTGGACTGTCAAAGATGGACAGCCTGATCGGCGAGGTTGTGATAGCGAAGCCGTCGTTCGGTCCACCGATAGTGAGCTGTAGGACGGGAAGACTGACCGAGATCGTCGGGATGGTGATGGGGCCGACTGACGCGGCTTCGGTTCCCAAGCCTTCCACAATGACGCGAGGGATCGTGAAAGTTTGCAGGGCCAACGTGCCGGTGAATGCGGTGATCGGTATGTCGATGCCCGCGGCGACGTTGAGTGTCAACGGGATGGAGAATGCTAGCCCGGGGTTGATAAGACCTTGATAGTCGTTGGATGTGAGGAGGCCGTTGCTGTAGTTGCCTGTGATGAACGCGCCGGTGTTGAAGCTGCCACTATTGGAAGATCCGGTGTTGGCATTGCCAAGGTTGAACGATCCGGTATTCAGATCGCCTAGGTTGAAGTTGCCGGTGTTGGTATCGCCGATGCTGTAGAAGCCCACGTTCGAGTTGCCGGCGTTACCAATGCCCGTGTTGACGTCGCCGGTGTTGAACCAGCCCGTGTTGACGTTGCCCGCGTTGGCAAAGCCGGTGCTATAGAGGCCGGAGTTTCCCATGCCAAAGTTCCCAGTGCCCGAGTTGCCAATGCCGAAGTTGTGGATGCCCGAGTTGCCGATGCCGAGGTTTCCGGAGCCGGAGTTGAAGAAGCCGACATTGTCCGTGCCGGAGTTGAAGAGGCCAATGTTGCGGCCGCCGGAGTTCAGACCACCGAATCCGACGCGGCCGTCGCCGGTGAGTCCGATGCCCACATTATTGCTGCCGCTGTTGGCGAACCCGACGTTATTCCTGCCGGTGTTGGCCAGGCCGATATTGTCGATCCCGTTGTTGCCCGCCCCGATGTTGTAAGCGCCCAGGTTGCCCATACCGAAATTGACTTCACCCAGGCTACCCACACCGATGTTGTAGCTCCCGAGGTTGCCAAATCCGAGATCGAAGATGCCATTGTTGCCACTGCCGATGTTAT
Source organism: Mycobacterium gordonae (assembly GCF_017086405.1). Lineage (NCBI taxonomy): Bacteria > Bacillati > Actinomycetota > Actinomycetes > Mycobacteriales > Mycobacteriaceae > Mycobacterium > Mycobacterium camsae. The sequence continues at coordinate 673,385 of NZ_CP070973.1, forward strand.
TGGCACCAATATTGGCGCTGCCGAAATTAGCGCTGCCCAGGTTGCCGTTGCCGATGTTGTAGTTGCCGACATTCCCGCCACCTAGGTTGAAGCCGCCGAGATTTGCTATACCCACGTTGTAGACTGGGTTTCCAGCGCCAAGACCGAATAATCCGCCTAACCTTGTGCCGACATTGGCTACACCAGAGGTGAAGCCAGGTTGCAATGAATCAGAGAGGGCAGCGTTGGCGAATCCGGACACGGTGTTGCCGACGTTTGCCACGCCTGATGTCAGCGTGCCGACATTAAACAATCCAGAACTTTGGACTTCCGCAAACATTGAATTCGTTGCCACATTTGAGAGTCCAGATGTGCCCGAACCGATATTTCCCCACCCCGATAACCCACCGGCGCCAGTGTTGAAAAATCCCGAAGACGGCAATGTCGTCGAATTCCCGAACCCTGGCCCACCCGGAATACGGATGAACGGAATGTCGACAGGTCCGAAATCGACGTGCGTGCCGATCGTCACGCCCCTGCCCGGCCCGCCGACAAAAATCGACGGTTGTGGCATCGATACGGTGATGGTGCCGATGGAAATATCTTTGATTTCACCGCTATTCGTCAGCAGGCTCAGCGGAATGCTTGGAATGTCTACGCCGTTGAAGATCGCCGGTGTTATCGTCGCGTGAATGGGTATGTTGATCGGTATGTCTACATCGAGACTCAGAAGTCGAAGCTCCGGAACGTACAAACCAACATTGATGTCGAGATGGCCATTGTCGTCGCCGCGGTAAAGCAATCCATTATTGTAGTCGCCGTTAATGAACGCGCCGGTGTTGAAATTGCCGGTATTGGCGGCTCCTGTGTTATAACTCCCGCTATTTAGATGTCCCGTGTTGAGGTCGCCCAAATTCAATGCGCCGGTATTCGCGTCGCCAATGTTGAGCAGGCCAGTATTATAGCTGCCGGCATTGCTGATCCCGGTGTTGACGTTGCCGGAGTTAAGTAGGCCGGTATTGGTACTTCCGGAGTTGGCAAATCCGGTACTGTAGTTTCCGGTGTTCCCAATGCCGAAGTTTCCGTCCCCCGAGTTTCCGATGCCCATATTCCCGGAGCCCGAGTTGAATAGCCCGAAATTGTTTCTGCCGGAATTGAAGAAACCGATATTGCCGGCGCCCGAGTTGAGCGTTCCGAACCCCATCTGTCCATTTCCGCGGAGACCGATGCCGATATTGTTGGCGCCGACGTTCGCAATGCCGACATTGCCAAAGCCGTTGTTGGCAATGCCGATGTTGTAGCCACCTAGGTTGCCAAGACCTAGGTTGGAGTCGCCGAGGTTGGCGACTCCGGAGTTATAGTCGCCTAGATTGCCGTAGCCGATGTCGAATGTTCCGTGGTTTGCGCCACCGACGTTGTATGAGCCGATGTTTGCGTTCCCGAAATTCGAGCTGCCGAGGTTGCTGCTGCCAATGTTAATGGCCCCGTAGTTTGCGAAGCCGAAGTTTAAGCCTGGATTGCCCGCGATGTTACCGAACAAGCCTGCGACCGCTGTGCCGACGCTGCCGACGCCTGATGTGAAGGCGGACGTCGTCTGGCTGGCGGTGCTGGTGTTGTAAAGTCCCGAAATGGTGTTGCCCAGATTCGCGACACCCGACAGCTGAGCGCCGACATTCAGCAGGCCCGACGTTCCCGAGCTGTCCACGCCGGTGTTCCACAGGCCTGATGTGTTGGCGCCCAGGTTTCCAAAGCCGGATGTGCTGCCGCCGCCGTAGTTGAAGAAACCCGATGACGGGGCGCTGGTTGAGTTTCCGAACCCTGGGCTCGCTTGAATTTCGAGCAGCGGGATGGAGAAGCCGCCGAAGGTTCCATTGATGTTGATGTCGATTGTCGTGGTAGGTCCGCCTATGGAAATGACCGCACTCGGAAGGAAGGCTGACGATTGAGGCAGCACTATAGGACCAAATGAATAAAGGCCGGGAAGGGATTGCTCGGGAAATGCGAAGCCATCGACCAGAATTGCTTGGCCGGGAATAACGATTAACTGGCTTACTGGTATGCTAATCAGTTGTTTAATATTGATTGCGGGAATCGCAATGGAAATGTTCGCGCCGATTAGTCCTTGGCGATCGCCTCGCCATAGGATACCGTTGTTCATGTCGCCTGATATGAACGCACCTGTGTTGAAATCGCCAGTGTTGGCCAGGCCGGTGTTGTAGTTGCCTGAGTTGAGGAGCCCGGTGTTGTAGTTACCTGGATTGAAACTGCCGGTATTTGCATTGCCGGTGTTGAGATCACCCGTATTGTAGCTACCACTGTTATAGTTTCCGGTGTTGGCGAGACCAGTGTTCGCGATGCCGCTGTTCGCTGAGCCGGTGTTAAGGAGGCCCGTATTGTAGTCCCCGGGATTGCCGATACCAGAATTTCCGATGCCGGCATTGAAGAGACCTACATTTCCCGTGCCCGAGTTGAAAAATCCAACGTTTCCGCTTCCCGAATTGAATAGACCAATGTTGTTGGGGCCAGAGTTCAGTGCACCGAGGCCGGCGCGGCCAATGCCGGCGAGCCCGATTCCGACATTATTGTGGCCGGAAAGCCCGATTCCGATGTTGTTGGTCCCGGTATTTCCGAGGCCTAGATTGTACTCCCCCGCATTTCCTATGCCAAAGTTGCTAGTGCCGTAATTCCCAATGCCGGCGTTGTAGCTTCCCCGGTTTCCAACGCCGATATTAATGATGCCGGTGTTTGCGATGCCGACGGGTCCGAAGCTGTCCCAGCCGGGGGATGCCGCCGCGGGTGCGAATGCGGTCGCGGCCGTGTTGATGAGTTCGCTCGGCAGCGGCGCAGGATGCTGGACTGGTGGGGGGAAAGGCGTGAGTTGGGAGACAAGGGCCGACACCCCGGCGTGATATCCGGACATGGCGGCCACATCCTGAGCCCACATTTGCTCATACGCGTTTTCGATAGTCGCGATCGCGTGGGCATTTTGGCCAAGCCAGTTGGAGAACACCAGCGATCCCAACCGAAGGCGGTTGAGTGCAATCGTGGCCGGATGCACCGTGGCTGCCCGCGCCGTTTCAAACGCGGCCGCCGCCAGTCTGGTCAGCGCGGCGGCCAGTTCGGCCTCAGTAGCGGCTGCACTCAACCAGCCGACATAGGGCGCAGCCGCTCGCGTCATTGCTATTGACGCGCGTCCCTGCCAGGAGCGCTCTGTCAGGCTCGCCGTCACCGATTCGAACGAGGCGGCGACTGCGGTCAATTCGGCTCCTAAACCGTCCCACGCCGCTGCTGCGGCCAATAGGGATGTTGGCCCATGTCCGGCGAACAGCCGTGCCGAATTGATCTCTGGTGGCAACACCGAAAAGTTCATTCGTGAGAACCGCCCTGTCAGACTGGTCGTAGATCAGAATTGAAGTTGCTCACTGAGCGCCGCTAAGGATGCAAGAGCTTACTAAGCCTAATGGTTGTTGATGAATTTCAACATATATTGCGAAGATTGACCGGAATCAATTCGACTCGACTTCTTCCTGAGATCATTTGTCAGTTTGGGCTGCTGGTTTGCTTCGCGGCAGTGCGAATGTTGTCCCGTACAGGTGACTGCCCGTTTCTGCGCCTTGATTCGAGAATTATGTTCTAATCGCGAACCCTCGACGTCTCCGATCGTACAAAGCCAGTAGCCGATCCAACTCGCCCCTGATTGGGTGTCGCTGGACTAGTCAGACTGCGGCCGAAATGGCTAACCCTAAACCAATTCACTCGGCGCCGTTTCGGTAGGAAAGATGAAGGGAGTTGACGCTGTCCCAACGGCGTTGAGACAGCGGGAAGCGCGGCAGTTGGGCGGCGGTTCATCGCCAGCGCGATGAGCGCTCGGCGGTTGCCAACGCCGATGGGCTATTGCGGGCCAGGTTCGCAACCAGAGTGGCTTTCAGACCCCCGTATGACGCCGTCCTGCCGACTGGGCGGTCACACAGGTGATGGGTGGGACATTAGCGTCCGGTAGCGACGCGGGATGCGACGCTACCGGACGCGAGAGACTGTTTAATCGTCGAACTCGCTGAAGGTGCGTGAGAAGGCCCAAGCTTCTTGTTGCACCCCGCTGCTGGTGTTTGTCAGGGTGCCCACCGGCCCGGGATAGTCGCGGTTCGCTGACCACATGTGCACTCCGCCCAGCCCCTTCGTCTCGGCGAAATCAGTCAGCTTTTGTGCGTCAGCGAGTGTGAAAACTTCGACCGGATTGTCGTTGACACCGATCATGGGTGTCACATCAATCATCGCCCAGATCTCCGCGTCCGTCTTCGACGGATATAGCGGCACGAGTTGATCGTGGACTGCGGTCGCGGCCTGAATTGCGTAGTCGCCCATCTTGCCGTCGTACGACAGACTCGGGTCGAAATAGTCCATGGTCATTATGTTGACGTGCGCGATATCCACCCCATTCGCGATGGCGTTCGTGACGACACCCATCCCGACATGGGTAAGACCCGTCGGCAGGACGGGCAGGGTGAAAGATACTTCAACGGGGCTACCGGAACTATTGCCCTCCGCTTGAAGCATGGCGATCGCCTGGGAGCGACGCGTCAAAGACGCAACGTCACCCTGAGCGGCACCCTCAATGTCGAAGTCAAGCTTGCGGATTCCGTATTCGTCCATCACTGATGTGTACTTCGCCGCCAGCGCCTCGGCGTTCGGCGTGGTCAGCGCAAGTTCCTGATTCGCCGCCCCGCCGAAGGAGATGGTGGCGTCAATACCTGCGGTATGCATGGCGGCGATCTGGTTGTCGATCAGATAACGCAGGTTTCCCCCGTCGATCGAGTATGCGTCGAAGCCTCCCCAGGCCGGCTGGCCTTGTGAGTTGCTGGTAATGAAACCGAGCATCACATGGTCGATGTCCCCGTTGGCGCCCGCCCCTGCGAAGTCGAACTGGGGGAACAACGTCAGGTCGACATACGGTGAGAACTCCGGCTCTCCCCAAAGCCCGGTGCTGCCGCCGCCGGTGCTGCCGCCGCCGGTGCTGCCGCCGCCGGTGCTGCCGCCGCCGGTGCTGCCGCCGCCGGTTTCCCCGCCGCCGGTGCTGCCGCCGCCGGTGCTGCCGCCGCCGGTTTCCCCGCCGCCGGTGCTGCCGCCGCCGGTTTCCCCGCCGCCGGTGCTGCCGCCGCCGGTGCTGCCGCCGCCGGTGCTGCCGCCGCCGGTGCTGCCGCCGCCGGTTTCCCCGCCGCCGGTGCTGCCGCCGCCGGTTTCCCCGCCGCCGGTGCTGCCGCCGCCGGTGCTGCCGCCGCCGGTGCTGCCCCCGCCGGTTTCACCGCCGCCGGTGCTGCCGCCGCCAGACGGCTCTCCGTTGATCAAAACGTTGGTGGGCGGTGAGTATTCGCCGTCGTGGGCGGCCTGGAACCCGACTGTGACCGACTCGCCCGGTGCAATCGTCCGCGTCCAATCCGCCGCGGTAAGGGTGTAGTGAGTGCCGGACCGGGCGAGCTGTCCGCTCCAAGCACTGGTGATGGAAGTATTTGCTGGCAGGTCAAACTCGACCTTCCAGTTAGTCAGCGCCGTCGTACCCGAATTGGTGATTGTGTAGTTTGCCACGAACCCGTTGTCCCAACGTGACGTGGCGGTGTAGTTCGCCGCAATTCCGGTTTCTCCGCCGCCGGTGCCGCCGCCGGTAGTGCCTCCGCCGGTTTCTCCGCCGCCGGTGCCGCCGCCGGTTTCTCCGCCGCCGGTGCCGCCGCCGGTAGTGCCTCCGCCGGTTTCTCCGCCGCCGGTGCCGCCGCCGGTTTCTCCGCCGCCGGTGCCGCCGCCGGTGGTGCCTCCGCCGGTTTCTCCGCCGCCGGTGCCGCCGCCGGTGGTGCCTCCGCCGGTTTCTCCGCCGCCGGTGCCGCCGCCGGTGGTGCCTCCGCCGGTTTCTCCGCCGCCGGTGCCGCCGCCGGTGGTGCCTCCGCCGGTTTCTCCGCCGCCGGTGCCGCCGCCGGTGGTGCCTCCGCCGGTTTCTCCGCCGCCGGTGCCGCCGCCGCCGGTGCTGCCCCCGCCGGTGGTGCCCCCGCCGGTGCTGCCCCCGCCGGTGGTGCCCCCGCCGGTGGTGCCCCCGCCGGTGGTGCCCCCGCCGGTGGTGCCCCCGCCGGTGGTGCCGGATGGCTGTCCGTTCACCAGGACGTTGGTAGGCGCCGAGTATGCCTCGGTATGTGCGCCTTGGAAGCCGACGGTGACCGAGCCGCCGGGTGCAATGGTGCTGTTATAACTCTCGGGGTTGACAGTGTATTGGGTGCCAGTCTGGGAAAGTTGTCCGTTCCAGAGATTCGTGATGGATTCATGTGCGGGCATTTCGAACTGGAGTTGCCAGCCTGTCAGCGGAGTCGAGCCCGAGTTGGTGATCGTGTACTTGGCAATGAAGCCACCATCCCAGCGTGAAGAGGTCGTGTACGTCGCAGTGACGTCGGTGTCGCCGGCGGCCGAGAGTAGTGCCGCCGTGGGAGTGGACTCGGGCGACGCTGGCGCAGCCGGTGTCGGGGTTGAAAGGGCGCCAGCGCGGGCAGCCTCGTTCGCGGCTTTGCCGGCGATGGTATCGACTGCCGCGGACCCCGTCTCAGTGGTTTGCGCAGCACCGCCGGTGCCGCCTTGCCCGATGCTTTCGTGCTGGGCTGACGGCGTCGCAATCTCGATGCCAACTTCCGGCTGAGGATTGCCGGCAAGGATGGCGGCCGCAGGTTGTGCGTCCGGTTCGCGGACGAGCGGACTCACGACTGCAAGCGCCGCTTTCTGCACGCTCTGCACGAGTGACATGTTGGTCGCCTCGGCGGCCGCGTAACTTACCGCCCCCGTGCGCATTGCCTGTACGAACTGCTCGTGAAACCGCGCCACATGTACATCCAGCGCCTGATACTCCTGGGCATAGTCGCCGAACAACGTTGCGATGGCCGTCGACACTTCATCGGCGGCGGCGCCCAAGACCCTCGTCGTCGAAGCCGCCGCCCTCGTGTTCGCCGCGCTCAGTGCTGAGCGGATTGCCCCGAGATCAATCGCCGCTGCCAGGACAATTGCCGGATTTGCGGAAACAAAAGACATACCGAATCCTCCACGGGGTAAATTTCGCGAGCGGGGCCAGCTTTCCATGATGACCCGCGTCTGTCAACACTTATTGGAATAGCGGGATAACAAGCGTAGACGTTTCAGAACGCCATTCTGATTTATCCTGAATCCTGACACCGAAGTCCGGGTATGTTATGCATTCGTGATCGGCTGCCGACATTGAAGTCTCGTCGCCAAACTCTTGCATCTGTCCAGTTCAAGTGCCTATATGCACGGCTTCGCCATCATGATTCCGTGATCGTACTGAAAATCGCTGTTATCATCCCGTTATCATGGCAGAGCTCGCCTGGATGCCCGGTGGAGCTTGATGCCGAATAGGCTTCGAGTATAGAATCGAGCGTCTTCAAATCTGGAATGATCACTATTGTAGTAGTGCTGATCAAAATTTGGCGCAGATCGTAGTGATCAGATCAGATTGGTTTCCTATCCTGATGTCCTGACCGACAGGGGTGGTGAGCGCCACTCGGCGGCTTGCGTGGGGCTCCTTGGGTCACTGTGGTCTCTCCCGTGGTGGTCGACAGGTCATTCCCGGGGAACGTGGAGGATGGTTCCAGCAGGGCGGGGCAGGCGGGCTGTTGGCGGTGATTGTCTGGAGATGTAGGCGTGTGGACACGAGGCGCTGCAGTAGCGCGCATGCCTTCGCAGGTGTAGGCCGTAGGTGCTGACACTTCTGCATCCTCTGGCAATAAAGATGATTGCTAAATTTTCTGCACCCTCCTCGCGCAGCAGCGGAGTCCACTGGCGGAGAGGGGAACAATTGATGATGGGTAAGTCCAGGAAGGTCGCGCTGACTGCTCGGGTGCTGGGCCTGGTGCAGCCGTAATCTTCGGAGCCTCGACGCTCTCGAGTTGTGAGGCCTTGTATCACCAGCTCGATCCATCGCCCCCGGGGGGCCATAGCGGCCACAACGATTGAGTCGGCGACGCGCAGGTACATCGACACCGAGCCGAGCATTTGCGCACCTTGCCGCCTGCGAAAATGCGCATGGTCTGAGACATTTCTCGAGTCTTTCAGTAAGAAGTGTTTATCTTGATGGCGATCGGTACGTGCACGAAAATGGTTCTCAGGCTTTTTAAATTGCGCTGCCGAGGCGACCGGGTGGTCTAGCTTGCCGGCCTTATTCGGGTCTGAAGTCGATGCCAGTGGGCCCACGCAGGCGGCGCAGTAGGTCTTAGACTGCGGGAGACGGTCCCTGGGTCATCGCTTGGCGTTCCTTCGGTGAGTCACTTTTGTAGAAGACTCAATGGGCATTACCCGATCGCTCATCCCAATACCATCGACGACACATTCGGCACGACTTGCTCAGTCATTGGTGATTGAAAGCGCTTCTCGTCAGGCACTCAGCCCTCGATGGGAATGTCGTGGGGTATGCACGAGACTTTGTGAATCGCCTTCTCTTGAGGTCCTGCATTGCTTCGCACTGCGTTCTCGCCTGGTGCAGCACATTGCAATTCCATGGTCAGATCCATGATGTGACGCTGCACGGCGGCGGGATTGATACGCAGGTAGTTGTCCGACAGTATCGCCTTGTCCTCGTCGGTGATACAACTTTGCTTGAGCGCCCGACGGTACGGAGTCGTGGCCACACCGTGCTTTCTGGACGCTGTTGCCCGGACCCCAGTTACCGCTACAACATTCCGCTGAGCGTAGAAATAATTGATCAGCATCGATTGCAGGATCCAGGTCTGGTTGAGCAACGCCACTTTGCGGTCTCGACTCTCGCCGGGGCAGTCCACCGCGCCAGCAGGCGGCCAATCCAGAGTTCCTGCTTCGGTCCTGTCGGATCGGTTATCCGTAAAAATGATTCCGCGCTTACGACACCAGGCATGCAGATTAGAGCTGATGGATGCTGTGCCGGTACCGGCTTCGATGCCACGGATAGGGAAGGGCAGGACATTTGCGATGCAGTCCAGGACAGTCGGAACCCGGTAAAGACTGTCATCGAGTACGCTGCGCTTCTCGGTCCACCCGGTGCCGGTGTCAATTACGATCAAAGTCAAGACATTCGTGCCGTCGATGAAGCTATGGCGTACGGCGTTAACTCTAACGTGCCCTGAGCTTATGCCTCCTGGCTCAACGCAATTTGACACATGATGATGGTGGAGAAATGCCGGGGTGGCTTGTCTGCGCTTCTCAACTTCAGGATCCTGCCGCTGCTGTGCTAGGCGCCGGTCGATGGTGGCCGCAGATATACCAGTGAGTAGTGCCGCGGCTTCGTCGTCAAGCCTCAATTCGTTGAATCGGCGCAGGACAGGCACCAGCTCTGGGAGCATAGGGGCCAGTCGCTTGCTAGCCGGTCTGTCCATTACCTCCCAGCAGAAGATGAGTGCCGCAATGACTTCTCGGCCGTATTTAGGCGCCCGCGGCCGCCGAAATCCGGCCGATTCCGGCCGCCTCGCGATCGTAAGTGCCTTCCGCGCGTGACTGCGATGCCATCCGGTGGTAGCGCACAATTCGTCCAGAATCCGGCTCTTACCTGCTTTGTCCGCGCCAGCATATTGCGGCGCAAGAGCATGCGCCACTGCCTTGCGTCCACTTGGTGTGAGTGCCATACGTCTGTCCCCGTGGGTAGCGCGGCAGCCGGGGGCCAGGCGAATCTCGGGTGAGCCCAAGGCGATGCCGCGGGCGCGGTTATTGAACCGGTCATGGATAGCGGCAGGTGCCGAGATGGGTTGGGGGGTCACAGTAAGCACGCATTCCCTTACTTTGAGGAGGCATCGGTTCCTGCCGTCTGCAAATTCGAAACCGTTCGCGCTCAACAGGCTTGGTTCTCCATTGAGGTAACCCATCGGGCCGGCGATTCGGTCCAATGATGGTCGCCTTCTATGCGTGATCCAAGGGTGGAGCGTCCCAAACTGCGGCAGTCAAGGTGCAAAGTGCACAATCTGAGTCGCCTGTAAGTCTTTTCGCGGCTGGCCCGGTCCTGGCTGACAGGATCGGTGTCGCCGTCCTGGCTGCCCGACTCGTTGCCGCGAGTTGTGGCCCGTTACAGGCATGCTTCGAAGTGCGCTTTCCGGGCTGACGCCGCCAACGACGCCGTCTACTGGAAGGAATCCACGTCGCCATGCCCATCGTCGCAGAGCGATATGCGATTGTCATCGGAGTCGATACCCGCGCCGCCACCCACTCGTTCGCGCTGATCAACGCCACGAATGGCGGCGTCATCGATCAGGCCGTGTTCCGAGTCGTAGCGCAACGTCGGCCACGCGAGGCGGAAACACATGGCACCGGTGTTTGGTGGCGTACGCGCGCATCCAGGCCCTCATTTCGGCGCCTGGATCGGCCGGGGTCTGCACCGCTGATAGGCGGCGGTAGGTGGCGCGGGCAAGCCGAACGGCCCTGCACGCCAACCGTTCCGACATGTCCAAGGTGTCCTTGAGCAGGTCCACGGCGCGGCGCTTGGCAGCCAGGCTCAGAATTTTCCAGTGATGATGGTTATCGGATGCCGGCCCGAGGATCTGACCCCGAAATTTCCTGGCCGATCGAGTGCCTCTCGTGAGGACCTGTCGAGCCTCGGTGCGGCATCCACCACATGAGAACTCGGGCTTCAGCGCGAAGCGGTGTGACCTGATAGCGCCTCTGTGTGTCAAGCGGCTTCGGGAAGGAGTTTCCGTTGGTCACGCTTGAGCGTGCGGTAGACGGCGTTGGAGAGCCTGCGTTTGAGGGCGCGGCGTCCTTCAGCGGGTGTCTTTCCTTCCGAGATCTTGCGCCGGTAGTAGTCCTGTCCGATTCCGGGGTCGCGGATCTGGCAGGTGGCGATGATGTGCAGCACGCTATTGAGGGCGCGGTTGCCGCCGGTGTTGAGTCGATGGCGGACGGTGTTGCCACTAGACGCCTCGAGTGGGGCGCTGCCGGTGTAGCTGGCGAAGTGATGCTCGGTGGGAAACCTGTCGATGTTTGCGACGTGGCCAAGGATTTTGGCGGCCAAGACAATCCCGATTCCGGGCAGCTCGGTGAGTGTGGTTTGAGAGGCATCTACGGCGTCGCGCATTTGCGATTCGTTGTCCTTGATCGCGCGGTCGAGGCGGCGCAGATCGGTGATGAGGTCGCGGGCGAGGTCGCGTCGGCAGCAGTCGGTTGCGGTGGCGGGTCGCAGTCGTTTGAGGGTGTCGGCGGCCTTGTCCGCGGACAGGTCTGTGGGTGCTCCTCCTGCCACCAGGTCGCGCAGCAGAACGTGGAGCCGATTGAGCACACGGGTGCGCTCGCTGACCAGGTCATCGCGTCGTTCGGTGAGCAAGCGCAGGATCGTGTTTTGGTCTTCGCGGCAGACCTGTCGCAGGTCTGGTCGAAACAACGCGACTTGAGCGACGTGAAGGGCGTCGGCGGCGTCGTTCTTGCGGTTTCCGCCGGTGGCCAGGAGCCGGGCGCGTGCCGACAGCGTGGAGGGGACATCGAGGACGTGCTCACCGGAAGCCGTGAGCTGCTGGGCGATGCCGCGGCCCAACCCGCCGGCTCCTTCTACCGCAAATCGGCGCTGCGGCCACTGCTGACACCAGGCCATCAGCTGCCGGAAGGTTCCAGCGTTGACCGGAAACCGGCGCTGAGCAATCTTGTTGCCCGAATTGTCAATTGCGACTGCGGTGTGGGTGGACTTGTGAGGATCGATGCCGATCAGAATCACGGATTACCGGCCTTGCATTCGTTGGATCAGGACGTGCGCGGTGGGCAGCCTGACTTCAAGTCGATCTACTTGCATGCCTCTGTCGAGCCACACCGCACGGGTGCCAGACGGCGGCGGCACGCTATCAATGAGCCAGCCCATCGGGCGGCAAGGAGCAGTGCGAGCCAGTGCCGTCTGGCACCCGGGACACTACGAAACCGAAGATCTTCGCGGTGCCCGTCCTCGATTCAACAAGTCAGGAGCGTGCTCGCCCCCGGCCCATCACTGGCCTGTCCACCCCTTTTCGTACGGCCGGACCAACGGAAAGGGACTACCGCGCACATGGCCGGCAGCAAACGACTCGTCATCGGCGGCGTGGACACACACTGCGCCACCCATCACGCCGCGGTCATCGACCGCAACGGCTGGCTGATCGCCGACGCCGAATTCTCAGAGACACCAACAGGTTACGCATCGATCCTCACATGGATGCGGTGGAAGGGGAAGCCCGGCCAGGTCGGTGTCGAAGGAACCGGCGCCTACGGGGCCGGGCTTGCCCGCTACCTGCACCAGCAGTCCATCAAGGTACTCGGAGTTCCCCGACCTGACCGACGGCTCCGCCGCCAACGCGGCAAGAGCGATCCGATCGACGCTGAAGCAGCAGCACGAACCGTACTGGCAGGCAAAGCAAGCGGAGCGCCGAAGCTCGCCGACGGCCCCATCGAAGCCATCCGGATGCTGCGCGTCGCCCGCAACGGCGCCGTCAAAGCCCGCACCGCCGCCCTCAACACCCTACGCTCGATAGTCATCACCGCACCCGAACCACTGCGCACCCAGCTACGTTCTCTGTCCTCTTCGCAGCTCGTCGCCGCCTGTGCACGTTTTCGGCCCGACTCGACCAACCTCCTCGACCCCGCCCAGTCGGCCAAACAAGCCCTACGTTCGATCGCCAAAGGGCTTAGCATCTCGGCACCGAAACACGTTCCCTACGAGAGCAACTGGACGACCTCACCCGGACCGCCGCGCTGGCCACCACCGCGATATTCGGCCTCGGCCCAGAGACCGTGTCGGCGCTGCTGGTCACCATCGGTGATAACCCAGACAGGCTGCGCAGCGAAGCCGCATTTGCCCACCTGTGCGGCGTCGCCCCAATTCCGGCGTCGTCGGGCAAAACCCACCGCCACCGACTACACCGCGGCGGCGACCGCGCCAGCAACAGCGCGCTGCACATCGCCACCGTCGTGCGACTGCGCTACGACCCCCGCAGCCGGGCCTACGCCGGCCGCCGCACCACCGAAGGTCTGTCCATGCCCGAAATCATCCGCTGCAAAAAGCGCTACTGGCCCGCGAAATCTTCCACTCACTCCGCGCCGACTACGCCAAACTCAGCACTTGACATCTATAGGAGCGTCCTTCGCGACCTCCCGCAGCGCGTCCTTCTCCTGTTCGGCCTCAGCCAGCAGCCTCTTCAATCGGGGGTTCTGCTCACGGAGCTCACGTAGCTCTTTGGCGGCGTCGGTGTCCATGCCACCATAAGCGCGGCGCCAGTTGGACAGCGTGGCCGCGGCTCCCGTTGCTCAGCACTCGCCAAAAAGCCAGGCTGGAAGCTGTTTTCGCAGATGAGAGCTATATCGCGGTCGAGATCTGCTGGGGCTTCTACCAGAGCTGATCGCCGCCTACGCACACCCCCAACCGACGCCGCGGCAAGACCATGATGGCCGTCATCATCACGGCCCTGCGCCGCGAAGTCCCAGACGCACTCGAAGAACTGGCCCAACTCGGCCGCACGCGATGGCGCCGCCGCGCCGACGTGGCCTACTTCGACCACCACGCCCCCAACGGCCCCACCGAAGCCATCAACGGACGGCTGGAAGCACTACGGCGCATCGCCCCGGAGATTCCGAAACCTCACCCACTACCGAATCCGCTCACTGCTGCGCTGCGGCAACATCGCCCAACGGATCGATGCACTCGAATCCGGAAGAGCCGGTTTGGTCTGCGCGGCGCGCAGTGCCTTGCTCTCGGCCCGCAACCGGGCCAGCTGCTGCTCGGGTGTCTCGAAGCCGGGACAGCGCTCAGCGGTTGCTGATGCGGGTTCAAGGTGGGGCATCGCCACACCCGCGGCCTTGCGCCACGCCGCCAGTGTCACGATCCCTGATGCCTAACTCAGCGGCGATCGCCGTCAGCGTCGCGCCCTCGGAGTCACGGTAGAGCACGACCGCGTCACGCTCCAACTCGTCTGGATGAGTTTTCTTCGCCATCGGGTGAAATCATCTCGCTTCCCCCAGGGCATTCCTGAGATTGAGCGTATCCAACACACGGGGTCAAGGCCCCTTCGTCCCTACGTTGCCCGCTTTACCGTCGACACCTTTGGAGCCTATTGCGCCCGGGTTTCCGGCAAGGCCGGTGGCTCCGGCAGTGAACCCGGTTCCACCAACCCCAGCCTTCCCCGCGACGCCGCCCGATCCGCCAGCACCGCCATCTCCTCCCGAGCCGCCGTTGCCGGCGGAGCCAAGGCCAATGCCATACGCGTCGCCGCCATCGCCGCCATTGCCGCCGCGGCCGCCAATCCCGCCCGTACCGCCGTTGCCGGCGTTGCCGCCATCGCCCCCGGCACCGGTTTGGCCGCCGAAGAGCCCACGTCCACCACCGGCCCCACCGGCCCCGCCGTCACCGCCCACGCCGCCGGCACCGCCGGCCCCACCGTGGCCGCCCTCGCCGCCGTTACCGCCGCCTTGACCGAATGAACCGACATCCCATGTGCCGGCATTACCACCACCGCCTGCGACGCCTCCGCTACCGCCCTGCCCGCCAACGCCACCATCGCCCCCGAAGCCGCCCGCGCCGCCGGCGCCACCGTTGCCGTACCAGAGTCCGGCGTGCCCCCCGTCGCCACCGGTCCCGCCCTGGCTGCCGTTACCGGCGGTCACGCCCGCGCCACCGTTGCCGCCATCGCCGCCGGTCCCACCGGAGCTAAGCGGAAGAGGGGCCAAGTCGGGTGCGAAACTGTCGCCGCCTCGACCGCCGGAGCCACCATCGCCGCCGTCTGCGCCGCCGTCGCCACCTTGACCGCCGGCGCCGGCCAAGCCCACGCCGCTTTCGCCGGTACCAGGCTGGTCGCTCCGGGTTGCATCACCTCCGTTGCCGCCCGCCCCGCCGGGCGCACCCGAGCCACCCCTGCCGCCGCTGCCGCCGTCACCACCGTAGACATTGCTATTCGACTGTGCGAAGAGGATTCCGGCCTCGCCGCCGTAGCCGCCGTTGCCGCCCGGCGCATTAGGACCGCCGTCGCCGCCGTTACCGCCATCGCCGGCCACCACGTCGTTAGGTAGGCCGAAACTGGTAATGACGTTCGGCACCGCTCCACCGTCCCCGCCGGCGCCGCCGGCCTGGCCCCGCGTCGTGCCGCCAAAGCCGTCAAAACCCGAACTAGCCGCTATGCCGGACGGGAGAAGCCCGCCGTTGGCGCCATTGGTCGCCGGGTGGACCGGGTTGGCTAGCGTGGGACCGAAAGCTGTGCCGGTTGCTCCAAGTCCGCCCGACCCGCCGTTCCCGCCGTCACCGAACCAGCCGGCGTTGCCGCCGGCGCCGCCATTGCCGGCTGCGATGGCGGGCGTCGTACGGGTCGCGGCGACGGCGTTACCACCGCTGCCGCCTTGCCCGCCTGACCCGAAGAGCCAGCCTGACTGTCCGCCGGCGCCCCCGTCGGCACCGAGCCCCCCGGCACCACCGTTGCCGCCGTTCCCGAAAAGTCCTGCCGCGCCCCCGGCGCCGCCAGACTGGCCTGCCGCGCCGGAGCCGCCATTACCACCATTGCCCATTAGCAGACCACCCGCACCGCCGCCCTGTCCCGTTCCGGGAAGTCCGTTTTCACCGTTTCCGATCAGCGGCCGGCCAGCCAACGCCTCGAACGGTGCATTGAGCAGGTCCAGGGGACTGAGGCCGAAGTACAAAGCGTTGAAGTTGAATGCCTCAGCGCTTGCATAGGCAGCGCTATTGGCACTTAGCAGGTTGACAAGCTGTTTGTGGAAGCCGACCGCCTGGGAACTGACGGTTTGATAGGACTGTGCGTGGTGGGAGAACATCGCCGCAATCGCTGAGGAGATCTCGTCGGCGCCGGCGGCCAAAATACCTGTAGTCTGAGTCGCCGCAGTTACATTGGCCTCCTCGATCACCGAGCCAATGCCTGCCAGATCACCGACGAACGCCATCATCGTGGCAGGTTGTGTGACCACGTAAGACATGCCCGATCTCCCTCATCACTCGTGAGATTGCAAATATCCAGGTATTGATTTGTCGGTTTGGCTCTCCGAGTCAAGTCAGATCGTTACGCCGTTCGCACCGTTCGCGCCGGTAGCCCCGGTGGCGCCGGTAATACCCTTCGCGCCCTTGGCGCCGGTAGCACCGGTGATCTGACCCGACCCACCTGACCCGCCTTGGCCCCCTCCGCCGCCCACGCCACCGGCTCCGCCTGCACCGCCGAGGCCACCCGTCCCCGTTTGGCTGGCCAGAGTGGCGTTGCCTCCGGCCCCGCCTCCACCGCCCGCCCCGCCCGCCCCGCCCGCCCCGCCGGCCCCGCCGGCGCCCCCGGCACCGCCGTCACCGATGGCGCCGAACAGACCCGTGCCGCCGCCATTTCCACCGGCTCCGCCGTTGCCGCCCAGAAAGCCCAACGTGCCGGCTCCGCCGCCCCCACCTTGTCCGCCGTCGCCTCCCGCGGTGGCGTTCGTGAAACCGGTACCGCCAATACCGCCGATACCACCATTGCTGCCCGCCACGCCGGCGCCACCGGCGCCGCCGACACCGCCGACACCGCCGGCTCCGCCGTTGCCGAAGACCATCCCGCCGCGACCACCATTGCCGCCACGGCCGCCTTCGCCGCCGTAGCCGTCGATCGTCGGGAATCCTGAGCTGCCGTTGCCGCCGCTACCACCCGCACCACCGGTGCTGGGGGCCAACCCAAGGGCGTCGCCCCCGTTGCCGCCGGGACCACCTGGGCCGCCGCCTCCGATCGCGTCGCCGCCGGCCCCGCCGTTGCCGCCCGCTGCGGACCCGTTCGCGGCGCCATTGTTGACAAACGCGTCACCGCCGTCACCGCCGGCCCCGCCGGCAGCGCCCAGACCGCCGAGGCCGCCCGCACCACCGCTCCCACCTGTGATGTCGGCGAACTCGCCGACCAAAATGACGGGGGCATTCATGATGGCGTTCCCGCCGTCGCCGCCGTTACCGCCGGGGGCTCCGAATCCACCGTAACCGCCTGTGCCACCGTTGCCGCTGGTGAACGTGAGCGGATCAGCAAGATCCGACGCGATAATGGTCCCACCGTCGCCACCTGCTCCGCCGGCCTGCCCGCCGGGGGCGCCGTTGGCTCCGTTGCCACCGTTGAGAAATGGAGAAACCACAGGATCGGCACTGCCATTGGCGCCCTTGGTGGCCGGAGCCACCGGGTCCGGCAGGTTGGGGTTCGGTGCGCCCGGTCCTGCCCACCCCGTCCCGCCGCTACCGCCGATCCCGCCGTTGCCGAACCACCCCGCGTCACCGCCATCGCCGCCGGCCCCGGCGATACCGAAAAGCGATGCGGTTCCGCCCATCCCGCCGTTGCCGCCAAAGCCAAGAACTCCGGCATTGCCGCCCCGTCCCCCAGCGGCGCCGGTGCCGCCGACTCCGCCGTTACCGCCGTTGCCGATGAAGCCCCCCGCGCCGCCAGCCCCGCCAGCCTGGCCGCTCGCACCGGATCCACCGTTGCCGCCGTTGCCAAATAGCATTCCGCCGGCACCGCCGCCCTGCCCGGTACCCGGCGCGCCATCGGCTCCGTTGCCGATCAATGGGCGTCCCATCATCGCCTCGGCCGGGGCGTTGACTACGTCAAGCAGCATGTCAAGCGGCGACACGTTGGCGGCCTCGGCAGCCGCGTACGCGCTTGCGCCGGTGGCAATGGTCCGTGCGAAATGCTCCTGAAACCCCAGCGCTTGGGCGCTCACGGCCTGATATGCCTGGGCGTGCCCGGAGAAGAGCGTCGCGATGGCCGCCGAGATTTCGTCGGCGCCCGCCGCCAGCAGATCGGTGGTCGGAGCCGCCGCCGCCGCATTGGCGGCATGGAGCAACGAGCCGATGCTGCTCAAGCGGCCTACTGCGGTACCCATCAGCTCGGGTTGTGCGATGACGAACGCCATGGCCGACTCCCCTCGAAAACAACGAATTAGCGTCGCGAAATTTAAAGTCTGTCGCGTACGGACCGGGCGAAGCGTACCAGCGTCAGCCGGCACAACAAACGCGTTTCTACAAACATGTTTTTGGTGATCTGGGCGAAGCGCTACGGCATCCGTTGGCGAGTCGCGTCGCCGCGTTTTAGAATTGCATTTCAAGAACATGTGGAATGGATTGAGAGTGGGCGCTGCGTCGCGGCCTCTAACAGCCTCTTTGCAATTGATAGTGTAGATGGGGCGCAACTCGCGGCCATATCGATCTTGCCCCTCATGCGAACCCTACCGGCCACGCGCTCATAATTTGTGAGGCACCGCTAACCGGCTACGCGCTCAAAATAAATGAGGCCGTCAAAAAGTTGCATTGCGGAAATTTTTACGGTAGTTCTCGTGGCCGATCGCCGCATACTCGCAGCGATCTTGAGATGCATTCCGAATTGGCTAATCGGAGGTTTGTGATGTCGGTTGTAGTCGTTCCCGAATTGTTGGCGGCGGCAGCGTCGGACTTGGCCGAGGTTGGTCGAGTGATGGGCGCCGCGCATTCGTTGGCCTCAGTTTCGACCACTGTGATCGAGGTTGCTGCCAGCGATGAGGTGTCGGCAGCTGTAGCCGCGTTATTTGCGGCACATGGGCAGGAGTTCCTGGCGGCGAGCGCGCGGACAGCCGCGTTCCACGCCGAGTTCGTGCAAGCGCTGAAGGCGGGTGCGGTTTCCTATGCGGTGGCGGATGCCGCCAGCGTGTCTCCGTTGCAGGCCGCGGAGCAGGCGGTGTTGGGGGTAATCAACGCGCCGACGCAGGCATTGCTGGGTCGGCCGCTGATCGGCGATGGAGCGGCAGGTCTCAGCGGCCCCGTGGGGCAGCCCGGCGGGGCTGGGGGGTTGCTGTTCGGTAATGGTGGAGCGGGGGGAAACAGCACTGCGGCGGGGGCTACCGGTGGTGAAGGAGGAGCGGCAGGCATTTTTGGTGCCGGGGGTACAGGGGGCATGGGCGGCCCTGGTGGATTGGGAGGTGCCGGCGGGGCTGGTGGCTGGATATATGGGAATGGCGGAGTGGGCGGCGTCGGTGGTGTCGGTGGCGGTACAGGCGGCGCGGGCGGTAACGCGGTGGTATTCGGCAACGGTGGTGTTGGCGGCGTCGGCGGCACCGGCACCGCGGGGCTCGCTGGTACGGATGCGAGCATGGCGGGTGAGGCAGGTGGTGTTGGCGCCGGGGGCAATCCGGGTGGCAAGGGTGGCTCCGGTGGCCGAGGCGGATTGGTGATCGGCGCGGGGGGTATTGGAGGGGCTGGAGGGGTTGGAGGGACCGGTGGTGTCGGGGCATTGGAGCGGACGGCGTGGATGGAACTATTGGCGGCACTGTCGGTGGTGATGGTGGTAACGGCGGTGGTGGCGGTGTCGGTGGGATAGGCGGAAACGGTGGGCCCGGTGGGGCAAGCGGATTGTTGGGTGCAGGCGGTGCAGTGGGAGCCGGAGGGGCCGGCGGGCAGGGAGGTAGTGGCGGAATCGCCGGCGACGGAGGTGCTGGTGCGCCAGGTGTTAGCAGCAGTCCCAATGGCTTGCGGGGAGGTAACGGCGGTGACCCCGGAGTAGCTGGACTGGGCGGTGCCGGAGGACTCGGATCGACGAATGGAGCAACCGGGGCTGTGGGTGCTCCGGTGACAAGCGGTGGCAACGGTGGGGCTGGTGGCGCTGGCTTTAACGCCATCATTCCGGATGCGCGCGGTGGAGATGGTGGTGCGGGCGGCAGCGGCGGTGCGGTGGGCGACGGCGGCGCCGGGGGCGCCGGCGGTAGCGGGGCGTTCGGTAGGTCCGGTTCCAATGGCGAACTACCCGGCGAGTCCGGCAGCAAAGGTCTGAACGGCGGTGCCGGTGGCTCGGGTGGCAATGGCGGTGCCGGAGGCTCGATCTCCGGTGACGGCGGAGCCGGGGGCGTGGGCGGCGGTGGCGGAAATGGTGGAGTGGGAGGGCTCGGTGCGGAAGGTGCTCCCGCGTTCAACGGCGGCGATGGCGGAAACGGCGGGTTCGGCGGCAAGGGCGGGACTGGCGGCAACGGTGGGATTGGCGGCCCGACGACGAACGGTGTTGGCGGGGCAGGAGGTTCGGCTGGTGCCGGCGGCCTCGGAGGCAGCGGCGGAGCTGGAGGTGACGGCGTTTCGACGAAAGTTAGCGGCACCGGCGGCGATGGCGGGGTCGGCGGCTTTGCTGGCGCGGGTGGGGCTGGCGGTACCGGAGGCGCCGGTGGATCGTCCAAGGCAGGTAACGGCGGTGTGGGCGGATCGGGCGGGGCCGGCGGTGCCGCTGGGAGTGGCGGCGCGGGCGCAGCGGGCAGTTTCGGCGCGATCAATGGTTCCAGCGGTACTGGAGGAGGCGGTGCCACGGGTGGCGACGGGGGCGCCGGAGGTGCCGGCGGCGAGTCGACCTTCGGCAACGGCGGCACAGGAGGAGCCGGCGGCATCGGCGGCAGTAGCGGTAGAGGAGGAGCCGGTGGTCCAGGCGCTGATGGTGTGACGTCCGTCGCCGGGGCGGACGGCGGGGCCGGTGGTAGTGGCGGCAAGGGTGGAATCGGAGGTGTCGGAGGGTCTTCTAAGGCCGGCGACGGTGGCACAGGTGGTGCCGGCGGTGCTGGCGGTGCCGCGGGGATGGCCGGCGCCGGCGGTGACGGCGCTATGAGTTCAGTCGCCGGTGGCATCAATAGTGCCGGCGGCGACGGGGGAGACGCCAAGGCCGGAGGTGCTGGCGGAGCCGGCGGGCAGGGGGGTGCATCAGGGACCGGAGTGGCCGGCGAGGGCGGTGCCGGCGGTGCCGCCGGCAAGGGTGGCACCGGTGGCATCGGCGGGGACGGGGGCGGCTCTGGGCAGGTGGCGCAAATCGGTGGTGACGGCGGCGAGGGCGGAAATGCTGGCTCGGGTGGCGCTGGTGGTGCCGGGGGCGTGGGCGGCGTAAGTGGAGTGTTCGGGGCAGCGAAGTCGGGTACCGGCGGAGCCGGTGGCCAGGGCGGCAATGGCGGTGCTGCCGGGTCCGGCGGTCAGGGCGGCCCCGGGACCGCGGCCAGTCTCGCTGGGGGAGGCGGGGGTAATGGCGGAGGCGGCGGTACGGGCGGCATGGGTGGCGCTGGCGGTTTCTCAGATAGCGGCGCTGCTGGCGCCGGCGGGGCTGGCGGATCCGGCGGTGACGCCGGAAACGGCGGGTCCGGCGGTCCGGGGACGGGCGCACTCGCCTTCGATGGGGGGGCTGGCGGCAACGGGGGCTCCGGTGGTACAGGGGGGGGTGGAGGCAACGGCGGCGCCGGTGGTGGGTCGACGAGTGGGACAGGCGGATTAGGCGGAGCTGCCGGTCGCGGTGGCGACGGGGGCAGCGCCGGTTCAGGCGCGTTCGGTGGCTCGGCGACGGGCCTCAATTCCGGCGGCAACGGCGGCGGTGGTGGGACTGCCGGAGCTGGCGGCCATGGCGGCACCGGCGGGTTAGGCGGTTTCACCTTGGCCGGTGCTGGCGGTAGTGGCGGCACGGGCGGGCCTGGCGGTGCGGGAGGTAGTGGTAATAGCGGCGGCGCAGGAGGTGCCGGGCTCGGCTTCGCTGCCGTCGGTGGCGATGGGGGAAGCGGTAGCGCAGGCGGAAATGGAGGCAATGGTGGCGACGGAGGGGATGGCGGCCCGAATGGTGGCGTCGGGGGCGACGGTGGCAGTCCCGGTGCCGGCGGGCAGCCTGGAACGGGTGGAAACGGTGGCGCCAACCCGGACGGGGGCACAGCGGGATCCTTTGGCCCATCGGGCTTGCCAGGTGACGCAGGTATCCCGGGAAGCCCCGGAAACAACGCCTAACGCTCAGGATAAGGGCTGACAATAGATCGGGTCGGGTCCTTCACAAACGCCTCCGGAGGTGTCAGGAAGGGATCTGTAAGTGATTCCTTTTGAGGTCTGTGTGTTGGCGCACAAGGGTTCTCCTGCGCAACAGGACCGCTGGTCTGTCCAGCTTTTCCTTGCTGGGTCCTGGTTGTCGGGGCGGGTGGTCGGTGCTTCATGCCTTGGATCGGCGGCCGATGGTGTTGTGCCACAGGGTGATTCAGGCCAGTGTCCAGGACCAGTGGGTGGGTAAATGCAGTATGGGGCCGTGGGGAGTTGTCCAAGGACGATCTGGCCGAGCTGAAGCGTTTGCGGGCGGAGAACGCCGAGCTGCGGATGGAGCGTGATGTCCTCACGGGATCAGTGGTCCTGTTGATGAGGGAGGCGACGAAGTGAGCGTGGCTCGCTTCATCGCTGATCAAAGGACCGAATCCCTTGTGCCACATGCTGTGACATGCCGTGTGCTGCATGTCAGCCTGGCCAACGTCAACCTTGACTACCAGCGCGAAAGCTAGGGCCACGCGCTCGAACTACGTGAGGCATCGCCACCAGACTCGCGCTCAAACTAGTTGAGGCACAGCGAATGTCGTACTTCCCCGGCTCCGCTGCTACGCTTCGCTCGGTCCGCACGCGGAGACTTCGTCGCAAAGCTTGAATTCGTGGTTTTCGATGGGAATCGGCCATGGCATCCGTCGTACGACCCGACATAACGGGTACGGCAGCAGGCCGCTTGAGCAGCATCGGCTCGGTGCCCCACGCCGCGGATGCGGCGGCGGTTCAGTTCACCGATCTGCTGGGGGTTAACCGCCGCCAACACTGTCGGATAACCCGAACGTCGGGTGCTTTTGCTCGCGATGCCGTGGCTGTTGTTTGCGGTGTTGGTGTGTGGTCTTGAGATGAAGGGAGTTCTCTGATGGCGTATGTGGTGGTGGGGCCGGAGTGGGTGGGGGCGGCGGCGGGGGATTTGGTCGGGTGGGGGTCGGTGATTGATGCGGCCAACGCGTCGGCGCGGGAGTCGACGACGCGGTTGTTGGCGGCCGCCGGGGATGAGGTGTCGGCGGCGGTGGCGGTGTTGTGGGGTGAGCATGGGCAGGCGTATCAGGTGGTGAGTGCCGAGGCGGCGTTGTTTCATCAGCGGTTTGTGCAAGCCCTTGACGCGGGGGTGGGTGCTTATGCGAGCGCGGAGGCGGGCAATGTCTCGTTGCAGACTCTTGCGCAGGATGTGTTGCGGGTGATCAATGCTCCGGCGAATGCGTTGTTGGGGCGTCCGTTGATCGGCGACGGCGCCGATGGGGCCCCGGGGACCGGGCAGGCCGGAGGGCCGGGCGGGATTTTGTGGGGTAATGGCGGCAGGGGCGGATCGGGTGCGCCTGGTCAGATTGGCGGTGCTGGTGGGGCGGCGGGATTGTTTGGTCATGGCGGAACTGGTGGGGTCGGTGGGGCTGGGGTTACCGGCACGACCGGTGCTCCGGGTCTGATCGGTGGTGTCGGCGGCGCTGGTGGTGGCGGTGGGGTCGGCGGTAGTGGTGGGTTGTTGTTCGGCAATGGTGGGACCGGCGGTGCCGGTGGAGTCGGGGGCACCGGTGGGACCGGCGGCTCGCCGAGCATCTTGGGCATCAGGGGTGCAGGCGGTCCGGGCGGCACCGGCGGCCTCGGCGGCGCTGGCGGCGCAGCCGGGTTGTTCGGAGTTGCCGGCCAAGCGGGCGCCCCCGGGATCACTGGAAACACCGGCGCTGCCGGATTAGGCACCGGGTTTTTCTACTACGACTTCGCCAACAACACCGGTTTGAGCGACAGCCAAATCTATGTGACCGCACTCGGCCAGACGACTCCCGGCCAGTGGTCGTGGATCGACCCGAACGGTGTGGCTCACGCGATCAATCACAACGCCGCCAACGCCCCTGGTCACCTGGCCAAAAACGGCGTGAACTACGCGAATATGTCGTTCACCCTCGACTCGGCAGACAAATTCGTCATGCCGCCCGAATTTTTAGGCGGCCGGATATTTATGTCGATGAACGAGCCGCTCTACATCCCCATCAGTCCAGATAATTCGGGCTGGGGTGGGCCCAACCCTGCCGATCCTGCCGGCCCGAACTACTACACGGTCTTCGACTGGTATGAGATCAGCTATAAGTACGGCGCAGTCCCACTCGGCGGTAACACTACCCAGGTGGACCAGTACGGCTTTTCTTACTCGTTCACGCTGACTCAGGACGCTACGGGCTTCTCAGAGACGCGCGGCATGACGCTGTCGCAGGGTCAAGTGTTCCAGCAGTTTATGACCACAGCTCCGGCCGAGTACCAGCCATTGATCGTCAAGGATTTCAGCGGCGACCCGCTGCGGATATTGGCCCCGCGATCCTTCCAGCCCGGGGCGCTAGGCACCTGGCTTGATCCCTCAATCAATGAGTTCTGGACCACCTATAGCACCAACCAGTTCAGCTACAACGGCCCCGGCTACACGGTTATCGGCAGTGTCAACGCGAGCAATCAATTCGTGTACAGCGTGACCCCCACCGGAGGCAGCCCGATCACCTACCAAATGGCGATGCCCAGCACGGAGCAGACCTTCGCCGCCAACGGCCCCTTCGTCGGCACAGGCCAGCAGGGCGCGTTCCTCGCCGAATTGAACGCGGCGTTCAACCGAGGTGTGGCGATTTCACCGGATCAGTGGGACGACGTCGCGAAGTACTATCCGGCGGGGAAGCGGTGGAACAACTGGGCGCAGTTCTTTCACGTCAACAGCATCGACGACCTTGCCTATGGCTTTCCTTATGACGACGTGAACAACCAGAGTTCGGTGGTAATCCTCAATAACTCCGGCGCGCCGACGCTGCTGTCATTCGACCTTCGGAGCTGAATTGCCCCGACGCCGGTTCACACGGGGCTGTGATTACGAAAACCGCTGGCATCAGGCAGCCGCAGTTGCCCGGTCTAAGGTCGAACAAACGAAAAAATCGAGGTTGTGTATGCGCCGTTTCTCGCTGGCGATGCCGTGGCTGTTGTTTGCGGTGTTGGTGTGTGGTCTTGAGATGAAGGGAGTTCTCTGATGGCGTATGTGGTGGTGGGGCCGGAGTGGGTGGGGGCGGCGGCGGGGGATTTGGTCGGGTGGGGGTCGGTGATTGATGCGGCCAACGCGTCGGCGCGGGAGTCGACGACGCGGTTGTTGGCGGCCGCCGGGGATGAGGTGTCGGCGGCGGTGGCGGTGTTGTGGGGTGAGCATGGGCAGGCGTATCAGGTGGTGAGTGCCGAGGCGGCGTTGTTTCATCAGCGGTTTGTGCAAGCCCTTGACGCGGGGGTGGGTGCTTATGCGAGCGCGGAGGCGGGCAATGTCTCGTTGCAGACTCTTGCGCAGGATGTGTTGCGGGTGATCAATGCTCCGGCGAATGCGTTGTTGGGGCGTCCGTTGATCGGCGACGGCGCCGATGGGGCCCCGGGGACCGGGCAGGCCGGAGGGCCGGGCGGGATTTTGTGGGGTAATGGCGGCAGGGGCGGATCGGGTGCGCCTGGTCAGATTGGCGGTGCTGGTGGGGCGGCGGGATTGTTTGGTCATGGCGGAACTGGTGGGGTCGGTGGGGCTGGGGTTACCGGCACGACCGGTGCTCCGGGTCTGATCGGTGGTGTCGGCGGCGCTGGTGGTGGCGGTGGGGTCGGCGGTAGTGGTGGGTTGTTGTTCGGCAATGGTGGGACCGGCGGTGCCGGTGGAGTCGGGGGCACCGGTGGGACCGGCGGCTCGCCGAGCATCTTGGGCATCAGGGGTGCAGGCGGTCCGGGCGGCACCGGCGGCCTCGGCGGCGCTGGCGGTGCAGCCGGACTCTTCGGCAGCCCCGGTCAGGCCGGCGCGACCGGCGTCAACGGCCCCACCGGCGCTTCCGGCTCCGCTGGCAACGGCTTCGTCACGGTGTGGCGTGACGACTTCACGGGCCTCGCCGGCTCCCCGGTAGACAGCTCGAACTGGCTGTACGCGACAGGCCACGGCTATCCGGGCGGGGCGCACAACTGGGGCACCGGCGAAATCGAGCTGATGACCGACAGCACCAGCAACGTTTACCTCGACGGCAACGGCCACCTTGCGATCAAGCCGATCAGAGACGTCGCCGGCAACTGGACATCCGGCCGGATCGAGACGCAGCGCACCGACTTTGCAGCGCCGACCGGCGGGGTACTGCGCATCGAGGCGTCGATTCAGCAACCCAACGTCAACACCACCAACGGGCTCGGCTACTGGTCGGCCTTTTGGGCGCTCGGCGAAGCCGCGCGTCCTGTCGGCGCGACCAATTGGCCGAGCATCGGCGAACTGGACATTATGGAGGCCATTAATGGCCGCAGTTCGGTGTTCGCCACTATGCACGGCGGCACCAATCCCGGCGGGCCATTCAACGAGCCCATCGGAATCGGCTCCGGCGAGCGCCCTGTCCAAAACGCCGGAGGCAGTTTCCACAACTACGCTGTCGAACTGGACCGCAGCACGAGCATCGAGCAATTGCGCTTCTACCTGGACGGCAACAACTACTTCACCATCAATGCCAACCAGGTCCCCGCGACCGACTGGAACAACGCCACCCACCACGGGTTCTTTGTCATCTTAAACGTGGCGATAGGCGGCGGCTTCCCCGCCGCGTTCGGCGGCGGCCCAACCGCCGCAACGGTTTCCGGGCAGCCAATGCTCGTCGATTACGTCTCGGTCTCCACAAAGAGCTGACCGATGACTGAGCTAACGCCCGGCGGCCGCGCACTGGCTACCAGTATCTATGGCGCAGCCACTAGCTTCGCCAGCCACCAGAGCCGGTTTGAAGTTGATGCCAGGTAGCTTGAACTCGCTGATCGCGACCAGCACGCGGCGCAGGCACAGCAGGTGGAAAGGGCGTTCCGCCGGTGCGGTGCTGAGACGGGTTCGGCGCCGCCGGCCCAGCCCCCGGACGCACGTTCAAGCGGCGACGACAATGAGGGCTGAGCGCTCGGTCGGCGCGTCGTCCTCGATTCGACATGCGATTTCTCCGGAATGGCGGGGTAGATCGATCGACCTCTGGAACTTGACCATTGACCTCTAGTGTCTTGAGTCATTAATTACGGTCCAGCTGTTAAGCTGGGTTGTGCCCATGCCACAGGCTGCCGTGATCGTGTTGACCGATGCTGAACGTGCCGAGTTGGAGGGCTGGGCTCGGCGTCGAACT
Source organism: Mycobacterium gordonae (assembly GCF_017086405.1). Taxonomy (NCBI): domain Bacteria; kingdom Bacillati; phylum Actinomycetota; class Actinomycetes; order Mycobacteriales; family Mycobacteriaceae; genus Mycobacterium; species Mycobacterium camsae. The sequence goes on from NZ_CP070973.1 coordinate 700,259, forward strand.
AGTGCTGCGGGGTTGGCGTTACGGTCGCGAATTGTGTTGGCGGCCGCTGACGGTGAGTCCAATTCCGACATGGCTACCCGGATGGGAATCTCACGGACAACGGTCCAGCGGTGGCGTAACCGCTTTGTTGAACAGCGCTGTGATGGGCTGCTCGACGAGCCGCGGCCGGGGAGGCCTCGGATGGTGGGCGATGGGCAGATCGAAGCGTTGATCACGGCGACGTTGGAGACCACCCCTGCCGATGCCACGCACTGGTCGACACGGTCGATGGCCACCCACCTCGGGTTGAGCCAGTCGATGGTCTCGCGGGTATGGCGCGCGTTTGGATTGGCGCCGCACAAGCAGGATTCGTGGAAACTGTCTAAGGATCCGCTGTTCGTGGAGAAGGTCCGCGACATCGTGGGGCTCTACATGGACCCGCCCGAGCGTGCCCTGGTGCTCTGCGTCGATGAGAAAACCCAGATCCAGGCGCTCAACCGGACGCAGCCGGTGTTTCCGATGCTGCCCGGTACGCCGGCGCGGGCCAGCCACGACTACGTGCGCTACGGCACGTCGAGCCTGTATGCGGCCCTGGACCTGGCCAGCGGCAAGATCATCGGCTCCCTGCACGCCCGACACCGCTCCCAGGAGTTCCTAGCCTTCCTGAAAAAGATCGACCACGAAGTGCCCGCCGACCTGGACTGCCACGTCATCCTCGACAACGCCTCAACACACAAGACCCCAGCGGTAAAGCGTTGGCTGACAACACATCCCCGGTTCGTGCTGCACTTCACCCCGACCAGCTCAAGCTGGCTCAACCTCGTCGAACGCTGGTTCGCCGAATTGACCACCAAAAAATTGCGCCGCGGCACCCACACCTCGGTCCGTCAACTCAACGCCGACATCCGCGCCTGGATCGACACCTGGAACGACAACCCCAGGCCGTACGTATGGACCAAGACCGCCGACCAAATCCTGGCCAGCATCAGCAACTACTGCACCCAAATTAATGACTCAGGACACTAGGGGATCTGATGTCGCCTCTGATTGCGCAGCCGCACGGTTTGGCCGCGACAGCGAACGAATTAGCCGCCGTCGGTGCGGCAATAGACGCAGCCAACGCGGCCGCTGCGGGCCGCACGACACAAGTTTTGGTCGCGGCGGCCGATGAGGTGTCGGCAGCCGTCGTGGCGTTGTTTGGCGCCCATGCCACGGACTATCAGGCAATCAGCGGCAGGGCTGCCGTCTTCCATGACCAACTTGTCACCGCGCTGACCGCAGCCGGAAACTCCTACGCCGGCGCCGAAGCCGCGAACACGTCGGCGTTACAGACATTGCAGCGGGACGTGCTCGCAGCTGTCAATGCACCTAGTCAAACCGTGCTGGGACGGCCCCTGATTGGCAATGGCGTCGACGCGACGATGCCGGGGCAGGACGGAGGCCCGGGCGGGTTGCTATTCGGCGACGGCGGCGATGGCTATTCGAGCAGCACCCCCGGCGTGGCCGGTACCCGGGGCGGTGACGCTGGGCTTATTGGGAACGGCGGCGCAGGTGGGGCGGGCGGACCGGGCCTCGCCGGCGGTCGCGGAACTCCCGGTGGCGCCGGCGGAAATGGCGGTCTGCTGATCGGCAACGGCGGATCCGGAGGCCAGGGCGGCGCCGGCGGGGTCGGTGCCAACGGCGTCAACCCCGGCTTCACGTCATCCAGTAGCTTCGCCGACGCCGGAAAAGCGGGTCTTCCCAGTGGTACCACGTCGGTCGGCGGTCCTGGCGGTCCCGGTTCGAACGGAGGTGTCGAGGGCCAGGCCGGCGGTCTGGGTGGTGACGGTGGATCAGGCGGCGCTTCGGGCGCTGCTTCAGGCGGCCGCGGCGGCGATGGCGGCAGTGGCTTTGACGGCACTGTCGGCGCGCAGGGCGGCAACGGCGGCGAAGGCGGTGACGCCAGCTCCGTTACGGGCCGCGCAACGGGGGGCAACGGAGGCGATGGGGGTGACGGCACCTTTGGCGGCCCGGGCGGCGCGGGCGGTCGCGGCGGCAACGCGACAGGACAGCCGACTAGTAAAGCCGGAACCGGCGGAATCGGCGGAACCGGCGGAACCGGTGCAAGCGGTGGCACCGGCGGCGACGGCGGCAATGGCCAGAACCAGGCTGCGGGCGGCCTGGGCGGCTTGGGTGGCGTCGGCGGAGTCGGGGCTTCCGGAGCTGACGGCGGCTCGGGCGGCACCGGCGGGGTCGGTGGACGAGGCGGCCTGTTGTTCGGAACCGGCGGTCATGGCGGATTGGGGGGCAACGGCGGTGCCGCAGGCAATGGCGCGTCCGGCGGGATCGGTGGGGCCGGCGGCGACGGCGGCAACGCAGTCGCTACCGGCGTCCAACCCGGCAACGGCGGAGACGGCGGGCCCGGCGGTCAAGGGGGGGCAGGTGGTGACGGCGGCGACGGCGGCCAAGGCGGTGCCGGCGGTGCCGGCGGGCTATTCAGTCGATCGGGCGCTATGGGCGCCGCCGGCGCGGGGGGGACCGGCGGCACCGGAGGGAGCGGCGGACGCGGCGGCTACGCGGGCGACCCGGGGAGCAGTCCGTCCTTCGTTGGAACACGCGGCTTGCCCGGGGTGTTCGGCGGCGCCGGTGTTGCGGGGACCCCCGGTCGCGCCGGCGCGGGCGGCTGATCGGGGATCACTCATCTAACTAACCTGGGAGAATCCCCGCCATCGACCCACTCTCGGACTCGCCAGCAAACCAGGTGGTCGCGGTCCGGCAGCAGGATTGAGAAGCTGACGCCCGGCCGGGCACCTGTTCGAGTGGTCGCCGGTCTCATTGACGTCCTACCGCCTTGAATATGCGCGTTTCACTACCCAACCACTGCAACGCTTCTAGAGCCAGGGCCACATGGACAGCGTTGTGCGTCAGCGGATGTGGCAGTAGTTCCTGGGCCTGCTCGACCCTGCGCAACACGGTATTGCGGTGGGCATAGAGGCGCTTTGCGGCGCGGGAGGCGTTGCATTGTTCGTTGATGTAGGTCAGCAGCGTCGAGCGCAAAGACTGGTCAGCCGCTGCCAAATCGCCTAGCACTTCCTTTACAAAATCCTCGATGGCCTCGGTGTCTTGAGTAAGCAAAGCGACCAACCGAACATCGGTGAAAAAAGCTGCTCGGTGAAGAGATTGCAGCCGAGCCAAGGTTCGTTGCGTGGTGAGGGCGTCACGATGACTACGCCGAAAACCACCAATCCCCGCCGCTGTGGTTCCGATGGCGACACGTGCGGCGGGCTCGTGCTTCAGGGCCTCCTCAAGATGGTTCATGGAGAGGTCCGCAACGTCGGCCAGCCACATCCAGCGCGTCGCAGCACTGGCTACGACGATCAGATTCTGCGTCGATTCGACACCATCGCAGAGGGCGTGGGCAACGCGATCGAGACCTCGGTGCGTCCCCTCGAGGTTGTCCTTCCAGACGACGACGGCGGTGTGATTACAGTCGAGCGGATAGCCGAGTTGCGCCGCATCCGCGGAGCTGACGTGCGCCGCGTGGAGGACAGTTTCTACGACTTCCAGTCGTAGGGCCTGCCTTTCACGGGTCAGTTCATCGTACTCCAGCTCCAGTCGCGCCCCAATGCCGGCAAACGCAGCCTCGACGTATTCGTTGAGCGAGCGGATGGTCACGTCTAGCAGTTCGCGCAGCTCCTGCGGGTCGGACGTGAGGTCGAATGCGATCCCTAGCCAGTGCCGCCAGGCGATTTGTTCGGCGGCGCGGTATACGTCGAGCGTCAACAAATCCAGGCCCCGACGCACCAAATCGCGTGCCATGTCCAGTACTTCGTCGTCGAGATTCACCGGCACCGGCGCGCCAGGGTCGCGAATATTCGACGTGATCCACTGAAAAAGATGAGCGCGGTTCGCACGGCGGACGGCTTCGGCGAGTACTGGATCCGCGGAAATAGTCGGATTGGTCGCCATCATGGCGCTGTCGACCTCCTGAATCCAATCCGCGTTGACATCTAGGAGTATTTGTGCCCCTTCACGAATGAGTTCGCGAACTCGCGGCGAGGGACGCGGCCATGTCACGAAGCTCACTCTAGGCCGAAGTTGCGACCGCTTTTGTGGGAATCGAATAGCTGAACTGTGAACTCGATAGCAGAGCGGCCTGCGGTATTGCAGCCGCGAATTCTGAATCGCCGGGGATATGTGGAAGCTCCAGACCCGAGTTTGGACACCCCCGGCGATTCTGACGCAGCGTAGTTCTCTGACCTGCGGATGAGTCGTTTGGGGTACTGACACGACAATTGGGTGAGCACAATCGGTGACGGGCGTGGTTAGCGGGCTAGCCCGGTTCGGGGAGTGGTTCGAGGGTGAGGCGGTAGTCCAGGGCGTGGAGTTGGTGGATGGCGCGTGCTTTGGCGGCGGCGGTTTGGTGTGCGGTGTAGTAGTAGGCGCCGGGGTCGCGGTAGAAGTCGCCGTTGGTGAGGAGGTTCCAGGCGGCGAATCAGCCAGCCACGCCGCATCCGAGACCTCGGTCTTGCGGCCAAAGCGGGTTACGCACCGAGGCGGCGTTGACCAAGGCCCGTCCAAACCATCGTCGAGCAGGTAGTAGGACGGTTTCCAATAGTCGCTGGTCGGCTCGATCGCCATCACTCCCTCGTCAATTCTCGAATTCCGCTGCAATGGAGGGTTTTTCGGGGAGAGCGAGGTAAAACAGGAATCTGACACTCGTGCTCGAAGGCAACATTCCACGGTTCCCGTGGACAGCGTTGTGCCCTCCGTCCCACGCTAGCCTGCGGGCTCAGCGGCCACAAAGTCCGACCGGGGTCGACCGAAAGCACCCCTTCAGCGTCACCCCGGGCCACTGCCAACACAACCACACGTCCAACCGGTGGGTACCAACGAATTTTCGTCAACCACGGAGGAGCGCCGCGCCATGAGGCGCTAGCTGACTCCAACGGCCGAATCGCCACAGCACACACTCGCAGAATCACGCGGTGACGGCGCTCTCGCCCCGAAAGACACACCGGGAAATGATCACTCGATCCGCGTTACACCCCTTCTTATGGACGCGGATTGCGGCTGCTCCATACTCTCGACGCTCGGTCGTCGGGCATCAACGTCGCGTTCGCCTCGCACCACCACCAAGAGGAGTCGTCCGATGTCGTTCGTAACTGCTGCGACGGACTTCATCGTTAACGCTGCTCAGGACATCGCTGGCGTCGGTACTCAAGTCAGTGCCACCAATGCGGCCGCCGCGGCGGCCACCACCGAGATACTGTCGGCGGGAGCCGACGAGGTGTCACAGGCAATCGCCGCACCCTTCGATACCCACGCCATGCAATACCAATCGTTTAGCGCTCAAGTTGCGGCGTTTCATCAGAATTTCGTCCAGATTCGTCGCGCCTCGGGTGCGGCCTATGCGGCGACAGAAGCAACCAACACTTCGCCATGGCAGGCGCTGGTTAGCGAAATCTCCGGTGCGTTGAACGCCCCCACACAGGCGCTATTCGGACGTCCGCCGATCGGCGAGGGCGCTGTTTCTGGTGTCGCTGGGGCACCTGGCCGGATCTTGGCAGACCCCGGTCGTACGCTCAACTTCAACGTTTCGACAGCGTCGGCAGCGTTCGCATCCTCGACCTGGGCGACCCCGGCAGGGCGGGCGGTGTGGGCGTGCTCGATCCCGACACCGGTTACGGCGTGACCCCGCTGGCCATCTCCCAATTTCCGGCGTGATGTACCCCGGGGTCAGGCTGTATCGCCGGAAGTTGCTAGCTTAACGACGTAACTCGTTGTTGGAGTGCTGCTTTCGTCCTAGGCCGGTCGTTCCGGAAAGGCAAGCTCGGAGGTGTTGAGCGGCGTGACACCGTGGTTGTGGCCGCCATCGATAGGCTTGCACGTTCGGTCGTCGAAGTCACCCGCACCATTGCCGACCTCGGCGAACTCAGATCACGCTGCGCGCCGTGCGGGAGTGAGTCGACACGGCCACTTCTACCGGCCGCGCGATAGCGGCCATCGCGGCCACCCTCGCTGAACTCGAACTTGAGCTGGGTAGGGAACGCAGTGCCGCATCTCGGCACTGCCGCAACCCGGGCACATCCGGCTCACCGGCAAGGGCTCCAAGACTAGCGTCGTGCCGACCGTTGCTGTGGTCACTTGGCATTAGGGCCACCGCTTGCCGACCCAGTCGGCGATGGTGTCGGCCTGCGCGTCGCGGGCGCCGGGGGAGGTGAAGTAGTGATCGGTTTCGATGGCGACCTGCGATTTGTCGGTGCCGGCCAGGGCGTCGTAGATGCGCTGGGCGTCCGAGGGGAAGACGCCGGTGTCTGCTTCGGCGTTGATCACCAGCGCGGGACAGGAGATGCGGTTCAGGTGCGGCTCGGCCCTGGTCTGAGCCACCCGCAGGCTCCACATGCCCAGCCAGTTGCGCAGCGTGCAGGCGGCGGCGATGCCGTGCGCGGACCTGTTGGCCTTGACGGGCCGGCCCGCGTAACACGAATTCGCTTGGCGTTTAGTCGGTTCGATGGTGGGATCCACCATGCGTGGGTCGGCCCAGGTGCGCGTCACGGTGAACGGCCGGTCGGAGAAGCCGGCGGCCCGGACGCGTTTGAGTTCGGCTTCGGCCCAATCGGTGATGGCGTGGTTGCGTGCCACCTGTGCCGCCCGATAGCGCTGCACGAACTCCGGTGAATACGGCGGTCCGTTGTTGTCGTCGAACAGGTCCAGCTCGGGATCGGTTGCCACCGGATCGTTCTCGTCGACGACGGCCCCGTCCATCCACGCGGTGAGCACGTCCGGTCGCCCGGGGTGGGCTGCGGTGGCGACGTACCCGTCGGCGGCGGGCAACTCGGTGACGCCGTCGGCGGGGCGCATGCCGTCCAGCGGTGTCACGTTCGGATCCACCGCCTGGGACTGGTAGGCCGACATCAACGAACCGCCCCCCGAATTACCTAGCAGCACCACCGTTTCCACACCGGCGACCGCCCGCAGCCATCGCACGCCCACGCCGATGTCGACCAGCGCGTGATCGAGCAGAAAGCTGCTTTCGAAGCCGCGGAATCGGGTGTTCCAGCCCAGGAACCCGATGCCACGGGCGGCGAGATAGTCGGCGATGTAATGCTCGGAAAAGTCGATCTGGTAGTGCGTGGCGATCATCGCCACCTTGGGCCGCTGGCCCGGCGCGTGGTGATAGAGCCCCTGGCATGGATGGCCGCCGGCGCCGGCGCGTCCGGCGGTTGGTGACGGCAGCCCGATGAATTCGCGGATGATTTCGGTCACGAGCGCTGCTCCTCGCTGTAGATGGCCCGGTAGTAGATGTTGGCCAGCGTCCGGATACAGGCTTCGTCGTCTGCGTCCTCGGGCTCGCCGCTGAGCTGGATGTAGCAGAACTGGTTGAACATGGCGACGATCGCCTCGGCAAGCAACTGCGGGTCGTCGTCGGGGCAGTAACCCTGTCGCTGCGCGCGTCTGGCCGAGTCGGCGATGAAAGCGATTGGAATCGAGCACATCTCGGACCAGTGCTGGGCGAAGTCCGCGCTGACCATCGCCAGCTGCGACACGCTGATCATCTCCGCCAGGCGGTGCCGGTAGGTGTGCCAGTGCGCGGCGGCGGCCTGGTGTGCGCGCTCGCGTTCGGAGAGCCCGTGTTCGGTCACCGCTGCCGCGCGCTCGCCGGCCTCGTCGCGAAAGCGCAGCGCCCACTGGCGCACCATGGCCTCTTTGGAGTCGTAGTAGTTGTAGAACGATGCCGCCGACCGGCCCGCCTCGGCCGCGATGTCGGCGATGGTCGTGGCCAGAATCCCTTTGCGGGCCACCACCTTTCGGGCAGCGGCATCAATGGCGGCCTGGGTGCGCCGGCCGCGGTGCGTGGGGCGTCTGTCGGGCGCTTCCGTGCTCGTCACGCGCACCTTTCCGGGCCGAATCTGAATCTGATGTTAGATTCAGATTAGATCTTAGGTAGGAGCCGCGAACATGATCAAGCCGTACAACACCAACAGCGAGTTCGAACTCGGCGGAATCAACCACGTCGCGTTGGTCTGTTCGGACATGGAACGCACGGTGGACTTTTACAGCAACATCCTGGGTATGCCGCTGATCAAGTCGCTGGACCTGCCCGGCGGCGCGGGGCAGCACTTCTTCTTCGATGCCGGTAACGGTGACTGTGTCGCGTTCTTCTGGTTCGCCGAGGCGGCCGACCGGGTGCCAGGCATCTCGTCACCGGGTGCGCTGCCCGGCATCGGGGACATCACCAGCGCGGTGAGCACCATGAATCACCTTGCCTTCCACGTGCCGGCCGACAAGTTCGACTCCTACCGGCAGCGACTTAAGGACAAGGGCGTACGGGTCGGCCCGGTGCTCAACCACGACGAAAGTCCCATGCAGGTGTCCGCAACCGTGCACCCAGGGGTGTACGTGCGATCCTTCTACTTCCAGGACCCCGATGGAATCATGTTGGAATTCGCTTGCTGGATAAGGGAGTTCACCGAAGCCGACACTCCGGCGGTGCCCCGGACCGCGGCCGACCGGCGGTGATCAGCGGGCGGCGCGCGATTCCGCGCTGACTTACGCGTTGCCGCCGTTGCCTAGCAGTGGCCCGCCGGCGCCGGCATCGCCGTTGGAGACGCCCTTTCCGCCGGCACCACCGTTGCCGCCGTTGCCGACCAGTACGGCATTGCCGCCGGCCCCGCCGTCACCGCCGGTCGCCCCGCCGTTTGTTCCGGTTCCCGGGGCTCCGTTGGCGCCGTTACCGATTCGCGGCCGGCCCGTGGCGGACACGAACTGGGCACTGATGGTGTCGACCAGGCTCTGTAGCGGCTGAGCCGCGGCGGACTCCGCCGTCGCGTACGACAACGCCCCTCCGCTCAGGGGCCTGTACGAAGTGGTCGTGAACGGCCGCCGCCTGTGCACTGAGCGCCTGATAACCCTGGCCGTACGCGCCGAAACACCCCGGCGATGGCGGCCGATACCTCGTCCTCTGCCGCGGTCAACAGCTTCGTTGTGTTCGCTGCCGCGGCGGCGTTGGCCGGCGCTGATCGTCGATCCGACGGTGGACACGTCCGTTGCTGCCGCCAGCAAAGCCTCCGGCACCGCGAACACAGAGGACATCGGAACCTCCCGCCGACCATGGCGCCACGCCCGTCAGCCAACCCGGGATCCCCCGCCGCTTGCCAGATCGGCGTAGTGCAGCGTATTGCAGCCGAGCTTCCGAGTCGGGGTTTTGGGCGCAACCGCCGGTTCGCCGGGCCGCAGTTGCTGCAGCGATTGAACTACCGATGCCGACACACCGACACGCCGGCGGTGCCGAAGACCGCTGCTTATCGCCGCCCGCCGGTGCCGGGGAGCCGGTAGCCCCCGATACTTTGAGCGTGACCGAGGGAATCCTTACTGACGAGCAGATCGAGGCGCTGAGCCCCCAACAGCGGCGGGAGCTGATCACCCGGCTGGAAAAGCCGCTGAGCGAACTGGAAGATCCTGAGGTGCTGGCCCGGATGCGGCGCATCCGGCTCGGCCTGATCGTTGGCGGCTTGATCGTGATGATTCCCTGGATCGGCTACCTGTCGGTCACGCTGCCGCAGAAGTACGTGGCCCACAATTGGCCCGCCACCTGGATCGGCTTCGACATTGTGTTGCTCGGGTTCATGGCTGCCACGGCGGTGCTGGGATTTCTGCGCCGTCAGCTGATCGTGCTCACCGGCTTCACCACCGGTGTGCTGCTGATCTGCGACGGGTGGTTCGACCTGATGACCGCCAAACCGGAAGACGCCGCTCTGCCCGTGGTCACCGCGATGTTGATCCAAGCGCCGATGGCCTTCCTGCTGATATCCGGCGCATTGCAGATCATGCGTCTGACGTGGCTGCGCCTGTGGCTGGATCCCGAGATGCGGGCATGGCAGGTACCGCTGATGCCTTAGCCGGCCGGTAGAGGTTGGGCTCGGTCAACTCGAGCAGCAGTGATGCCAAGTGGTCGGCAAGTTCGTCGGGCTCCATCGTCACGTCGCCTTCCAACCAGGCGCTCAGCGTCTGCCCGACGCCACCGACCGCGAAGTGCGTGGCTGCCTTCACCCGCTCGTTCTCCGGCGCGTTGAGCACGTCGATGACGTGCCGGCCGGTCACCAGGGCGAACAATGCGGTGGACTGGGCCCGTTTGCGCATCACGACCGCATTGGCCAGCTTGGTGCTGAAGACCAGGCGGCCGATGCGGGCGTCCTCGGCGACCGTGCGTACCACCACACCCATCCCGGCGCGAGCCTGCTCATGCGTCGGTCCGGTCGCCGCGGCGGCCTGGATGTTCGTTGCGAGTTTGGCGATTACCCAGTCGTACACCTGCCCCACCAGCTCGTCTTTGTCGCTGAAGCTCTCGTAGAAATAGCGGGCCGACAGGCCGGCGCGCTCGCAGACGCTGCGGACCGTCAATTCCGGCTCGTCGGGGGCGCCGAGCAGGTCCAACCCTGCCGCGAGCAACTGATTGCGGCGCGCGGCCAGCCGCTCGGCGGCCTCGACGCCGCGGTACGGCCGTGCGCTCGGGGGCGTCATGCAATCCATCTTGACATCGGCGGGCCGCGCCGGACAATATCAGGAAACATGCGTTGTCAAATTACGGCCGCGATTGGCGGGAGTGGACGATGACTATTGAACGGGCCGTGACGATAGGGCCGGTCGCGCACCACCATGCTCCCCATGTCGAGCGCCCGATATCCGACCCGCCGCGGCCGCAGGGCAGGAGCCGCCGGCGGATCGCCGCTCACTACGGACTGATGGGTGTGGCACTGCTGGCCGGCCCGGCCAACGTGATCATGGAGCTATCGCGTCCCGGCGTCGGTCACGGGGTGGCAGAGAGCCGCGTCGAGAGCGGACGCATCGACCGCCATCCCATCAAGCGCGCACGCACCACGTTCACCTATATCGCGGTGGCCAACTCCGGCACCGATGTGCAAAGGGCCGCCTTTCGCCGTGCGGTCAACCGCGCCCACGCCCAGGTCTATTCCACGCCCGACAGTCCGGTGTCCTACAACGCGTTCGATCCCGAGCTGCAGTTGTGGGTCGCCGCCTGCATCTTCAAGGGCGGTGTCGACGTCTACCGCATCTTCGTCGGAGAGATCTCCGAGGAGGAGGCCGACCGGATGTACCAGGAAGGCATGTTGATCGGCACCACCCTGCAGGTGCCACCGGAAATGTGGCCGCCGGATCGAGCCGCATTCGACAGGTACTGGCAGGAGTCGTTGGAGAAGGTGCACATCGACGACACCGTGCGGGAATTCCTGTACCCGATCGCGGTCGCCAGGATCAAGGGCGTGCCGCTGCCGGACTGGCTGCGTACTCCCTTGGAAAGCGTCGCGCTGTTGATCACCACCGGCTTCCTGCCGCAGCGGTTTCGCGACGAGATGCGGCTGCCGTGGGACGACGCCAAGCAGCGGCAGTTCGACGGGCTGATGGCGGTGATCGGCGCGGTGAACGGCCTGATGCCCAAGGTGGTTCGGCAGTTCCCTTTCAACCTGATGCTGTGGGACCTCGATCGACGGATCAGGACCGGTAAGCCGCTGGTCTAGACGGTATGGAGGCGACTTGAGGCCTTCGGCCTCAAGTCGCCTCCATACCGTCTAGCCGGCGCCAAGGCGTTCCGCCTTTGCCTGCATCGCCGCCCGCGCCGCCGCCGCTGCCGCCATGGCCTCCGTAGTCACCGGCGGCACCGTAGTCACCGGCGGCACCGTAGTCACCGGCGGCACCGTAGTCACCGGCGCCACAGCGCACGGTACTGCTCGGCGGTCCTTCGGCAGGTCATCGAAGCGTCATATCGACGTCAAATTGAAAATGATTATCAAAGGCATTAGCGTCCGAAGTCGGTGTCGCCGATGGGGGGATTTCTGATGGCCACGGTATGGATGGCAGCGCCGCCCGAGGCGCACTCGACTTTGCTCAGTAGCGGGCCGGGGCCGGGTCCGCTGTTAGCGGTGGCTGCGGCGTGGTCGGTCCTCAGTGCCGAATACACCGAGGTGGCCGACGAATTGCTGGCTCTGCTGGCCGCGGTGCAGGGCGGAGCCTGGGAGGGTCCGACCGCCGCGCAGTACGTCGCCGCGCATCAGCCCTATCTCGCGTGGCTGATGCAGGCCGGCGCCACCAGCGCGCACGCGGCTGCTGAGCACGAAACAGCGGCAGCCGCCTACACCACGGCCCTGGCGGCGATGCCGACGATGGTGGAGTTGGCCGCCAACCACGCGATCCACGGCGTCCTGGTGGCGACCAACTTCTTCGGCCTCAACACGATCCCGATCGCCCTCAACGAGGCTGACTACGCGCGGATGTGGATTCAGGCGGCCACCACCATGGCGAGCTACGACGCGATGTCGAACGCGGCCGCGGCGTCGGTTGCGGTGACCGAACCGGCCCCGGAGATCGTGGCGGCAGAAGACGACCACGGGGACGACGACGGGGACGAACATGACCACGGCGAAGACGAGCACGGGGACGACCATGATCATGGCGAAGACGGCCACGAGGGCCACGACCACGGGGACCCGACACCGCTGGACTACCTGGTCGCCGACCTGCTGCGCACGTTGACCGGTGGCCAGATCGACTGGGATCCCCTGGAGGCCACCTTGAATGGCGTGCACATGCACGACATTAGCGACGCGACCCAACCCATCTGGTGGGTAGCGCGCTCCCTGGAGTTCGGTCAGCAGTTCGAGACGTTCGTCCAGCAACTGTTCACCAACCCGGCCGGGGCACTTGAGTACGTGGTCGAACTTGCCGAGTTCGACTGGCCCACCCACCTGGCCCAGCTCGTTCCGCTGCTGCAATCCCCGCAGCTGTTGTCCGCCGCGATCGGTGGCGCCGTCGCCAACTTGGGCGCGGTGAGCGGCTTGGCTGGGTTGGCGGGACTCGGGGGAATACCGCCGGCGACCGTCGCCGCGGTCGTGCCACCGGCCGCCGCCGCGACGTCGGGGGTTCCGGTCGCGGGACCTGCTCCCAGCGTGGTGGCCTCGGCCGCCCCCGCCGCGCCCGCCCCCACGACGGCGACCGTGACGAGCATGGCGACCACCGCCGGGACGGCACCGCCGGCCGGTGGGCCCGCCGCCGGATCGGGCTTTCCCTTCCTGGTCGGCGGCGGCCCGGGCATCGGGTCCGGTTCGGGCATGAGGTCCGGTGCCAGTGCCGGCCGGAAGGCCTCGGAGCCCGACCTGGCCGCCGTGGCGGCCGCGGTGGCGGCACGTGAACAGTCCCGAGCGCGTCGCCGCCGGCGTGCGGCCCTACGCGAGAGCGGCGACGAGTTCGCGGACATGAACGTCGACGTCGACCCCGACTGGGCCGCGCCCGAAGGCCCGCTGGCATCGCAGGTCGGCGCCGGGCGGTTCGGGTTCACCGGTACGGTCCACAACGAATCCGCCGGGGGCGCGGCGGGTTTGGCGACGCTTGCCGAGGACGAGTTCGGCGGCGGCCCGAAATCGCCCATGCTGCCCAGGACCTGGGACCCGGACCCCGCGTAGGGTCGGTTGGGTGCGAAGCGAACGCGACAGCTGGGACATCACCACGAGTGTCGGATCGACGGCGCTGTTCGTCGCGACCGCGCGCGCGCTGGAGGCCAAGAAACCGGAGCCGCTGGTCGTCGATCCCTATGCCGAGCTGTTCTGCCGGGCCGTCGGCGGTTCCTGGGCCGACGTGCTCGACGGCAATGCTTCCGACCACGAGCTGCTCAGCGACGACTTCGGGCTGCACTTCGTCAACTTCCAGGCCGCCCGCACCAAATACTTCGACGCGTATTTCCAGCGTGCCGCCGCTGCCGGGGCGCGCCAGGTGGTGATCCTGGCGGCGGGCCTGGACTCCCGGGCCTACCGGTTGCCGTGGCCGGACGGAACCACGATCTACGAATTGGATCAACCGCAAGTCCTCGACTTCAAGCGTGAGGTGCTCGCCGAGCATGGCGTGCAACCCCGCGCCCAGCGTCGCGAGATTGCCGTCGACCTCCGCGACGACTGGTCGGCAGCGTTGCGGGACAACGGCTTTGACTCGAAATTGTTCTCTGCCTGGATCGCCGAGGGGTTGTTGATCTATCTGCCGGCCGCCGCACAGGAGCAGCTGTTCACCGGCATCGACGCCCTGGCCAGCCTGGGCAGCCACGTGGCCGTCGAGGACGGGGCTCCGATGCCGCCCGACGAATTCCGGGCCAAAGTCGAAGAAGAACGGGCCGCCGGCGACGAGCGTCCGTTCTTCCAGTTGGTCTACAACGAGCGTTGCGCTCCGGCCGCCCAATGGTTCGGTGAGCACGGATGGACGGCAATCGGGACACCGTTGAACGACTATCTGCGAGAGGTCGGTCGGCCGATTCCCGAGGCCGACTCCGAGGCGGCGCCGATGTTTGCCCGCAACACGTTGGTGAGCGCCGCCAAGCCGTAGCGCCGGCGATGTGATCGCTATGAGTCGTAAAGGAAGCTGATTTGCGTCGGGAACTTTTGCCCTTGCCCGTGCGACCACATGTCTGTGCATGTTGTGCCGTGGGAGGCAGTCCCGGCTGAAGTTCATCCGGCCCAGGTGTGGCGCTCGCTGAGTGGCGGCGGCCCAACCGCGGCACTGGGCGGGACCAACTTCTTCGGGATCAATACCATTCCCATCGCACCCGACAAGGCCGACTATGGCTGGATGTGGATTGAGGCCGCAAATACGATGGCCGCCTGTCGAGCGGTCACCGACGCGGCGGGCCTGTCGGCGCTGTCTGGCGACGGCTGCGGCGGCGCACCGCCGGCGCCGGTGCTGCCGCGAACCCAGGTGCCGGGTCCCGGGGCTACCGCACCCCGGTGTTGTTAATGAAAACCATATTCAGTAAGCTTCAGTACCTGGCCCCCTCTGTTGACCTCAGTGGGAAACGCGCAGGTCAACGGCTTTGAGACGGGAGTTCGGATGGTCAATTGCGCACCAGGGGCCGCCTCGACAGTTAGCTTAGGGAATGCTAACTTCGTGAGGCCAACCTCAGGCGGAGTTTGCCAATGACGACCTTGACTTCAGGAGACGGCGCGGGCGTGGAACGCGGTGACGGCAGTTATGGGGGCATGCTGGCGGCAGCGCCCCGAGCATCCCGGGCGGACGGCAGGGTGGACGGCGACGTTGTCAGCAGGTTTGCCACCTGTTGTCGGGCGCTCGGGATCGCGGTTTACCAGCGGCAGCGCCCGGCGGACCTGAGCGCGGCCCGGTCCGGCTTCGGCGCGCTCACCCGCATCGCGCACGAGCAGTGCGACGCATGGGCCGGTCTGGCCGCGGCCGGCGACACCTCCAAGCATGTGCTCGAGCAGGTGTCGCGGACGGTCGTCACCGCCGGGGTGTTGCAGCGCCAGGTGGAACTGCTGCCGGGCGCCCTCGGATTCCGCTACGACACCGGCCTGTATCTGCAATTCCGGGCCACCACGCCCGACGACTTCCATCTCGCCTATGCGGCCGCGCTGGCATCCGAGCGACAGTTCGCGGCGGCCGATCAGATCGTCCGCCGCATCAGTGAGCGCCGCCCTAAATTGCGCGAGGCCCGCTGGATCTCCGTGGTCATCAACTACCGGGCGGAGCGCTGGTCGGACGTGGTCAAGCTGCTCACTCCGATCGTCAACGACGCCGACCTCGACGAGGCATTTGCGCACGCGGTGAAGATCACCCTGGGCACCGCGCTGGCCCGGCTGGGCATGTTCGCGCCGGCATTGTCGTACCTGGAGGAGCCCGAAGGTCCCATCGCCGTCGCCGCGGTCGACGGTGCCCTGGCGAAGGCGCTGGCGCTGCGCGCGCACGTGGACGAAGAAGCCGCCAGTGAGGTGTTGCACGAGCTCTATGCGGCCAATCCGGAGAACGAAGAGATCGAACAGGCACTGTCGGACCCGAGTTTCGGGATGGTCACCACCACCGCGGCACGCATCGAGGCCCGGATCGACCCGTGGGACGCCGAAACCGAGCCCAGCGACGCCGATTTCGTCGACCCGGGCGCGCGCGAGCGCAAAGCCGCACTGCTGGCCGAGGCCGAGGTCCAGCTCAACGACTTCATCGGTCTGGACGAGGTCAAGAACCAGGTGTCACGGCTGAAGAGTTCGGTCGCCATGGCCGTGCTGCGCCAGCAACGCGGTCTCACCGTCGCCCAGCGCACCCACCACCTGGTGTTCGCCGGTCCGCCCGGGACCGGTAAGACCACCATCGCCCGCGTCGTCGCGAAGATCTACTGCGGATTGGGTCTGCTGAAGCGGGAGAACATTCGCGAGGTGCACCGGGCGGACCTAATCGGCCAGCACATCGGTGAGACCGAGGCCAAGACCAACGCGATCATCGACAGCGCCCTGGATGGGGTGCTGTTCCTCGACGAGGCGTACGCGCTGGTGGCCACCGGAGCCAAGAACGACTTCGGGTTGGTGGCCATCGACACGCTGCTGGCGCGCATGGAGAACGACCGCGACCGGCTGGTGGTCATCATCGCCGGGTACCGCGCCGACCTGGACAAGTTCCTCGACACCAACGAGGGCCTGCGGTCCCGGTTCACCCGCAGCATCGACTTCCCGTCCTACCAGCCGGCGGAGCTGACCGAGATCGCGAATCTGATGGCCCAGCAACGCGACAGCCTCTTCGAGCAGGCCGCGCTGGACGGCATGCAGAAGCTGTTTACCCACCTGGCCCAGACCTCCTCACCGGACAGCAACGGAATCGACCGCCGCAGCCTGGACATCGCGGGCAACGGCCGGTTCGTCCGTAACATCGTCGAGCGCTCCGAGGAAGAGCGCGAGTTCCGGCTCGACCATTCCGAACAAGCCGGCACGGGCGAATTCACCGATGAGGACTTGATGACAATCACCGCACAAGACGTCAGCAACACGGTGGCCCCGCTGCTGCGTGGTCTCGGGCTGTCGGTGCCGGCATGAGCAGGACCGAGCGCGACGGCGAGCGGGACGACGAGCGGCGTTCGTTTGCTTCTCGCACCCCGGTCAACGAGAACCCCGACCAGGTGCACTACCGCCGCGGTTTCGTCACCCGCCATCAGGTGACCGGGTGGCGGTTCGTGATGCGCCGCATTGCTTCCGGAATTGCGTTGCACGACACCAGGATGCTCGTCGATCCGCTGCGCACCCAGTCACGTGCGGTGCTGATGGGCGTGCTGTTGCTGGTCACCGGATTGCTTGGCTGCTTTGTGTTTTCGTTGATCCGGCCCAATGGTCAGGTGGGCAGCAACACGGTGCTGGCCGACCGGTCCACCGCCGCGCTCTACGTGCGCGTCGGAGACCAGCTGCACCCGGTGCTCAACCTCACCTCCGCCCGGCTGATCGCCGGCCAGCCGGTCAATCCGACCACGGTGAAAAGCACTGAGCTGGACCGATTTCCGCGCGGCAATCTGATCGGCATTCCGGGTGCGCCGGAGCGCATGGTGCAGAACACCTCTCGTGACGCCGCCTGGACGGTGTGCGACGGAGTCAGCGGGCAGCCCGGGCGCGGCGCGCGCAGCACGGGTGTGACCGTCATCGCCGGCAAGCCCTACAGTGAGGGCGCCCGGGCCGCGGCGATCGCGTCAAGTCAGGTGGTCCTGGTCGACAACGGAAACAGCACCTGGGTGTTGTGGGATGGCAAGCGCAGCCGGATCGATCTGGCCGACCACGCCGTCACCAACGCGCTCGGCCTGGGTACCGACGTGCCCGCGCCGCGCCCGGTCGCAGCGGGCCTGTTCAACGCCGTCCCCGAGTCGCCACCCTTGGCTGCCCCTGCCATTCCCAACGCGGGCGCCCCAGCCGGCTTCGCCGTGCCCGCGCCGATCGGCGGGGTGGTGGTCTCTTACGCGGTGGACCGCCGCGCATCGGACACCGTCACCTACTACGCGGTGCTGCCGGACGGTCTGCAACCGATCTCACCGGTGCTGGCCGCCATCCTGCGCAACACGAATTCTTATGGGCTGCAGCAACCGCCGCGCCTGGGCGCCGACGACATCGCAAAGCTGCCGGTATCGCGGCTGCTGGACAGCGGGCGTTACCCCGCCCAGCCGGTGACGCTGGTCAGCCCGGCCAGCAGCCCGATCACCTGCGCATTCTGGAGCAAGCCCGCCGGGGCCGCCACCAGTTCGCTGAGCCTGCTGGCGGGATCGGCACTGCCGCTCCGCGAGGGTCTGCGCACGGTCGAACTGGTCGGCGGCGGAGCAAGAGTAGGGCTGGAACCCGGCGCCGGATACTTCACCCAGACGGTGGGCGGGGGCGCAGCGGCGCCGGCCACCGGATCGTTGTTCTGGGTGTCGGACACCGGCGTGCGCTATGGCATCGACAACGAGTCCGACAGCCGATCGGGGGCCGACGGACGCAGCAAGACGGTTGAGGCCCTTGGTCTCGCGTCACCACCGTTGGGTATCCCGTGGTCCATCCTGTCCTTGTTAGCACCCGGCCCGACGCTGTCGCGCGCCGACGCGCTGCTGGCGCATGACGGCCTGCCGCCCGACAGCCGGCCGGGTCGCCCGGTAACCGCCGAAGGGGAACCCCGATGAGCAGACTGATCTTCGAGGCCCGTCGGCGGCTGACCCCGCCCAGCGCCCGCAAGGGCACGATCACGATCGAGGCACCACCGGAACTGCCCCGGGCGATTCCGCCGTCGCTGTTCCGGCGCGCGATGCCGTACCTGATCGGGATCCTGATCGTCGGCATGATCGTGGCGCTGTTCGCCACCGGTATGAAGGTGATCTCGCCCCAGACGTTGTTCTTCCCGTTTGTGCTCTTGTTGGCCGCAACCGCGCTCTACCGTGGCAACGACAACAAGATGCGCACCGAGGAAGTCGACGCCGAACGGGCCGATTATCTGCGCTACCTGTCGGTGGTCCGGGACAACATCCGTGCCCAGGCGGCCGAACAACGTGCGGCGGCTCAGTGGTCGCACCCGGAGCCGGAGACGCTGTCCGCGGTGCCCGGGTCCCGGCGTCAGTGGGAGCGCGACCCGCACGACCCCGACTTCCTGGTGCTGCGGGCCGGTCGCCACACGGCGCCCCTGTCGACCGCGCTGCGGGTCAACGACACCGCCGACGAGATCGACCTGGAACCGGTGTCGCACAGCGCATTACGTAGCCTGCTGGACACCCAGCGCACAGTCCGCGACGTGCCGACGGGAATCGACCTGACCAAGGTCTCCCGGATCACCGTGCTCGGCGATGCCGAGCAGGCGCGGGCAGCGGTGCGGGCCTGGATAGCTCAGGCGGTGACCTGGCACGACCCGACGGTGCTGGGAGTCGCGCTGGCGACCCGGGACCTGGAGGGCGATGACTGGTCGTGGCTGAAATGGTTGCCGCACGTCGATGTTCCCGGCCGCCTCGACGGCGTCGGACCGGCCCGCTATCTGAGCGACGATCCCGATGAGCTCGCCGATCTGCTCGCACCCGCGCTGGACGACCGCCCGGCGTTCACCGGCCGGTCGGTAGACGCGTTGCGGCACTTGCTGATCGTGGTTGACGACCCCGACTACGACCTGAACGTCTCCACGCTGGCGTCAGGACGCGCGGCTGTCACCGTGGTGCATCTCGCGGACACCCAACCGCACCGGGAGCAGTACTCGGATCCGGAGAAGCCGATCCTGCGGATCTCCGGCGGCGCTATCGAACGGTGGCAGACCGGCGGCTGGCAGCCCTACATCGACTCCGCCGACGAATTCAGTGCGCGCGATGCCGCGCACCTGGCGCGTCGGTTGTCGCGCTGGGATTCCAACCCGACACACACCGGGCTGCGCTCGGCGGCCACCCGCGGTGCCAACTTCACCACGCTGCTGGGCATCTCGGATGCCTCCCGGCTGGATGTGCCGGCCCTGTGGGCGCCGCGGAACCGGGACGACGAGTTGCGCGTTCCGATCGGGGTCACCGCCACCGGCGAACCGCTGATGTTCGACCTCAAGGACGAGGCCGAGGGTGGCATGGGTCCGCACGGCCTGATGATCGGCATGACGGGTTCGGGCAAGTCGCAGACCCTGATGTCGATTCTGTTGTCGCTGTTGACCACTCACCCCGCCGACCGGCTGATCGTGATCTACGCCGACTTCAAGGGCGAGGCCGGCGCCGACAGTTTCCGCAACTTCCCGCAGGTCGTCGCCGTGATCTCGAACATGGCCGAGAAGAAGTCGCTGGCCGACCGGTTCGCCGACACGCTGCGCGGCGAGGTGGCCCGGCGCGAGATGCTGCTGCGCGAGGCCGGCCGCAAGGTGCAGGGCAGCGCGTTCAACTCGGTCACCGAATATGAGAACGCGATCGCGGACGGACACGATCTGGCGCCGATCCCAACGCTTTTCGTGGTAGCCGACGAGTTCACTCTGATGCTCGCCGATCATCCGGAATATGCGGAGCTGTTCGACTACGTGGCGCGCAAGGGACGCTCGTTCCGCATCCACATCCTGTTCGCATCGCAGACGCTCGATGTCGGAAAGATCAAGGACATCGACAAGAACACCTCCTACCGTATTGGTCTGAAGGTGGCCAGCCCCAGCGTTTCTCGCCAGATCATCGGTGTGGAGGATGCCTACCACATCGAATCGGGCAAGGAGCACAAAGGCATCGGTTTCCTGGTGCCGGCGCCGGGGGCGGCACCGATCAAGTTCCGCTCGACCTACGTCGACGGCATCTACGAACCCCCTCAGACGGCGAAAACCATGGTGGTCCAGTCTATTCCGGAGCCGAAGCTGTTCCCCGCCGGAGCGGTGGAGCCGGATCCGGGCACCGTGATCTCCGGTGCCGACGAGGACGAGAGCGTCGGACCACCGCGCAAGCTGATCGCGACCATCGGCGAGCAGTTGGCCGGCTACGGGCCGCGGGCCCCGCAGCTGTGGCTGCCGCCGCTGGACGAGCCGATCCCGCTGACCTCGACGCTGGCCAGAGCCGGTGTGCCGCCCCGCACCTGGCGCTGGCCGCTCGGTGAGGTGGACAAGCCGTTCGAGATGCGTCGCGACCCGCTGGTTTTCGACGCCACGTCCTCGGCCGGCAACATGGTGATCCACGGTGGACCCAAGTCCGGGAAATCGACTGCGCTGCAGACATTCATCCTGTCGGCCGCCAGTCTGCACTCGCCGCGTGACGTCACCTTCTATTGCCTGGACTACGGCGGTGGGCAGCTACGCGCGCTGGAAGGGCTGGCGCACGTCGGCGGCGTTGCCACCGCGCTCGAACCCGAACGCATTCGCCGGACGTTCGGCGAGCTGGAGCAGCTGCTGCTGGCCCGCCAGCGCCGGGAGGCGGTCCGGGACCGGCAGCCCAACGGGCAGAGCAACGGGTCGGTCGGCGATGACGGCTTCGGTGAGGTTTTCCTGGTCATCGACAACCTCTACGGCTTCGGCCGCGACAACGTCGACCAGTTCAACACCCGCAACCCGTTGCTGGCCAGGGTGACCGAGCTGGTCAATGGCGGTCTGGCATACGGCATCCACGTGGTCGTCACCACGCCGAGCTGGCTGGAGGTGCCGCTGGCGATGCGCGACGGGCTGGGGCTGCGCCTCGAGCTGAAATTGCACGACGCGCGCGACAGCAACGTGCGCGTGGCGGGGGCGCTGCACCGTCCGGCCGAGGCCATTCCGCACGACCAGCCTGGGCGCGGGCTGACGATGGCGGCCCAGCACTTCCTGTTCGCGGAGCCGGAATTGGACCAGATCCCGGCGATCAACGCGCGCTACCCGGGGCAGACGGCCGCGCCGGTGCGGCTGCTGCCCACCAACCTTGCTCCGCAAGCGGTCGGCGCCATGTACCGCGGCCCGGAACAAATGGTCATCGGCCAGCGCGAAGAAGACCTGGCGCCGGTGGTGCACGACTTCGCCGAGCACCCGCTGCTGATGGTGTTCGGGGATAGCAAATCGGGCAAGACCACCTTGCTGCGCCACATCATCCGCACCATCCGGGAGAATTCGATCCCCGACACCGTGGCCTTCACGGTGCTCGATCGTCGCCTGCACCTGGTCGACGAGCCGCTGTTCCCGGACAACGAGTACACCGCCAACATCGACCGGATCACCCCGGCGATGATCGGTCTGGCGAACATCATCGAGTCACGCCGCCCGCCGGCCGGCCTGTCGCCGGCGGAGTTGTCGCGCTGGACGTATCAGGGCCACACCCACTACCTGATCATCGATGACGTCGACCAGGTTCCGGACTCCGCGGCGACCAGTGGACCCTACGTCGGGCAGCGCCCCTGGAGTCCGCTGATCGGCCTGCTCGGTCAGGCCAGTGATCTGGGGTTGCGGGTGATCGTCACCGGCCGCGCGTCCGGATCGGCGCACGCGTTGATGACCAACCCGTTGTTGCGCCGATTCAACGACCTGCAAGCGACGACGCTGATGTTGGCCGGCAACCCGCAGGACAGCGGCAAGATCCGCGGTCAGCGGTTCAGCCGGCTGCCGGCCGGACGCGGAATCTTGTTGTCCGACAGCGACACCCCGACATTTGTGCAATTGGTCAATCCGATGGTCGGTGCGGCCGCGTTATTTGGTGAAACGCAACAGGAGGGAAGTCAGTCATGACGTTGCGAGTGGTTCCGGAGGGACTGGCCAGTGCGAGCGCCGCGGTCGAGGCGCTGACGGCGAGACTGGCTGCCGCACATGCCAACGCGGCCCCGTTGATCACCGCGGTGGTTCCGCCGGCGGCCGACCCGGTGTCGCTGCAGACCGCCGCCGGTTTCAGCGCCCAGGGCCAGGAGCACGCCGCCGTCGCCGCCCAGGGTGTCGAGGAGTTGGGGCGTGCCGGTATCGGCGTCGGCGAGGCCGGCGTCAGTTACCTCGCCGGTGACGCGGCGGCCGCTGCGACCTACGGGATCGCTGGCGGCTGATGAGCTCCCCCCTGGGGCCCCTGTGGGTTGCTTCGCCGCCGGAGGTGCATTCGGCGTTGCTGAGCGGTGGACCTGGCCCGGCGTCGCTGTTGGCGGCCGCCGGTGCCTGGACCGCGCTCAGTGCCGAATATGCCTCGGCGGCAGCGGAACTCGAGGGGTTGTTGGGGGCGGTGGCGGCCGGCGCCTGGCAGGGGCCGAGCGCGGAGCAGTATGTGGCCGCACATCAGCCGTACGTGGCCTGGCTGCTGCAGGCCAGTGCCGATGCTGCCGCGACGGCGGCCCAGCTCGACACCGCCGCCGCGGCATACACCACCGCGCTGGCGGCGATGCCGACGCTGGCCGAGCTGGCCACCAACCACCTGGTGCACGGCGTGCTGGTCGCGACGAATTTCTTTGGTATCAACACGATTCCCATCGCGCTCAACGAAGCGGATTACCTGCGGATGTGGCTGCAGGCGGCCGCGACCATGGCGCTGTATCAGGCGGCCGCCGGCGCGGCGTTGGCGGCTGTGCCGCGGACCGGCCCGGCGCCGGCGGTGGTGAATCCCGGGGGTGAGCTGACCGGCAACGCAGCCTCGGCCGCGGCCGCAACGGATCCATGGCAATGGCTGCTGCAGCTGCTGCAGCAGTTGTACAACGCCTACACCAGCTTCTATTCCGCGATGTTCAAAGAGATCGCGGCCTTCCTGCAGGACCCGATCGGCAACACGTTCAAGATCATCGTCGCCTTCCTCACCAATCCCGAAGCGGCGATCGTCACCTATGGCCCGTTGCTGTTCGCGCTGGCCTATCAGGTGTTCTTCAACCTCGTCGGCTGGCCGTTCTGGGGCATGGTCCTGAGTTCACCGTTCCTGCTGCCGGTCGGCCTCACCCTGGGTCTGAGCGCAATAACGTTGCTGCCGGCCGTGGCACCGGTGGCGGTGCCGGCCGCCGCGGCGCCATTGGCGCTGGCCGCCACCACCGCCCACGCGGTGTGGCCCGTCGCGGGGATGGTGCCGGCGACGGGCAGCGTGGCCGGCACACCGGCTGGTGCCGCCGCCGCCGGCTCCAGTGCCGGCGCGGCTGCCCCGGCGGCGGCCACCGGGACGACCATCGCCCCCTATGTCGTTGCGGTGGGCGGCGATTGGGGACCCAGCCTAGGCCCGACGGTCGGTGGCCGCAGCGCCGCGAAGGCGCCTGCGGCGACCATCCCGGCGGCCGGTGCGGCCGCGGTCAGCAGCGCGTCGGCCCGGGCTAAACGGCGCCGCCGCGCACAGCTGCACGACCACAGCGACGAATTCCTGGACATGGACGCGACGGGATCCGGGGGATGTCCGGAGCCGTCCCGGGCAATCGGCGTCGACACGCAGGCTTCCGAGCGGGGGGCCGGCAGGTTCGGCTTCGCCGGGACGGTGCCCACCGAGACGCTGTTGGAGGCGGCCGGGTTGACCGCGCTGGCCGCCGACGACTTCGGCGGCGGTCCGCGAATGCCGATGGTCCCGGGGACCTGGGAGCGGGGTCGAGAGGAAGGGGGAGCCGGAAGTCAGCGAGATGACTTGCCGAGCAGGGAAATCTGATTCAAATCAAGGAAAGGAAGAGCTATGAGTATGTTGGACGCTCATATTCCGCAGTTGGTGTCCTCGCAGGCGGCGTTCGGCGCCAAGGCGGGGTTGATGCGACACACCATCGGCCAGGCCGAGCAGGCGGCCATGTCGGCGCAAGCGTTTCACCAGGGTGAGTCCTCAGCGGCGTTTCAGGCTGCCCACGCCCGTTTCGTCGAGGTGGCGGCTCGGGTGAACACCTTGCTCGATATCGCGCAGGCGAACCTGGGTGAGGCTGCCGGCACGTATGTGGCCGCCGACGCCGCGGCCGCTTCGTCCTACACCGGCTTCTGAGCCCGGCTTCGAGAAAGGATCAATCATGTCGCAGATCATGTACAACTACCCGGCGATGCTCGCCCACGCCGGGGACATGTCGGGCTACGCTGGCACCTTGCAGGGCCTGGGCGCCGACATCTCGGCCGAGCAGGCCGCGCTGCAGAACGCCTGGCAGGGTGACACCGGGGTGACCTACCAGGCCTGGCAGGTGCAGTGGAATCAGGCCATGGAGGACCTGGTTCGCGCCTATCAGGCGATGGCCAGCACCCATGAAGCCAACACCATGTCGATGATGGCCCGGGATGCGGCCGAAGCCGCCAAGTGGGGCGGTTAGCCGCGCCTAGATGGACGCTTCGCCCAATGCCGTCGAACTGACGGTCGATCAGGCGTGGTTCATTGCGGAAACCGCTGGGGCGGGCAGCTTTCCATGGGTGCT
Source organism: Mycobacterium gordonae (assembly GCF_017086405.1). Lineage (NCBI taxonomy): Bacteria > Bacillati > Actinomycetota > Actinomycetes > Mycobacteriales > Mycobacteriaceae > Mycobacterium > Mycobacterium camsae. The sequence continues at coordinate 725,266 of NZ_CP070973.1, forward strand.
CGCGATCACCAACCCGTATCGCGATGCCGCACAACGAGCCGCGTTCTTCGACCGGCAGAAGGACGAGCTGACCCGGATGGGAGTGATGACGCAAGGCGGTGTCATCAACCCGGCGATCACCGACTGGATCAAAGTGGTGTGCTTCCCAGACCGGTGGCTCGACCTGCGTTACCTGGGTCCGGGTTCGGTGACCGACGCCGGAGACATGCTGCGCGGAATCGTCGCGCAGCGTGCCGGGGCCACCGTGGTCGCGCTGCGCAGCGCGCAGCTGGTCACCTTTACCGCGATGGACATCGACGACCCGCGAGCGCTGGTTCCGGTGCTGGGTGTCGGATTGATGCAACGGCCGCCGGCCAGATTCGAGGAATTCAGCATGCCGACCCGGGTGGGGGCCCGGGCCGACGAGCGGCTGCGCGCCGGTGTGCCGCTCACGGAAGTCCTTGACTACCTGGGGATTCCGGTTTCGGCGCGCGCCGTGGTGGAGTCCGTCTTTACCGGGCCGCGCAGCTACGTCGAGATCGTGGCCGGCTGCAACCGCGACGGCCGGTACAGCACCACCGAGGTGGGACTGAGCATCATCGACACCACCGCCGGGCGGGTGTTGGTCAGTCCGTCCCGGGCCTTCGACGGCGAATGGGTTTCGACATTCAGTCCCGGCACGCCCTTCGCGACCGCCGTCGCGATCGAGCGACTGACGTCCTTCCTGCCGGACGGGGATTGGTTCCCCGGCCACCGGTTATCGCGCGACTTCTCCACCCAGACAACGGCATAAACCAGGCATAAGTAGCAAGCAGAAAGAGAGCACGATGTTTCAGCAACGGCCCCAGCAGCTTTGGTGGGTTCAATGACGTCCGGCACCGTCATGCCTATCGTCCGCGTCGCCATTCTCGCGGACAGCCGGCTGACGGAGATGGCGTTGCCCACCGAGTTGCCGCTGCGCGAGATTCTTCCGGCGGTGCAGCGTCTGGTGGTCCCCGCGGCCGGCAACGGTGACGATGCGCAAGGCGCCCCCTACCTGAGCCTGGCGCCCATCGGTGGAGCGCCGTTCAGCCTGGACGCCAGCCTGGACACCGTCGGAGTGGTCGACGGGGATCTGCTCGCCCTGCAGCCGGTGCCGGCCGGCCCCGCCGCGCCGGGGATCGTCGAGGACATCGCCGATGCGGCCATGATCTTCTCCGTGTCGCGACGGAACCCGTGGGGCGTCAAGCATATTCAGCGTGGCGCGGTGGCCGCGGTGATCGGTGTGACGCTGTTGGCCACCGGCCTCTCGGCCGCCCACCGGGTGGCCACCGGAGCCCTGGCCGGCTTGGTGGCCGTCAGTGCGATCGCAGCCGTCGTCGCGATCACCGGGCTGCTGAGCACCGCTCGGTCTCCACGCACCGGGGTGGCGCTGTCGATCGCCGCGCTGGCGCCGATCGCGACAGCGCTGGCGCTAGCGGTGCCGGGGAGGTTCGGCGCCGCGCAGGTGCTGCTGGCCGCGGCCGGGGTCGCCGCGTGGTCACTCATCGCCCTGATCGTCCCCAGCACCGAACGCGAGCGCGCGGTCGGCTTCTTCACCGCCTCGGCGGTGGTCGGGCTCACCATCGCGCTGGCAGCGGGAGCCGAATTGCTCTGGCGTCTGCCGATATTGGCCCTCGGCTGCGGGCTGATCGTGGCGGCGCTGTTGATCACCATCCAGGCGGCTCAGCTCTCGGCGCTGTGGGCGCGTTTTCCGCTGCCGGTCATCCCGGCGCCGGGTGATCCCACCCCGTCCGCCCCGTCGTTGCGCGTGCTCGAGGACCTGCCGCGCCGGGTGCGGATCAGCGACGCCCACCAGAACGGTTTCATCGCCGCCGCGGTCGTGCTCAGCGTGCTGGGGTCGGTCGCGATCGCGCTGCGGCCCGAGACGTTGAGCGTCGCGGGTTGGTACGTGGTGGCGGCCGCTTCGCTTGCGGCCACGCTGCGGGCGCGGGTGTGGGATTCGGCCGCCTGCAAGGCGTGGCTGCTGGCCCAGCCGTTCCTGGTGGCCGGCGCGCTCTTGGTGTACTACGCCGCGACCGGGCGATTCCTGGGCGCCTTCGTAGCCGTGCTGACGTTGGCGCTGCTCGTGCTGGCCTGGATCGTGGTGGCGCTGAACCCGTCGATCGCCTCGCCGGACAGCTACTCACTGCCGCTGCGCCGGTTGCTGGGCTTTCTGGCCGCCGGGCTCGACGCGTCACTGATCCCGGTGATGGCGTTCCTGGTCGGACTTTTCGCCTGGGTGCTCAATCGATGAGACGTGCCGCTGGATTGGGTTGCTGCACAGCGCTGCTGGCGTTGGGGCAGGTCCCGGTGGTCGCGACGGCGCCGCCGGCGCTGGCGATCAGCCCGCCGGTGGTGGACGCAGCGGCGCCACCGCCGAGTGGGGCGCCGGGGCCCGTACAGGTGATGGAGCAGCGCGGCCCGTGCAGCATCTCCGGCGTCATACCGGGCAGCGATCCCGGCGCGCCGACACCCAGCCAGTCCCTCCTGAACCTGCCGGCGGCGTGGCAATTCTCCCGCGGCGAAGGCCAGGTGGTGGCGATCATCGACACCGGCGTGCGGCCGGGCCCGCGGCTGAACAATGTGGAGGCCGGCGGTGACTTCGTGGAGTCCACCGACGGGCTGACCGACTGCGACGGGCACGGCACGCTGGTCGCCGGGATCGTTGCCGGCCAGCCCGGTGACGACGGCTTCTCCGGCGTGGCGCCCGCGGCCCGGCTGCTGTCGCTGCGGGTGACGTCGGCCAAGTACTCGCCGCGCACTCCGGGCGGTGACCCGACGCTCGCGCGGGCGGCCATCGACATCGAGGCGCTGGCCCGGGCCATCGTGCACGCGGCCGATCGCGGCGCCCGGGTGATCAACATTTCGGCGATCACCTGCCTGCCCGCCGACCGCACCGTGGATCAGGCCGCGCTGGGAGCTGCGATCAGGTATGCAGCGGTCGACAAGGACGTGGTGATCGTGGCCGCCGCCGGCAACAGCGGCCCGACCGGATCGGTCGCAGGCGGCACGTCGTGTGAATCCAACCCGCTCACCGACCTGAGCCGCCCCGGCGATCCGCGCAACTGGGCCGGCGTCACGTCGGTCTCGGTGCCGTCTTGGTGGCAGCCCTACGTGCTGTCCGCCGCGTCCGTCTCGTCGGGCGGCCGGCCCTCGAAGTTCACCATGGCCGGTCCGTGGGTGGGCATCGCGGCGCCCGGGGAAAACATAGCGTCGGTGAGCAACGGCGACGGCGGCGGTCTGGCCAACGGCCTGCCCGACGACCACCAGCAGCTCGTACCGCTCAGCGGCACCAGCTATGCGGCCGGCTACGTCTCCGGCGTCGCGGCGCTGGTTCGCGCCAAGTATCCGGAGCTACCGGCCGCCGAGGTGGTGCGCCGGCTCACCGCGACCGCGCAGAACGGTCCGCGGGACCCGTCCAACCTGGTCGGCGCCGGCATGCTCGATGCGGTCGCGGCACTGACCTGGCAACTGCCGTCGGCACCCGGCGGGGCACCGGCCTCGACCTCGGTGAAGCCGGTGGCCGTTCCGCCGCGACCGGCGGCAGCGAACACCACACCGCGCAACGTGGCGTTGGCCGGAGCCGGCGTGCTGACCTTGGTCGTCCTCATCACCGCAGCGACGGTGGCGGTAGTGCGCCGCCGGAAGGAGCCCACCCCGTGACTCACGCGATTCCCAAACCCGGGGCCGCCAGGATCGCCCTGGCGCTGCTGGCCGTGGTCCCGGCCGTGATGGCCTACCCATGGCAGTCCACCCGGGCCTACTGGTTGCTCGGCATCGCCGCCGCGGCGGTGATCCTGCTGTTCGGATGGTGGCGCGGTCTGTACTTCACCACGATCCTGCGCCGGCGGCTGGCCATCATCCGCCGCTCGTCCAACCGGGTGAGCCTGCACGCGGAGCCCGATGCGAACACCCGCACCACCGCGCTGCTGCGAGTGGGGCCGGCGTCGTCGGACACCGGCACGCTCCCGTTGCCACTGATCGCCAGCTACTCCAACCGCTACGGTGTCCGCGCCGATAGGATCCGAATCACCAGTCGTGACAACGGATCCGGCGCCCCCGAAACCTGGATCGGATTGACGGTTTCAGCCGTCGACAACCTGGCCGCGTTGCAGGCCCGCTCGTCGCGGATCCCGCTACGTGAGACGGCCGAGGTGGCCGCCCGCCGGCTCGCCGATCACCTGCGTGAAATCGGCTTCGACGCCAACACCGTTGGCGCCGAGGATGTTCCGGAGGTGTTGGCCTTCGAGTCTGACAGGACGGCCCGCGAAACCTGGCGTGCGGTGCAGCAGGACGGCTCGGATTATGTTGCGGCATATCGGATCACGTCGGGGTCCGGGTTGCCGGAAACGCTCGCCGCGGTGCGTGCGCAGCAGGCGCGGGAGATCTGGACGGCGCTCGAGATCGCGGACTCGGGAGCCCATTACACGGTGGCCGCGGCGTGCGCGTTGCGCACCGATGCCGCGCCGGGCGGCGCCGCGCCGGTGGCCGGTCTGACCTTGGAGCGGGGCAACCAGCGGCCGGCGCTGCAGGCGCTGGACCCACTGTCCACCCGGCGGCTCGACGGGCACACGCAAGCGCCTGCCGACCTGCTGGAGCGGTTGGACTGGCCTACTGCGCAAGGCCCCGCCGAGGCTCTCAGTCGTACATGAACTGACGCAGGAACGGCGTCATTCGCCGCAGGTAGTCCAGCTGACTCACGTGTAGCACGTGGCTCCCGGGGAACCAGTGCAGTGCGCAGCGGTCCCAGTGCTTCCACAGGGCCACCGCGTGCTCCGGTGGGGCCATCCGATCACCGAGCCCGGTGATGATCATCCGACGGTCCTTGGACAGCAGCGGGCGGTAGTTCAGCGGGCCGTGGTAGGCCAGTCCCGCCTGTAATTCCTCGTCGTCGATGCTGGTCAGCCATCGGCCGAACTTGATCAACGTGCTCGCCGGGAACCACTCGTCGAAAAGGTCGCCGGGCGTGATGACCGGACAGTTCGGGATGACCGCCTCCAGTCGGTCGTCGACAGAGGCGATCAGCGCCGAGGTGTACCCGCCGAGTGAGAGTCCGGTCAGCGCAATCCGATCCACACCCGTGCTGTGCAGATAGTCCACCACGGACCGGAAGTCGTGCACGGCCTGGGCCATCGCCTCGGCGAAACCGCTCAAGCCGCTGGCGAAGTAACCGAAGCCGCTGAACGGCGAATGCTTTTCGGCTCGTTTGCCATGAAACGGCAATGTGTACAACAGCACGTCGTAGCCGGACCGGAAATACCAGGGCAGCGAAAAGAACAGGCCGTTCAGCAGGTACGAGGACCCCATGAAGCCGTGGATCACGCACAGGGTGGGCCGCGGCCCGTCGTCATGGCGCCAATGTTGGGCCCGCACCACATTGTTGGCGGACAGCGCACTCCAGCGCTTGCGCATGGCGGGGTTGACTGCCCGAAAGCTGCTGGGGAATGAGATGTTGTCGATGGTGGCCAGGGCGACCCGTTGCGCGATCGGACTGGCATGCCGGGACACGTTTTTCGGCGGCTCCAAGGGAGCCGGGAAGGACAGGCGCGGATCACGCTGGGCGCCGAGTTCGGCATAGAACTTGAGCTTGTCGCGCTCGCTGCCCGAGTCCCCGCGGCGCAGGTTGCTACTGACCACCACGGGAGCCACCGTGGTGGCCAGCAGCGCCGAGGCCGTAGTCCGCAGTGCGACATCGCTGATCGCCGAGGCTTCCACCACCAGTCGCTGTCGGGGCGACAGGGTGGATCGGGCGGGCAGACCCTCGACTCCGACGTCGCCGCCAGGTACGTCGGGAATGGGTAGCGGAGGACTGATCGGATCTTCGTCGCCAACCAGGTCCGAAATCTCAGACATCAACCCGATCGTAACCCGCTGATTGTGACGAATGCCGGTCGTTTCGACCGGATCGTCAATAATTTCTACCCCCGTGGGCGCGCGTTCTGGGAGAGTCCGGTAATACGGTTTGTTGGTGACACCCGACGGACCGGACCCTGGCAGGTGTCGATCAGGAGGACCGAGATGTGGGATCCCGACGTATACCTGGCCTTTGCGGACCATCGCAGCCGTCCCTTCTACGACCTGTTGTCGCGGGTGGGCGCCGACCGGGCGCGCCGCGTGGTCGACCTCGGCTGCGGTCCCGGCCATCTGACCCGGTACCTGTCCAAGCGCTGGCCGCAGGCGGTGATCGAGGCTATCGACAGCTCTCCGGAGATGGTGGCCGCGGCCCGCGAACGCGGGATCGACGCCGTCACCGGAGACCTGCGCAACTGGAAGCCGCAACCGGACACCGACGTCGTGGTCAGTAATGCGGCCTTGCACTGGGTGCCCGAGCACTCCGATCTGTTGCTCAAATGGGTCGGCCAACTGCCCGGCGGATCGTGGATCGCCGTTCAGATTCCCGGAAACTTCGATACCCCTTCGCACGCCGCCGTACGCGCCCTGGCGCGTCGGGAGCCTTACGCAAAGATCATGCGTGACATACCGTTTCGGGTGGGGGCGGTGGTGCACCCGCCCGCCCATTACGCGGATCTGTTGATGGACGCCGGCTGCCGCGTCGACGCCTGGGAGACCACCTATCTGCATCAGCTGACCGGCGAGCACCCGGTGCTGCAGTGGATCACCGGCACCGCGCTGGTGCCGGTGCGTGAGCGCCTCGACGACGACGGCTTCGACCAGTTTCGCCAGGAGTTGATCCCGCTGCTGGACGACGCCTACCCGCCGCGGGCCGACGGCACCACGATCTTCCCGTTCCGCCGGCTGTTCATCGTGGCGCAGGTCGACGGGCGCCGCTCAGCCGGTTGATCCGGGTTCTGCCGCTTCCTCGATACCCCGGTCCGCCGCGATCGCTGAGCGGCTGGTCGGCGTCGCGCGATGGATCTGCAGATACGTTTCGGTGTAGCGCACTGAGATCCGGGTGCCGGCGAACTCCGAGGGGATCACGTCGCCGGTGCGCTGGCGCCAATCGTGCAGCCGCACCGCAAGATCGGCGGCGATGGCATCGGACTCCGCGGTGGCCGCCGGGTCGGTCAGCAGATTGGTGGTCTCGGTGGGGTCCTCGCGTAGATCGTAGAGTTCGCGCTGTGGTCGGGGCGCCGTGACGAAGGGTGCGACAGCGATTCCGGACGGGCTCTCCTCGATGTCCCACGGCAGGTCCAGCAGCGGCCTGGGCACGTAATTCTCGATGTAGCTGTAGTCCTTGGTGCGGATGGCCCGGATCGGATCGAACGAGTCGTGGTAGGTCTTAGTCGTGTACACGTGGTCGCGCACCGGTTCGATCGCCTCCGGCGCGAACAGCGCATCGGCGTGCGAGACGCCCTCGACGTCGGCGGGCACCTCGATGCCCAGCAGACTCAGCAGCGTGGGCAACAGGTCGACGCCGCTGAACAACTCGTCGTAGACGCGCGGCGTCACGTCCAGGCTGGTGGGCGGCCGGATGATCAGGGCGATGCCGGTTCCTGCGTCATACAGCGTGGACTTCGCCCGCGGGAACGCCGGACCGTGGTCGGTGAAGAACACTACCCAGGTGCTGGCATCCAGACCGGTCTGCGCCAGCGTGTCCAGTATCTGGCCGACCGCGGCGTCCGCGGTGGTGATGGAGCCGTAGAAATCGGCGACGTCCCCGCGCACCTCCGGGGTGTCGGGCAGGTAGTCGGGCAGCTGGACGGCCGAACTGTCGGCCGGTTCGTAACGGTCATGGGGGTAGGGCCGGTGGGTTTCGAAGAACCCGGCCGTCAACAGGAATGGCTGGTCGGACAGATCCGCCGGGCTGTCCTGCAGCCATTCTCCGACCTTCTCGACCACGTACTCGCAGTAGGAGTTCGACACGTCGAACTCGTCGAAACCGAGCCTCTTGGGATAGGAGGTCTCGTGCTGCATGCCGAAAAGCGCTGTATACCAACCCGATTCCGCAAGCAGTTGAGGCAGCGTGCGCACGTCGGTGCGGTATTCCCAACCGTGGTGTGCCAATCCGAGCAGGCCGTTGCTCTGCGGGTAGCGCCCGGTGAACAGCGACCCGCGCGAGGGCGAGCACAACGGAGCGGTGGCATGGGCCCGGGTAAACAGGACGCCCTCGGCGGCAAGGCGGTCCAGCCGTGGACTCGACACATCGGGGTGGCCGTAGACACCGAGGTGACGCCCCAGGTCGTGCCAGTGCACCAGCACGACATTCTGCGCGGTTGCTCCCGAGTCACCGGCCACCGTCAGTCACACCGTCCTTCCGTTTCCAGGAGTCTGCCATTGATTCTCCGAGACGAACTCGGGCAGCGGCCGCGCCGTGGTCCAGCCGTCGAGTTCCAGCGCGGGCCGGTCCGGAAACTTCGGGACCGGCCCCACACACAGAATTGCCACTGGTTCGGCGCCGGCGGGCATCCCCAGCAACGCCGCCAGCTGGAGCGGATCGAACAGCGACACCCAGCCCACGCCGAGGCCTTCGCACCGCGCCGCCAACCACAGGTTCTGGATCGCGCACGACACCGACGCCAGGTCCATCTGCGGGAGCGTGCGACGGCCGAAGACGTGCGCGTCCCGGTCGTCGCACAACGCGACCACCAACAGTTCCGCGCACTCGAGGATGCCCTCCACTTTCAGCGCCAGGAATTCCGCCTCGCGCGGCCCCAGCGCCGCCGCGGTGAGCCCACGTTCGGCATCGACCAGCCCGTGAATGCGCCGCCGCAGGTCCTGGTCGGTGATCCGGATGAAGCGCCACGGCTGCATCAGCCCCACACTGGGCGCGGCATGCGCGGCTCGCAGCAGACGTGTCAGCACCTCCTCGGGCACCTGCGCGCCGGGGGAGAAGCGGCGCATGTCGCGTCGCTCGGCGATCACGCGGTACACGGCGCGACGTTCGGCCGCGGTGTATGCGTACTCGGTCATCCGGTCATCGTAGAAACGTGACAGTCAGGGGCTGTAGGTGACGCCCACCGCCCGGAAGACGTACTCCGGCGGCACGTCGAACGACACCGAGCGCCGCGGCAGGCGTGCCAGCTCGTCCTCGTCGATGGTGTCCTTGAAGTGCAGCGAGAGAGGACCATGGAACCGCTCGTCGACCGCCGCGGTGTCCAGGTCGACTTGCAATCCCGTCGCGGAAATCTCCGCGGTGGCCGCACCGGCCTGCGCCTGGTCCCAGCGCACGTCCACAACTCGCCCGGCCAGCTTGGGCACCATCGACAGCGTCGCGAGCACCCGCCGCTCAGTGAGCGCCAGCGAGCCCACATAGCTGGCGACGCTGCCCTGGGACCGCAGACCGGGGATGGAGCCGCTGAACCGTCGGGTGACCGCGACGAATTCCGCGAAGTGGATCAGCCCCTCGGATTCCACCTGGGCATGCAGATCCGCCGGCAGCTTACCGACGCCGAACAATTTCCGGAGAATGACGGGCATGACGCCAGTATGAGGTGGTTTGGCGTTCGGCGCATCGAGGCTGTATCGATGTAGCCGATGAGCAGCCCCCGAATCGCCACCCGACCTTCCTGGCCTGTTTGGCTGGTAGCGGCAGCGGTGGCGCTCTACGCCATGCTCTGGGTGGGGCACCGGGAGCACTGGGGCTGGCTGCAGTCGTTCGACTGGGCGCTGCTGAATCCCGCGCACGACATCGGCATCAAGCACACCGGATGGGTTCGGCTCTGGGTGGTGGTGTCCTTTGTGCTGGGCCCAGTCCCGCTGCGGTTGTTGAGCCTGGCGGTGATGGTGTTCGCGCTGGTGCGCCGGCGGGTGCGGATGGGGCTGCTGCTGTTGGCCTGTGGGCCGTTGAACGGGTTCATCACGCTGGTGGCCAAGAATCTGGCCGGGCGTCCGCGACCGAGTACCGCCCTGGTGTACGCGGCCGAGACGTCGTTCCCCTCCGGACACGCACTCGAGGCGATGTGCAGTCTGCTTGCGCTGCTGGCCTTCTGGCTGCCGGTGGTCACGCGCCGACAGGCCCGGGTCGTCGCGATGGCGCTCGCGGGTCTGGGTGTCTTCATGGTCGGCGTGGCCCGGGTCGCACTGAACGTGCACCACCCCTCCGACGTGATCGCCGGCTGGGCGCTGGGCTACGTGTATTTCATGGTGTGTCTCTGGGTTTTTCGGCCCGGGTCACCGCACCGTGACCCAACCGGGTCTTAACCTTTACTTGACCCTCGGCTACGGCGGGTCTGACCATTGAACGATGCGCCGACTGCTAGCTCAGCTTTGTGCTGCCGTGTGCGCCTTCGCTGTGCTCGCTGCCGGGGCGGGCCTGTTCGCCGGGGTCGCCGGGGCCGCCGGCAATCCGTGGTTCGCAAACTCCGTCGGCAATGCGACACAAGTCGTTTCGGTGGTCTCCACTGGCGGATCCAACGCGAAAATGGATATCTACCAGCGCACCGCGGCCGGCTGGCAACCGCTGAAGACCGGAATCCCCACCCACGTCGGTTCGGCGGGCATGGCGCCGCAAGCCAAGAGCGGCTACCCGGCCACTCCGATGGGCGTCTACAGCTTGGACTCGGCGTTCGGCACCGCGCCGAATCCCGGTGGGGGCCTGCCCTACACGCAGGTGGGACCCAACCACTGGTGGAGCGGCGATGACAACAGCCCTACGTTCAACACCATGCAGGTGTGCCAGAAAGCCCAGTGCCCCTTCAATACCGCGGAGAGCGAGAATCTGCAGATCCCGCAGTACAAGCATGCGGTGGTGATGGGCGTCAACAAGAACAAGGTGCCCGGCGGCGGCGCCGCGTTCTTCTTCCACACCACTGACGGCGGACCCACCGAGGGCTGCGTCGCGATCGACGACGCCACGCTGGTGTCGATCATCAAGTGGCTGCGGCCGGGCGCGGTTATCGCGATCGCCAAGTGACCCGGCGCGCGTAGACGCGAAAACCCAGCGCCGCCGGGCGCTTTTCCGTCTGCTCAGCCGTCGACGTCGGCGCGCGCGCGGCCGGGCTTGACGTTGAACTTGAGGTCCGTCACCGACATCGTCGCCTCGAAGGTGCGGTCGTAGCCGGTGGCGCTGATCCGCCACCCGTCGGGGGTGCGGCGGTACTGGTCACGGTAGAACGCCGCACCGATCAGCATGAAGTTGTACTCTGCGACGATCACCCGGTCCTGCAGGTACCAGATGCCCGAAGCGGTGTCTCCGCTGACGGTGATCTCCGGATGCGTCACCCGGTGCTCGGTGACCACACCCGGCCCCATCGCCGAGCTCAGGTATTCGACCAGTTCCTTGCGGTTGTCGAAGTGCAATTCCTTGCCCAGCGACGAACCGTAGGCGCCGACGATGTCTTCGGTCATCGTCTCGGCGAAGTCGTCCCAGTGCTTGGTGTCCATCGCGCGCAGGTACCGGTACTTGACTTGCTTGATCGCTTCGATGTCGGCGATCGGGTATTCGGAGAGGCTCACCGGCTCATTGCAACACATCGGGCCGGACGCGGTGCGGGAGGGCCAGGACGGCTCCGACGCGACGCTGGTTGTCAAGGGCGCCGCAGATACCTTTTCGGTGACGACACGGCATCGACCGGATACCAATGGCCTTGACGCCGAACCATATTCGACGAACGCGCGGCTAAGGTTAACGCTGGCTACCGACCCTATCGACGAAAGCATGGCTATATGTACGACCCGTTGGGGTTGTCGATCGGGACCATGAACCTGGTTGCGGCGGCGAACGGAAGTTCTCCGGTCATCCGTCGCGCTGTGCTCACCCTGTATCCGCACTGCGCCCCGAAACTTGGTGTGTTCGGCGAGAATTCGGCCGAATCCGGCACTCTGATGAGTGCGTTCGTGGAACGTATCGGCGACTCCGTGGCGCTGATCTCCCCGGATGGGTCCGCGCACGATCCCGACCTGCTGACGGTCGAGGCGCTGGACGCGATGGTGGTCGCCGCCGGCGCCGACGCGAGCTCCGCCGAGATCGCGATTGCCGTTCCGGCGCACTGGAAGCCGGGAACCGTGCAGGCATTGCGCAACGCCCTGCGTACGCACGTCGGATTCGTCCGGAGTGGCATGGCGCCGTGCCTGGTGCCGGATGCGATCGCATCGTTGACGGCGGTGAACGCCGAAGTGGGGGTGCCCACCGGAGGCGTGGTGGGGCTGCTCGACTTCGGCAGCTCCGGCACATACGTCACCCTCCTCGCGACCAAAGATGAATTCGAACCCATCAGTGCCACAATGCGTTACGAGGATTTCTCGGGAAATCAGATCGACCAGGCGTTGCTGCTGCACGTTATTGAAGAGCTTGGCCACTCCGACGTCGATCCGGCCGGCACCGCAGTCCTCGGTCAACTCGGCAGGCTCTCCGAGCAATGCCGGGAGGCCAAAGAGCGGCTCTCCACCGACGCGGTCACCGAACTGGCGGCCGAGCTCTCGGGCACCAGCGCCGGTCTCGAGCTCACCCGGGAGAAGTTCGAGGACCTGATCGCGGACCGCCTGACCGGGCTCATCTACGCCTTCGACGACATGCTGGCGCGCAACAACTCGAGCTTCGCCGACCTGGCGGCGGTGGTGACAGTCGGCGGCGGCGCCAATATTCCGCTTGTCAGTCAACGTCTTTCGTTCCACACCCGGTTACCCGTGCTGACCGCGTCGGATCCGGTGAGTGCCGCCGCCAAGGGCGCTCTGCTACTGGCGACCCGCAATGACCTGATGGATATGCGGACCCGGACCTCCATCGGACTGCTTGCCGGCGTTTCCCATGCGGCCTCGGCCACGGGCACCGGTGTGGTCGACCTGCCGGCCGGCGACGTGATGGTGATCGACCAGGACGCGTTGACCGACCGCGAGCTGGCCTGGTCGCAGACCGAGTTCCCCGAGGTGTTGACCCGCTTCCAGGGCGACTCCTACAACGAAGACGGCCCCTGCTTCTCGATGCGGCTCAACATCATCGACCCGCCAAAAGCGCCGCGACGCCGGATCAGGGTGTCGCAGCTGCTGATCGGTCTGTGTGCCGCGGTGGCGATGACCGCGGTCGGCGGGGTGGCGATCACATTGACCGCCGTCGAACAACGCCACACCCACCGTCCGGCGCCGGTTCTGCCCAGCGTCGCGCCACCGCCAGTATCGCCCAGCGCCAAGTTGCCCAATCCGATCCCGACCAGTCCGGCCGTGCCCAGCCCGCTGCCACCACCGCCCAGCGAGGCGCCGGCGGAAAGTGCGGCGGCCCCCACCAGCGTCGAGACGCCCCCTCCGCCGCCACCGCCCCCGCCGTCGCCCTCCCCGGCCCTGACGACGACCAGGCCGGCCCCGGTCACCACAACGCACCCACCGGCCGCCACCACCACGCCGCCCACCTCCGCACCGCCGTCGACCACTGAGACGACCGGTGCGGCCGAGGCGCCGAGGGCGGCGGAGGAGCCCACCACGTCGGAACCGCCGCCGGTGAAGATGACGACGCAGTGGCTGCACGTCCCGCTGCTCCCGTTGCCGATACCGATCCAGGTCCCGGCCAACCAGGTCCCGGCCAGCCCGGCCCCGGCGAATCAGGTGCCGCAGAACGCCAACCCGCAGAATCCGTTCTCCTCCCCCGGGGGCCCCTGACCGCCGATTCTCATTTGAGCTTCATAGGAATTGCTGCCCACCTCGGTGCGCGCGAGTAGGGTTCGAGCTGGCAAACTGCATACAGGCCAGCTGAATCGATCGCTCCAGCAGTGGGGCGGATCTTCGTCGACGGCGGCCCGGGTGGTGCGCCGGTCCGCCTAGACCCCGTGGCTAGCTCGCACATGGCTTGGAGGGGTTATGGACATCGTGCTTGGGGTATCGATGGAGCCCTCAGCCGTCCGCCTGGTGTTGATCGAGGGGGCGAACGCCGACGGCGCGACCGTTGAGGAAGAAAGCATCGACGTCGCTGCCCAAGGCGGCGCAGACAGTGACGACGCGGCAACCGATCGGGTGATCGCCGCGCTGGTCGGCACCCGCGAAGGCGCGATCGAAGGCGGTTACGAGCTTTCCTCCACCGGGGTGACGTGGACGGACCCCGCCGAGGTCGCCGCGCTGCGTCTGGAACTCGCCGCCCGCGACGTCGGCGGTGTGATGCTGGTGTCGCCGCTGCTGGCCGCCGCCGCGTTGGCGCAGAACGTGGGCGCCGCCCTCGATTACGAGCACATCGCGATGCTGTTCGTCGAGGATGGCAGCGCGACGCTGGCCGTCGTCGAGATCGCCGACGGCTCGATCGTTGACCTGCACCGGCAGTCGGTGCGCGACCAATCGCTGGCAGCCGGGCTGGTGACGATGGTCGTGGGGCTGGACGCCCCGGGTTCGCGGGCCGACGGTGTGTTCCTGGTCGGCTGCGGCGTCGACATCGTCGACGTCAAACCGGCGCTGGAGGCGGCGACATCGTTGGTGGTGAGCTGTCCGGAGGAACCGGAGATGGCACTGGCCAGGGGTGCCGCGCTGGCTTCGGCGAACGCGCCGCTGTTCGCTTCGTCGACATCGGCACTGGCCTATGCGCTGGACCCGGGTACCGGGGAGGTGAACCCGCGCGCGCTCACCCCGAGCTATCTCGACGTCTGCGCCATGGCCGGCGTCAGCGAGGGCGCCCTGGCCTACAGCGCAATAGCGGAAGAAACCGACCCCGAACTGGAGGCGGAAACCCGACGCCGGCCGTTGGCGCTGGTGAGTGCGGCGATCGTCGGCGTCGCCGCCGTGGCGGCCGGGCTCATAATCGTGTCGCTGGGCTCCCACGTCCGCACGACCGCCGCCCAACAGTCCGGTCCGCGCGACGGCGCGGCGACGCCGGCAATCCAGGCCCCCGCCACCGAATTGCCGGCGCAGGTGTTGCTGCCGGCCCCCAGCGCTGCGCCGCCGCCGACCGCGGCGCCGGCCCCGAGTGCTGCCCCGCCCCCCGTGGCGGTGGCCGCACCGCCGCCGGTGGTTCAGCAGCCGCCGCCGCAGACCGTGACCCGACCGGCGCAGGCCCCGGCTTACTTGGCACCCGCGCCGCGTCGCCAGCCCACTCGGCAGGCGGCCCCACCGGTGCAGACACCGGTCCAGCAGGCTCCAGAGCCGTCGGCGCCGCCGCCTGCGGCACCCGCACCGGCCGCCCCGGCTCCCGCTGCGCCGACCCCGATCATGACGATGTATCTGCATCTGCCGTTCGTCTCGATCCCGATTCCGATCAACCCCCCGCCACCGCCGCCCCCGCCCGCAGAACCCGGTCCGTAGCGAATCGGTCGTGTTGAGCGCAGACTGGGCGCTATGAGTGATAAAGGCGGATCAGGCGGCGGGTTCGGGTTCGACCCCGAGGACTTGGATCGGGTGATCCGGGAGGGCACCGAAGGCCTGCGCGACGCGTTCGAGCGGATCAGCAGGTATGTGGGGTCGCCCGGCGGCCGTTCGGGCTGGTCACTGCTGTTCGATGACCTCTCCCGGCGCGCTCGCCCGGAGCCCGAGACCGCCGGCGAGGCGGGCGACGGCGTCTGGGCCATTTACACCGTGGACGCCGACGGCGGCGCACGGGTCGAGCAGGTGTACGCCAACGAACTCGACGCGCTGCGGGCCAACAAGAACAACACCGACCCCAAGCGCAAGGTACGTTTCCTGCCGTACGGCATCGCGGTCAGCGTGCTGGACGATCCGGCGAATGGTGCGACGGACAGTCCGACGGGCGAGTCGGCGTAGCCGGGGCTCCCGTCTGCAGGCGCTGCGGGTGTGCGGCCGCCGACACGTCCGGTAATGTTGCCGGTAGCGTGCGAAATGCGCTGTAATGCAACGTAATCGGCAGCCCTTACACGTCCGGGTACGGCCGACCCGGCGTTGGCCGGCTTATCGGCACCCGCTCGGCGACGACCTGCCGCCGCACTGATCGTGCGTGCTCCGCGGACGCTCAGCAGAGCCGACCCGGCGTCGGCTAGGGCGATTCGACTACGGCTTTGATCCGTTCGAGGGTGGTCGTCATGTCGCGTATGTTGCGCCGTCGTCGCAACTCGCCCAGAAGGAATCGGACGAACCGCGGCATTCCATAGTCTTTGACCCAGAACGATTCGGTGACGTCGGTTCCCGTTGCGGTCGAATTAAATTGGTAATGCCAGTTGTTGACCGGCCGGTTGCCGACGAGAACTTGGAAGCCGAACTCGCGGCCCGGCTCGCACGTGGTGATTCGACAGGTTGTCCAGTAGATGGGGCCGACCTCATTGCGTTTGACGTGGCCGCGGAAGCGGACGCCGACCGCGGGCCCGCTCGCCCCGTCTAGCCACTCAGCCTCAAAGGTCTCCGGGGAAAAGCGTCCGGTGTTGCGCACATCGGCCACCAGCTGCCAGATGTCCTCGGCTGGTGCATTCATGTGCACCGTCACAGACTCTCGCATGAGTGAAGCATAGACAGTCTAGGTAAACGGTTGCCGCGGCCGCAGGGCGCTCAGCCTTGCTCCACCACATTCCCGCTGCCGTTCTTGCTGATCTTCGGCGAGCCGGAGTGATAGGTGATCTTGTTGTTGAGCCCGGAGGCTTCGATGGTGTCGGCGTTGTCGACGATGACGACGTTCTGCAGGCCGGACACGTTGACGGTGCCGCAGTGCCCGGTGAGCGTCACCGTGTTGGAGATGCCGCTGATGTTGATGGCGTTGCCGCTGCAGGCGACGGTCTTGTTCTCGTTGATCCCCGAGATCGTGAGCGTCTCGCCGGCGGGTGCGGTGGCCGACGGCGACGGACCCGCGCTGGGGGTGCGGGTCTTGCCGGTCGACGGTGCGGTTCGGGTCGGGGCCGGACCCGATGACGTGGCCGCCGAGGTGCTTTCGCTGGGGGAGGGCACCACGAGATCGTCATGGGAGAACTGGCGTGCGGCGTACGCGGCGATGCCGCCCACCAACACCAGCACGCCCAGCACACCGGCCGCGGCCAGGATCCAGAACCAGCGCATGCCCGAGGACGACCGCGGTGTGGCGCCGGGATAGGGGCTGCTGTAGCCGTAGCCCGGCGGTGGCATGCTCGACTGCATCGGCGGGGGTATCGGCCCGGGTGGGGGCGGCGGATAGTTGTAGCCACCCTGCTCGCCCAACTCCGAGGCGCGCGCCGCGTCAGCCAGCGGCTGCTCCAGCTCCCGTATCCGGGCTTCCGGGTCATCCTCTGGTTTCACACCTGAGATGCTCCCATATCGGAATGGCGGCGGAATAGGCTCGGCGTCGTGCCCGCATTGCCGAATCGCCAGATTTTGTTGCGCCGACGTCCTTCCGGTCTGGTGCAGCCCGACGACACCGAGCTGATCACCCGGCCGGCGCCTGAACTCGCGGCGGGAGAGGCGCTGCTGCGCACCACATATGTCGGGATCGACGCCGCCGCCCGCACCTGGCTGGACGACCAGCCCAGCTACCTACCGCCGGTGCAGCTGGGCGAGGTGATCCGGGCGGCGGGGATCGGCGAAGTGGTCGAAACACGTTGCGACGCCTACGCTGTCGGCGACATCGTCACCACGTTGACCGGCTTCCAGGAGTACGTGGTCATCCGCGACGACATTTTCAGCACACCCATTCCGGGCGAGGACGACCAGTTGGCGATCATGTCGGTGTACGGGCCGACGGGCGCCACCGCCTATTTCGGGATGACCGACATCGGCCGCCCGCAGCCCGGCGAAACCGTGGTGGTCTCCGCTGCTGCGGGCGCCACCGGATCGGTGGCCGGGCAGATCGCCAAGATCGCCGGCGCCCGGGTGGTGGGCATTGCCGGCGGACCCGAGAAGTGTCGGGCGGTCGTCGAAGACTTCGGGTTCGACGCGTGCATCGACTACAAGAACGACGATCTGGCGGCCGCGCTCAAAGAGCACTGCCCGCGCCGGGTCGACGTCTACTTCGACAATGTCGGCGGCCCCATCCTCAACGCAGTGCTGGGCCGGCTCGCCGCCAAGGCGCGCGTGGTGCTATGCGGGGTCATCTCCAGTTACCTCACCGGCGAGCACCCCGGACCGGCCAACTACGTCAACCTGCTGTCCAAGACGGCGTCCATGCAGGGCTTCAACGCGCTCGACCAGTGGGGCCGCTTCGACGAGGCGTTCGCGAACCTGCGCCGGTGGGAGTCCGAGGGGCGCCTGCGGCACCGTCAGACCATCTACGACGGCATCGAGTCGTGCGTCGACGCCCTCAACGGGTTGTTCACCGGGGCCAACATCGGCAAGACGCTGGTCAAGATCGGCGAGCCCGGCTGACTTTGACCTCGCCGTGACGTCGAGGACGTTCGGTAGCCGCTGCGCGAAATGTCCACCGGCAGTGACCAGGAGCTACGCAAAACCGGCTCGCCAGAGTCCACGCAACACCGAGCGGGCTGCTATCTTCCTTGCCATGCCACAGATGGACCGTCGCCGCATGCTGATGATGGCGGGATTCAGCGCACTGGCGGCCGCGACGGCGGCCCCGACAGCAAACGCCAGCCCGTCCCGGCCGGCTGCTCCAGCGGGTCCCGCGCCGGTGCCGGCCGCACCCGCGGCCGGCGCCACGGGTGGATTCATCTGGCACGACGAGTTCGATGGACCGGCCGGTTCAGCCCCCGACCCCGGCAAGTGGTCGGTGTCGAACTTCCGAACGCCGATCCGCAACCCCGTCGGATTCGACCAGCCACAGTTCTGGGGGCAGTATCGCGACAGTCGCCAGAATGTGTTTCTGGACGGCAATTCCAACCTGGTACTGCGGGCCACCCACGACGGCCACGGCGGTTACTTCGGGGGTTTGGTGCATGGTCTGTGGCGCGGAGGCGTTGGCACCACCTGGGAAGCCCGTATTAAATTCAACTGCCTGGCGCCAGGTATGTGGCCGGCGTGGTGGCTGTCCAACGACGACCCGGGCCGCAGTGGCGAGATCGACCTGATCGAGTGGTACGGCAACGGCACCTGGCCTTCGGGCACCACCGTGCACGCCAACCCGGACGGCACCGCGTTCGAAACCAACCCGATCGGTGTGGACGGCGGGTGGCACAACTGGCGCGTCAAGTGGGACGTCACCGGCATGTATTTCTGGGTGGACTACGCCGACGGCGCGGCGCCCTATTTCTCGGTCCCGGCGACCGGCATCGAGAACTTGGACGAGCCGTTCAAGGAGTGGCCGTTCAACGACCCGGACTACACGGTTTTCCCGGTCCTGAACCTGGCCGTCGGTGGCTCCGGCGGCGGCGACCCGGCCGCCGGCACCTACCCGCAGGACATGCTCGTCGACTGGGTGCGCGTCTTTTAGACGCGTTAGTTCGTCAGGTGTAGATACCAGAGGCCGTCGTCGCCTTGGCGGCAGTCCCAGTGGGTGTACGCCCCGTCGTTGTGCGTGATCTCGACGTGCGGGCCGTCCGTCTGGCAGGCGGCCAGCGTCGCGTAACTGCCCTCTACCTGCACCTCGTCGGCGTTGGCCACCGCTACCGCGGTGGTGAACAACGCGGCGCCGGCGGCCAGAATCCCGGCAGCGAACGTGGTCTTCATCTCCGAGCCCCTTCCGACATCGTTAACTGACGGGTTGCCCAATTCGACGAAAAGCGAAACTGCAACCCCCTCGCATTCGAACGTATGGTCGAACAATGGGGCGGTTCGCGTCGATCGGGTACAACGGTCAACCGCTGCGCGGGCCCTTTCGGCCGGTGCGTCCCCCCGTCCCGGTGCTGGTTGATCTGACGGTGCTGTTTCCGCGCGAGCCCCATCGCACCGGCCGCTATCAGCCGAACGGCCTGCAGCTGCACAAGGTGGTGGAGGGCCAGCTGAGCTGTTGGGGTCTGTGCGAGCAGGGTGACTGGTGGGGGCTGGTGACCTATCCGGTGGAGTTCGGGGCCGGGCACAAGGCGGTGACGCACTGGGTGCCGGCCTGGACACTGCGCCGAAAAGGTGAGCGGCCGCAAGGTTCTGCCGGTGCCCCCCGATAGGGTGGTGCCAATGAACGAACGGCCCTTGCGACCGCTACGCAGCGTCAAACAGATCACCCGGGGATTGGGCGCGCTCGATCGCGAACTGTTCGAGGCGGTTGCCGAGAGCCCGACTCCGCTGCTCGACAAGGCGATGCCGCCGCTGACCCGGGCCGCCGACCACTCCAAGCTGTGGTTCGCCATCGCTGCGTTGTTGATTGCATCCGGCAAGCACTCCGCCCAGCGCGGCGCCACCCGCGGCCTGGTGTCACTGGGGGTCACCAGCCTGGTGACCAATCAGTTCGCCAAGCGCGTCCGTCGGCGGCCGCGTCCGCTCTACGATTCGGTGCCGCTGGTCCGGCGTGTCCGGCGCCGTCCGACCTCCAATTCCCTGCCGTCCGGGCACTCCGCGAGCGCCGCCGCGTTCGCCGTTGGGGTCGGGCTGGAGAATCCGACAGTGGGCTTCGGGCTGGCGTTGCTGGCCGGCCTGGTTGGGTTGTCCCGGGTGGCGGTCGGCGCGCACTATCCCGGCGATGTCGTCATCGGCTTCGGCATCGGCTCCGGCATCGCCGTGCTGGGCAGCCGGCTGGTCCCGCCCATCGTCGAAACCGCCCTGCCGTCAACAGAACCGCTGCGTGCGGACGTCCCGGAACGGCCCGACGGCGCCGGCGTGGTCCTCGTCGTCAACCCCGCGTCGGGAAGCGGCACCGGGGCCCGCGTCGCCGAGGAGGTTCGCGGCGAGTTGTCCGCAACGGAGATCGTCGAACTCGGTTCCGATGACGACCCGCTGCAGGTGCTGCGCGACGCCGCCGCCCGCGCCGAGGTACTCGCGGTCGGCGGGGGCGACGGCACCGTGGCAGCGGCCGCTTCGGTGGCCGCCGAGGCCGGAGTGCCGCTGGCGGTCTTTCCCGGCGGCACCTTCAACCATTTCGCCAAGGACATCGGCTGCGACTCGGTGGCCAAGACCATTGAAGCGATCCGGCGCGGCAGTGTGGCCTATGTCGACATGATGTGTCTGAACGAGAACCAGATTGTGGTCAACACGGCGAGCATCGGTGCTTACCCCACGTTCGTCCAGGAGCGGGAGAGACTCGAAAAGCGGATCGGCAAGCCGCTGGCCGGCACGTACGCGATGTTGCACACGCTGCGAAACGGCCAGCCGGTGCGCATCAGCTACGACAACAAGACGCTGCTGACGTCACTGTTCTTCGTCGGCAATTCGCTTTATCTGCCAACAGGATTCGCGCCATCCCGGCGCACCCGCATGGACGACGGCCTGATCGATGTGCGCATCCTGGAAACCGGCCGCCGACTGGCCCGGACCAGAATCCTGACTGCGCTGGTATTGGGACGACTGGAACGCAGCCCCCTCTACCACGAGATGCAGGTGCCGGAGTTCACCTTCACCGCGGTCGACGGACCCACTCTCGTCGCCCACGACGGCGAGATCGGCGAGGAATACGACAAAGCCACGTTCACCTCGAAATATCGGGCCCTGCCGGTCTACCGTCCGCTTCCACTCATTCGGTGAGATCGCGCACCCGGGCATAGCGGGCACGCACGCCTGGCGCGGCCGGCCCCGCATAAGTGCGCGCGCTCGGCGGTGACCAGGCGGGCGGCTCCGGTGACCCGCTGCACACCCACGCCGCCTGCCGTGCCGCGCCCAGTGCGACGTATTCGCCCTGGGTGGGCACCACCACGGGCGTTTCGAACACGGTCGGCGCGATCTGGCGCACCGCGCGGGACTGCGCGCCGCCACCGATCAGCAGGATCCGGCGCACCCGCACGCCGTGCCTGGTGAGCTGGGCGAGCCCGTCGGCCAGTGCGCACAGCATGCCCTCCACCGCGGCCCTGGCCAGGTTGGCCGGTGCCGAGTTCGACACGCGGAGACCATGCAATGCGCCAGTAGTGTTGGGCCGGTTGGGTGTTCGCTCACCTTCCAGGTAGGGGACGAGCACCAGGCCCGCGCTTCCCGGCGGTGCCGACAGCGCCAGCCCGGACAGCTCGTCGTGGTCCACGCGCAGCATCGTCGCCGCCGCATCGAGCACCCGTGCGGCGTTGAGCGTGCATACCAGGGGAAGGTAGCGGCCGGTGCCATCGGCGAAGCCCGCCACGAACCCCTGTTCGTCGCGGACCGGGTCGGCGGTCACGGCACACACCACGCCCGAGGTTCCGATTGAGACCATCACGTCGCCCTCGGTGGCACCCAGACCCAGTGCCGCGGCGGCATTGTCGCCCAGGCCGGACCCGAAAACCGTTGCGCCGCTGAGTGCCTCGGCGGGACCGAGCACTCGCGGCAGAATCGGACTGCGGCCGTGGAGTGCCAACTCGAGGAGGTCGAGGCGATACTGGTCGGTGCCCGCGTCGAAGTAACCAGTGCCGCTGGCATCGCTGCGGTCGGTGGTCAGCGCCGCGACGTCGGCTTCGCCGCGCAGCCGCCAGGTCAGCCAGTCGTGCGGCAGGCAGACCGCCGCCGTGCGGTCCGCATTCCCGGGTTCGTGGTCGGCCAGCCAGCGCAGTTTGGCGGCGGTGACCGCGGCCAACGGCACCACCCCGACGGCGCGCGCCCATTCCTGCGGTCCGCCCAACTCGTCCACCAAGGAGCCGGCCGCGCCGGCCGAGCGCAGGTCGTTCCACAGCAGCGCGGGACGCACCACTGCGCCGGCCGAGTCGAGGCACACCATGCCGTGCTGTTGGGCGCCGATGGCTACGGCGGCCACGTCGGCGATACCGCCTGCCGCCGCGATGGCCTGCCGGGCTGCCGATTCCCATGCGGCCGGGTCGATTTCAGTGCCGTCGGGGTGCGCGGCCCGACCCTGCCGGAGCACCGCACCGGTCTCGGCGTCGCACACCAGCACCTTGCAGGACTGCGTCGAGCAGTCAATTCCGGCGACCAGGGTCACGGCCGCAGCAGGCTCTCGACCGTCGCGCGGGCGCCGTGGCGGTGCAACGAGTCCAGCGTCCACAGGTAGGGTTCGACGAAGCGGGGCTCCTCGATCAGGTTGCCGAAGATCGACCGGTTGGTCAGGAACGCCGACCCGTGGGTGCGCTGCGAGCGGGCGATCGGGATCAGGCTGTCCGCCTGCGGATCTACCACGTCGATCGGGCGCCCCTCTTCGTCGATGCCCTCGGCGTACCGTGCCCAGCTGGCGACGATGGCGGCGGAGTACCGGACCGGGCCGCCCGAGCGCAGGTTGTCGCGCACCACCGGGAGCAACCACTTGGGGATGCGGTCCGAGGATTCGGCGCAGAGCCGGGCCACCGTGTCGCGGATGTGGGCATTGGCGAAACGGGGGAGCAGTCCGTCTTTGAACTCCTGCAACCCGGGCACCGGTGTCAGCGTCGGCGTCGCCTCGGAATCCATGTAGCACCAGAGCAGTTCGGCGAACAGTGGATCCCGCGCCGCGTCGTGCACCAGTCGGTAGCCGGCCAGGTAGGCGAAGTAACACAGCCCCTGGTGACTGGCGTTGAGCAACCGCAGCTTCATCGCTTCGTACGGCGACACGTCATCGGTGAAGGTCACACCCGCCCGGTCCAACGGCGGCCGCCCGTCAGCGAAATCGTCCTCGACGGCCCACATGGCGAACGGCTCGGTGATCACCGGCCAGGCGTCCTCCACGCCGAATTCGGCTGTCAGACTTTCGAGCACATCGGGCGTGGTGGCCGGCGTGATGCGATCGACCATCGAGTTCGGGAACCTGGTGTTCTCGTCCATCCATTGCGCCAGTGCGGAATTGGATTCCTCGGCGTAGGCGGTGAAGGCATGCCGCGCGATGCGTCCGTTGCCGGCGATGTTGTCGCAGGACAGGATTGTCGGGGATTTCAAGCCGCGGAGGCGCCGCCGGTTCAGCGCCTCGGTGACCAGTGCGAAGACCTCGCTCAAGGGTTCGTTGTAACCACCCTCGGTGATCGTCAGGGTGATCATCCGGACCGAGCGATCGGCGAGCAGCTCGATCACCGAGTCGGGGTCGTCAGGCGCATAGCGGAAGTCGACAATCGAGCCGATGACTCGGGGCTCCCGGGTGCCGTCGGGGTGGGCCACGGTCAGGGTGTACAGGTGATCCTGATCGCGCAGCGCGTCGCGCATACGGCGGTCACGGGGCAGCACCCCTACACCGCAGATCCCCCACCTCCGGGCGATCCCCTGGCTGAGCAGTCGGTCGACGTACATGGCCTGGTGCGCGCGGTGAAAGCCGCCGACGCCGAAATGCACAATGCCGGTCTTGATTCGGCTGCGATCGTAGTCGGGCGTGGGTATCTGCAGGCTGTGCAGGTTGCGGGCGTTGAGTTTCATGCCGGCAGCTCGCTGCCGTGCCGGCGGTAGGCCGACGGGGGCCTGCCCCACGCACCTCGGAACGCGCGGGTGAACGAGCTGGCGCTGTCGAAGCCCACCCTGGTGGCAACCTGCAGCACGCTCAACTCCGAGTCGGCGAGCAGTGCGGCCCGCATCAGGCGGGCTTGCTGCGTGTAATCACGCCAGGTCATCTGCAACTCACGGTGACACAGTCGTCGCAACGACCGTGGCGACATGCCTGCGACGGCGGCGGCATCGTCAATGGTGATGCCGGCCAATGAATTACGCGTATGTTCTAGTGCCGCGGCGAGTTGCGGATGAGTGGTCGTCGGCAGGCTGAACGGATGCTGGGATCCCAGCAATTCGCCGAGCAGCTCGGCGAAGCAGCGAAAGTACGCGTCGGACACCGCGTCGGACCCGTCCCGGTCGATCGGCCACCGGCATGCGTAGATGATCATCTGCCGGATCAGTGGCGAGACCATCACGATCCCCGCGCCTGGCCGGGCCGGCCGCAGGTGAACGGGGTGCAGAAATATCGACACCGACCTCACTGGGGTATCGATCGTGCTGATGTGTCCCAGTCCGGCCGGAATCCAGGCGGCCTGCCGCTCGGACAGCACGTAGGCACCGGCATCGGTCTCCACTTCCAGAACGCCCTGAACGACGTACTCCAGCTGGTGCAGGTCGTGTGCGTGGCGCGGCGTGGTTACCCGCTGCCCTTCGTAGACAAACGCCCCGGCCGTGCAGGTGCCGCCCTGGCGCATGTCGACCGGAGTCGAGGTGTCCGCGCAGGACAAGACCATGGCCGTTTGTGAGAAAGTCATGACCCTCCGATGGTACGACTGAGTGTCATGTCAGTGCAGGCGTTTACACCCGCCGCGGGTGACCCGAAGTGCAGCAAGTATTACGACACCGTCATCGCGCTGTTGACCCGCGAGGGCCGGTGGCGTTGGGCCACCATCGCCCAGCTCGAATTGCGGCCGGGCGCCACCGTTGTCGATATCGGTTGTGGCACAGCTTCATTGGCGATGCGAATGAAACAGCACCAGCCGCTCACCCGGGTGATCGGGGTGGATCCCGACCCGCAGGTGCTGGACATCGCAGCCGCCAAGACGCGCCGGGCCGGGGTCCAGATCGAGTTCGTGCAGGGTATGGGCGACCGGGCGGTCGAACTGACCAGACCTGGGATCGCCGACAAGGTGGTGTCCAGCCTGGTGCTGCACCAGTGCCCGGTGCCGATGAAGGAGGCGATCATCGCCAATATGTTCGCGCTCCTGCGCCCGGGCGGCGAACTCGTGATCGCCGACTTCGGTCTGCAGCGCGACGCCCTGATGCGCCTGGGATTCCGCATCGTCCAGTTTGCCGACGGCAAACGGGACACCCAGCCCAACGCGGATGGAATCCTGCCCGGGCTGATCGCAAAGGCCGGGTTTGTCGGTGTCGCCAAAGTATCGGTGATCAGAACCGTTTCGGGATCCATCTCCGTGTATCGGGCGACACGGCCGGTTCCCGCGAACCGGCCGAGCCGATAATGTTGGACGATGTACCTCGGGGGGCCGGCGAAGGCGCTGGCGATTACGTGTTCGGCGGTGATGCTGCTAGCCGGTTGCCACTCGAAACCACCCACGTCGAGTTCGGACGCGCCGCCGGGTGTCCGTCCCGCACCTCAGAGCGCGCCGGTGGCCGCCGGGGTGCTGTTCACCACGGCCGTGCCGTGGAACGTCGACGTCTCCGGCGCCGCAAAGTCAAACCGTTCGGACGCGATCATCCATGCGCTCAGGGCCGCCGGCGGCTGGGGGACCGGAGGTTTGCAGGCTGACTTCTCCATTTCAGTGTTCTTCGCGGACGGTGGCTCCCGCCGGATGCAGGTTGTCGGCACCGACGAATACTGCAACGACGGTCCGGACTGCGACTCGGTACCCGCCGAGATGCCGGTGCCGGCGAACGCTTACTTCGAGGGTTCGTCCAATCTCACCTGCGATACCACCGGTGCCACCCCGGGCCAGGAAGATTGTCACCTGCTCGTGGTCGATCGAGGCCGGCACCAGCTCTACGAGATCTACCACGGCGGCCAGTCTGGTGAAGATCTCACTGCGCAAGGGTTTTTCACGTGGGATCTGGCCAAGCAGTACCCCGACACCTTGCGCGGAGACCAATGCACCAGCGCGGATGCGGCCGGTTTCCCGATTGCCGCCATGACACCCACCGCCGACGAAGTCGCTTCTGGTGCAATCAATCACGCGATTCGGTTCATCCTCCCCAACGATCGGATGAAGGCCGGCGTCTATGTCCGACCGGCAACGCATGCTGGCGGGCCGGCCAGCACGGACCCGAATGCGCCGCCGTACGGCGTGCGGTTCCGGCTGCGCGCCGACTTCGACGACTCGCGCTTCTCCAAATCCGAGCGGGTGGTCATCGCCGCCCTGAAGAAGTACGGAATGCTGCTCGCCGACGGCGGTCAGGTGCCACTCACCTTTGCCGACGACCGGACGAGCGGCAAGAAGTGGTCCGAATTAGGTATCACCGCACAATCATTCAACGGGATCGGCGTCGAGGAGTTCGAAGTCGTCAACCTCGGCGACGAGGTCAAGCTCACCTACGATTGCGTCCGCAACGAGTGACGGTGAAGCTAGGCCTTGGCAAGGGTGAACTGCGCGACGTCGGTGTAGCCCTCGCGGAACAGGTCGGCACAACCGGTCAGATACTTCATGTAGCGGTCGTAAACCTCTTGCGACTGAGCGGCGATCGCCTGCTCGCGGTTGGCTTCCAACGCGGCGGCCCAAATGTCGAGGGTGCGCGCATAGTGTGGGCGTAGCTGCTGAATCCGGTTGAGCGAGAAGCCGGCGCGTTCCGCGTGCTCTGTGACGGCCTTGGCGGGTGGGAGATCTCCGCCGGGGAAGATCTCGTCCATGATGAACTTCATGAACCGCAACTTGGTCATGGTGATGGGCAGCCCGCGCTCGGCGAATTCTTCCTCGCTGGGCTGGATGATGGTGTGCAGCAACATGACACCGTCGGCAGGCAGAGCCTCGTAGGCCATGGTGAAGAAGTCGGGGTAGCGGTCGCGTCCGAAGTGCTCGAAGGCGCCGATGGATACGATCCGGTCCACCTTCTCGTCGAACTGTTCCCAGCCCTGCAGCAGAACCCGTTTGCTTCGCGGGCTGGGATGTTCGTCGAGCCGTCGCTGGGTATGCGCCTGCTGGTTGCGGCTCAACGTCAAACCGACCACGTTCACGTCGTACTGCTCGAGCGCCCGGACGATCGTGGTGCCCCAGCCGCATCCGATGTCGAGCAGCGTCATGCCCGGCTGCAGTCCGAGCTTGCCGAGCGAGAGGTCGACCTTGGCGATCTGCGCCTCTTCCAGCGACATGTCCTCGCGCTCGAAATACGCGCAACTGTAGGTCCGGGTGGGGTCGAGAAAGATTTTGAAGAACTCGTCAGAGAGGTCGTAGTGCGCTTGGACGTCGTCGAAATACGGCTCTAAAGTTTCGGATTCATTCTGGTCCCCGGGCATGCCTGCTACTTCCCACTCGACTCCTGTCGAGCGTACCGTCGCGAGATCGCAGCCCGATTGACGTAATCCACCCTAGTCGATCGGGAAGTTGCCTGCCGATACGCGGCCCGCGGGCGCCTGCCCCGGTGCGTAGTGATGCATGCTGACGCGCGGGCCGCGCTGGGCGGCCGGGACGGTTCCGACCTGCAGTTGCAGGATGCGGCCGCCGATCTGCAGGTAGGTTCCGGGCCGCCAGGCTGCCCGCTCCCACGGGGCGATCCGGGTCCACCCGTAATCGCCCGGCGCACACACGAAGGCGCCGTTGGTGGAGCCGCGGTCGACGATGATCACGGTGCCGTCGACGTTGCGAACCTCCACGTGGGCCCGGGACAGTAATCCCGCGGGATCGTCGATGCTGACGGGGCGAAGTCCGTATCGGACGGCATCCGATCCGTGCGGGTCCCGGCCGATGACGCAGTCGCGGTCGATCTCGAAGCGGGAGCCGTCTTCGAGTACCACCCACCGCTTGGGCTGCGGTGACGCAACGGACGCCGCGCAGCGGCGCGGGGCCCGCGCCGAGCGTAGGACGGCGCCGTCGCCGGGCACGATGCCGCCGGTCAGCCGGTAGACGCCGTTCGGCACGACCGCGGCCCGGGCCCGCTGATCCAATTCGTCGACCGCGATGACCGCCGCCACCGCCGGCATCGGAACGGAGTAGTGCACCAAGCGGCCGCGGCCGTGCAGCGGCGTCCGATCGGCGCCCTCGTCGAGCGCGACCGTCACGCTGCCGCACAGCAGGATCTCCAGGCCGGCCGGGGTAGGCGTGACGATGGCGACGTCGACCAGCGTGTGGGTCCAGGGCTGACGAGACAGCTTGGCGAAGGCGTTGACCAGTTTCGGCGGGTCGGTTCGCCGGACCATCTCGGACAGGGCCGCCAGCTGCTGCGTGGCGACGGAGTGCTCGGACAGCGTCGTGCGCTCGCGGTGGGCCACCACGATGACGGTGCCGTTGACGTTGGCCACCAGGTGTGTACCGGGGATGATCTCGACGTCGGTCGACGGCAGGGTCGACGGCAGGGCCGCGACGTGTTCCTGGGCCGCGCGCAGCGCGGCTGCCACCGCGATGTCTTCGGCGGGCGCAGCGGCGGCGGCTTCCGGCGCCGGTAGTGGTGTCTGCTCCTCCGCCGCGGTCTCGCTGATGCCGATGCGGGAGTGCAACCAACGCAACGGCTTTGGCGCCCACCAGTTCAGGTCCCCGGCTACCCGCAGAAACGCCGGCACCACGACGCCGCGGATGATCGTCGCGTCGATCACGACGGCCAGCGCCGTGCCGATGCCGAACATCTTCATGAACGACAGCCCGTTGGCGAACGAGATCAGCGTGATCGTCAGCAGCAGCGCGGCGCTGGTCACGATCCGTCCCACCCGGCCCAACCCGATGACGGTGGACGCGTCGTTGGACAACCCGGAGTCGCGGGCTTCCTTGATCCGGCTGAGCAGGAAGATTTCGTAGTCGACGGACAGGCTGAACGCGATGGCGCAGAGCAGGACAACCATGGACGGGTTCAGCGGCGCGGGGGTGAATCCGAGCAGCCCTGCCAGATGGCCGTCCTGGAAAATCCAGACCAGCAAGCCCAGGACCGCGCTGAGCACCAGCAGATTCAGCAGCAGCGCCTTGACCGGCACTACGACGCTGCCGGTGAACAGGAACAGCAGGACGAAGGTGGCGATTGCGATCAGGCCGATGGCCAGCGGGAGCCGATCGGCGATCGCGGCGCGGCTGTCGATCAGCGTGGCCGTCGGACCACCCACCTCCACCTGATGGCCGCTGATCTTCGCGCGGATATCCCGGACCAGGTGCTGAGCCTGGTCCGAGTCCGCCTGCACCGACAGGTAGACGAACGCATACCCGGCCCCTGACGCCGCCGGCACCGGACCGGCCGGCTGCCCGTGCTCGAAGCGGCCGACGGGGCCGTTGACCAGGACGACACCGTCCATGCCCGACACTTCTGCGGCCAGCTTGGCGAGCACGCCGGCGTCGTTGCGGGTGACCAGCGTGATTGCCTGGGAGGGGTCCAGCTGGAAGTCGTGCTGTAGCGACTCGGCCACCAGGCGTGCGCTGGAATCCGTCGGCAGCGCGCGTTCATCGGGGGTGGCGTACTGGGCGTGCAGGAACGGAATGCCCAGGCCCAACAGCACCGCCACCACGGGCAGCGCGTACAGCAGCGGCCGGCGGGTGACCACCTCGGCGAACTTTCGCCAGAACAGGGAATCCGCCGACAGCGGCACCTTGCGCCGGATGATCGCTAGCGAGTCGACGCGCTTGCCCAGCAGTACCAGCAGCGCGGGCAGCACCACGATCGCGCTGAATGCCGAGAGCAGCACGGTGGCGGTGGCCGCCATCCCGACCGAACGCAGGAAGTAGGTGGGGAACACCAGCAGGCTGGTCATGGCCAGCGTGACCGTTGCCGCGCTGAACAGGATGGTTCGTCCCGCGGTCGTGACGGTGGTTATGACGGCCTGGTGGTGGACCTTCCCGTTGGCGCATTCCTCGCGGAAACGGGACACCATCAGCAAACCGAAGTCGATCGACAGCCCCAGGCCGAACGCCGTCGTGACCGTCAGGGCATGCACGGACACGTCGGTGATCGTCGTCATCAGCAGCAACACCGTCAGGGTGGAGACGATCGAGACGACCCCGACCACCACCGGCAGCGCCGCGGCGATGAGACCGCCGAACACGACCACCAGCACGGCCAGTGAAACCGGCACCGCGATGCTCTCGCTCGTCTTGAGGTCGTGTTTGACCTTGTCCCGGATCTCCTGCTGCACGCCGAGGGATCCGCCGGCCCGTACGGTGACGTTCGGGTCGGTGGGCAGGTTGGCGATGATCCGCTTGGCCGTCTCGGCGGCCTCGTCCGCCGTCCCGCCGACGTGCACCAGGATCAGGCCCGACCGACCGTCCTTGCTGCGCAGATCACCGGCGCCCTCATCGCCGAAGGCCCTGGTGACCTTGGCGTTGGGCTCGGCCGCGATAAGCCGAAGCACCCGGTCGCGCACCGGGGCGACGTCGGGTGCCTCGACCGTGCCCTCGCGGGGGAGTAGCTGAATCACCAGGTTCGAGGTGGTGCCGAAATGCTGGCCTAGGAACTCCTCGGCCTGGGACGACTCCGCGGCCGGGTCGGTGTTTCCGCCGGTACCCAGCTTGTCGGACACCGAGCCGCCGAGGACCACGCTGATGCCGAGCAGCACCAGGACCGCCGCGAGCACCGCCTTGGGCCGCCACACGGTGAAGATGGCCAAGTGCCTCAACATGTGGTTCGCCTTTTCCCCGAGACTGTGGTGATCTCAGGAGTCTGTGGCGCCGGTCTTGGGGCTTTCTAAAGGCTTCCTGGGTTCAGTTGCGTGGTTCGACGCCCAGCCACAGGCGCACGAGGCACCGACGTCGTTCAGCCTCGGGCGCGTCGTCGAAGGCGCGCCGGTTGTGCAAAGTCGCGTGGTTGTCCGCGAAGAACACGTCTCCCGGATCGAGGGTGAATTCGGCGTGGTTGGCCGGGTCATTCAGGGTCCGGTCCAAAGCGTCGAGTGCCTGGCGCTGCCGGTCGCTCAGGGGTTGACCGCTGCGGTAGTGGCCCAGCTCGATGTGTGGGCGGTTGTACCGGATGCGGACACCGTCGCCGGGTTCGGTGAAGATCACCCGTAGGTGAAGGGGATTTCACCCGGCTGGGTCTCGTGCGAGCGGTCGAGCAGAACCGTCGGTAAAGTTCCTCGGCCAGTTCCGCCCGCTCCGCGTGCCACCCGTTGCGGTGCCGGCGGGCGGCGGGCCGGCTCAGGCGGCGACGGGAACCAGCTCCGGGCGCACCGGGGCCGCCGGTGCGCTCTGCGGCGTGAATCGGATGAACATCCGCGCCACGAGCGGTGCGGCGACCAGCATCAGCACCACCCGAATCACTTGGGATGCCATCACGAACGTCACGTTGGAGCCCGACCCCGCGGCGGTGCCGAGCACCGCGTAGACCCCCCCGGGGCTGGTAGCTAGGTACCCGTCGAGCATGCTCAGTCCGGCGGTGTGAGCCAACACCACGCCCAGCCCGGCCGCGGCGACGTTCAGCACCATGATCAACGCGAAGGCGCCCGGCAGGATCCGGCGGATCGCGCGCAGTGACTCGCGGTCCAAAGCCATCACGGTCTGCAGGACGATCAGCACGATGCCGGCCTGGAACAGAAGCATCGGAACGGCGAATCCGTCGACCAGGCCGGAGAATTCCAGGCCCACGGTGATCACCATCGGGCCGATCAGTCCGCCGCCCGGCAGGCGCACCCGGCGTCCGGCCACCGCGCCCACTACCACGATCGCCGCGATCAGTGGAAGCGTGACATACCAAGGCAGCGAAGCCCTTTCGCTGACGTGAGCACCCTGGGCGGGGTTGCTGTGATAGAACGCGGTGGCGACGACGGGCATGGCGGCTGTGATCAGTGCGAC
Organism: Mycobacterium gordonae; assembly: GCF_017086405.1. Taxonomy (NCBI): domain Bacteria; kingdom Bacillati; phylum Actinomycetota; class Actinomycetes; order Mycobacteriales; family Mycobacteriaceae; genus Mycobacterium; species Mycobacterium camsae. Next base: position 757,284 of record NZ_CP070973.1, read on the forward strand.
GCGCAGGTACTGCACCGCAGCCACGACGCGGTCGTCACCGCCGAGTTCGCGGGCGATCGCGACCAGGCCGGCCGAGCCGCCGGCCACCAGCGCCAGGCCGCCGGTCAGTGGCGTGACGTCGCGGTGCAGGCCGAGCAGCGCGCCGCCCGCGACGCTGAGCACGAGAGTGCTGACGGCGACCGCGATTACGACCGGCCAGTGTGAGCCCAGCGCAGCGAACGATATGTCGCGCACCATGAGCCCGGTGTACACGCCGAGGACACCTTGAGCGGCCAGGCCGATCCCGGGTACGGCCTTGGGCGCATACCGCGCCATCGACCAGGCGAAGGCTCCGCAGCCAACGGCCACGACGAGAAGGTCAATCGGATTCATGGTGCAGAGGGTTCAGCAGGTGCCTTGGCGGATTCTTGAAACGCAGGACACGGCGTCGATCAAGGGCGTATCTGGTGCGCTTCGCGACCGCTGGCTCGAGCCGCGAGGAACTTCGCAGAGTTGTTGCCGCCTGTCAGCTCCGACCGCCCAGGTGCTGGTCGAGGAACCGGTCGACGGCGTTGTAGAAGTCAATGACGTTCTCGGGGTTGAGGAAACCGTGGCCCTCGTCTTCCTTGACCAGGTACTGCACCTCTACCCCGCGGGTGCGTAGTGCCTCCACCAGATTGTCGGACTCGGCCTGCACGACGCGAACGTCATTGGCGCCCTGCGCAACCAGCAGTGGCGTCCGAATTCGTTCCACCTTGGTGATCGGGGAGCGCTCCAGCATGTCTGCCTCCTGCGCCGGATCTTCCGGATTGCCGACGAACAGGTGCCAGTTGTTGGCGAGGTGGGGTCGCGCCGCCGCCGGGAGTGTGCGCATGAAGTTGGGCAGGCTGGAGATACCGACATAGTCGATGGCCGCCGCGAAGACATCCGGGGTGAAGGTGACGCCGACCAGTGCGGCGTATCCGCCGTAGGAGCCGCCGAAGATTGCGACCCGCGCGGGGTCCGCGTAACCCTGTTCGACGGCCCAGTTCACGGCATCGATCAGGTCGTCGTGCATCTTGCCCGCGAACTCCCCGACCGCGGCCTTGACGAATGCCTTGCCGAATCCCGTTGACCCGCGGAAGTTGACTTGCAGCACCGCATATCCGCGATTGGCGAAGAGTTGCGCCTCCGGGTCGAACCTCCACCAGTCTCTGGCCCACGGTCCGCCGTGGACGAGCAGCACCAAGGGGAGGCCCTTCGGTTGCACTCCGACGGGCAGGGTCAGATAGGAAGGCAGGTCCAGTCCGTCGCGGGACGGGATCGTCACGGGTGTCATCGGCGCCAACTGCTCGGGATCGAGGTGCGGGAAGGGCCGGAACAGCAGCCTGCTTCCGCCGGTGGTGTGGTCATAGAGGTAGGTGCGTCCGGCGTCCCGGTCGTGGTTGAAGCTGACGATCCACCGTTGGCCGCGTTCATCGGAGGACAACGCCCCGACCTCGCCGTCGGACAACTTCTGCAGGTTCGTCAAGATGTCGGCGAACACCGGGTCGAGCGGCCGGATGACCTGTCGCGCTCCCAGATACCGGACCCCGAGCAGTTCACCGGTGCGCCGGTGTTGAATCAAGGGTTGCGGCACGAGAGGCATGACCAGGCCTCTGGGATCCAGGTCGAATGTGGGGTGGCTGTCGACGGCGGTCTCCGTGCCGGTGGCCACGTCCAGCCGGACCAGCCGGGTACGGTCGGTGCCTTCGTTGGAGCCGATCCAGATTCCCGTTCCATCGGGGGTGACGACCATCGGGAAGACGCCCAGGGTGTAGTCGGCGCCGTCGTAGGTGGCGATCAGTCGCAGCGACGCCGATACGGCGTCCCATCGGTGCACTTCGACATCGCCGGCGGCGGTCAGCGACATCGCGAACAGGTCACCGTTGCGGCTGCTGAGCCATCCCGCGACCTGCCCGGGATTCTCGGCGAGCATGGTGAGTTCGCCTGTGGCGATGTCCAGTTCGTAGACGTCCAGCAGCGCGACGTTGCGTTTGTTGAGGTGCACGATGGCCTTGCCGGACAGACCGCCGGGCATCTCGAGGATCGCCTTGGTGCCATCGAAGGGGGTGAGGTCGACGGCGGAGGCGTCGGGCTCCTCCAGGTCGACCCGGAAGATGTGCCAATTCTCGTCGCCGCCACGGTCCTGCAGATACAGCAGCCAGCGTGGGTTGTCGGTCCATTCGTAGCTCAGCACCGAACGGGTTTCGTCGGCGGTGACGCAGCGCGCCGGCTCGTTGTCGTCCAGCGGTTGCACCCATACATTCAGGCGGTTGCGCCACGGGGCGAGGTAGGCCACCCGGGTTCCGTCGGGTGAGATCGCCGCTCCGGCGCGCACGGGTGGGCGAAAGAAGTCTTCGACGGAGATGGGGTCGGGCAGTGCCATGCGGCGATTCCTTTGGTTGTCTTGCAGGGAGTTTCGGGCTAGTCGGGCATCGGTCCGCCGATGCGTCCGTTGGTCGCGTCGAGAATCGCTCGGTCGATCAGGGCGAGCGTCTGCTGGGGGCTGACCTTTTCGCCGTGTGTGACGACCGCGGTGCTGACGTCCTCGTCGATCACCCGCAACGCACCGGTCACCGCCGCTGCGCACAGCCGGACCGTGAGATCGTCGCGGTGCAACCGCAGTCGTTTGGCGATAACGGGAATGAAGCCTCGTTCCAGTTCGTCGTGGACCATGAGGTACGCGGTGCGAAGCGCCGGTTCGGACGCCGTCATGCTGGCAATTCGCATTGCACTGACCTCGTCGGCGATGTCCTGTTCGGTGAACGGGTGTGCAATCGCGTCGGCGGCCATATGTTCGCCCAGCGACAACTCGCGCGGCCACCGGTCCAGGACCGCGATGAATCGGTGTGTCGACTTGGCGAGTACCGGTTCCACGCAACTTTCTTTCGACCGGAAGTACCTCCAGATCGTCCGAGTGGAAAGTCCTGCGGCAGCGGCGATGTCGTCGCCGGTCGTTCCTGACACCCCGTGCTGCCAGAACAGTTCACAGGCGTGGCGGGATACCTGCAGCCTGGCCTCGACGTGCGCCATCTTCTCCACCCCTGTCACTTAGTGACACGGCCCAATGTGTCACTAAGTGACAGCGCGCGTCAAGTTCTAGTCGTCGTCGAGGTACGCGTCGGCCCATGCGCCGATGATTCGGGCAGCGCGACGAGCCTGGCCCCGAGCGGTGAGCAGATGGTCGGAGCCCTCCAGCGAGACGAAGCTGCGGGGGTGGCGGGCCAGCCGGAATATCTCGGTCGCGTTGCCGATGCCGACCGTGTTGTCGGTTGGTGAATGCAGGATCAGCAGCGGCAACCGTAATCCTGTGATCTTGTCGTGCAGATGCGCCGCACGGACGTCTTCGACGAAGGCCCGCTTGAGGGTCAAGGTGCGCCCGCCGACCATCCACTCGGCACTGCCCTCGGACAGGCAACGGTCAACCACGGCGTCGTAGAGCTTTTCGACGTGGCTCGGATCGATCGGGGCCGCCACGGTGACGACCGAGCGCACTCCCGGCGACCGGCGGGCGGCGGCGAGTGCGGCCGCGCCGCCCCAGGAGTGCCCGACCAAAATGTCGGCGGGTGTTCCGCGTTCGGCCATGAATTCACATGCCTTGACGATGTCGTTGACCTTGACGGTGAACGAGCCGTCACCCCAATCTCCTTCGGAGCCACTGAGACCCAGCGCGTCGAAACGCAGCATGCCGATCCCGTCCGCGGCCAGCTGCTTGCAGATCCGGGCGGCCGCCGGCGACTCTTTGCCCAGAGTGAATCCGTGCGCGAACACTCCCCAACCGCGCACCGCGCCTTCCGGCACGTCGATGATCCCGGCCAGGTTCGGGCCCGTCGAGCTCTGGAACGTGACGCGTTCGCCCATGCTGGAGATCTACCACGGCTTCGGCCCGAACGGGTGGCCGCGTTGTCGGCTCGATCCGTAGCATCGCTTCATGAGGCTTGTCACAATGACGCCAGGCGCGCAATTTGCGATGGGCCTGGTGAGCGGGGTTCTGCTCGTTTTCGGACTGTCGATCGGTCCAACGTCGCTGCTCTCGACCGCCGCAGCGGCCTGTCCCGACGCTGAGGTGGTGTTCGCCCGTGGCCGAGAGGAACCACCCGGCGTCGGCGCCGTCGGCGATGCCCTGGTCAATTCGCTGCGGGGCAAAACCCCGATGTCGATCGGTGTCTACGGGGTCAACTACCCCGCCAACATCAGCACCGGCGGCGGCGCCAACGACATGAGCGCCCATGTGCAGTCGATGGCCAGAGACTGCCCGAACACGCGCCTGGTGCTCGGCGGCTACTCGTTGGGCGCCGAGGTGGCCGACCTGGTGACTGCGGGTCGCCCGCTTCTCGGGTTCACCAACATCCTGCCGCCGGGTGTCGACCAGCACGTCGCGGCGGTGGCTCTGTTCGGCAACGGCACCCGTGGACTGTCCCCGGCGTTCGCTGGAAAGACGATCGACCAGTGCGCGCCCGGGGATCCGATCTGTGGCGGGGGCACGAACTGGCCGTCGCATCTGCAGCCGTCGTATATCGACTCAGGTCTGGTGGATCAGGCCGCCGGCTTCGTGGCCGGCAAACTGTAGTGCCGGGCGAAATTCTCAGCTAATACCTAAGTATTGAGTACGGCGACGAATCCGATGTGGTGATATCTTTGATGCGTGCGCGTCGCGGCTTCGCTAGCGGGACCGGGGCTTGTTAGCTAACGCATTTGGAGAAAAAGTGGACATCGTACTCGGGCTCTCGATGACACCTGCAATGGTTCGTATGGTGATGGTCGAAGGAAAAAAAGCCACCGGAGTCACTATCGAGGAACAGAATCTGGCGGTCGACGCCGCAGCCGGCTCAGCAACCGATCATCTGATGGCCACCATGCTGGAGGTCCGGGAGGCTGCGGCGGCGGCCGGCAACCAACTGACCTCGATCGGCGTGACGTGGACCGACGAGTCAGGGGCGTGCGCGCTGAGCGAGGCCCTGGCCGCATGCGAGGTCGATAACGTCACGCCAATCTCGCCCTTCGTTGCCGCGACGACATTGACGCAGGCGGTCGGACAGGCCATCGGCTGTGAGCGAATGGCGATGCTCTTCGTTGAAGCCGGGAGCGTCACCATGGCTGTAGTGGAGTCCGACGAGGGGGCGATCGCCGAGATCCGCGACGAACCGCTGGACAGCGTCGATGTCATGACTGCGGTGCGGAGGCTCACCGGGTGGGCTGAGGCGCTCAGCTCGCGGCCGGCCGGTGTGTTCGTCGTCGGCTCCGGGGTCGACATCGCGCCGATCAAGCGGGAGCTCGAGACGGTGACTTCGCTTGCGGTGAGCGTGCCGGAGGAGCCGGAGACGGCGCTGGCGCGGGGGGCGGCGCTGGCGTCTGCCAATGCGTCGTTGTCCGTCCTGTCTACCGACGCCTTCGCCTACGCCCGCGTCACCGACGCTGTGCAGACGGATCCCGACGCGGCGACGCTGAGTCGCTTCGACGTTCCCACCCTGCCCGCCGATGCCCAGGCGGGCGACGGCCGCTTCGCGTACAGCCTCTCGCCGGACGAAGACGCCGACGCGCTGACGACAGTGATCGGTTCGACCGAGGACAACGGCCTCAACGAGAAGGTGCAGCAGCGCAGGCCGGTGCTGCTGTTGGGCAGTGTCGGGGCGGTGACGCTGATCACTGCCATTGTGGCACTGGAAGTTTCACTGGCGCTGGGCATTCGGCCGGCAGCGGTGGGCCTGCAACACATCCCTGGTCAGGGGCGCATCATGCCGGCCCCGCTCATGCCGCTGGCGCCGCTGGTCGTTGCAGCGGCTCCGCGACCGGCAGGGATGCGTCCCTCCGGCCCGGTGGCGCTGCCGGCTCCCTCGGACGGCTCCACCCCACTGCTGCCCGCGGTGCCCGGCGATGCGCCGGGAGCGGTTCCCGCCCTTCTTGCGCTGCCCGTCTTGATGCCTGATCCGGTGCCGCCGCGGGCGCCGGATGCCGACTACCCGAACTATCCGATACTGCTGCCGCTGCCCGTTGCATCGCCTCCGACCGTCGCGCCGGGCGTCCAGCAGCCCTCTGTCCCGGTGACGCAACCGGCGACGACGGTTCCGGTGACGCAGCCCTCGACGTCGCAGCCGGTGACTTCGGCGCCGGCGACGACGGTTCCGGTGACGCAGCCCTCGACGTCGCAGCCGGTGACTTCGGCGCCGGCGACGACGGTTCCGGTGACGCAGCCCTCGACGTCGCAGCCGGTGACTTCGGCGCCGGCGACGACGGTTCCGGTGACGCAGCCGCCGGTGGTCACCGCGGCGCCGACCACGGTTCCGGTGACGCAACCGCCGACGTACGTTCCTGTCTCGCAGCCGCCCATGTCTGTTCCCATGGCTCCGCCGCCGGTCCGTGCCCCCGAATCGCAACTGCCCGTGAGCGTTCCGGCTTCCGAAGGCCCAGTTGTTCCGGGTTTGGAGATTCCCACGGTTCGCGGTCCGGCCCTTGAGGGGCCGACGATTCCCGCCGCACCGGGCGTCGTTGTACCGGCGCAGGACTTGCCCGCAGCACCTCAGTTGCCGGGTTCGCTGACTGCGCCGGCTCCGGAGCCGGCGCCTTCCACTGGCGGAGGCGGTGCTCCATTCGGCGGGAGCGGGGGACCGCTTGGCGGGGGCAGTGCCGGTGCCACCGGACCGTCGGCGACCGGCGGCGGCTCAGCGGGTGGTGAAAGTGGCTCACTCGGGGGCGGCTCGTTGGGCGGCGGCTCGCTGGGCGGCGGCTCGTTGGGCGGCGGCTCGCTCGGGGGCGGCTCGCTAGGCGGCGGCTCTACCGGAGGTGGGAGCAGTTCCATCGGCGGCGGCGGCAGCAGCTCGATCGGCAGCAGCGGCGGCAGCAGCAGCTCCGGCGGCGGCAGCAGCTCCAGCGGCAGCAGCAGTTCCAGTGGTAGCAGCGGTAGCTCCGGCGGCAGCAGAAGGTAGCTCCGCCGGACTCCCGCGGCGGCACCGCTGCACATGAATTCATGTATCCGCCTGGGGCGCAAAGTGAATCGGGCGGCATTTTGGCCGAACGGTTATGAATCGGCTGTTAGCATCCCCGCCTGTGTCCGCAATAGGCAGATGGCCGAACTTCGTCACAGGTATCTCAGCAGCAGGGGTCGAAGAGCTGCGTTCTATCGCAAGCAATTTCGCGGACTGGCAGCTTTCCGCGCCGATCGACTCGTCGCTTTCCACCCCCGAGGAGCTGGCCGCCGACTACCTGGCGAAGCTGCAGTATCCGCAGCACATTTTCGACGAGCTGTCGGCCGATGCGCAGGATCGAGTCGCCATTGCCGTTGGCTCCCCGCCACAAGCGCAGTGGCGACAGCCGCCCGTCGTTCCTGGAACACCGTCCTACGCGGAACCGAGCTGGGAAAAGGAAGTCTATGAGGTGCTGTTCGCACAGCTCCCGCCGGAAGCTCCGGAACGGCGACCGGCTTCTCCGCGTCCCTCGGCCGCCGACCAGTGGCCTGAGTTCATTGCCGGCGGTATCAGCGACGGTGCGCTGTGCCGACGCCTCAGTGAAGAGCTGGCGGCCGCCTTGGGTTCTGAGTGGTCTCCGGTTCCCGATGCGGGCGACAACGTGGTGCGCGTCCGCTTCGAGCGCGGCGATCTGATCTTCGTCGTCGTACCGGCCGGGCGAATGACCATGGGGATCACCGAAGACGAAGTGGCCGAACTCGTCGACCTCGGTGACGAAGTTGCCGAGAGCGTGGAGTTCTTTGCCGAGTCGTGGGCCCCGGTTCACGAAGTGAGGGTTGAGGCTTTTCTCTGCGCCGAGACACCCCTGCTGGACCGCCATGCGGCTATCTGGTCGATCGAGGGTGACGCGGCGAATTCCCACGGGGTCTTGCGGCAGAACAGCTGGCAGGCGGCAGAGACAGTGTCGGCATCCGGACTGCGATTGCCGTCCGAAGCGGAGTGGGAATGGATCGCGCGCGCCGGGGGGACGCGGTCCTGGATCTGCGGGGATGAACCGCCCGACGAGTGGACGGAGTGGGTCGTCGATGGTCGGCCGGATCAAGCTCGCACGCCATTCGGCACTTCGGCGCCGGGGTGGGGTGAGTGGGTGGACGACGGATGGCACGACGACTATGTCGGTGCCCCGCCGGACTCCCGGGCGTGGGAGCCGACAGACAGACCTGTCACGGTGCGCGGCGGTGCCTTCGCCTGCTGGCCGTGGCAGGGCGGCGGCGAAGCCGTGTTGCTTCATGCCGCCAGTCGTGAACGCGGCTCCGATGAGTCCATCCACGCAGTACGGCTCGCCGCCGACCTGCCCCCGCGCTGAACTGCAGCGATCGTTCGCCGAATGCGCGAAGTCGCCAGGCGGGGTTGACGACCTGCCGGACGGGGTGCAAGGTGGTGTGATACACGTCATATGACCACTGGTCACACCGTCGAGAGGGGTCGCAGCCATGACCACCAGGGACAAGTACACCGACGTGCCCACGCCGTATTCATGGGAGGTTCCCAGCGCCGGAAATGCGCGCTTCACCTGGGAATACGACGACGGGCGCGCCAGACTCCTTTCTCTCTATCAGAAGGGCAAGGACAAGCAGTGGGACGCGCAGTCGCGTATCGACTGGGGCCAGGACGTCGACCCGCACAATCCGGTCGGACTGCCCGACGAGTTCAATCCATTGTTCGGCAGCCCGATGTGGGATGCCGCTGACGAAGCGCGTCGTGCCGAGATGCGCCAGCACTTTCAGGCCTGGCAGTTTTCCCAGTTCCTGCACGGCGAGCAGGGCGCGATGGTGTGCGCGGCCAAGATCGTCGAGGTGGTACCGGACATGGACGCCAAGTTCTACGCAGCCACCCAGACCATGGACGAGGCTCGGCACGTCGAGGCTTTCTCGCGGTTCTTGCAGGAGAAGATCGGCCTGGTCTACCCGATCAACAAGAACCTGACCGCGCTGCTGGACGACACCCTGCGCGACTCGCGCTGGGACATGCCCTATCTGGGCATGCAGGTACTGATCGAAGGCCTGGCATTGGCGGCCTTCGGCGTGCTGAGGGACATGGCGGCACCGGATTCACTGGCCAAGCAGGTGCTGGCCTACGTCATGCAGGACGAGGCCCGGCACGTCGCCTTCGGCCGGATTTCGTTGAAGGACTACTACTCCGCGTTGACCGACGCCGAGCGGGACGAACGGGAAGAGTTCGTCGTGGACGCCTGCTATCTGATGCGCGACCGATTCCGCGGTGAAGAGGTTTTCGAGACCCTCGGCATGGACGTCCAAGCGTGTGCCGCGTGGGTGGATCAGTCGCCGCTGATGATCCAGTTCCGCTCGCACCTGTTCAGCCGCATCGTGCCGATCGTCAAGGACATCGGGCTGTGGGGCGACAAGGTGCAGAAGGCATTCCGGGACATGGGTGTGCACGACATGGCCAGCTTCGACATCGAGGCGCTGATGAAGGCCGACGAAGATCAGGCCGAGTCCCTGGACAGGGCGCACGCCGAGATGGCCGAGCGAGCGACCGAGGTGGACGAGGTGATAGCGGCTGGCGCGAGCTAGGTCAACGTCCGCCGAAACTCCGGGTACTCTGCCACGAGGGTGTCGAGGGTAGACGCCCGATTGGGCCCGCTGGGGTTCGGCGCGTCGCCCGGCGCGGTAACGCTGACGCGCTTCAGCCCGCTGCTGGAGCTGGCGTGCCCTGAGTGGCTGCGGCCGCGAAGAACCCGCGTAACGCGTCGGCGATCTGAGCCCGGATCGGGGCCCCGGAGACGACCACGTCGACCATGGACAGCGACAAGTGGGTATGCCCGCGTGCCCGCACATGCTGGGTTGGAACCCCCGCTGCGGCAAGCGCTTTCGCGTATTCGTCACCTTCGTCGCGCAGTGGGTCGAACTCCGCTGAGACGACGATCGCGGGCGGTAGGCCGGACAGGTCCGGTGCCCGCAGCGGCGCGACTCTCGGGTCGCCGCGCACATCGGCATCGGGGGCGTAGTGGTCGAAGAACCATCGCATCAGCGGCGCGGTGAGACCGTAGCCCTCGGCGTTCTCCACGTAGGAGCCGCGGGTCTGGTCGGCGTCGACGACCGGCGTGATCAGCACCTGACCGACTATCGTCGGCCAGCCCGTGTTCCTGGCCAATCGGCAGATCACGGTTGCGATGCCCGCGCCGGCGCTCCAACCTCCCAGCACCAGGCGTCCGGGGATGCCACCGAAATCCTCGGCGTGTTCGGCGATCCACCGCACTGCCGCCCACCCGTCGTCCAGTGCGGCGGGGAACCGGTGCTCGGGGGCGTGCCGGTAGTTCACCGACACGATCAGCGCACCGCTGCGCACGCATAGATCCCGGCATAGCGGGTCGTCGGAGGTGTGGTCGCCGAGAACCCAACCGCCGCCGTGGAAGTAGACCACAACTGGATGCGGACCCGGGCTCGCCGGTCGATAGAGCCGGTAGGCCAGGGGCCCGGCAGCGCCCGGCAGGGTTCCGTCGACGATCTCGCCGACGTCGGGGCCCGGCGGGCGCGCCAGATTCATCTCGTCCATGAAGGCGCGGGCCTGCTCGGGTGGCATCGACTCCAACGGCGGCAGCTCCAGCAGTGCCGTCTGCTCGAGGACCATCTGGACGTCGGGTTGCAGGCGGCGCACCACGCCGTCGTTGCACTGTGCACCGGCAGGTCCGGATAACGCGAAACCCAGGTAGTCGCGGGTCACCACCTCTTCGCATGTCACCCGGTAGAAGTCGACCCCGGCTGCGTAGGCCATGAAGGTCCGGGGCTTGCCCGGGATGTTCGCGCCTACGTACCACGAGTTCGCTTGTGGGAAAAGGGTTATCGACGCAGCGTCGTCGACGTGCTGCATCCAGCCGGCCTCGGCGAGTTTGGTGGGCTCGATCCGTTCGAAGCCGTGGTCGCGCAGATAGGTCAGGGCGTCGGCGACGAAATCGATGTGTTGCTCGATGGACACCGCCATGTTCGACAGCACCGAGGGGCTTTGAGGGCCCGCGATGAGGAAGAGGTTGGGGAAGCCCTCGGTCATCAGCCCGAGGTAGGTATTCGGGCCGTGTGACCACTTGTCCTTCAAAGTAAGTCGGTTGCGGCCGACGATGTCGATCGCCGCAACGGCGCCGGTGATCGCGTCGAAGCCGGTGGCGAAGACAATCGCGTCGAACTCGAAAGATTCACCGGCCGTTGCGATGCCGGTCGCGGTGACGCCCACCAACGGCTGATCCTTCAGGTTCACCAACCGCACCTGGGGCAGGTTGAACGTGTCGTAGTAATCGGTGTCCAGGCACAGTCGCTTGGCGCCGACGGGATAGGTGGTGGGGCAAAGCGCCTCGGCCGTCCTGGGATCGCGGACAATGCCGCGAATCTTGCCGTGGATGAAGTCGGCAAAATCTTTGTTGGCCAACGGGTTACTCATCACATCGGCATAGAGGTTGAGGACCTCGAGCAGTTCGCCACGCTGCCAGGCGCGCTCGTAGCGCTGCTGACGTTCCTCGGCGGACACCGAGAATGCCGGGGTGACGGTCCGCTCGGCGGGCACCCCGCCGAAGGAGTATTTCGCCGCCTGCCGGTAGGACGATTCGTCGGCCATCTGTGCGAGCTTGTCCGGCAGTATCGGGCCGTTCTGGGCGGGGATCGAAAAACACGGCGTCCGTTGGAAGACCACCACTTGCTCCGCATGCGCGGCGATCAGCGGGATCGACTGGATGCCCGAGGAACCGGTCCCGACGACGCCGACGCGTTTGCCGGTGAAGTCGACGGGCTCGTGGGGCCACCGGCTGGTGAAAAACACCTCGCCGGCGAAGTTTTCGACACCGGGGATGTCGAGGTCCTTCGGGACCGAGAGGCAACCGGTCGCCATGACGAGGTAGCGGCAGCCGACCTCTTCGCCGTGATCGGTGCGCACGACGTATCGCGACGAGTTGTCGTCCCAATGCGCTTGGGTGACCCGGGTGCCGAACTGGATGTCGCGACGGAGATCGTGCTTGTCGGCGACGTGATTGAGATATCGCAGGATCTCCGGCTGGGTGGCGTATTTCTCCGACCACTGCCAGTCCCGCGCCCAACCAGCATCGAAGCTGAACATGTAGTCGACGCTCGGGATGTCGACCCGCGCGCCGGGGTAGCGGTTCCAGTACCAGGTGCCGCCGATGTCGTCGCCGGCTTCGAAGATGCGCATCGACAGACCCGCGAGCCGCAGGCGGTACGCGGCGTACAGGCCGGCGAAGCCGGCGCCCACAACCACGACATCGGGGTTGAAGTGATGATCAGCCATGTCAATCATGATGACCACCTGGACACGTTTTGTTTAGGGGCGAAACTGCCCGTGCTCGGTGACGACGGCGGTGATCAGTTCGGCCGGGGTCACATCGAAAGCCGGGTTGAAGACATTCGCGCCCGGTGGGGTGATGGTGACGCCGGCGTAGGACCTGAGCTCCTCGGGCGCGCGTTCCTCGATGGCGATCTCCGCGCCGCTGGCCAGTGATCCGTCGATCGTGGACGACGGCGCGACCACGACGAGCGGCACGTGGTGATGACGGGCCGCGATGGCCAGGCCGTAAGTGCCGATCTTGTTTGCGACGTCGCCGTTGGCGGCGATTCGATCGGCGCCGACGATTGCGCAGTCAACCAGGCCGCGCGCCATCGCCGCTGCGGCGGCGCTGTCCGGCTGAACCCGGTAGGGCACGCCCGCCTGGGCCAATTCCCAGGCCGTCAGCCGTGAGCCCTGCATCAGCGGCCTTGTCTCGTCCACCAGCACCGATTCGACCAACCCGCGCTCGTGCAGGTGCCAGACGACGCCGAGCGCGCTGCCCCAGGCCACGGTGGCGAGGTGGCCGGCGTTGCAGTGGCTGAGTAGCCGCAGCGGGCGGCGATCGCACAGTGTCAGTATCAGCTCGGCAGCGTGACCAGAAGCCGTGCGGTTGAGGCGTTCGTCCTCGTCGAGAATTGAAAGGGCTTCGGCCAGTACGGATTCGGTGCCCTCGTCGAGTTTCTTCAGCGCGCGGGCAACCCCCCAACTGAGGTTGACGGCGGTCGGTCGTGCCTTGGCGACTCGGTCGGCCGCGGCCCTGACGTTGCCGCCCGCGCGGGACGCGAGCACGACGCCGAGCGCGCCCGCCGCGCCGAGGGCCGGGGCACCCCGGACGGCGAGGCGTCCGATGGCGTCGATGAGTTCGTCGACGGTGCGCAGGCGCAGGATGCGGTATTCGGCGGGCAGCGCGGTCTGGTCGATGATCGCTACCGCGTCGCCGTCCCAGTCGATGGTTCTGCGCACCTTCGTGACCCTAGCTCGTGAGGATGTGGTGACCGCAGCCCCGAGTCCACACGGACTTAAGCCTCTATCCGCGTCGGCGGGGGAGGTCGACGATGACACCGCAGGACGAGGAGGAAGGTTTCACAGCCATGCCGACGAAACTGGGGACGGCTCCGCGGGCCGCAGCCGTGAACACAGCCGGTGACGGCGACACATCGGACAACGACGACCACCGCCGCGACGAGATTGACGCGATGGTGGACGTCGCGGCTGCGGCGGCCGCCGAATTCCGCACGCTCGATCAGGCTCAAGTGGACCGGATCGTCGAGGCGATGGTGCGCGCCGGGCTGCGCGCGGCCGCCGAGTTGGCGGGACTGGCGATCCAGGAAACCGGGTTCGGAGTCTTCGAGGACAAGGTGGTCAAGAATTACGTGGCGACCGAGTTCCTGCACGACTACCTGCGCGACAAGAAGTCGGTGGGCGTCGTCGAGGAGGATATCGAGAACAACATCGTCCGAGTCGCCGAACCGATCGGCGTGGTGCTGGCCATCACCCCGGTGACCAACCCGACATCGACCGTCTTGTTCAAAGCGATCGTGGCCGCGAAAACGAGGAACGCCATCGTGTTCCGGCCGTCACCGTATGCGGTCCAGTCCTGCGAACGCAGCGTCGAGATCATGCGCGAAGCGGCCGAAGCTGCCGGGATGCCAGTCGGAGCCCTGCAGGTCATTCCAGACGCCGCCCACGAGGTGACCCACTATCTGTTCAAACATCCCAAGGTCGATTTCATCTGGGTGACCGGCGGACCGAAGATCGTCGCGCTGGCGAGTGCGACCGGGAAACCCGGGCTGTGCGTCGGCCCCGGAAACGCGCCCATCTACATTCACAAGACCGCCGATGTGAAGGGTGCCGTCGTCGACATCCTGATCTCCAAAACCTTTGACTCCTCGGTGATCTGCCCGGCTGAGCAGACCTGCATCATCGACGACGAGGTGTACGACGCGATGATCGCCGAATTCGAGCGGATGGGTGCGCGGCTGCTCACCGGTGACGAGGCCGCCGCGATAACCGGGTTCGCGTTCGGCTGCGGCGACAAAATATCTCTGCACGCGCTGGGCCAGAAGGCGCCCGAACTTGCTGCGAGAGCTGGCTTTTCGGTGCCGCCGACGGTGAAGGTGCTGCTGGCCCCGCTGCCGGCGGACATCGACGAACTCGCTGCCCACCCGTTGCTGCAAGAAAAGCTGATGCCCGTTCTGGGCGTGGTTCGGGCACGCGACGTGCAGCATGCGGTCGAGGTGGCGGTACTGGTCACCGAGCACGGCGGCCTGGGGCATACCTCCGCGGTCTACGCCACCGATCAGGCGGTGATCGACGCATACAGCGCGGCGGTGCGTACCGGGCGAATCCTGGTGAACGCTCCGACCGCGGTCGGTGCACTCGGCGGGGTCTACAACAATTTGACGCCGACCTTCTCGCTGGGATGCGGAACATGGGGCGGGTCGAGTACCACCGAGAATGTCAACTACCGCCAACTGCTCAACATCAAGACAGTCGCGAAACGTCGCACCCCGCCACAGTGGTTCCGGGTCCCGTCCAACACCTATTTCAATGCCGGTGCGCTGGAGAATCTGCGCGACCTCGATTGCGACACCGCCGTGGTGGTCACCGATGCCGTGAGCGACGAGCGGGGTGTGGTCGACCTGGTGCGCGGCAAGATGCGCACCCGCCACGTGCAGGTGTTCAGCGAGGTGACGCCGGAGCCGGACGAGACGACCATTCACCGCGGCGTCGAGCTGCTGCGACGGGTGCAACCCGACGTCCTGATCGCTGTGGGCGGCGGTTCGGTGCTCGACGCCGGCAAGGCGATGCGGCTGTTCTACGAGCACCCCGAGAAGACCCTCGACGAGTTGACTATGCCTTTCCTGGACCCGCGCAAGCGGGTAGCCGATTATCCGACAGATCGCCACCGGCTCCAATTGGTCGCCATCCCAACGACTTCGGGTACCGGCTCGGAAGTGTCGCCGGCCGCAGTGCTGACCCTACGTGGCAAGAAAGAGACGTTGGTCGACTACAGCCTGGTGCCCGAGCTGGCCATCATCGATCCGGAGCTGGCGTCGTCGATGCCGCCAGTGTTGACCGCGGACACGGGTATCGACGCGCTGACGCACGCGCTCGAGGCGGTGGTCTCCATCTTCGCCTCGCCATACACCGATGCGTTGTGCGCACAGGCGGCGCGGTTGATCTTCGAGGGATTGCCCAGGGCCTACCGCGATCCCGACGATCTGGCCGCCCGCACCGACATGTCGAACGCGGCGACCTTGGCTGGGCTCGCCTTCTCGAACGCGTTCGTCGGAACGAACCATGCGCTGGCCCATGCCGTGGGTGCGAAATTCGGCATCGCCCACGGCCGGGCGAATGCGATCTTCCTGCCGCATGTGCTCCGTTACAACTCGGGCCTGCCGACGAAATTCATGCCGGCTCCCGGCTATTCGGCCTACATCGCACCGGACAAGTACGCCCAGATCGGCCGGCTCATCTTCGGTGGTCACGAACCCGAAGACAGCCGGGGCAGGTTGTTGCGTGGCGTGGAGGAGCTGCTGGACCGGGTCGACATGCCGCGCTCGCTGCAGGCGATGGGCGTCGCCGAAGAGGCGTTCACCGCGGCGCTGCCGGAGCTGGCGATGACTGCGTTCGAGGATCTCAGTAACCGGACCAACCCGCGGATGCCGTTGGTTACTGAGATCACCGAGTTGCTGCGGCTGGGCTATTACGGACCCGGCTCCTAGCGAGGTGTCACCGCTGCGATCTGACCGAAATCGAGCTTGACGAGCCGGTCGGCGCAGTGGAAGTAGCGATCGTCGTGGGTGATCACGATGACCGTCTTTCCCCGCTTCTTCAGGCCGGGCAGCAGTTGGGTGTAGAACACCTCGCGAAACCGTGGCTCCTGGTCGGCGGCCCACTCGTCGAACAGGTAGATCGGCCGGTCCTCGAGCAGCGCGGTTAGCAGCGCCAGTCGTTTGCGTTGGCCCTGGGACAGCGCAACGGTGGACAGCCGACCATCCCGCACGGTGACCTTGTGCGCAATCTGCAACTGGTGCAGGTAGTAGCGCACCTCGTCGTCGATCCCGGGCCGATCGAAGCCCAGGCAGTCATCGAACAGGTGAAAGTCGGTGAAGACGGCTGCGCAATGCTGCCGGAACCACTCGACGTTGTCCTGGTCGATCTTTTCACCGTTCAGCACGAGAGCTCCGCTGTGCGGCGCGTACAGGCCGGTAATCAGTTTGGCCAGAGTCGACTTCCCGCTCCCGTTGCCACCGACGACGAAGGTGATCTGCCCGGGCTCGAAGGTCAGGTCTACCGGGCCGAGCCGGAATCCCGGTCCGGCGGCAAGCGGAGGTCCGGGGGGTGGCGGGGGGCCCGCCTGGTGATCACGGCGCTTACCGCGCGGCGGGGGTGCGCCGGGACCGAGGGGAACCGACGGGGCCAGCTCGGACTGATAGGCATAGCTGAGGTTGCTCAGGTCCAGCCGGGCATAGCCGGCGGGCGGACGTTCGATGCAGGGCGCCTGCTCCCTGTCGTGTGCGGCCTCGATGGACAAGTTGAGGGTGCGGATCTTGGCCAGCGCGACGTCACCACGCAGCAGTTCCGGGATCTGCTTCATCAGGCTCTGCATCGGCCTCGACAGGAACATCGTGACCAGCAGATAACTGACCATGGCGTCCCGCGGCAGCGCAAGCGCCGCGGCGACCACGAACAGGATGAGGCCCATGGTGGCGAGCTGGAAGAACTGACCGAAGCCCTGTGCCGCCGAGAGCCACGAGCCGGCCCTGACATTCTGGGTCCGGAGGGTGCGAGCCGACCCGAGCAGGTGTCGGGCCATGAAGTCGCGACGGCGGCTGCCATGCAGCTTCAGTTCCTTGATACCAAGCGTCAGACCGGAGAATGACCGCAACAGCGCGTCCTCGTTCTCCCGAGCCTCGTGGTACAGGTGGCGCACCCGCCGCAGCACCGTCTCGGCACTGGCGATGCTGATCAACGTCCCCGCAATCGTCACCGCAAACAGCGGGCCGGACACCGCGGCGAGGAAAGCAAGAGACCCCACGATCGTGGTCACGTCGATGCACATGTTCGGGATGGCCGTCACCGCTTGCGACAACGACCGCACATCTTCGGTCAAGGTCGCGATGAGCCGGTGCAGTCCCATTCGTTCCAGATCCTCCAGCGGAGCCGAGACCACCCTGGCGCTCAACCCTTCCCGCAGCTGGTAGATCGCTTCCTGGGTGAGGCGGATCAGCAGAATCTGCGACAGCACCGCACCGATCAGCGCGACCAGCCCGGTCACGGCAAAGCGTTGCAGCGTTGCACCGGAATGGGTTTGCGGCGCCAGGACGCTGTTGAGCAGCGTCAGCAGGTAGGTGTTGGCCACGCCGCTGACGAGGCCGGTGACAAAGACGGCCAGTATCCGGGTCGGTGAGATCGAGAACAAGAATCTGAGGAGTTGCATTGTTGGGAACCTTCCGCATTCGTTGTGATGGTGGTCTTCGTGATCAGCCGCCGATGATGTCGAAGAGAATTCCTTCGACGGCGACGCCCGGTGCGAATGAGAACGCCACACCCGTGGAGATGTCGCTGTTTCCCGCTGCCTGCTGCACCATGAGTCGCAGGACGAAAAGCAGCGATACGCTCAGCATGTTGCCGAACCGGTCGAGTACATCCCAGCTGGCTGCTGCCTCGGTGTCGGAGAGGCCGAGTGATCGCGCAGATTCCTCGATGATCTTCGGTCCACCCGGGTGGATCGCCCACAAGTCGATGTCTGACTTCTGTAATCCGTTGTCCCGCAGAATCTCTGTGATCGCGGGATCGACATTGTCATAGATGTACTTCGGCAGGTTCTCCGACAGTTCGCAGGTGATGCCGTTGTGGTTGACCCCGAGCACGATCCCGTCTTCGGCGTCGTCGAGAAGCAGGCTGAAGCTTTCGCGTATCACCACCTTGCCCGGGTCCAGCGGCTGCTGGGTCTGGCTGGCCCCGATCACGAGCGCGCCGCACCCGTCACCGAACAGGCTGGAGATGATGACGTCGTTGATGTCGTCGGCGAATGTGGCATTGACCGAGCACAGCTCGATGCACACGACCAGCGCCTTCCTGCTGGGGTTGGCGCGGACGTAATCCCGGGCAGTGCGGATCCCGTTCATCGCGGCGGCGCATCCCATGAAGTTCACCACGACGCGCGAGATCGATGGCGACAGGCCGAGTTGCTTGATCAGCGCCACGTCGACACCGGGAGCGATGAAGCCGGTGCTTGTAACGAACACCAGCAGTCCGATCTCGGTCGACGGATCTTCGAGGGGCGCCAGGGCTCGCCCGGCCACGTCGACCGCCAAGGGAACGGCATGCTGGTAGAACAGCGCCATGCGGTCCCGGATCGTGCCCGGCTGGCGTCGCAGCGAGTCGAATCCCGGGTCGAGCGGATCCACCGCCATCCGGCGGGTGCCGATCATCGTCTTCTGGTAGAGCCGTGAAATACGCTGCCGCTGTTCGGGATTGTCGAATAGCGCTGCGACCTGATCGGCCACTTGCAGCTGATGGACGACATGTGCCGGCGCTCCCGTCACGATGCTCTCGATCACCGCCACCGTGGTCGGCGGGGCGGGCGGCAGCTCGGTCAGTGCGGGGCCGGCCTCGCCGCCCCCTTGCCTCCACATCAGTAGTTCTTCGTTGAAGTACATGGCAGTTTCCTTCTTTGAAATACGTTTGGCGGCAACGGTGATCGGGTGTTCGATCGCCGAGTTCTCCGCTGCTGTCTTTCAGCTACTTGCATTGTGGGCGGGCGATATTGGCGAAACCTTCACGGATTCTTGGCATCTCGATTCCCCGGCTGCTGTTGCCGAGCAGACGCAAAGACCCCCATTTCTGGACCGAAAAGGGGGCCTTTGCGTCTGCTCGCGGGGCGCCAGCTGCGACCTACACCGAACCGAGTCCGGCGAATCCGGAAGCCACGTAGGCGACGCTGGCCGTCCAGGCTGTCAGCGAGCACTGTTCGCGGATGAATCCCCAGTGTTGTTCCTGCGCTTGCCGAGAGGGCGACAGGAGATAGGTGCGGGCGAGCCTGGGCAACCGATCGGTGACGAAACTCTTTGCGGGAAGCCATTCGAGGCCGAATTTCGCGGCCTCTTCCCGCAGTATATCCTCGGTGGCGATGTTGGCGAACCCGCTGCCCTGGTACGGCAGCACATGGTGTGCGCGGTGTGAGCTCAGGCCGGCCGACAGGAAGCAGTCGACGTAGCGGTTGCCGACCACTTTCAGGTCGTAGGCCTCCGTGAGTTGATGTATGCCCCAGTCTTGCGCGTCGGGGCCGGCATGCTCGTCGGTGTCTTCCTCGAAGTCGTGACTAGAGACGATCAAGAACGTGCTGATCCACAGCGTCGCAACGAATTGCACTGCCCAGGAAAGGAAGTCGCCGACCAGAGTGAAGGCCACCAGCTCACCGATCAGCATAAGGCGCAGTCCAATCGAGCCGACGAGGTGCGGGATCGCGTTGCGCCAGTTTCCGTAGACCTCCTTGACGCCGATCTTGCGTGTGATTCTGATGACGTCCGCTATCCGGATGGGCATGCCGGCGACCAGGTGGCCGAACTTGTGCAGGGTGTGGACGGGCACCCGAAGCAGGCGGGGCAGTCGCATCATCATCGTGAAGACGTTCTTCTTGATGTCGACTTCACTCTGGGTGTGCGGGTGGTGCAACAACGTGTGCCCATCGGCCGTCACCAATCCCAATGCCACGTAATTGATGTCGAAGGCGCTCGCGAAGACCCGGTTGAGTCCTTTTTGTCTCCGGTGTACCGCGTAGTGGCCGAACCCGGCCAACGAGCAGCGCAGCAACACCATCGCGATCACGAAGAGCGGCAATGGCATCCAGCCCGGCTCGGTCAGCCGCACACCTTGCACCGCGACGTATGCGACGGCCAGGCCCGCCACCACAATGTTGAAGAGCCGATCCATCTTCTTGATGCGCGCGGCCAGCCGGGGCTCCCGCAGGCGCGCCTTCACCCGGTGCAGCAGGTCTCCCTTGTTGTCGAACTGGTACTTGGGGGTGTCGCGCCAGCTGTTGAAGTCTTCCTTGAACAGGAATTCCGGTGCGTTGCACTTCGGGTGAACGTCCTCGGGACGGGCGTCGCGGTCCAGCGCATAGCGCTCCAACATCCGTTCGATCCCCTCCGGATTCCTGTGGTAGGCGTGAATGATCGACGTGATGTCCCGGTTCTTGGTGCGCCCGATGAAGAAAGCTCCGCCCGGATGCTTGGCGATCCACTCGGACAGGTCATAGGCGCGTCCCTTGTAGACCCACACGTCGGGCGGGGGTCCAGCGGGGGGACCGGGGGGAAGTCGGTGGGAGTCCGGCCCTCCATGCCCCGATCGCACCCGTGGGCGGGGCGGTCGGCGGGAATCTTGCTCCTCGACTCCTGGTAGCTCGATGGTCATGTCTTTCCTCCGGCGTATTTCCTTGGCGCTGGTCGCGTTGTCTCGGGTGAACCTGCGGCGCTGTGACTGGTGCCAGGGTCGGACGGCGGTCTTGGCGGATTCGCAAGAAATGCTTGGCGTCGGTGGGACAGCCCGCGTGGATCACCATCGAGCTGCCCCGGTCGGTTGTCCGAACGACTCACCACCCACTGAAGATCACCGAGTGCAACGGCGGGACTTTTGCGCAATGACCGGGCAATGGGGCTCTGGTGCGTGGACCGCGCCTGGTGAGCGGGTTTCACCCGTGTATTGAGCTTGCCGCTCTGATTTCTTGGCCATCAGGCGCGGAGCTCTGCCGCGTCGTTGGGCAAGGTGACAGCCATCAGCACGTCTAGTTGACCTATCGGCGGGCAGCGTTCAGTGGCTGGCCAACAAGACGCGCGCGCGCAATTTGCTGAACCGACAATGCCGCTTGCTGGCGGTGGCAGGATGATTCGGCAGTCGTCACGGGTGAGGCGGTGGTCATGGGTAACCAGCAGTTACAGCCCGGTCAGGTCTTCGCCGGTTACACCGTCGAGCGGCTTCTCGGTGTCGGTGGGATGGGCGCGGTGTATTTGGCCCGCCACCCAAACCTGCCGAAGCTAGTTGCCTTGAAGCTGCTCAGCCGGGCCATGACCGGCGACGACGACGTGCGTGCTCGTTTCTTGCGCGAGGCCGACCACGTCGCGCGGTTGGACCATCCCAATATCGTCGCTGTCTACGACCGGGGCGATCAGGACGGGCAGTTGTGGATCGCGATGCAATACGTCGACGGTTGCGACGCTGCCGACGCGGTCCGCCAGGGGCCGTTGCCCGCGGCGCGCGCGGTGCGCATCATCGCCGAGACCGCCAAGGCGCTGGACTTCGCACACGCAGCCGACGTGCTGCACCGCGACGTCAAACCCGCCAACATCCTGCTCACCCGACCCGTCGCAGGCGAGCCCGAACGGGTCCTGCTCGCCGACTTCGGCATCGCCAAAGCCCTCGACGACCTTACCGGGTTCACCGCGACCGGCATGTTTCACGCCAGCCTGCAGTACGCGGCTCCCGAACAACTCGACGCCTCGATCACCCTGGATGCCCGCGCCGACGTGTACGCGCTGGGCTGCACCCTGTATCACCTGCTGAGCGGATCGGTGCCCTACCGGGGCCACACCCCTGAACAGTTGATGTACGGACATCTGCATCTGCCCATCCCGCTGCCCAGCCAAGCCCCTGCCGCGCAGCAGGGCGGCATACCGGCAGGGATGGACGCGGTGATCCAACGTGCGATGGCCAAGAACCGCGATGACCGCTACCCGGGCTGCGGTGCGCTGGCCGGTGCTGCGCAACGGGCGCTGGGCTCGGCAGTCGACATGACCATGCCCGCATCCCGCCCGGGCGTGCCGGGGGAGGCCCACACCCAGTTACGCCAGGCTCCGCCACCCCCACACCGGGATACGCCGCCGTCACGGAGCGCTGACGCAGCGCCACCGGTGATCCGCTCGAAACGCAAGTGGTTGATTGCGATCGCGGTGATCCTGCTCGTCGCGGCCGCAGGGGGTGTAGTGCTACTGCGTAACGCCCTGTCGCTCAAGGCGACTGGCGCGGAGTTGGTCCTCACCGCGACCACCGACCCAGGGGCGAATCCGTTCATGCCACCCGCGGGCTCGCCGCCGCCGAGCAGCACTCAGCCGCCGCCCACCCTGCAGCCTCACGCCGGCGGGACCCCGGTCGCCACCCAGCCATTGCCCGGTGACCGCGAGGGTCTCTACGGTGGCACCCTGAACAACGCCGAGTGTGACCGCGACAAGATGATCGCCTTCCTGGGCAGCCACCCCGCCCAGGCCGGCGCTTTCGTCGAAGCGCTCAATACCGATCCCAGCCTGTACTGGACCGGCACACGACCCCTGACCGCCGCCGACATCCCCACCTATCTGCCTGAACTCACCCCGATGCTGCTGCGACTGAACACCCGAGTCACCAATCACGGATTCGACGGAACGCATCCCACAACCCTGCAATCGGTCTTCCAGGCCGGAACCGGTGTGTTCGTCGACGCCCACGGTGTTCCCCGTGCTCGCTGCTACTGCGGCAACCCCCTGACCGCGCCGGTCGCTTTGACCGGCGATCCAGAGCCCGTTGGCACAGCCTGGTCCGGCTACAACCCCGCAGCCCTGGCCGCGGTCCAGCCCAGTTCGGCGCCCATCACCAGCTTCGTTCTCGTCGACGTCGTCACCGGACAAGCCTTCGACCGGCCCGCCGGCACCGCCGGCACCGATGACAGACCACGCACCCAACCCGTTCCGCCACCCCAACCCTCACCCACTACGCCAGGCACCAGACCAGGGCCGAACCAACCGGAGATCGACGGAACCTACCTCTTACACTTCCAAGCCGGTTCCTGTGGAGCGGCGCCCTCGGACGCGACGGTCACTATCGCCCACCAAGGCAACAGCCTCACGCTGGCGCACACATCTGGGACCACCTTCACCGGCACCATCAACGCCGACGGATCGTTCGTGCTCGGCTTTCGTGACAGCACGATGCGGGGTGTCTTCGTCACCCAAGGCGGCAGCACCGTCATTCGCGACGGCACATGGCAGCCAGCAACCTGCAGCGGCACCTTCGAGGGCACCAAGCAGTGAACGGCGGCCCGCGACCGCTGACACACCCTGCCCTTGTGAGCGCGCACTCGTCGCACGTGGGTAACGCACTGACGCGCCATCGTGGCGGAAATCGTCTCCGGACCGAACCCTGGCAGGATGACGGCGCAACCGGCGACCCTACCGTAACTCGGACCTGTTGTCTCTGAACAACTTCCACCCAATCGCCGGTAGCGCATTCAGCGCCGAAACATCGAACAGGTGTGCCGTTGCCAGGCGATACTGACTGGTGCGCTGTGACGGTCATTTACGGGGGCCGCGCGATCAATCGGCGGGCGAACAGGGGGTGCCAGCATTCGGTTGAACTGGCGATGGAGGGCGCCGCGGGTGGCAGGATGATTCAGGAAGCGTCTGGTTGAGGTGCGACCATCACCACCTTCGTCCTCGTCGACGTCGTCACCGGACAAGCCTTCGACAGGCCCGCCGGCACCGCCGGCGCCAACGACACGGTCCGCACCCAACCCGTATCACCACCTCAACCGGCACCCACTGCCGGGCAAGGGGCGCCAGCGGCGATCGAAGGCACCTACCTGTGGCACTCCGTCACGACCTCGTGCGGCGTGATGCCCCCTGACGTAACCTTCCCCGTGTCCCGCCAAGGCAGCACGCTGACCTTGGGCCGATTCGGCTCTGGGGTCGTGTACACGTTCACCCTGAACGCCGACGGGTCCTTTTCGGTCGACAGCAGCTGGGGGGAACCTCAATGCGGGGTACTTTCACCACCGAGGGCGGCCGCACCGTCATCCGCGATGGGATGTACGACGCCACACCTACTACCGAGAAATCCAGTTGGCTGCCGTATTACCTTTTCGGCGACCAAGCAGTGAACGGCAGGCGCCGTTAGGCCCATGCCACTGAATCAGTGCACTTGTTGTCACCTTTCGACAAGCTGATGTTGCGAAGTCGATGACGGGAATCCGACCCGTGTATTTGGCGTGCAAAGTGCCGGCGGGCGAAGCTGCTCGATCCCGCTGGCAAACGATGGCGGGGATCTCAAGGAAGTCGAACACCGCGAGGCCGTCGAGGTCCGCAACCGCACTCGGTCCGAGCCGGCGTCTTCCTATTCGTCCGTACCAATTATCAAAAACGCCAAAGAACTGCTCTCCCATTTCCGCTCCTGTCTGTATAGCGTTGTACGGCACTGCCGGCTAACAGATTTGGAGTCTCGCGATGTCGTATGTGATCACCACGCCCGAGTCGTTGACCGCAGCGTCGGCGGACGTATTCGCAATCGGCGATACGATTCGGGCCGCCAATGCTGCCGCCGCACAGCAGACAACCGGAATTGCAGCGGCCGCGGGCGATGAGGTGTCGGCGGCCATCGCGCGCTTATTCGGAAGTTACGGCCAGGAGTATCAGACGCTCAGCGCCCATACGGCGGCAGCCAATGATGTTTTCGCGGCGGCCTTTCAGGCGGGTGCTCAGGCGTACGCGCGCATGGACCTCGGCAACGGCACGCTCCTGCAACCTTTGTTGAACAACCCCTTGGTAATCAATGCGATGGGGTTGGTCAATTTCCCCACAGAATTGTTGATTGGCCGCCCGTTGTACGGCGACGGTGCTCCGGGCTTGCCGGGTACGGGGCAGGCCGGCGGCGACGGTGGCCTGATATTTGGCAGCGGCGGCGCTGGCGGGTCAGGCGCGGCGGGCCTGACGGGGGGACTAGGCGGATCCGCGGGCCTCTTTGGCAACGGCGGGAATGGCGGCGCTGGCGGCGACGCGGTCGCCGCGGGCGGGACTGGCGGTAACGGCGGGGCGGGCGGCCGCGGTGGACTGACAGGCGGTATCGGCGGCTTCGGTGGACACGGCGGCGCAGGCGCGCCCGGGGCGCCGGGTCAGCCCGGCGGTATCGGCGGTAACGGTGGCGCCGGAGGGGCCAGCGGCCTACCCGCCTTCGGCGTCGGGGGTGGCGGCGGCACTGGGGGCAGTGGCGGACAGGGCGGCGCGGCCCTGGGCGACGGTATGGGTGCGGCGGGCGGAGCCGGCGGGGTCGGTGGTGCTGGCGGTGCCGGCAGCCTGGGCGGCGGTGCCGGTGCGGGCGGCGTCGGCGGCGACGGCGGAGTCGGCGGCACCGGCGGAAACGGCCTCAGCACCGCCGGAAATGGCGGTGCGGGTGGAACCGGCGGGCACGGCGGCGACGCAGGGGCCGGCGGCATCGGCGGCAAGGTCGGCGCCTACGGAACCGGCGGCGCCGGCGGCACCGGCGGCAACGGCGCCGACGGAGCGAACACCAGTGTCACACTCGGCTACAGCGGCGGCAGCGGCGGCCAAGGCGGCGTTGGCGGCAACTCCGGGCCCGGCGGCACCGGCGGCAGCGGCGGCACCGGCGGCCACGGCGGGGCCGGCGGTACGGGTGCCTCCGTAGGCGGCACCGGCGGCTTTGGTGGGGCAGGGGGAACGGGTGGCGCCGGCGGTAATGCCGACGGCGGCACCGGCGGTGCCGCCGGCTCCGGCGGGGCCGGCGGCACCGGCGGCAAAGGCGGCACCAGCGCCGCCGCTGGTGCAACCGGAGGCGCCGGCGGGATCGGCGGTGCCGCCGGGACGCCCGGCACGGGTGCCACGGTGGGCCACGGCGGTACCGGCGGTACCGGCGGTACCGGAGGCGCCGGCGGCGATGCTGCGGGCGGGGGTAGCTTCACCGGCGGCACCGGCGGGGTGGGTGGTGACGGCGGCGCCGCACTCGGGGTCGGCAGCGTGGGCGGCAAGGCCGGCAATGGGGGCGCCGGGGGCAACGGCGGTTCCGGTGCTCCCGACACCGGCAGCGGTGGCAGCACCGCTTCTCCCGGCGGCGCCGGCGGCAATGGCGGTGACGCGGGCACCGGCGGCGCGGGTGCCACCGTCGGCGGCGGCGGCGTAGGTGGTGCCGGCGGGACCGGTGGCCGTGGCGCCGATGGAAACGGCGGCGGCGCTGGCAAAGTCGGCGACACCGGGGGCGCCGGCGGGGTGGGTGGTGACGGCGGCGCCGCCTTCGGGATCGGCAGCGTGGGCGGCAAGGCCGGCAACGGAGGTGCCGG
The DNA here is from genome assembly GCF_017086405.1 of Mycobacterium gordonae. Taxonomy (NCBI): domain Bacteria; kingdom Bacillati; phylum Actinomycetota; class Actinomycetes; order Mycobacteriales; family Mycobacteriaceae; genus Mycobacterium; species Mycobacterium camsae. Next base: position 783,633 of record NZ_CP070973.1, read on the forward strand.
CGGCACCGGCGGCCAGGGTGGCGCTGACACCGGCAGCGGTGGCAGCACCGCTCCTTCGGGCGGCGCTGGTGGCCACGGCGGTGACGCGGGCACTGGCGGCGCGGGTGCGACCGTCGGCGGCGGCGGCGTAGGTGGTGCCGGCGGGACCGGTGGCCGTGGCGCCGATGGAAACGGCGGCGGCGCAGGCCAAGTCGGCGACACCGGTGGCACCGGCGGGGTGGGTGGCGACGGCGGCGCCGCCTTCGGGATCGGCAGCGTGGGCGGCAAGGCCGGCAACGGAGGTGCCGGCGGCACCGGCGGCCAGGGTGGCGTCGACACCGGCATCGGCGGCAGCACCGCCCGAACGGCGGCGCCGGTGGCAACGGCGGTAACGCGGGTACCGGCGGCGCGGGTGACACCGTTGGCGTCGGCGGCGTAGGCGGTGCCGGCGGGACCGGTGGCCGGGGCGCTGATGGGAACGGCGGCAGCTTAGGCCAAGTCGGCGATAACGGCGGCAATGGCGGCGTGGGTGGTAACGGCGGCAACTCCAGTCCCGGCGGCACGAACGGCGCCAGCGGCGCCGGCGGTGACGGCGGCAACGGCGGAGAGGGCAGCGATGCTTTCAACACCACCTCCTCAGGAATGGCGGGCGGTGCCGGCGGCAACGGCGGTGCGGCCGGTGCCGCCGGCACGGGCGGTGCAGCAAGCCCTGTCGGTGGCAAAGGTGGCACCGGCGGCCAGGGCGGCCCCGGCGGGACGGGGTTTTCCTTCACCACCGGCACCGCCGGCGGCACCGGGGGTGCTGGTGGTGAAGGGGGCGCCGGCGGCAGCGGCAGCCTCGTTGAGACCGGGGGCACCGGTGGCACGGGCGGCAACGGCGGCACCGGTGGCAACGGGAGTTTCGTCGCCCCGGTAGGTGTAGGCGGCGACGGAGGCAAGGGCGGTATCGGTGGTAAGGGCGGCGACGGTGGTACTCCCGCGACAGGCGGCGTAGCCACCGGCGGCAGTGGCGGCAACGGCGGCGGCGGCGGCAACGGCGGCAGTGGCTTTAACGGCAAGGCGTCCGGCGGCAACGGCGGGCCCGGCGGACCGGGCCAGCCCGGTTTGGGCCCCACGGGCGGTTCGGGCGGCAGCGCTGGCAAAGGCGGGTTCGGTGGCGGACTGGGCTGACTGGAGAGGTTTGCCGTTTGCCTGGCCGCCAATCTCGCGTGCCGCTTCAATCGCGAGGCTCCGCTCGAAGTTCATCTCGATTCGGTACGCCAGTGAGGGCGAACCAGGCGCGAGCTTCCGCGTAGGTGACGTAAGCCGGCGAAACACTTCGCCGAAATCCGGGTCAGGCGCCATGTGCCGGCTGGAGGGCTTGCCACGGACGGTGGTGGTGGGCGTCTTCACCGACGCGCCGGGCGGTCCGGCGCATCGGCGCATCGCCGTCGCACGATGTGGAGCCGATGACGGGAACCGACCCGCGTACTCAGCCAGGGAGTTCCAGCGGTCTCTCGGAGACAAGATGGTTGGGCTCGATCATTTTCCGAGGGCAGGGCACGTCAATTGCGCGACGACACCGAAATGATCGCTGGGCCAGACACCGCGGCGCGGCGCGTCGCATAAGACAGCCGCGTCGAGCACCTCGCCCGCGCCGTCGGCGGTGCGCACGCCCACGAAGATGTAGTCGATGCGCTGATCCGGTGTCGGGTCCAGCGCCGTATGCGGGTTGGTGTTGTTCCAGGTGAAGCCAAGCTCACCAGGATGGGCCAACGCGAACGCGTCGAACAGGCGAAGACTGTGACCGTTGGAAGCGTGCGTGCCGCCGATGAATAGCACCTCATTGGATTCCGGACGGGCGTTGAAATCACCACAGACAATCGGTGGGAAATCGCCCGAGCCTGTCCCGACGAAATCGACGAGCTGACGGACCTGCGCCTCGCGCACCCAATCCTCGTCGAACCGGTAGGACAAATGGGTCGAGGTGACGGACACCAGACGGTTGCGAAGGCGGACATCGGCGGTCAGCGCGCCGCGAGGCTCGATATCCGAGGCTCCCGCCAGCGTCAGCTGCAGCGACCGCGAGTCGACGATCGGCCAGCGGCTCAGGACCGCGTTGCCGAACTCGCTACGGTCGGAGCGGACGTAGGCGGCGGCGTACACCGCGTCCATCCCGGTCTGCTCGGCCAGCCACGTCGCCTCACACAATTCCGGTGACCGAGTCGCCTCCTGCAACGCGACCACATCAGGACGAATCTCGGTGAACCAGTCGACAAGCGCGTGCTTGCGTTCCTCCCAAAGATGATCGCCCCAAATGTTCAACGTCAGCACCGTCAGCACATCGTCCTGACCGGGTGACGTCACACCTCGATCCAAAGCGGCACCACCTGTACGCAAAGATGTCGCGCCCCGGCAACGATCGGTTTCCAGCGGGGCATGGGCCCGTAGTGATGATCCCGGCAGCGGCCACTAAAGATACGTTGAGAACATGAGTGCTGTCGGCATCGTCCTCGTAGCACTCGCGATAGCCGTCGGAATCATCGGCATCGTGGCGCCGCTACTGCCGGGCACGCTGCTGGTGTTCGTCGCGATCGTGGTGTGGGCCGTCGTCGAGAACAACATCACCGCGTGGGTGACTCTCGGCGTGGTGGCCGCGCTGCTCGGTGCGGCGACATTGATCAAGTACACCTGGCCCGCGAAGCGGATGCGGGCCGCCGACGTGCGCACGCTGAGTCTGGCAGCGGGCGCGATTGTGGGCATCATTGGTTTCTTCGTAATCCCGGTGATCGGCCTGGTGATCGGCTTCGTGCTGGGTGTCTACGCGGCCGAGTTGGCGGCTCGCGGAGACCAGCGGAGGGCATGGACCTCGACGAAGCACGCCGTGAAAGGTGTCGCGTTGTCGATGGGTGTCGAGTTGGCTGCTGCACTGCTCGCCACCGTCGCGTGGGTGGCTGGGGTGTATCTAACCCAGTAGGCGCCTCGCTGAGAGCGTTCTACCCCGGAAGCAAACGCGGTTGCGCGGGCATCGCGTGCGGCGGACGAATAGCTCGATGGGCGGCGCGCATTTAGGCAAACATGGAGCCGATGACGGGAATCGAACCCGCGTATTCAGCTTGGGAAGTCGAACGGCGGCGTCTGGTCGGCTCTGTCGAGGTTTGCGCTGGTCTGCCGAGCTGGGCGAATCGTCTGGTCCTGTCCGCCCAAGTCCGGGGTTGTGGGCCTCAGTTGTGACATCGGTGTGACAACGAGGTGCTGATTTGCGAGGGGCGTTGGGGTGGGTCGGAAGGAGCATGACCCGCATCCGGTAGCAGTATGGTTCCCGGTCTGGCGACTTCGCCGCTCATCCGTCCGTTCGACCGGCAACTGAGGAGAAACATTCCGATGCGAGTGCTCGTCAGTCACGAGGACGACGACAGAGTCGGCGTTGACCTGCTTGGTCGCGTCGACGGACTCGAGGTCGTCATCTACGACCCCAGCGGGCCACTCTCACCTGAGCAGTGCGACGCTGCGATCCTGATCCCGCCGTACCGCAGCAGCCATCGCCCGATCCCGCTGTTGAAAGAACTCCGCGGCCTCCGCATGGTTCAGCTTCTGTCCGCGGGGGCCGACGAGTGGGCTTCTGACGTGCCGCCTGACGTCATCCTGGCCACCGCCCGCGGGGCACATGCCGGACCCGTCTCTGAGTGGGTGCTGTCAGCGATCCTGTGCCTCTACCGTCAGTGGCCGGCGCTCGTGGATTTCAAGCGGGAGCACACGTGGGCGCATCGTCGCGTTGCCGCCGACACTCTCGCTGGGAGCCGGGTGTTGATTCTCGGAGCGGGTGCAATTGGTGGGGCCGTCGCCGAGCGACTGCGGGCATTCGACGCTCTACCTGTCCTTATTGCCAGTCGGGAACGCGCCGGCGTGCTCAGCCCGGAAGCAGTGCCCGAGATTCTGCCGACGTGCGATGCGGTCGTTATTACCGCGCCGCTGACCGACTCGACGCAGGGCATGGTCGACGTGGCATTCCTCGGTGCACTCCCGGATGGCGCCCTGGTCGTCAACGCCGCCCGCGGCAAGATCGTTGACACCGACGCACTCGTAGCGGAGTTGCAGACTGGGCGACTGCGGGCGGCCCTCGACGTCACTGAGCCTGAGCCGCTGCCGGAAGACCATCGCCTCTGGGATTGCCCAGGCACGATCATCAGCCCTCACATGGCGCGGACCGTGCCAGGAACGAACGCCCTCTGCTACGCCGTGGCCGCAGAACAGATACGCACGTTCCTGAGTGGAGGATCGCCGTCGAACGCGGTGGTTGCCGGTAGCTGACGCGTTGCTCTTAGCGGGGAAGCGTGGCCCAGTGCGCGAATCAGCGAGTACATCGACGCAGCGAAGGATCAGGTCGCAGACTTCATCGCGCCGGGTGTCGTGGCCGGCAACGGCCTGGACGACGGTCCCCACTGACGCGCCACGAAGGCCGACCGCGCGAATTTGGACCCCGCCGCCACGTAGTGGTGGTGGGGCGGTTCGTATCGGAGGAGGGTTGAGGGCGCGGCGTTCCGGCTGATCGGTGCCGAAGCGCAGCAGCGGCAATTGGACCCGGAGAACAGCAGGCGTGCTGCGGACCGCCGTTGTGGGCGACGAATGCTCGGCGCGATGGCGGAAACTTTGGCCGCAGGTATGAGATGGCAGGAGTTAATGAAGACGCCGCGCCGCGCGGCCGAAGCGGAGCGGCAGGCCGCAGCGAGTGCGGCGGGCGGCGCGCCAGCGCCGCCGTCTTGATCTCTGAGAGCGAAATTCGGCAGACAATCGGTTAATGCGTGCGGTTTGTTCGGTTAATGGTAGATGGGCCGATTCGAAGCTCAGTTGTTTAGCGTCCTGAACTGCAGTTTCAATATGGAACCAATTATTTTGTGCCGTCGGCTGCTCGCACTTTCTTGTGCTCGACAGCACTTGGGTGTGCTTTGCGTTGGCTGCTTTGAGGGGCGAAATTCGCCGCATAAGCCTCGAGGGTGGCTAGGTCGGGGGTTGTGGCCGTTTATGACGTGGAGATTATTGATGAGGTCTGGCGCAGTAGGAGTTCCGTGCCGCGGTCGATCCGCTCTCGGGCTTGGGCTGCGGAGAGTCGGTGGCCACTGAAGGCGGTGAGGTTGGCCAGCCAGACATCAGTGATGAGTCCGGCGAGGTCATGGTGGTGCTCGGTGACGGTGCTGCCGCCCAATGCGTGGGCGAAGAGTTGTTGCAGGATGTCGGCGGTCTGGGTGACGGTGGGCGCGGCGGTCGCGTCGGCGACCACCAGGGCGCGCGTGGTGGCTTCGGTCAGGTTAGGGTCGAGCTGCCATTCGACGTGCAGTCGTGAGGTCAGGGCTGCGACCCGCTGGGCAGGCGTGGTGTCGTTGTGGTGCCATGCGCACTCGGCGGCCAGTCGGTCGAATTCGCGGCGCAACACCGCGACCAGCAGGTGCGGTTTGGACGGGAAATACCGGTAGAGCGTCCCCACACCGATGCCGGCGACATCAGCCACCGCCCGCATCTGCACCGCGCTATAACCGCCGCAGGTCGCTGCATGCAGGGTCGCATCCAGGATCTCACTCGCGTGGGGTGCCTCACCGGCAGGTTGCGCCGCGGTCATGACGTCCCGGCACCGGTTGCGCGAGCCCGCCCCGAGCAGCCCGCTCTTGACGGCGGCCATGCACCATCGGCCCGACAGTCACCCATACCGAACCCCCGCTACGAGCAGTATCCCTGCGCTACCGTTCGTACCACAACGGTGGGCGGTGCGGCGCGAATCCCCGGGTTGCCGACGACGTCGGACCCGGCCGGGCCCGGTGGGGTTTATCGGGTGCGGGCGTGGGCGTGCAGGAAGTCGTCAACGATGTGTTCGCAGTCCTCGCGGTTGATGGCGCGTAGGCCGGTCAGGCGGGCGAAGGCGATCGGGCCGACGAGCTGGCACATGGCGAGGTCGACATCGAAGTCGTCGAGTTCGGCGGCGGCGGCCGGGCTTTGCAGCAGCTCGGCGAAGGGCTGTCGGTAATGGGCGACGACGCGTGTGCGTAGCGCGTGGCGGTCGTGCACCTCGTCGGGGCGCTCCGGTGTCGGCCCGAGGGCGACCCAGGCCAGCGTGGTGGCGTGCAAGGGTGCGTCCTGAAACAGGATCGCTTGCCGGCTGAGCAGTTCGATGAGCTGTTCGCGCAGCGAGCCTTGCGCCGGCGGCAGGCTGACCTGGGGCAGGAGCCGCTCAAAAGTGGCGGCCAGCAGGTGGGTGGAGCTAGTGAAGTGGCGGTAGAGCGTGGTTCTGGCCACTTTGGAGGCCTTGGTGACCGCCTCGATGGTGACCGCTTCGACCCCGCCGGCGCTGAGCAGCTTGGCCGCGGCGTCGAGCAGCCGGGTCCGGGACCGCGCCAGGCGTGGATCCACCTCGTCGCCGTCGATATCGACAGCACGTTCCTCCGCGCCTGGCTCCACCTGTTCACCGTAATCCTCGCCGCCTGGCGTCGACGCCGATACCGCGGACGCAAGGCTGGCATTTAGCGAAACGATACTGTTAGTATCGGAGCGATACCGTTAGTACCTGTATCGCCGTGCAGGCCAACACCGAGGGGGTAAGGCCATGGTGAATCACCAGCAACGCCGGGAGCTCATCCGGCGCCAGATCCAGGACCCGACCGCGGCGACGCCACTGACGCGGCGGCCGGCGCGGGCTGTCGGGCGCACCGGCGCGGTGGTGGCGCGGGCGGCCAAGCGGCTGCTGCCCGGCGTCTTGTTCGAGGAGGTCCGCCACGTTCGCCATGATCTGGCCAAGCTCGGGCACGCCCGGGTTGCGACCGCGGGTGATCGTGTGCGTCCCCGCCACTATCCGCCGCGGTCGTGTTCCTATCTCGACGACGAGCTGATGGGCCGGGAGATGTTGGACTGAAGCTGTCGCGGCCGCTGGGGGCAGGCCGCGACCGGCGGGCGGGCGTATTGCGCTTTGCCGGATGCCGCACAAAGATACCGATAGTACTGTTGCGATACCGACAGTTTCTTTATGCCGCCGGGGGGCCGGGATGGTAATCAAGGGCTGGGGCGATGCCGGCGTGGCGACGTTGAGTCGCCCCAAGGAGCAGCGTGGCGCCGCGGAAGCGGCACAGGGCCGCGACACCTACAGTGAGCGCCTAGCGCGGCTGTCGGGTTTCGCGATCCGGCACAAAGCGTTGGTGATCGGGTCCTGGATCGCCGCCGCGGTGGTGCTGGCGATCCTTTTTCCGCAACTGGAAACGGTCGTCAAGCACCAGTCGGTGCATCTGATACCGCCCGGGGCGCCGTCGCTGCAGACCGTAGACCGGATGGGCTCGGCGTTCGGTGAACAAGGCTCCAAGACCACGATCTTCGTGGCGATGGAGGATCCCAGCGGGCTGACCCCGCAGGTTAAGCAGCGCTATGACACGTTGATCCAGCGGTTACGGGCCGACACCAGCCACGTCCGGCAGGTCCAAGACCTCCTGGCCGACCCGGTCACCGCCGCGCAAGCTCTCAGCGCCGACCGCAAGGCATGGTACGTGCCGGTGGGGGTGGCCGGAACCCTCGGTGATCCCAGCACCGCGGAATCGGTGCGGGCGGTACGCGGCATCGTCGCCGAGGTTTTCGGGCACTCACCGACCACCGTGCGCGTCACCGGCCCACCCGCCACCTTCAGCGATCAAATCGATTCCGCTGAACAGGATCTGATCCTCATCTCGGTGGCCACCGCCGGGCTGATCGCCATGATCTTGCTGCTGATCTATCGGTCGGTGTTCACCGCGATGCTGCCGCTGCTGGTGATCGGTATCAGCCTCGCGGTCGGGCGCGGGGTGCTCTCCGGACTCGGCGAAGCCGGCATGCCGGTGTCTCAGTTCACCGTCGCGTTCATGACGGTGATCCTGCTGGGCGCCGGCACCGACTACTCAGTGTTCTTGATCAGCCGCTACCACGAACAGCGCCGCCAACAGGTCCCCGCCCAGACCGCGGTCATCCACGCCACCGCCACCATCGGGCGGGTCATCGCAGCCTCGGCCGCCACCGTCGCGCTGGCATTTCTGTCCATGACCTTCGCCGAACTGAGCGTCTTCGCCGCACTCGGCCCGGCCTGCGCCATCGCCGTGATCATCGGGTTCGCCGCCACGGTCACTCTGTTTCCCCCCGTACTCGCGCTGGCCGCCCGGCGTGGGATCGGTGAACCCAACACCGACCGCACCCGCCGTTACTGGAACCGGATCGCGGTGGCCGTCGTACGACGCCCCGTGCCCCTGCTGGCCGCCAGCCTGATCTTCGTCCTAGCTCTGTGCGCAGTGGCGACCACCATGCGCATCAGCTACGACGACCGCCAAGGCCAAACGACCACCTCGGCCAGCAACGAAGGGTATCGACTGCTGGATCGCCACTTCCGCAAAGACATCGTGATCAACGAGTTCTTGGTCGTGCAGTCACCCACCGACATGCGCACCAGCCGAGGACTGGCCGACCTTGACGAAATGGCCTCCCGCCTCGCCCAACTGCCCGGTGTCACCAAAGTCTCCGGAGTCACCCGCCCCGGCGGTAAACGGCTCGAACAAGCCCAACTGTCTTGGCAGAACGGCCAAATCGGTGACCGGCTCGCGGGCGCGGTCAACGACGGCCAATCCCGCCGTAGCGATCTGGGCCAACTCACCAACGGCGCCGACCAGCTCGCCGACGGGCTCACCCAACTCGACACCACCCTGGGCACCGCGCTGACCCCGCTGACTGGGCTCTTAGGCCAAGCTCAAACCGCGGGCATCCAAACCCAGCGATTGCGGCCGCTGCTGCAACAGCTTTCTGCCACCGCACCCGCCGTCGATCACGCCATTGCCGCCGGGCCCGCACTACGCCACCAAGCCGAACAAGCCCAAACCGCCATCACCACCCTTGAGCCCCTCATCGCCGCGATCAGCAACTGGCCCGCGTGCGCCGCCGCCACCGAATGCGCCCAACTACACGACCAAGCCCAACTACTCATCACGTTGCGCGACAACGGATTCTTCGACCACCTCACCACCCTCGCCGACCTCTACCAGCCGGCCACCAACACCGGCGGCGGCACCCTCGCCGACGTCACCCGGCTCATCACCACCCTGGACACCGCCATGGGCGCCGCAGGCTCCGGCGACCTCGCCGCCAACATCGGACGCCTCCAAACCGGCGTCCACCAACTCGCATCCGGTGCTCACTCGCTGGCCACCGGCGTCCACACCCTCGTCGACAGCAACCTCGAAATGCTTTCCGGCATGGGAAAAATCGCCGCCCAACTCCAACAATCCGCACGATCAGCAACCGGATCCGACACCGCCAGCGGCTTCTACCTCCCTAACGACGCCTTCGACAACCAACAATTCGCCGACGTCGCCAAACACTTCCTATCCGCGGACGGCAAAACCGCCCGCTACGCCATCGAGTCCAGCTACGACCCCTACAGCAGCGACGCGATGACCCTGGCCTACCGACTCACCGAAGTCGCTGACGCAGCACGCCCCAACACCTCACTGGCCAACACCACCATCGCCGTCGCCGGATTTCCCGCCGTCAACTCAGACATTCAACGCCTGCTCTCCGCCGACTTCCGCCTGATGGCCATCGCCACCCTGCTCGTCGTCGGCCTCATCCTCATCGTCTTGCTCCGCGCCCTGGTCGCACCGCTCTACCTACTGGGCACCGTCATCCTCAACTACGGGGCATCACTAGGAATCGGCACCCTGATATTTCAATACGGCCTCGGCAAAGAAATCGCCTGGCCCGTACCACTTCTGGCGTTCATCATCCTGGTCGCCGTCGGCGCCGACTACAACATGCTGCTCATCTCACGACTGCGCGAGGAATCCACCCGTAACATCCGCGTCGGCGTGCTCCGCACTATCGCCAACACCGGCTCCGTCATCACCTCCGCCGGACTCATCTTCGCCGCCAGCATGTTCGGCCTCATGATCGGCTCGATAGCCATCATGATCCAAACCGGACTCATCATCGGCTGCGGCCTCCTCTTGGACACCTTCGTCGTACGCACCCTCACCGTGCCTGCCATCGCCACCCTGCTCCGCGAAACCAGCTGGTGGCCACAACGAAACCCACTGCGCCACAAACCCTCTCCAACCCGAACCTAGACACACCCACCGGAATCGACCATGACTACCGCCAACCCCACACCCCCCACCCTCAGAGACCGCCGCCGCACCGAACTACTCACCCACATCCAAACCACCGCACACCAACTCTTCGCCCAACACGGCTACGCCGCAGTCACTACCGACGACATCGCCGCCACCGCCGGCATCTCCATCAGCACCTACTACCGCCACGCACCCAACAAAGAACACCTGCTGACCGCCCCGATCCAACATGCCATCGCCGAAATCATCACCACCTACAACACCCGTCCGCCCACCGAAACAGCAGCCACCTCACTCATCCACCTCCTCGTCGACCACCTCGGCGAAACAGCCGGCCAGCACTCCCCACACTGGAAACACGCCCTGCAGAGCGCACCACACCTGCTCAACAGCTCAACACTGCTCAGCGACAACCAAACCCGCCAACTCACCACCATGATCGCAACCCGCATGAACACCGACCCCACCACCGACATCCGCCCCACACTGCTCATCCACACAGCCCTGAGCACCGCACAAACCGTGCTCCAACACTGGCTCAACAACACCACCACCAACCCACCGCTGCGCACCCAACTGCAGCAAGCCCTGCACATCACCCTCGCCGGATTCCACTAAACACACCGCACTACCCCGGCCCACACCCACCAGGCCATGTGGCCACAGCCTCAGCAGATCAACTGCCGTACACCAACCCACCTCGCCAGCGCACCCCGCCGACCCCCAAAAACCACCTACCCGCGTCGACCCGACCGCCCGCAAGGCCAAATCAATCTCAACGAGCCAACGCCATCAGATACCGACCCACAGTTTACCGAGGCAGTGGAGAACGAGCGCGGTGAGCAAATGCCTTACTGCTGCCCGGCCTGTGCTCGGATGGATTTGATGAAGCTGCGGGCCTGAACCTGCAAGGGTTGGCTGTCGGGGTCATTCTGGATCAGCGTATGCGGCACCGGCGGGGCGAAAGTGGTGTCGACGCTGGCCAGGTAAGTGGGCCAGTTCGCGAGTTTCCATCGGTCACGTGCTGCGGCCCGGCGTCGTAGGTAGAGGTTCATGGTGTCGGCCGCGCAGGTTACCCACACGATGGACAGGTCGGCATTGAGGTCGTCGGCTCGGGCCTGGGTGCGGTCGATCCATGCCCTGTCGGTGAGCTCGTGCAGGTAGGGCGCAGTGGAGACAATGGAGTTGCCGCACTCGATGTTCTCTTCGATTGCCGCGTTGAGTGCTTCGTACTCATGGGGACGAATCTTGTTCATGTAGGTGGGGGATTCGCGGTCATCCAGTGAAGCGCCAAGGTCTTCGAGCCAACGCTGGACGAGCGGCCGGGTGATGGTGTCCTTGTCGAGGATTGTCCATCCGGTCTGGCGGGCTAGGACGCGACCGAATTCGGTTTTTCCGCTGCCGGCGTAGCCGCCGACAAGGACTAATTGCGGGGTGGGCAGCTGCAGACTTTTGGGTGCTGCCGCAGTGTCGGGAGCGGTGATGACGCGTGCCGAGCGGTCCTTGCTGCGCACCAGGCCTTCGGCAGTAAGCAGGTCCATCGCTTGAGTGATCGTGAAGACGCTGACGTTCCACTGCGACGCGAGCTCGCGTGTGGAAGGCAGCCGTTCACCGTCGCGGAGAATGCCGGCCTCGATGTCGTTACGAACGGCTTGGGCGATCTGGCGGTGCATCGCCTGCCGGGGCGTAGTCGGTGAGGTCATGACCATCCGTCCATAGCAGTTGAGATGCCCGACAATATCAGCCGCGATCAGTTGAAAACCAATCGCTCCAGTGCCTCATGGGGCGATTCACATTTTTTCTGACCTATCGATGCATAACAGTTGACCACCAAAAATATCAGTTGATATGTTGTCGTGGTCCAAGTCACACAGACAGGAGAAAGCTGACATGGCGATACAAAAAGGGCACCGGTTCCCGATGCAACACACAGAAGCGTTCCCGAGAGGGTTGATGTTGCTGGGTCCGATCGGCCCGGACATGGAATTTGAGCGTCCGAATGTGCAGAAGGCTGATCCGGCGACAGGTCTGCGGCAGTGGGCTGGCGCAGTGTCGGACCCCGATGAGCCGAAAGCCAAACGGGCGAGCTTCGTGGTGACATTTCTGGCCGAGGTACAGCCAGTGCCATCCACGCCGGAGCTGTTGGCGGGCAGCGGAATTCGCATGATCGAACTGGAAGGCCTGACCGCCGAACCGCGGCGGATGGGTCAGGGCGAATACACCTATGTGGGCTACGTCTACAGGGCGACCGGCATCAAAGGTGACGTGAATTCACCTGCGCCCGTGAGTAAGTCGTCGTCAGCGCCGCGCGGCGAGACCGTGAAGGCGGGTGCGTGATGGCCACCGGCAACTCGAAACCGTCCGGCAACAGCGGTCAGAGTTCGGCCGACCAGCTGGTCGAAGACATATTGCTAATGCTGGCCAAGCTCGCCGTGCTGCTCGGATCGTGGACGGTGCGGTTCCCGGTGTTGAGTTTGCCGATCATCATGATCGCATGGGCGGGCGCCTGGTTCGGGTGGGGCGGCGGGCTGATCGTGGCCGGGGTATACGCCCTCATCTACATCGCGTTGGCGCTGGTCGACCCGGCCGGATTTGGCGCTGCATCGTGGCTACCGGTCCGCACGGCTTACCTGACCTGGTGGCGCTACAAGCACGCCTGGGCGCAGGTGTGCACCCTGCACGGGTTGACCGCCACGCTGGGTGAGCGGACCATGGTCCCGCGGCTGCGGTCGGTGCGCATCGGCACCGCCACCGACACGCTGAACATCGGCATGGTGACCGGGCAGACCGCGACCGACTGGGGCAAGCAAGCCGACGCCCTGGCCCACGCCTGGGGAAGCGGTCGCGTGACGGTGCGGTCCCTGCAGCCCGGCCAGCTCACGGTCACCGTGCACCGTGATGACACCCTCGCGGCTGCGGTGCGGCTGCCCCGGCCCACCGACGCGACACGAGTGCAGCTGGCGGCGGTGACGGTCGGGGTCACCGACACCGGCACGCCGTGGCGGCTACCGATCCAGGGTCATCACATTCTGGTCGCCGGCTCAACGGGGTCGGGCAAAAGCAGCGTGGTGCAGTCCCTGGTCGCCGGACTGGCCCCCGCTGTGCGGTCAGGCCTGGTGCAACTCTGTGTGATCGACCCGAAGGGCGGGATGGAATTCGCCCGCGGCGCAGGGCTGTTCACCGCGTTCGCCGCTGACCGCACCGAGCAGACCTTGGAGTTGTTGCGAGGCCTGGTCAAGTTGATGGATGGCCGCACCCAGCTGTTGCGTGGCCACACCCGCACCCACACGCCGAGCGTCGAGGACCCGTTGACGGTGGTGATCATCGATGAACTCGCCGCCTTGACCGCCTATGGCACCGACCGCAAAATCCGCGCCGAAGTCGACCAGCTGCTCGGGCTGCTGCTCTCTCAAGGTCGTGCGGTCGGGATCACCCTGATAGGCGCCGTGCAAGACCCGTCAAAAGAAGTGGTGTCGTTGCGCCAGTACTTCACTGTCCGCGTGGGACTGCGCCTGACCGAATCGAACCAAACCACGATGATTCTTGGGCAGGCGGCGCGCGATGCCGGGGCAGTGTGCGACGAAATCCCCGAGTCCACACCGGGTGTCGGCTACGTCATGGTGGACGGCACCGCCGAACCACAACGGGTCCGGGCGTTTCATGTCACCGACGACGACATCGACTATCTGGTCACACATTTCCGGCCACCGAAACGCCGCCGACTCCCGCGCCGGCCTGACACTGCTTCCTCGCAGGGCTGAGCCATGCCGACCCCCTCACCTGCACCGGTCAGCCCCACGCACCGCCACCGCCCGATCACTCCGCGGACCCCTTGCCCCGACGAGAAACCGCCGCCGAACGGCGAGCCCGGCCCTCCTTCCACGAAATCGCCGTCGCCGCCGCACAAACTCACGGGGTGTGCGTCCGCCCGCTGGTGATGGGAACGGTCAACCTGGACACCGGCGCCACCGACTACGCGGCGGTGCCCTGCAAATCGACCATGGAATCGCAATGCGCCCCGTGCGCGAAAAAAGCGCGCGCACTGCGCATGCAGCAGTGCCGCGAAGGATGGCACCTCGACCACGAACCGGTCCAACCAGCCATTGAACCCACCGAGCAGCAATCCGAGCTGCTGCGCTCCCGCGCTGATCTAGTCGCCGCTTACCGCGACGCCACCACCGACCGCGACCACGACCACGAAGCCGTCGCTGAGCTGCGGGCCGCGGTCGGTGAACTCGACACCCAGCTGCGTGCCACCGGGATGCGCGGCACCCTGCCACCACTGGACCCCCCGCCCACCCCGTTGCGCACTCGGTCGACGAAACGCCGCCACGACGTGATCGACCTGCCGACCCGGCAGGTCCGCAAAAACACCATCGGCCAGCAGTACGTGGGTAAGTACCGGCCGTCGATGTTCCTCACGTTGACCTGTGACAGTTACGGGCCGATCCAGGGCGGCGCCCCGATCGATCCCGGCGCCTATGATTACCGGCGTGCGGCCCGCGATGCGATCCACTTCGCCGCTCTGCTGGACCGGTTCATCCAGAACCTGCGGCGCGTCCTGGGCTGGGACGTCCAGTATTTCGCCACCGTGGAACCTCAGAAACGCGGCGCCCCGCACGTGCACATGGCGCTGCGCGGCGCGATCCCTCACGCCCTCGTCCGCCAAGTGGCTGCCGCCACCTACCACCAGGTGTGGTGGCCGAACCACGACCAGCTGATCTACACCGATTCCGGCAGGCTGCCGGTGTGGAATCCGACCCGGTGCACCTTCATCGACCCCGACACCCACACACCACTCACCAGCTGGCAGGACGCCCTACAGGCCGTCGATGACGACCCCGATGCGAACCCGGCGCATGTGGTGCGCTTCGGGGAACAGGTGCACTCCAAAGGCATCCTCGGCGGCGGCACAGAGGCGGGACGGCACATCGGGTATCTGACTAAGTACCTGACCAAATCGATCGGTGAAATCATCACACCCACCACCGCCGCCCAGCATGCCCATCACGAGCGTTTGCACACCGAACTGGCGATAACCCCATGCTCACCGCGCTGCCCCATCTGGCTGCGTTACGGCATCGTCCCCAAGGGTGCATCATCGAAAATGGTTGCCGGGCAGTGCAAATCGAAAGCGCACCGTCGAAGCACCCTCGGGCTGCCGGGCCGGCGGGTCTTGGTGTCCCGGAAGTGGTCCGGTAAAACCCTGCCTGATCACCAAGCCGACCGGCACAAATTTGTTCGGCAACTGCTCGCCGACGCCGGCATCACCCCGGACGCGCGAGACAATGTTCTTATCTACCGCCTCGAATCCGGCCAACGCACCCCACCCCGCAGCGAACTCATCATGCGAGCCATCTCCCAAAGACTCACTTGGAAAGCCCAATACACCAACGCAATCGCCGCCATCGGACCACCCGAAGGACAGCGAATCGGAGCAGGCGCATCACCGGGGCCGGGAAGTCGTGGACGTTGAGATGCTACAACTACTAACGGAATCACAAGTGCGGCAGATGATTCCGATCGGTCACAGCAAGTATTACGAGTTGATCGGGTCCGGTGAGTTGAGGTCAGTGAAGATCGGCCGACGTCGGTTCGTCACGGAAACTGCTGTTGCGGAATACATTGCGAAACTCGATGCCGAGTCAACCGGTGACACGGCGGCGTGAAATGTCCCGACAACAACTGCCGCCGCAGATCAAGAAGCTGACCGTTCGCGACCGGCGTACCGGCAAAGACGCGGTTCGGTATCAACTGACAGTCGACGTGGGCGAGGACCCTCAGACTGGCCGACGTCGACAGGTTCGGCGGCGTTACCGCACCGAGAAGGACGCACGTCGTGCACTGAGCGAAATCAGCGACGCGGCTGAGAAGAAAGTGTTCGTGCCGAGGCGCACACTCACAGTCGGCGAGATGGTCAAGAACTACCTGGCGGGTCGACACGACCTGCGTCCCACTGCGCGCGACAAGAAGGCCTACGACCTACAGCCGCTGGTGGAGCGCTTCGCCGATGTTCTGGCCCAGCGAATCACCAAGACAGATATCGATACGCTGGTTCGCGATCTCGCCGAGGGCGGCACCATGACTGCAAAGGGCCGGAAGCGCAGACCGTGGTCATCAGCGAGTGTTAACAAAAGCCTCCAGGCGATCACCGGGGTATTCGCAGATGCGGTGTTCCAAGGGCTTCTGGCTCGCAACCCGGCTGAGCTCGTCAAGCCGCTGCCGTCGGCCCACAAAGACGTGGATACCTACAGTGTCGCTGAAGTCGACATGTTGCGCGCCAGCTTCGCCGGTGACCGCCTGGCCCATGCATACGAGTTGGCCCTGGTTGGGCTGCGTCGGGGTGAGATCGCGGGGCTGCGCTGGTGCGATGTCGACCTCAAGTACAAAACCCTACGCATCGTGAACAATCGCGTGTCGGCTGGTGGCAGCGTCAGTGAGAACGATCCAAAGTCGAAGGCATCTCGTCGTGAGTTGCCATTGCCCGATCGCCTGGTCGGAGTGCTGCGCGCTGCACGTCGTCGGCAAGCAAAGGAGAGGCTGCGCCTCGGGGTCGACGCTGGCCCGTTTGACTACGTCGTGTCCAACGAGGCTGGACTGCCGTATGCGCCCCCGGTCGTGTACCGGTACTGGGTGGCTGCCGTGAAGAAGGCCGGGCTGCGACACTTGAAACTGCACGGCGCGCGGCACACGGCCGCCACCCAGTTGGCACTCGATGGCGTCGCTCCAGCTGTCATTGCCGCGTGGCTCGGTCACACGGATGCCAGTTTCACGATGAAGCTCTATACGCACTCGCAGCCTGAGGCGCTCAAGTCCGCTGGTGACACTTTCGATCGAGTTGTGACATCTCGTGACACTCAGCAGGGGTAATCGAACAATTCGAACACTGTTGATGCTGGTCAGGGCGGGACACGCCGACTCGTGTCGGATGGCGGTCGTACAGTGACCTCAGTCGCTCGAACGCATGAGCGAGCCGCGCCGTGCCGAAGGAACCCTGCTGTAATGATGATCCCCGACTACGACCAGGCCGAGATTCTCTCGTTTGAGTGGGGTGACATGCAGCTGCTCTCCAAGATCGTGGGTAACACGGTTAACCCGCTGACGGGGGACCGCAACTTGTCGATGGTGCCCTATGAGAACTCCGTCCAACCGGTTCAGTTGAAATTTGAGCCGCCCCTAATCGAGCATGCGGTGGGCGTGAACCACGGCTTTCGGCACCATTGGGAGCTACTTACGTACGCGTTCAACCTGCCAGATCCCGGGGCGTTCCCGGTGCTGCCGGGGTTGACGGACGACGACCGCCGGGTCCTCAAGCGCTATGCGCGGATGTGTCGTCAGCTTGCGGGATATTCCGCGCTGAACGAGGAAAGTGGTATGCGCTACAGCTTCAAGAGCGGCGGAGCCCCCGAAATCACGTTGGTGTTCCCGTCGCCCGAAGCTTTCGCCGGGACCTCGCTCGCCTTCCGTCAATTGCACAGCGACGACGAATTCGCGTCTTTCACTCGCACGCGGGGCAGGATCATGAAGGCCGTTAAGTTGCTGTCCGCGAGCGAGAAGGAGAGTGCGAGAAGGGTTGTAGCGCAGTGGGCAAAAGCGCGTGGCGCATTGATGAACAGAATGCTGAACACCATCGTGTGTGAGATGGCCGCCCCACCGGTTCCGCCGGATCGTGAGGTGCCGCCGTTCAGCTATGCGAACATCAACCCGCAGAAGCTGATCTTGACCTTCAACTATGGCGACACGATCCACTTCTCGGAAGACGAAGAAGCGAACCTGTCGACGCTGCTGGAAGCTGAACAGAACGCCTGCTATTACAAGCACTCGGTGCTGAGCGCCATAACGAATCTCAGTCACCTCTACTTCGGGTTCGCCGTGTTGGCTGAGTCCGCAATGGCAGACGGGGGTGGGCGAGGCGCAATGGCCTCCGGATCGGCAGCCGATTAGCAAACCAAAGTAAGTCCCGCCCGCGACCGGGCCGACTAGGGGCGTCTCCGGTGCCCGGTTCTACAGGGCGACCTGCTGGCCGGAGTAGGCGCGCGCCTCGCCGGGTGGACGGCGGTGCTGCCGGGGCCGACCAATCCGCTGCGCGGTGGGTCGACACGCGGGGCCTTCGGCATGTAGATGCCGCCTTGGGAGGGTGGCCGGCCGTTGAGGTGGGTCGCGACCAGCCCCGCGCCGAAACCCAGTTCGGTGTCGGTGTGGTGTTGGTCGCGGGCGAGCTGGAGCGGGTGTTGTGATCGCCGCTGGCGGGGCGCTGCTTCTGGTGGTGGGCCGCGCCACGGTTCGGGTGCGGTCATCGTCCTAGGTCTCGCCGCGACGGCGGCGGCCCCGATCGTGTACAGGTTACTGGCTGCCGTGAAGAAGGCCGGGCCGCGACACTTGAAACTGCACGGCGCGCGGCACACGGCCGCCACCCAATCGGCACTCGATGGCGTCGCTCCAGCTGTCATTGCCGCGTGGCTCGGTCACACGGATGCCAGTTTCACGATGAAGCGCTATACGCACTCGCAGCCCGAGGCGCTGAAGTCCGCTGGTGACACTTTCGATCGAGTTGTGACATCTCGTGACACTCAGCAGGGCTAATCGAATAACTCGCACACTGTTGATGCTGGTCAGGGTGGAGCCGATGACGGGAATCGAACCCGCGTATTCAGCTTGGGAAGCTGATGTTCTGCCATTGAACTACATCGGCGCTGTTGCCAGAGAAGGCTAGCATCGGTCGATGCCGGAAGGTGTGCGGGTCGAACAAAATCTGGACCGTTCCCGTGAGGCCCGAACGGGTTCCGGGGGTCGTTGAGGTGGACGTACCCAGGATGTTCGATCGTCGGTACGGGGCCGATCCCACCCGGTCGTCGGCGTCAGGGGGCGCGACGCCGATGACTGGCACGGAACGGGCGGCCAGACCTGGTCCCGACAGCGACGGGGCAGGATCCGCGAGACCGTCGCCGGTGTCGACGAACCCCACGCATGGGTGTATCGCATCACAGACCTGCGGGGTCCCCTCGCCGCACTGCTCGCCAACATCGAGGCTGAGTTCCTCTTCGAGCCGGCGCGGGAACCCGAATCACATCGCGCTACAACATTTTCCGCGATCTCGCTTGATGGCGCCCGCATTGTCCACCTTCGGCTTGGTTCTGGTGGGGCCACGCACGCCGGATGCTTGGAGGAACTGACGAACCGACTGATCGGCCGACTGTGCCAACGGCCGCGAATTACAGCAATGTTATTCGCGAAGTAGTTAATGCAGTGAATTAGTGCGAATCCTAAAAATGTGATGTTTACCCTTTCGTTATTATCCGTGACCTCGTATTGTGACCTTCCGTGGGCAGGCATGAGTTAGCTAGGAAGCCGCGGAAATCGCCCGCAGCGCTGGCTGCGGGCCTAGCTTCTGCCGCTGTGTACTTCGCGGTGGGTGGTGACGTCAGTCCCGTCAGCGCCGCCCGCGCTGAAGTCAAGACCTTGTTCGCCGAGACCGAGTGCTGCATAGAGCTCGCCGCGGCACCGGTCGCGCCCAGCATCGACACCTCCCACCTGAAGTTCAGCATCGAGGAGATGGCTCCCGCGCAACGATCGCGGGCTGACCGATCGCGAGCCAACGCGGGATCCCGCATGCTTCCCGTCGGCGTCGCCCCCGAGGCCGGCCTTCAGGTCAAGACCATCCTGGTGGAGCGCAGCATCAGCGCGCTCTTCCCCGAAATCCACCAGATTGGCGGAGTCCGGCCGGACGCGCTGCGGTGGCATCCCGAAGGTTTGGCGCTCGACGTGATGATCCCGAATCCGAGCTCCGATGAGGGAATCGAGCTGGGGAACGCGATCGTCACCTTCGTGCTACAGAACGCCGAGCGGTTCGGCATCCAGGACGCCATCTGGCGCGGCGTTTACTACACGCCCGGCGGGGGTGCCCAATCCGGCGGGTATGGCCACTATGACCATGTCCACGTCACCACCACCGGCGGCGGATATCCGAGCGGGGACGAAATCTACGTCCGGTAACCGGGACGGACACCGACAGCTACGCTCGTCGGGTGCTGCTCTCCGACCGTGACCTCAGGGCCGAGATCGCCGCTGGTCGACTGTGCCTCGACCCGTTCGATGACGCCCTGGTCCAGCCGTCCAGCATCGACGTCCGGCTCGACTCGCTGTTCCGCGTCTTCAACAACACCCGTTACACGCACATCGATCCCGCGAAACAGCAGGACGAACTGACCAGCCTCGTGGAACCCGAACAGGGCGAGCCGTTCGTCCTGCACCCGGGCGAGTTCGTGCTCGGGTCAACGTTGGAGCTGTGCACGCTGCCCGACGATCTCGCCGGACGGCTGGAAGGGAAGTCGTCGCTGGGCCGTTTGGGTTTGCTGACGCATTCCACAGCGGGCTTCATCGACCCGGGCTTCAGCGGCCACATCACACTGGAACTGTCCAACGTGGCAAACCTGCCGATCACGCTGTGGCCGGGGATGAAAATCGGCCAGTTATGCATTCTGCGACTGACCAGCCCGGCGGAGCACCCGTACGGCAGTTCACAAGTAGGCTCCAAGTATCAGGGGCAGCGGGGGCCGACACCGTCACGGTCGTATTTGAACTTCATAAGTTCCACCTAGCCGGCGCATAGCCTCCGGGGCCACAATGGAATTCGACGGCCACGCGAGGTGTTTCCTCCCGCGGGCCGTTGCACCGTGGGAGGGGTTTTGGACGTCGTACTCGGGGTTTCGATGGCACCTTCGGCGGTACGCCTGGCGTTGGTCGAGGGTGAGGACGCCGACGGCGTAATCATCGACGAAGACGGCTTCCGCATGACCGACGACACAGCCGCCACCTACGCGCCCGGGCGCGTGCTGGAGGCCATCCTGGGCACCCGCGAAGGCGCCTGCGACGCGGGACTTCGGCTGTCCTCCATTGGAGTTAGCTGGACAGATTCGGCACAGGCGGCCGCCCTGCGCGACGCCCTGGCCGCCCACAAAGTCGAGAACGTGATGCTGGTGTCGGCCTTCCTGGCGGCGGTTGCGATGGGGCAGTCCGTCGGCGTCGCCGTGGGTTACGAGCGGACGGGCGTTCTGTTCGTCGAGCCGGACAGCGCCACCCTCGCTGTGGTGGATACCCGGGATGGCTCGTTGTGCGACGTGCGACGCCAATTTCTGGCCGAAGACGACGATGCCGCGGTAGCCGAATTGGCGCAGCTGTTGTCGACCGCGGAGACGTTGCGAGCCCGCCCGGACGGCATCTACGTGGTCGGTTCGGGCGTCGACGTGCCGATGATCAAGCCCGCGCTGGATGCGGCGACGACGCTGAGGGTCAGTGTGCCCGAGGAGCCGGACATGGCGCTGGCCCGCGGTGCGGCGCTGGCATCAGGCAGTTCTCCGTTGTTCGCGGCGACCACCGCCGCCCTGGCCTATGCGCAAGTCGGCGAAGAGCTTCCCGAAGCCCATGAGTTCGACGATGGCGACATCTCCGAGGGCGAGCCGGCCAAGCGACGGCCCGCGTTGCTGCTCGGCAGCGGTGTGGCGGTGGTCGCCTGCGCGGCAGCCATTGCGCTGGAAGTGGCGCTGGCGATCACCATCCGCCCGACCGTCGCCCTGCAGCCTAGGCCGAGCGAGAACCACTTCGTCGCCCCGATGCAGCCACCGGCCGCCGCGCCGCCAGAGGTTGCCGCGCCCCAGCACAAGATCGACCTGCCGGCTGCGCCGCGAGTCGAAATTCCGCAACGGCCGGCGCCGGCGGCTGCGGCGCCGGTAGCGCCAGCACAGGCTGCGCCCGCGATCCCGGCACCGGCAGCACCGGCTCTGCCCGCGCCGGCTCTGCCCGCTCCTCGGGTACAAGACCCCGTTGTCGTTCCGCCGGTGATCCCCATCCTGGTGCCGCCCATCCAGGTTCCTCGCCAGCAACCCCAGCTACCCGCTCCGCGCGCGCCGATTCCGGCGTCACCGCCGCGTGTGCAGAATCCCGTCCCGCAGGCGCCGGTAATCCAGATTCCGCAGGCGCCGGTCATTCAGGTCCCGAAGGCGCCGGTGCCCAACCCGGGCCGGGGTCCCGTTGGTGGTGGGGGCCCCGGTGGACGCGGCCCGTTCGGTGGTGGTCCCGGAGCGCAGGGGCCGTTCGGCGGGGGTGGCGGACCTGGCAACCAAGGGCCGTTCGGCGGCGGTGGTCCCGGCGGGCGTGGGCCTTTCGGCGGTGGACCCGGTGGTCACGGTCCGTTCGGAGGCGGCGGCGGACCGGGTGGGCGCGGGCCTTTCGGCGGTGGACCCGGTGGTCACGGTCCGTTCGGAGGCGGCGGCGGACCCGGCGGACATGGACCGTTCGGTGGCGGTGGCCACGGCGGCTTCGGTGGCGGTGGTCACGGCGGCGGCTTCGGCGGAGGCGGCGGCGGGCACAAGTAGCCCGGCCCGGCGTTTGTGAGTTTGTCCTACAAAGGAAACTCAAATGGGTACGAATCCGGTGCGCGGGTACCGTTATAGAACACGGGTTGGGGAATCCGCACAGTCTATTTGGGGGAGCTTTGGACACCGTACTCGGCGTGTCGATGGCACCGACCGCGGTTCGGATGGTGCTGGTCGAAGGCGAAAACGGCGATGGCGCGCTGGTCGACGAAGACAGCATCGATGTCAAGGCGGAGGATGCGCCCACGTTCAACGCGGCCGATCAGGTCATCTCGGCGATTCTCGGGACCCGTGAAGGGGCCGCCGAGGGCGGCTACCAGCTGGCCTCGACGGGCGTGACCTGGCGCGACCCCGCCCAAGCGGCGGAATTGCGCGACGCGCTGGCCAGCCGCAAGATCGAGAACGTCATGCTGGTCTCGGCTTTCCTGGCCGCGGCGGCCCTGGCGCATTCCGTCGGCAACGAAACCAACTACGCCCAGACGGCGCTGCTGCTCATCGAGCCCGACACCGCGACGCTGGCCGTGGTGAACAGCGCCGACGGATCGGTCGCCGACATCCAAACCCAGCAGCTTCCCGCGGATGACGACGCCGCCGTGGCGCGGCTGGCGGAGATGGTCGCCACGGCCGAGACGCTGCAGACCCATCCCGACGCCGTCTTCATCGTCGGCTCGGGCGTCGACGTGCCGATGATCAAGCCTGCCCTCGAGGCCGCGACCACCCTGCCGGTGACGCTGCCCGAAGAACCCGAGACCGCTCTAGCCTGGGGCGCGGCGCTGGCGTCGGCGAACACCCCGCTGTTGTCCGCATCGACCGCGGCCCGCGCCTACGCCCAGGATCCGGGCACCGGGGCTTACGAGCCGTTCGTGCTGAACCCTGCGTACTTCGATAACGCGAACGCAGCAGACGGCGCGCTGGCCTACAGCGCCGTCGATGCCGATCATGAAGAGCCGAAAACAGAGGGTCGCCGGCCATTGGGGTTGCTCGGCGGCGCGTTGCTGTCGATCTTCGTGGTCGGGGTGGCGTCGCTTGTCGTAGCGCTGGCCGTCAGCATCCGGAGCACGTCGAGCACCCGGCCCGATCCCGGTCAAGCGCTCGTCGTGCCCACTCCCGCGCCCCAGGCCCCCGCGCCGACCCCCCAGGCTCCGGCGCCCGTGCCCGAGCAGGCTCCCGCGCCGACACCGCAGGCTCCCGCCCCGGTGCCCGAGCAGGCTCCGGCGCCGCAGCAGGCTCCACAAGCACCCGTCCAGGTGCCGCAGGCGCCAGCGCCGGCGCCGGCCCCCCAGGCTCCGGCCCCTGCTCCGGCCGCACCCGCCCCCGTGCCGGTGCCGGTACCCGTTCCGGTGCCGCAGTTACCGCAGATCTTCACCCCGCAGTTCCCGCTCGGTCCGGGCGGCGGCGGCGGCCGCGGCGGCGACGACCGCGGACCGGGTGCCGGTAAAGGCCCGGGTCCTAAGTTGCCCGGCGGTGGCGGCCCCGGTAAAGGCGGCAAGGGCGGCAAAGGCGGCCGGGGCGGGTTCAATATCCCCGGTATCCCAGGCTTCTGATTTCGCCGGGTAGCTGTCATCTGCCGTTCAGCGTCGCGATGCGGCCCGCTCATCGCGGGCACCTACACACGGTGGTATGCGATGCACCGTTTTCGGCACCGGTTACCTCGGTGCCACCCACGCGGTCGGAATGGCAGAGCTGGGACACGAGGTCGTCGGGGTTGACATCGACCCGGGTAAGGTTGCCAAGCTCGCTGGTGGCGACATTCCCTTCTACGAACCTGGCTTGCGAAAGCTGTTGACTGCCAACCTGGCTGCGGGGCGGTTGCACTTCACGACCGACTATGACATGGCGGCCGAATTCGCCGACGTCCATTTCCTCGGCGTCGGCACGCCGCAGAAGAAGGGTGAGTACGGCGCCGACATTCGACACGTGCACGCCGTGATCGATGCGCTGGTGCCGCGGTTGACGAAGACTTCCGTGCTGGTCGGCAAATCGACTGTGCCAGTGGGAACCGCGGCCGAACTGAGCCAACGTGCCGCCGCACTGGCGCCCGAGGGGGTCGGCGTCGAAATCGCCTGGAACCCGGAGTTTCTCCGCGAGGGCTACGCCGTCCACGACACGTTGCACCCCGACCGCATAGTGCTTGGGGTGCAACAGGATTCCACCCGCGCCGAGGCCGTGGTGCGTGACCTTTACGAGCCGCTGCTGAACGCGGGGGTTCCGTTCCTGGTGACCGACCTGCAGACTGCGGAGCTCGTCAAGGTCTCCGCCAACGCTTTTCTGGCGACCAAGATCTCGTTCATCAACGCGATATCGGAAGTGTGCGAGGCGGCGGGTGCCGACGTCAGCCTGCTGGCCGATGCCCTCGGATACGACCCGCGTATCGGACGGCAATGTCTCAACGCCGGTTTGGGTTTCGGTGGCGGGTGCCTGCCCAAGGACATCCGCGCGTTCATGGCCCGGGCGGGGGAGTTGGGCGCCGACCAGGCGCTGACCTTCCTGCGCGAGGTCGACAGTATCAACATGCGGCGCCGGACCCGGATGGTCGAACTGGCCACCGCGGCCTGCGGCGGCTCGCTGCTCGGTGCCAACATCGCGGTGCTCGGTGCGGCGTTCAAGCCGGAATCCGACGATGTGCGGGATTCGCCGGCGCTCAACGTGGCCGGCCAGTTGCAACTCAACGGCGCTGCCGTCAACGTCTACGACCCGAAGGCGCTCGACAACGCGAATCGGCTGTTTCCGACGTTGAACTACGCGGTTTCGGTCGAAGAGGCGTGCGAGCGTGCGGATGCCGTTCTGGTGCTTACCGAATGGCGGGAATTCGTCGACCTCGACCCCGACGACCTCGCCGACCGGGTGCGGGCTCGCGTGGTGGTCGACGGCCGCAACTGCCTCAACGCCGGCCGCTGGGAGAACGCGGGTTGGCGGGTGTTCCGGCTAGGTGCGCGACGCCCTACGCGGTGACGGCCAGCGGCACGTTACGCGGGCGGCCATCGGCGCGCAGGAACCCACCGGTGCGCTCGCGTCCGAGAATTTCGGTGGGCTGCCCGTGCCGGAACACCTCCCGACCCGAGACGAAGACGGTGGCGACGGTGGCGTCGTTACGGTTCACCATCCGTGAAAGGTTTTCGTAGACTTCGACGTTCGCTTCGTGATAGGCGTCCAGTGAGTCATCTAGTCGGTCCGGGTCGACGACCACCAGGTCGGCCCAGTCGCCCACCCGCAGATGGCCGGCGTCCAGTCCGTACCAGTCCGCCAGTTCACCGGTCAGTCGGTGTACGGCCTGCTCGACCGTCAGGAACGGACGGCCCTGCCGGTCGGCGTCGCGAACATGCCGGAGCAGCCGCAACCCGCTGTTATAGAACGCCATGTTCCGCAGATGCGCGCCGGCGTCGGAGAATCCGATCTGCAGGCCCTGCATCTGGGCCAGTCGGCGCAGCATCTCCGGGCGATGGTTGGAAATCGTTGTGCGCCAACGGATCGCGGTCCCGTGCTCTAGGACGAGGTCGAGGAAGGCGTCGACGGGATGCAGGCCGCCGCGTTCCACGCCGACCTGACCGAACGACTTGCCGATCACCGACTCGTCGGGACAGGAGACGATCTCGGCGTCGAAGAAGTCCCGGTGCCAGGCGCGCGGGCCGAACTTGGTGTCGTAGTCCTTCCGGAACTGCCTGCGATACTCCTCGTCGCGCATCAGTTCGTTGCGTTCGACTTCGTCCTTGAGATGCAGCGCTGCGGCCCCGGCGCCGAATTCTTCGAACACGACCAGGTCGATCCCGTCGGCGTACACCTCGAAGGGCACCGGTAGGTGCTGGAAGCGGAAGTCGCCACCGAGCCGATTTACCATGGCGGCCAGCCCGCTCGTCAACCAGATGGTTCCCGGCGCCGACTTCATGTCCGCCGCCGCCAGGAGACTGGTCTTCAGGTGGCGCCGGCGGATCCCCAGCGACTGCAGTGCTTGCGAGACGATGTTCTGCGGGTGGCTGATGTCCGGACCGGACTGTAGGACGCGACCGGTGCGCCGCAGCAATGACTTCAGCCGACGCAGTTCGCGGCCCTTGGCGTAGGTGGACGGCAGCGTGCGGGACCGGCAGGTTTCGCCGTCGATCTTGTCGAAAAGCAGTTGCTGCGAAGACATTCCGAGGAAGCCGGCGTCGAGTGCCTCGGCCAGCATCTGTTCCATCCGGGCCTGCTCGGCGGCGGTTGGCCTGACGTCCTTGCGGGTCGCCCGGTCCAGGCCCATCACGGCGGTCCGCATGTCGGAATGGCCGATGAAGGCCGTCACGTTGGGGCCGAGTGGCAGCGATTCCAGGGCGTCGATGTACTCCTGCGGGTTCGTCCACGACTTGTGCTCGCCGACGATGCGGACCACGTGCTCGTGTGGGATCGCTTCCACCCGGCCGAACAGATCGGCGGCCTCGCCAGGGTTGACATGCACCGTGGACAGTGAGCACGACCCCATCACGATGGTGGTGACACCGTGGCGCACGGATTCCGAGAGCGCGGGCGCGGCCAGCACCTCGGCGTCGTAGTGGGTATGGATGTCGATGATGCCCGGCATCACCCATTTACCCTCGGCATCAATGACATTCGGGCAGCCTTCGGTATCCAGCGGGGTCGGGGACACCGCGGCGACCCGGCCGTCACGAATCCCGATGTCGCGGATTGCCGACGGCGCTCCGGTGCCGTCGAACCACCTGCCGTGTACGACCACTGCGTCGAAAGTCAATATGACCACCTCACTCGACTGGACATTCTATCGAGGTTGTCAGTTCGAGGTGGTGGCTGCCCCCTTGAAGACGACTTCGGCGGTCAGCACCGGCGCGACCCAGCGGCGCAGGTACGAACGCAGCACCTCGCCGGTGCGCGGGGGCCGGCCGGGGTCGATGGTGAAGGACTGCAGGATGCGCAGCGTGTACTCGGCCAGGTCATCCAGGTCGGCGTCGGCAAGACCGAACGCGGCCCAGTCGACGTCCAGGCCGGCGAGGATGCCGTGGCTGAACTTGATCCCGATGTCGGAAGTGATGCCGGCTGAGGCCTTCGTGAAATCGCGTAGCAGCATCAACTGGATGTGTTTGTCGCTCGGCAACCACTCCAACGTGAACGCCAGGCTTTCCACCAGGGCCTCGACCGGATCGGTCATGCCGGCCAGGTGTCTGGACAGTACTTCGCAGAACCGCATGCCGGAGCGCGTGGCGGCGGCCTCGATGAGAGTGTTCGTTCCCGGGAAGTAGTTGTAGACAGTCTGGCGGGACACGCCGAGCGTCCGTGCCACATCGGCAATCCGCATGTCACCGCCGCGTTGCTCGATGGCTTCGGCGGCGGCGTCGAGGATACGTTCGATCGCCTCGTCGTCGGTAGCGGGCCTCAGACCGCTCCACCCATGGGTGCGCATGGCAGAGAGGTTACGGTCTGAGCGGGACTTCCACCGAATCCGGTGCGGGCCAACGGGGGGCTGCGGTCGCCGGACTCGAGGTCGGCGGTTGGAAGCGAAAAAAGAGGGCGCGGGAAAAAACACAACAGTGAGGGACTGAAAGCCTCGGCCTCTGTGGTCCCTCGAAAACGGCCGCCCGAAGACGGGGTCCGCGCCCTCGGGAAGAACTAATCACTTCGCCGGCTGTCACCGCAAATTGCGCAGGTGGACGAGCGATACCAGGCCCATGTCGCGTCGCAGGACCGCGGGCGGCAGCGCACGAAATCCGCGTACCCCGGGCCGGCGGGTGGCTACTTGCGCGATCTTGCGTGCGATGCGGAAATCCAGGTCTTTAAGGACCCCCCGATCCGTCGTCGTTTCAAGGAGACCGGCCAGGCCGGAAACCGCGAACGGGCTCGTCGCGTCCAGCATGACGTTGGTGGCCAGCACGAGCTGGCGCGCTCGCTCGCTGACCGGCAGCGGCGCCAGGGCAGAGGAGGCGGCATCGATCCGGGTGGCAATGCGTCCGACGAAGCGGCGCAGTCGATCTGGCGCCAGGGTGATCGTGCCGGCATGGCTGACCGACAGTCCGAGGCAGTCGATGCGGTTGCGCCCCCGGTAGGCGGGATCCGTTGGACAGCAGAGCCCATTCCCGCCGAGGGCGGTGCGGAACTCTTTCGCGGGCTTCCGCTTTACGCCCAGCTCACCGAGCAGTGCATCGATTCGTGCATCTGCCTCGTGGAGTGCGGCAACCTCCGGATGGGCCACGATGAAGTCGTCGTTGTAGCGCGCGTAGAAAATTCCGTCGATCTCGACGATGGCGGCGTCCATGGGTATGACCGCCAGGTTCCCGATGATCGGTACCAGCGGGGTTCCCATCGCGGTGCCGTACAGCCGGGTGAACGCTGCGCCGTCCCGATCCCGCACCACGGGACGAGCCAGGGACGCGATGAGATTCCAGACGTCCGCCCCCAGTTCGCCGGTCGGACTCCCCAGCGTCGCGACTTCTCGCAGGATTCGCCACAGCGCCGCGCCCGGGCCGACGGGCAGATCATCCCCGTAATGTTCGAAATCCGACTGGAGGACATAAAGCGGCGGACCTTTCACCCCCACCCGCTTGCGATGAGCGCGAACAAAACCGGCGAGTGCCCGCGCAGCTGCCACATTCGTCAAGCCGGGCAGATAGGAGTAGACGCCGGGGAGGCCATGGCAGCGCGCATTGTGGGAAAGAAGCTGGAAGAGTGCCGAGCCGACCACGTGGTCGATGAAGGCTGGGAGATGGACCGCGCGGCATTTCCCGTTGTATTCGCGAAAACGAAGGTCCACGGGCTCCGGACGGTATTCGCCGCTGGCGACGCTGTGGGCTATCGCCCTCGCAAGCGCCCGCCGCTCGGTTGCGGTGCTGAAATATGTGAGCCCCCCGCCCGCCTCACTGAATGCCAAGCCGCGCTGCCGTCTCTTCGCGAAAATCCGCATGATGGCGTCTTCATATATTTGCGGCTCGGCCAGCCGCTTTTCGATGTCGACCGGTTCAGCTGTCACGACCGCCCCCCGCGGTCTGTGCGCTGCCACGTCGGAGCTGCCAGTCCTTGACGATTCGCATCCAGCTTTCGAATAGCGCAGGCTCGGGATCGTGCGGCAACACGAACAGCAGGCGCAACTTTGCCTGGTGGAAGACCGGGGTGAGAAAGCGCCCTGACAGCGCGACAACGCTGACACCGTCTTCGAGGCAATTCACTGCGGCTGGTAGCGCCCTTGCCAGCAGTCCCATTTCGAGTTTGCGCATGTCCTGTTTTCCCTCGAGCGTTTCCAGGTCGAACACGATGCCATCGGTGAAAAGCGTGCGAAATTGCAGGCTCAGACTTTGGGGGCCGTCCGGCGCCGGCTGATCCGGGGGTGGTATCCAGTCGTCGGCGCGGAGCCGGTGCAGCGCATCCCGTCCGTTCGTCATCGGCGCGGGCAAAGACTTCCCGCGATTTGCTGCGCCGCCGGTGGCCGCCTGCAGCGCCAGGTGAGGCGGGGCTTCGGTGTCGCCGTTCGAGGTTCGTCTGTAATAGAAAAGGGTCGTCGGCGACCGGAACGCGAAGTGTCCCTGGCCATCGAATGTCTGCTGCATCAGCGTGACCGCAGCGGATCTCTGTTTCGCCGGGATCCACTCGGGAAGCATGATCTTGCCGACAAGCACCGGTCCTGACTCGTGGTCGAGTTCGCGCATCCAGTCGCCCAACGCAAGCAGGGTGGGAAGCGACGGGGCACGCCGGTCCCGAAGGTGCTGCAGGTTGATGAGAACGATGAGAACCGTGACCATGGCGGCCACGACCTCAAGGAAATCGGAGACCGGGTGCGGGTCGAGCCATACCAGCCCCAGCAACGCCGCCCACAACGCGATTGTCGCAATGAGCGTGCCGAAATAGCCCTCGGCGAAAAAGCGGATCTGGTAGATGCCGACGACGCCGCGTATGACGAAGAGGGGCAGCAGGGCCAGCACGAAGCTGAACGGTATGTCGCGCAACACGGTCAGGCCCAGCGCGGCTGCGAGCGACCAGAAGTAAAAAGAGATGAACGGCGTAGTCATCAATAGTTTGCGAAAAAACGGGAGCTGAAAGTCGCGAAGCGCGGGGATATGCCGGAGCCGGGCGAAGTCGAAATAGAAGAGGCCGGTGCCCTCGTATGCGCCACGGAACAACGGCAGGATCAGATAGAAGAATTGTGCGGTGTCGACATGCCGCCAGGCCGGTACGCCGGCGGTCAGGTCGAGGGCCCTGGCGTCGGTGTGGTAAATGCCCAGCACAGTGAGAACGACCAGGGCGTCGAGGCGTAGACCGAGTCCCGCCATGGTCGTCTGCAATGCGAGTCGGGGCGGGATCCGTGGCAGCGCACGGAAACCTACTTCAGCCGCGCCGGATTTCGGCCAGAGGCCCATCAATCGATAACTGCTGAGCGTGTACTGAACGGTCATCCAGATGCCGATCGCATTGGACGTGACGATCGCGATGATGATTGCCGCGGTCGGGTACCAATAGAAGCCGGCGCTGAGCACCACCAGCTGCACGACGGTCGGGGCGAGCAACGACCAAAAAGGTCGGTAAATGCGCCGCGTGGCGTATATGCCGGAATGAAGCACCCGGACCGACAAACGGACCGCGGTTTCCAGGACTACCAGAAATGCATAGAAAAGTCCGACCGGGTCGTGGCCGGACGGTAGCTGAGTTACCAGAGCGATGCCGCCGACGATGGTCAAGACCGATGCCGCGACCATCGAGAGGACGAGCCAGCTGCCGATCTCGCGCTCGGCTGCATCCCGCTCCCCGGATCGGGAGAACGCTCTGAGCCGCTCACGCATGACCTCCAGGAGCCCCCACCAGCCGCCGCTGACGATGAGGCTGCCGACGCGCAGGACGACGATAGTGAACGCGGCCAGCCTGCCGAGGCTGGCGAGAAGAATCAGAAACTCGATGGCGTGGACGAGGAATCGCGCCGTATCGAGCAGCAGCGCGTAGCGCAGACGGTAGCGGAGGTACCCGAAGATCGTGCCGGTGAGAAGGCTCGCGAAAAGTGAGACCGTGTGGTTTTGCCGACGTGCCGTCCGATCGAACCAGCGATCGATGTCGTTCATCGGAGCTTCGGTGTGGAGTTTCACGAACGGGGGGCAACCTTTGCTGAGCCTTCGGGGCGGTTGATGCGAATGGCGATGCCGGTACCTTTCGCCGTCGTAGCGTCGATTTCCTCGCGTAATTGTGGTGAGCCGCTTTGCGCATTACGTCAGCCGGATCGCGGTGCCTCACGAGCGGCCTTGTTGAGAAGATTGCAGCATGAAGCGGGGCGACGTAGCCGTAATTTCCGTATCCGTCGGCTTGGCGGCGGTGGTTGCGGCGGTTGTCGTCTTGAGGTTTGTGGTCGCCGATCGCACGTCCGGTTCGTCGGTGAATGACCCGGGAGGCAGCACCTCGAGCCTGCTGGTTGTGACGTGGGGACCCAGCCTCTGCAAGGCGGAGTCGTCCAGCCCGGGGTGCGCAAACGGCCACGTCAGCACGTTGGGACGCACATTGATCCTGCACGGACTGTGGCCCCAGCCGCCCAGCGAGCAATTCTGCGGCCTGCCGAAAACTGTCGCCGATCGTCGCGGTGGCCTGCACGATGCCGATTTGCCGGCGGTGAATCTGCCTGAGAACGTCACAACGAAATTGCAGTCGATGATGTCCGACGCCACTGTCATGGCCCGATACGAGTGGTATCGGCATGGGACATGCTCAGGTGTCACGCCTGCCGTTTATTACGGCTACGCCATATCGCTCACCGAACAGGTCAGAAGAACCCTTGATCCGGTGTTCGGCGCGGCTGCAGGCGGGCAGTTATCCGCAAGCGCGGTACGGGAGCGGTTTGATAGAGAATTCGGTAGGGGAGCGGGCATGCGGGTCGGACTGAAATGTCGCAGCGCCGATCGGGAGGGGCTCGTCGTCTACGAGGTGCGGCTGTCGTTTCCGCCGGTCGCCGATCTTGGACACGATGGGGGACCGGTGTCGCTGAGGGACGCGCTCGGCAAAGGGCCGACCATACCCGCTGGCTGCCGGTCTGGACGCGTGCCATGAATTGGTCCTGACGTCCCGGACCCCCGACCGCTACCGCTAGGGAAGGAATGGGTTGAGAATCGGGGGGATGATCCTGTTGCCGGTCACGCCGGTGAGCCGGACCCAGATCTGTGCGGGGATGTTGAGCGATTGGTAGAGACCGGCACCGATCCAGGAGACCGGTACCTGCAGGAAGCTGGGCGCCGATTGGACGATGCCGGCTATCGGGTCGTATGCCAGATAGGGAATCGAGGTTGCGATGGTTCGCGACACGAGGGTCGCATCGGTCAGGGGATCGGGGTAACCCTGTGCGGCGAAGTCGGCGCTGAGCACGCTGAACAGGTTGACGTCGGGATTGACGTAGGTTCCGTCGAAGACGGGGGACGTCAGGGGTGCACCCTGCATGTAGGGCAGCGGCGGAATGTCGAATGCGTCCATGATCGTGGGCGTCGTACTGAGGATCTGCCACGAGTTGTTGATGAACCCGTCCCGCACATCGTTGCCGGCTTGATCGAAGATGAGGAATGTCGCTGTCTCGCTGGGTGATTGGAAGCCGTGACCGCGGCCGAACTGGTCGGGCCCGATGTGACCGTGGTCGGTGACGACGAGGGTGGTCCATTCTTCGGTGGGGTTGGCGTCCTCCCATGCCCATACCGCTCCCAATATGCCGCCCCCGCCGTTGGTTTGGGAACCGAGATTGGCGTCCAGGTTCCGAAGAGCCAGCGCGTACTGCGGCGAGTCGCCACCGTATTCATGTCCGACGTGATCGACACCCGCGAAGTACGAGAAAATGAGATTGCCCTTGTCCGGATCGGCCAGCGAAATGGCGGTTCGGGTCTTCTGGCCCACGAGGTCCTGCGTCGCGAGCCAGTCCGTGTCGCCAGGGACCTGCGGAACGAATTCGATGTGGTCGGCGGGATGCGAGCCGGCGCCGGCGATCTCGGCTATGCCCCCGGTGCCGTTGGCAATGACCGTGGTGACGACTTCGTCGCCATAGGCGGCCTCGAGCTGGTTATAGACGGTCGGCCAATCGTCATACGTCCAGGGAGTGAAAACGTTGTTGCTCACGCCGGCTGTTTCGCCCCACACCCCGGTTTGAATTGTCGTCCACGAGGGGTTGGAGAAGCTGGTGTGCCCGATGATCGTCGAGGCTGAGGTGACGCTCTGCTGCATGAAGGCGTGGAAGTTCGCCGTCCCCACGGGATCGGCCAGGATCTTGGCGAGGTTGGTGCCGTCGGTGCCGATCAGCAGGAAGTTCGCGTCCGGTGTGGCCAGCAGCAGCAGGGCGGCCTCTTGCGGCGACGCGAACATCACGTTCGGGTAGTACGTCCCGGTGTTGCCGGTCGCGCCAGCGGCGCCGAACAGCGACCATGCCCGGCCGCCGATCCCGCCGGGCCCGGCGGCGATGATGCCGCCGCCGACGCCACCTGTGCCGCCGGCTCCGCCACTGCCCCACAACGACCCGCCCATGCCGCCGGCGCCGCCGGCCCCGCCCCGGATACCGCCGGTGCCACCGACGCCACCGTTGCCAATCAATCCGGCACTACCGCCGCGGCCTCCCGCTTGACCCAGGCCACCGGAGGCGCCCGCGCCGCCGTTGCCCCACAAGATCCCGCCGTCGCCGCCCGCTTGCCCGGTGCCGGGGATGCCGTTGAACCCGTCGCCGATCAGCGGGCGGCCCAACAACAAGTTCGTGGGCGCATTGATCGCACCCAGTACGTTGCCGGGCACGGCCCGCAGCGGGCTGGCATTGGCCGTTTCGGCGAGGCCGTAGGCGCCGGCGGCCGCCCGGACCGCGTGGGCAAACTGTTCCTGCGACAACGCGATCTGAGCACCGAGCGCCTGGTAGTCCCGGGCGTAGCCGGAAAACAGCGAGGCAATCGCCGCCGACACCTCGTCACCGGCCGCAGCCGCCAGCGTGCTGGTCGGACCTAACGCCGCCAAGTTCGCCGCCCGCAGGGAAGAGCTGATGCCCGCCGTATCCGCCGCGGCGGCCACCAACGACTCAGTTGCCGCGACGAGATAGGACATGGTGGTCCTCCCACCCGATAGCCTCTTGGCGTATCGAAGGACATGACGAAGCCCACACTCTACGCGATTGCGGGATACTGCCAGTGGCGACCGTTGCCGACCCGTATTCCACCAAGATTCCAGCTGTGGACACCTCGCCAACTGTGACCCGGTGTTCTACCGCCCTTTGGACGCGGAGTTGACCCGAATCTCGATGCCATCGGAATCCATTGCCGTAGCGCCGTATTCATCGGTGACCCGCACACCGAGGGGCCGGCCGGTTTCGGCATCGACGAAGCGCAAGGGGCCCTGGCCGTTGTGCAGGTGCTTGTCGCCCCACTGCACCAGGGAGAGGAACACCGGTAGTAAGTCCTTGCCCGCCGGTGTCAGGCGGTACTCGTCGCGAACCCGTCGGCCTGGTTCCTGATATGGAACCCGCGTGATGATGCCGGCGGATTCCAGTTGTTTCATCGCTCGCGACACCGCCGGCGCAGAGGTGCCGATCCGCTCCACAAAATCCTCGAACCGCGTTGTGCCGTAGAAACATTCGCGCAGCACCAAAAACGTTGTTTTGGTGCTCAGCAGGTCTAGGGCCTTGGCCATCGAGCATTCATCGCCGATCGACCACTTCTTCCGGTCGCGCAGCTTCTTCTCGAACTCCATGGCGCACCTCACATAACTAACGATTGCGTTATCCAGCATAGCGTGCTTCCATCTAGATAACGAAAGCGTTAGTCAGATGATCGGAAGGAAGCGTGCGATGGTCGCAGTAGCCGACAAGGTGGTTGTGATTACGGGAGGTCGACGCGGTCTGGGCGCGGCACTCGTCGACGAGGTTTTGGCCCGCGGGGCGCGGAAGGTCTACTCCACCGCCACAACCTCGTTCACCGATGGCCGAACGCAGGTGGTCACCCACGAACTCGAGGTCCGCGACGCCGAGTCGGTCGGCGCACTCGCCCGTCTGGCTGGTGACGCCGACATCGTGATCAACAACGCCGGCATCCTCATTCCCGAACCGCTGCTGACGGGACACTTCGACCACATGGCGAAAACCTTTGACATCAATGTCTTTGGGCCGCTGCGGGTGACCCGCGCATTCGCGCCGATCCTGGCAGCCAACGGCGGCGGAGCGGTGGTCAACGTGCATTCGGTGCTGTCCTGGCTCGCCGGCAGCGGAGCCTATGGTGCGTCCAAAGCCGCTATCTGGTCGGTGACCAACTCGCTGCGTGTCGAGTTGGCGTCCCAGGGCACCCAAGTCGTGGGCGTGCATGCCGGTTTCATCGACACGGACATGGTCTCGGATATCCCGATGGAGAAGACGACGCCGGCCGAGGTTGCCAGACGTATCGTGGACGGTCTGGAAGCCGGTGCCGCCGAAGTACTTATCGACGATGTCACGGTCAACGTCAAAGCCGCGCTTTCGGGCCCGGTGGAGAACCTGGCCTTCTCGATGGCGCAGTAGGAACTGTCATGCCGCTGTGGACGATTCACCATACGCCGGGCATCTTCACCGACGTTGAAAAGCGCGAGTTGGCAACGCGGATCACTGACCACTACGAGAAGGCCGGGCTGCCCCGGTTCTATGTGATCACTTTGTTCAAGGAGACCAGAACCGAGGATTTCTACGTCGGCGGCGAGCCGGCTCCGGTCGGTATCCGCGTCGTCATCGATCACATCGCCCGCCATTCCCGCGATCCGGCAGATCGTCAGCGGATCGCCCAGTGGATCAACACGATACTGACCCCGTTGGCCCAGGCGAAGCCGGATCTGCACTGGGAGTTCCACGTAGACGAAACCAGTGAGGAGCTATGGATGATCAATGGGCTGGTTCCACCGCCGGGCGGTTCAGCGGCCGAAAAGGCTTGGGCCCAAGCCAATACCCCTTCTGTCTACTGACATCACGCATGGCGTCATCCCGGCGACAATGCGACGGTTCGGCGAGCTGGCCGCTGCGCGCGGAAAACCTACAGGCCGGCGGGCACCGCGTCCGGGCTCGGTGGCTTGGCGGGAGTCCCAAGCCGACGTCTTCGCTGTCTACCGACAACTGCGAGTAGCGTCATCCTCCATGGATTACGCGTCGACCTATCTCCAAGAAACGAGGACTTTCGGCGAACTGATCCGTGCCGCCGACCAATCGACACCGGTGCCGACCTGCCCGGGCTGGACCCTTGATCAGCTGTTCCGGCATGTAGGACGCGGCGACCGCTGGGCCGCGCAGATCGTGCGCGACCGGATGGACAGATTTCTCGATTTCCGCAGCGTCGAAGACGGCAGGCCACCCGCGGATCTCAACGGCGCAATTGCGTGGCTCAACGGTGGCGCGCAGCGACTTGTCGACGCGGTCAAAGTGACCGGCGCCGACACCCCGGTCTGGACGTTCCTCGGGCCCCGGCCGGCCAACTGGTGGATCCGACGTCGTCTGCACGAGAACGTCGTGCATCGAGCCGACGCGGCCCTGGCCGTCGGCGCCGACTTCAGCCTCGATGCGGAGGTGGCGGCCGACGGGATCGACGAGTTCCTGGAACGCATCGTGATCCAGGCCGGGAAAGACGGTGCGGCACTCCCGCTGGAGGGCGGCGACACCCTGCACCTGCACGCGACCGATCCTGTGCTCGGCGAAGCCGGTGAATGGACGGTGGCCATAGCAAACGGCGTCGTCGCCTGGTCACATGAACACGGCAAAGGCACCGTCGCGCTGCGCGGAACGGCTACCGATCTGCTGCTGGCGATGACACGCCGGGTCGCACTCGCCGACACCGGCATCGCAGTATTCGGGGACGAAGCCGTATGGCAGAGATGGCTGGACCGCACGCCTCTCTAGACTTGCACCTCATGACCACATCCGAGATTGCCACCGTGCTCGCTTGGCATGACGCCCTGAACAGCGCCGACATCGAGACCCTGGTCAGTTTGTCCAGTGACGACATCGAACTCGGCGACGCGCACGGAGCTGTACAGGGACACGACGCGCTGCGCCGCTGGGTGAGCTCCCTGACAGCCAGGGCCGAGCTGGGCCGGATGTACGTGCACGACGGGATTGTCGTCGTCGAACAGCAGATCAGCGACCGCAACAAGCCCTTCAACGCGTCGACGACCGCCTCGGCATTCCGGGTGGTCCACGACCACGTCACGTCGGTGTTCCGGCACGCGGACCTGTCATCGGCATTGGCGGCGACCGAACTGACCGAGAACGACCGGGTCGACTGAGGCTTAAGGAGTCAGTCATGCGCGGGATCATCCTGGCCGGCGGTTCGGGCACCCGTCTGTATCCGATCACCATGGGCATCAGCAAGCAGCTGCTCCCGGTTTACGACAAGCCGATGATCTACTACCCGCTGACCACGCTGATGATGGCCGGCATCCGCGACATTCTGATGATCACCACCCCGCACGACGCGGCCGGGTTCCACCGACTCCTCGGTGACGGCACGCAATTCGGGATCAACCTGACCTACGCCGTTCAGGAAAGGCCGGACGGCCTGGCTCAGGCATTCGTGCTGGGTGCCGACCACATCGGCGGCGATTCAGTGGCATTGGTGTTGGGCGACAACATCTTTTACGGGCCTGGGTTGGGTACCAGCCTGAGTCGGTTCCAATCCATCAGTGGCGGAGCGGTTTTCGCGTACTGGGTGGCTAACCCATCGGCCTACGGTGTGGTGGAATTCGACGCAGGTGGCTTGGCAGTCTCGCTGGAGGAGAAACCGGCCACGCCGAAATCGCAATATGCCGTGCCAGGTCTGTACTTCTATGACAACGACGTGGTCGAGATTGCCAAGGGTCTGAAGAAATCCGCGCGTGGTGAGTACGAGATCACCGAGGTGAACCAGATCTACCTGAATCAAGGCCGGCTGGCCGTCGAGGTCCTGGCTCGCGGCACCGCGTGGCTGGACACCGGTACGTTCGATTCCTTGCTGGACGCGGCGGATTTCGTCAGGACGCTGGAGCTACGGCAGGGCCTGAAGGTCAGCGTGCCCGAAGAGGTGGCCTGGCGATTGGGCTGGATCGACGACGAGCAGTTGGCGCAGCGCGGGAAGAGCCTGATCAAGTCCGGCTACGGGAACTACCTACTGGGACTGTTGGAACGCGGGTGATCTCGCTGTTCTAGGGCTGGCCGGGCAATCCGTCCGCGCCAAACAGCACTCCGCCAGGGCCGCCGACGTTGGGGCTCCCCTTCGTGGTGCCGCCTCCGCCGTTCCCGCCATTGCCGCCGTCACCGAACAGCCCGGCCGCGCCGCCATAACCGCCCGACCCGCCTGTCGCCGTGCTGGTGCCGCCGGCCCCGCCGTTGTTGAACAGCCCTGTGCCGCCGTTCCCGCCGAACCCGCCTACGCCCACGGTCGTGGGCCCACCGGTGCCGCCTGCCCCGGCGATGCCGAACAACCCGGAATTACCCCCGCCGCCGCCATTACCGCCGGCGGTGGCGCCGTACCCCCCGGGGCCGCCGGTGCCACCGCTTGAGAACGAGAACACCCCACTGGTCCCGCCCATCCCGCCGTTTCCGCCAATCCCGGCCACAGCCAAGCCGCCGGCTCCGCCGGTGCCCCCGGTACCCCAAAGCCATCCCCCGACCCCGCCGGCGCCGCCCGTCGTCGTGCCAATTCCGCCGGCGCCGCTGGCGCCCCCAGTGCCGAACAGCCCGGCGGGACCGCCATTTCCGCCGTTTTGGCCAGGTCCGCCGGACCCTCCGGCCCCGCCGTTACCGATCAGGATTCCGCCGGCTTGGCCGTTCGCCCCGGTGCCGGGCGCCCCGTTGGCGCCGTTGCCGATCAGCGGGCGCCCCAACAGTGCCTGGGTGGGGGCATTGACCAGGTCCAGAGGCGGCTGCAGTAGCGCCGCGGCGGCGGCCTCCGCAGTGGCATACGCGTTCGCACCGGCGGTCAAGGTGGCCTCGAACTGCGCTTGAAACGCCGCCGCCTGCGCGCTCAAGATCTGATACGCCTGGCCGTGCGCCCCGAACAGCGCCGCGATGGCCGCCGAAATGTCGTCGGCGCCCGCCGCCAGCACGCCCGTGGTCGGGGCAGCGGCGGCAGCGTTCGCCTCACTGAGTGTCGAACCGATGTTGGCCAGATCAGTTGCCGCCGCAGCCACTATCTCTGGTGGCACCACCACATACGACATTGCTCAATACCCCCGGAGTCATCGTTGACACAGCGGATAAGAGCGTCGCGCATCGCCGAGGGGGCCTAATAGGGGATTTCGCGCCTACTGGTGTGCGCCATTAGACAGTTTCCAGCAGTGCGCCCTTCGATTGGGCGGCATCTGGCTTCAGGGACAAAGCCTAGGACGATCCGAAGTTGCCGGTCTGGCCGAGAAGTACCCCGCCGGCGCCGGGGAGACCCGCGGTGCCGACACCAGATCTGCCGACGTTGCCGCCGTTTCCGCCGTTGCCTATCAGGATGGCGTCACCGCCGTTGCCGCCATTCCCGCCCGGGATGCCGTTCGGTCCCGGGACCCCGCCCGCGCCGCCGGCACCACCGTCGCCGATCACTCCCGCCCTGCCGCCGGCGCCGCCATTGCCGCCGATTGCACCCAGACTGCTGCTGGCGAACGAGGTTCCGCCGGATCCGCCCGCTCCGCCCGTGCCGAAGAGGCTGCCGCCGTTACCGCCGGCACCGCCGTTGCCGCCAATGGCTGTCCCAAGGTTGTTGGGGGTGAAGGCGGCGCCGCCGGTGCCGCCGACCCCGCCGTTGCCGAACAGGCCACTGGCGCCGCCATGGCCTCCCTTGCCCGCGGTGGTGGGTCCGGTGGGGCTGAAGCTCTGTCCGCCGGTACCGCCGGCTCCACCGGCTCCGAAAATCTGCCCGCTGTTGCCGCCACTACCGCCGGCGCCGGCTGTGGTGGTGCCCCCTCCGCCGGTCCCGCCGACTCCGCCGTCACCGAACAGCGTCCCGCCGGCGCCGCCGTTGCCGCCTGCTCCGCCTGGCCCGAAGCTGCCAAAGCCACCGGCGCCGCCGATGCCACCGCCGCCGCCGAACAGGCCGCCCGCACCACCGTTGCCGCCGACTCCGCCGCCGGTCAATCCGGTACTGCCGCTGCCGCCGCTTCCTCCGGCCCCACCGGCGCCGAAGAGCGTGCCGGCGGCGCCGCCGTTGCCGCCGATCCCGCCATTGACTCCGGCGCCGCCGGAACCGCCGACGCCGCCGTTGCC
This sequence comes from Mycobacterium gordonae, assembly GCF_017086405.1. Taxonomy (NCBI): domain Bacteria; kingdom Bacillati; phylum Actinomycetota; class Actinomycetes; order Mycobacteriales; family Mycobacteriaceae; genus Mycobacterium; species Mycobacterium camsae. The sequence goes on from NZ_CP070973.1 coordinate 824,207, forward strand.
GAACAACAGCCCGCCGGAGCCGCCGTTACCGCCAGCGGTGCCGTTGTTGGGATCCGTTGCGAATCCGCCGGCGCCGCCCGCCCCGCCGTTGCCGAACAGACCGGCCGCGCCGCCGTTGCCGCCCCGCTGGTCTGGGCCACCGGACCCGCCGGCCCCGCCGTCGCCGAATAGCCACCCGCCCGCGGACCCGTTTTGACCGCTCCCGGTGGCCCCGTTGGCTCCGTTGCCGATCAGCGGCCGCCCGGTGAGGGTCTGGAAGGGCGAGTTCAGCACGTCCAGCGCAGCCGCTTGCGCATTGGTCGCTTCGGCGCTGGCGTAGGCGCCGGCATTGCCGCTCAGCAACTGCATGAATTGGTCATGAAATGACGCCGCTTGGGCGCTGAGGACTTGGTAGGCATGCCCGTGCAGACCGAACATTGCGGCGATGGCCGCGGAAATCTCGTCTGCGCCGGCTGCGAGCACCTCGGTTGTGGGGATCGCCGCAGCCGCGTTGGCCTCGGTGAGAATTGATCCGATGCCGGCCACGTCCGATGCCGCCGCAGACACCAGTTCCGGCGCGACGTTAAGAAATGACATACCAACCTCCCGATAGGTTGACACAGTTGGGCGTGCTCACGCGGTGGCACGGCGAACCGCGGATCCGCATCGTATTCGATGCGGGTCACCCTGCGGCGGGAATGCGCAGAGTTACTGCCGGTAACTGGTCAGGAAGTTGCCGAGGCGTTCGATTGCCTTGGCGAGATCGCGTGCCCACGGCAAAGTGACAATGCGCAGGTGATCCGGTTCCGGCCAGTTGAATCCCGTGCCCTGGGTGACGAGGATCTTCTCCTGCAGCAACAGGTCGAGGACGAGTTGTTCATCGTCGGCGATGTCGTAGACCTCGGGGTCCAGCCGGGGGAAGGCGTATAGCGCGCCCTCCGGCTTGGTGCACGACACCCCGGGTATTTCGTTGAGCTTGTTCCAGGCCACGTCACGCTGTTCGAGCAGGCGGCCGCCGGGCAGCACCAGGTCCTCGATGCTCTGGTGGCCGCCGAGGGCGACCTGAATGGCATGTTGCGCCGGGACATTTGGGCACAGGCGCATGTTGGCCAGTAAGCTGATTCCCTCGATGAAGCTGCTGGCGTGGTCCTTGGGACCGGTGATGGCCAGCCAGCCGGCCCGGTATCCGGCGACTCGGTAGGCCTTGGACAGACCGTTGAACGTCAGGCACAGCATGTCTGGTGCCAGCGATGCCACGTTGATGTGCTTGGCATCGTCGTAGAGGATTTTGTCGTAGATCTCGTCGGCGAGTAGCAGCAGTTGATGCTTGCGCGCCAAAGCCACCATTTCAGTAAGGATTTCGCGGCTGTACACCGCGCCGGTCGGGTTGTTGGGGTTGATCACCACCAGCGCCTTGGTGCGCTCGGTGATCTTGGATTCCAGGTCGGCGATGTCGGGCTGCCAGCCCTGGGTCTCGTCACACAGGTAGTGCACCGGCGTGCCACCGGCCAGCGAGGTCGACGCCGTCCACAGCGGGTAGTCCGGTGCGGGAATCAACACCTGGTCGCCGTTGTCGAGTAAGGCTTGCAGGGTCATCGTGATGAGCTCGGAAACCCCATTGCCCAGATAGACGTCGTCGACGTCGAACCGGGGGAATCCGTCGACCAGTTCGTAGCGGGTGACCACCGCCCGACGTGCCGGCAGGATGCCCTTGGAATCGGAGTAGCCCTGCGCGTAGGGCAGCGCCTGGATCATGTCGCGCATGATCACGTCGGGTGCCTCGAAGCCGAACGGCGCGGGATTGCCGATGTTGAGCTTGAGGATGCGGTGCCCTTCGGCCTCCAGCCGGGCGGCGTGCTGGTGTACGGGCCCGCGGATCTCGTACAGGACGTCTTGCAGCTTGGACGACTGAGCGAACACGCGCTGCCGGTGATGGCCGGAGGTGTGCGCGGGCAGCTGGTGAGTAGTCACGTCAACCATGCTCCCATCGCTGTCCACCGATATTTGCTGATCGGTGCAAAACCGTGATCAGCGCTTACCCGGCGGGCGCACACCCTTGGCCAGACCCAGGCCCTTGACCGGCGCGGCAGGTGCGGCCGGGGGAGTCGGGTCACCGTTGGATTCGGCGGAGGGTGCAGGTTCGGACTTTGCTTCGGGCTCCGCTTGGGCCTCCGGCTCCGGTTCCGCCGGTGCGGCGGGTGCCGCGGGTGCGCTCTTCTTCGCACCGGGCCGCTTGGCGCCGGCCGCGATACCCAGCCCCTTGACCGGCACTTCCGGTTTGGCCGGCGCGGCGGGAGCTTCAGCGGGCGCGGCTGCCTCAGCCTTGGCCGGTTCCGCCTTGGCCGGCTCCGCCACCGCGGGCGCGGCCTTCTTTGCGCCGGGGCGCTTGGCTCCGGCGGCCATGCCCAGACCCTTCACGGGCGCGGCCGGGGCTGACTTTTCCGCGGGTGCAGTCTCGGCGGGCGCCGCGGTCGCCTTGCCTGCTTCGGCAGGCGCGGCTTTCTTGGCCCCGGGGCGTTTGGCTCCCGCGGCCATCCCCAGTCCCTTGGCGGGGGCGGCCGTGCTGGCGGCTTCCTCCGTAGCCGGTGATGCGGCGGCGGCCGGCGCCTTCTTGGCTCCGGGGCGCTTGGCGCCGCCCGCAAGGCCGAGACCTTTGGCCGGCGCCGCAGGCGCGGTCGCAGCGGGCTTTTCGGCAGGCTCGGCAGGCTCGGCTGCCGGTGCTTCGGCGGGCGCCTGTGCAGGAGCGGCCGCGGCGGCCTTGGGCTTGGCCTTCTCCGCCTTGGCGGCCCGCTCTTCGGCTTCCTTGGCCGCCGTGCCTTTCTCGGGCAGCTTCACGCTGTCGCGGTCCAGTGAAGCGAGCAACACTTGGGCCACGTCGAGCACCTCGACACCGCTGCGGCCTGCTTCTTCCTGGCGGTCATTGACACCGTCGGTGACCATCACCCGGCAGAACGGGCATGCGACGGCGACCGTGGCGGCGTTGGTGGCCAGCGCCTCGTCGACGCGCTCGTGGTTGATGCGCTTGCCGATGTGTTCTTCCATCCACATGCGGGCACCACCCGCGCCGCAGCAGAAGCTGCGCTCGGCGTGGCGCGGCATCTCGGTGAGGTTGGCGCCCGCGGCCCCGATCAGCTCACGCGGCGCCTCGTACACCTTGTTGTGACGACCCAGGTAGCAGGGGTCGTGGTAGGTGATGTCCTGCGACACGGAATTGACCGGGACCAGCTTGTTGTCCCGCACCAGCCGGTTCAGTAGCTGAGTGTGGTGCAGCACCGTGTAGTTGCTGCCGAGTTGGCGGTACTCCTTACCCAGGGTGTTGAAGCAGTGCGGGCAGGTGACGACGATCTTGCGGTCGACGGTCTCCACCCCTTCGAAGAGGCCGTCGAGGGTCTCGACGGCCTGCTGAGCCAGCTGCTGGAACAGGAACTCGTTGCCCGAGCGGCGGGCGGAGTCACCGTTACAGGTCTCGCCCGTGCCCAGGACCAGGTACTTGACTCCGGCGATGGAAAGCAGTTCGGCCACGGCCTTGGTGGTCTTTTTCGCCTTGTCGTCGTAGGCGCCGGCGCATCCCACCCAGAACAGGTACTCGTAGCCGTCGAAGCTCTCGACGTCCTGGCCGTAGACGGGGACATCGAAGTCGACCTCGTCGATCCAGGCGGTGCGGTCGGAGGCGTTCTGGCCCCACGGGTTGCCTTTGTTCTCCAGATTCTTGAACAGCACTGACAGTTCGGAGGGGAACTCCGACTCCATCATCACCTGGTAGCGGCGCATATCGACGATGTGGTCGATGTGCTCGATGTCGACCGGGCACTGCTCCACACACGCGCCGCACGTCACGCAGGACCACAACACGTCGGGATCGATAACTCCGCCTTGTTCGGCGGTGCCGACCAGAGGGCGGGTGGCCTGCTCGGGACCGGAGCCCAGGATACGGCCGAAGCCGGACTCGGGGACGTGGTGCTCCTCCGCGTGCTTTTCACCGCGCAGTTCTTCGCCGAGCCCACCTTCGGGTGTGCTTTCCAGCGGGGACACTTTCTCACCGAGGATGTAGGGCGCTTTGGCCATCCAGTGATCGCGCAGATCCATGATCACGAGCTTGGGCGACAGCGGCTTGGAGGTATTCCAGGCCGGGCACTGCGACTGGCATCGTCCGCACTCGGTACAGGTGGCGAAGTCGAGCATGCCCTTCCAGGTGAAGTCCTCGATCTTGCCGCGGCCGAATTCGGCGTCGTCGGGCGGGTTTTCGAAGTCGATGGGTTTGCCGTCGGCTTCCAGCGGCAGCAGCGGGCCCAAACCGTCGGGGAGTCGCTTGAAGGTGACGTTGATCGGAGCGAGGAAGATGTGCAGGTGCTTGGAGTGCAGGACGATCAGCAGGAAGACGAGCGCTACAGCGATGTGGGCCAGTAGCGCAACGGTCTCGATCCACTCGTTGGCCGTCGCGCCCAACGGGCTCATGAGCGTGCCCATGGCGTGGGAGAAGAATGCGCCGCCGCCGTAGGGGAGTGTTCCGGTATTAGCCGATGCGCCTCGGAAAATTGCGAAGCTCAGGATGACCAGGAAAATCATGAAGAGGATCAGCCACGCGCCGCCGGTGTGCGAACCGTAGAACCGTGATTGACGGCCGTATTCCTTTGGCTCCGAGCGCAACCGGATGATCGAAAACGTGACAATGCCGAATACCACGCTGAGGGCGATGAAGTCTTGCAGGAAGCCCAACGCGTCCCAACGTCCGACGATCGGGATGTGGAAATTGGATTGGAAAAGGGTGCCGTAGGCCTCGACATAGACCGTGGCGAGGATGAAGAAGCCCCACATCGTGAAAAAATGCGCCAAACCCGGGATTGACCACTTGAGCAACTTGCGTTGCCCGAACACTTCGGCGATCTGTGTCCAGACGCGGGTGCCGATGTGGTCGGTGCGTCCGGAGGCCGGTTGGCCGGACATGACGAGCTTGTACAACCACCAGACGCGCTTGAGCGCCAGCGCTCCCACCACCGCGGTCATGCCCAAGCCCACTATGAGCCGGATGAGGGTGTGTGTGGTCACCGAAGGCCACCTCGATTCATCGTCATTCAGATGCCATGGGGCGCGGATGCGCCTTTGCTAGTCAACCTGCCCAATACTGACATCTTCGTGGGATTCGCCGCGAGATAGGCAAACCTAAGTTTGCGCAGATCACCAGCCCACCAGAGTGCGGTGTGATCAGGCGTACATCTCAGCTTTGCGGAGTCAGCATCGCCCGCAGCATCGACAGCATCTCCGAGCGCGAGCCGGCGCCGAGCCGGCGACGGATTCGGGCGACGTGATGCTCGACCGTTTTTGCCGAGATGAACAGTTGGCCGCCGATATCGCGGTAGGGCATGCCCAGCAGGAGTAGTTCGGCGACTTCGCGTTCGCGGTCGGACAACGGTGATCCCGACGGTGGCTGGCGTGGGGTCGACGCGGCGGGTTGCCTTTGCCCCTCGCCGCCGGGCGCTTCGACGAAACCCACCACTTTGAGGTCGCGGGCGAGCTGCAGCATGGCGCCGGATACCCGGGGGTCGGATGTCTGCAGCGCTGCCTGGCCCGCGAGCCGGGTGGCGTCGGAGGTCAACCCGACATGTGCCAACGACCGCGCAGCCGTGCTGACCTCGTCGGCGTGCACCTGTCCGGCAAGCACTTTCAGCCAGGTTCGCCCGGCAACCGAAAGGGCTTGGGCGAGAGTGCTTCGTGCCGTTGCGGCGCTGAGGGCCTGGCCGTGTGGTGCGACGGACTCCGGCGAGTTGGTAAGGATTCCGGCGTGTACACCGGCCCAGTGCAACGGAACCGACCACAGTGGCGGGTTTCCCAGGGAATCGAGCAGCGCGAACGCCTGATCCAAGGTGTGTTGCAACTGATCCACCTCGCGCATGCGGGCGGCCGCGACCCACAGTTCGCCCAGCGGCAGTAGCGCAAACAGGTCCACGGAGCACTCCGCGAGGACCTCGACTGCTGCGTACCAGTGCTGTTGCAGCCCGCCGGTATCGCCGCTGCGGCGCGCGATGGCGGTTTGTAGGGCCGTGGCCCACAACGCATCTCGACGATGCAGGCTGGCGCCGGAAACGGCGGTGACGTCGGCGCCGGCCGACGGCAGTTGGCCGTCTTGCATCTTGATCCAGCCGGAGAGAAGTAGGTGCCGGTACCTGAAGAGCGATTCGGCGTCCGCGCGTACCGCGCGGCCGATCACACTGTGGGCGCGCACCGGGTCCCCGCCGTGTATCGCGGCCAAGGTAACCAGTGCCGCCGGGCTGTCCGGGAAGACTTCGCCAATCGGTTGTTCGACCGCGATGGCCTGGCTGAGCTTGGCCATGGCAGTCGGATAGGGCTGGTCCATCGTCAGCAAGAGGCCTTCGGCGAGGCTGCGGGACGCGCGCGCGGCAATCGTCGGTGGACCGGAGTCCTTGAGTCCCACCGCGGCATGGGCCGTAGCTAGGTCACCCGTTGCGGCGAGCACGATCGCACCCGCTGAGGCCACGACAGAATCCGGATACGGACCGAGCCAGCCGAACAATTCGGCCGCCTGACCGGAGTTGCCATCGTGGGTCGCGACGCTGGCTGCGATCCGCACGGCCGCGGCGCGCTCGGAGAAATCTTGCGAGCCGAGCAGACTGTCGGCCAGTGATCCGGCGGCTGTACAGTCGCCGCTCAGGGCGAGTGCATCAGCTAGTCGTGGCGTAAGGCCCGAAGCTCCGATCCGGACTGCTGCCCGGTAGAATCGCGCGACTTGGGCTGCGTCGCCACGGATTTCGGCTGCGTGATGGGTGAGGATCGCTGCCAACCGGTCATCACTGAGGCCGTGTTCGGCGAGCCGCAGCGCGAAGTCCGCTGACACTGCTGAGATATCGAGTTGTGAACGCAGTAAAGAGGTTTCGACTTCACGGTGGTGGGCGTTGCCGACGGTCTGGGCGACGCATTCATGAACCAGCTGCAGAAACGCGGGCGGGTGTGACGGTTCGACGAGGCCGCTGGCATGTGCCCGATCGACCACGACCCTGGCGTCGACCACTGAAATGCTAAGCACCGCAGCGATATCGGTGGCACCCAGGGCCTGGGCCAGCGACATGATCAGCAGCGCGTCGAGGTCGTGTTCTTCGATTCGGCGCAGCCGCTCGATCAGTGCGTGTTTCGCCGCATGCGACTGACCACCTCGCGACACGGCGTGTACGAGAAACGGCAGACCTGCGGTGTAGTCCAGTTGATGTTCGGGGACCGGCAGCATGCCGAGCGTTATCCGCGGTCGTTCCCTTGCAATAGCCGTCGTCAGGGAACGCAGAGTCGCGCGCTGCTCATGGGGCTCGGCGGCGGCGACGACGGTAGCGCGGCTATCGCCGACGCGTTCGATGAGCTTGTGTAGCTCGGCGTCGGTGAGCTGGTGCGCCTCGTCGACGACGAACGCCGACTCGGGCGGATCGTCATGGCGCGGCGGTCGCGTCATCACCGGGACGCCGGCATGGAGCAGGCTATCGCGGGCAGCAGCGAGCAGGGTCGTCTTGCCGGTGCCGATGCCTCCGACGATCATCGCCTTGACGGGGTTCGTCGCAGCGTGGGTGAGATCGTCGAGGACGTCCCGGGCAGCACGCGAGAACTCCAAGCGCCAACCCCCTGTGCTCCAACGGTCACCAGCGGCTCATCAACCATAGCCGTTTGGCCCCCGTAGCTCGGTACTTCCCCTAATGCATTACCCCCTAATGAAGACGGGGGGTGGGCGGGGTTCGCACCGAACACGGGCGTCCGCGCAGCGATTAGCATCTTGCTAGTGCTGGATCTAGGCGGGCTTGAGCGACAGGGAGATGGGCGATGGCAAATTCGTTGCTCGACTTCGTGATCTCACTTGTGCGCGATCCGGAGGCGGCAGCGCGCTATGCCACCAATCCCGACCAAGCCATTGCTGACGCACATCTCACGGATGTGACCAGCGTCGATGTCAACAATCTGATCCCGATGGTGTCGGATTCCCTGTCGATGGCCGGGGCCACCGGTGCGGTGACCGGCATGCCTGTCGCCGATCACGGCAATGTGTGGGCGAGCGGTGCGGCAACTGCGGCCTTCGATGCTTTCACTCCGCACCCGCCTGTCGCAGCGATGCCCGAGCACGGGGCGATCAGTGGCGTCGGGGCTGTGATCAATCAGCCGGCAGCTCAGCTGCCAGTCGAGGCGCCCGCTGGCCCGCCTCCGGTCGGGATCGGCAACCCCGAACCGTCGTCGCTGATCACGGGGGGTGCGGTGCCCGAAATCGCATTCGACCACGGCGGCTTTCCGGCCAGTGACCCGGGAATATGGGACCACTCGGTGGTTCTTCCGGACGCACATCCGCATGACGCGCCGCCGGATCACCATGGCTTCGGCGTCGACAGCCTGCACGGCTGATTCTCGTTCTTCCCAAAGCTTTGTCCTGGCGACCTGGGTCGTCGACGAGTAGTGTTTGACGTGCATAAATGCTGCAAACGGGGGTGTTTCAGCGTGGGATTGGGGGCCCTCGGTTTCCCCTAATCCCCTAACGGGGCAGCCCCCATTATCCCGGTGGGCGTACCCCCAGTTGGGGGTATCGACCCCGATTTGGGGGAGTCGCGACATCCATACGGTTTATGACAGAGCGCCGGTCACTTCGGCGAACAACTTCACGGTTTCGATCGAAGGGAAAAGAAGATGACCTCGCTAGTCGACTACATCCTGAGCCTGTTTCGCAGCGAAGAGGCAGCCCAGTCTTTCGTCGCTGCACCCGGGCAGGCCATGACGAACGCGGGACTGATCAATGTCTCTCCCGCCGCAGTCTCCTCGGCGGTGGCCAGCGCAGTCCCCGGTGTTGCGGTCACCTCCGATGACCCGATCGGAGCATTGCAGCAGGCGGTCGCTGACCAGCACGGTTTCCCGATCCCGTCGTCAGACGCGGGCGTTGTGTCCAGTTTCGTCGCTCAAGACCCCGGTCCCGTCATCGGTAATGCGGGGTTGGCCGCTGGTGACGCCGGGCTCGCCGCCACCGATGCAGGTCTCATCGCCGCGGATGCGGGGCTTGGATTGGGCAGCGCTGTTGCGACCGACATCGGTGCGGGTGTGGCGACGGGTGTCAGCGCCGGGCTCGTCGGCCAGAGCGCACTGGGTGTGCAGCCCGGTGTGGTGGCGCCTGCTCCTGGCCTGGCGTTCATCGAGCCAACGGGCGGAGTCGGCTTAGGAGCGCAGGCCGGTCTCGGCGTTGGCTTCGATGTGCAAGCCGGAATCGGCGCGCAGGTCGGCGCCGGACTCGGCGCGGGCGTTGGAACCGGACTGGGCGTGGGTGCGCAGGCCGGCATTGGCTTCGGTGTGCAAGCCGAGATTGAAGCCCAGGCCGGTGTGGTCGGCGGTATCGGCGGTGGTGCAGCTGTAGGTCTTGGCGGCGGGATTGGCGGCCAGGCCGGTGTCGGGCTCGGTGGCCAGGTCGGCGGCGGCGTCGGCGGGGCGATTGGGGGCGGCCTTGGCGGCGGCGTCGGCGTGGGCGGTCAAGTTGGCGCCGGCATCGGCGGCGCTGTTGGCGGCCAGGTCGGCGCCGGTGGCCAGGTCGGTGGTGCGATCGGTGGTCAGACAGGTGGCGCAATTGGTGGCGGTACCGGTGGTGCGATCGGCGCCGGTGGCCAGGTTGGTGCCGGTGGTCAGGTTGGCGGTGCGGTTGGTGCCGGTGGTCAGGTTGGCGGTGCGATCGGTGGTCAGGCTGGTGGTGCGATCGGTGGCCAGGTCGGCGGTGGGCTCGGCGGTGCGGTTGGTGCCGGTGGTCAGGTTGGCGGTGCGATTGGTGCCGGTGGTCAGGTTGGCGGTGCGGTTGGTGCCGGTGGTCAGGTTGGCGGTGCGGTAGGTGGTCAGGCTGGCGGTGCGATCGGTGGCGGTATCGGTGGCCAGGTCGGCGGTGGGCTCGGCGGTGCGGTAGGTGCCGGCGGTCAGGTTGGCGGCGCGATCGGTGGCGGTATCGGTGGTCAGGTTGGCGGTGCGGTTGGTGCCGGTGGTCAGGTTGGCGGTGCGGTTGGTGCCGGCGGCCAGGTTGGCGGTGCGATCGGTGGTCAGGTTGGCGGTGCGGTTGGTGCCGGTGGTCAGGTTGGCGGTGCGGTTGGTGCCGGCGGCCAGGTTGGCAGTGCGGTCGGTGCCGGTGGTCAGGTTGGCGGTGCGATCGGTGGTCAGGCTGGTGGTGCGATCGGTGGCGGTATCGGTGGCCAGGTCGGCGGTGGGCTCGGCGGTGCGGTTGGTGCCGGTGGTCAGGTTGGCGGTGCGGTTGGTGCCGGCGGCCAGGTTGGCGGTGCGATCGGTGCCGGTGGCCAGGTCGGCGGCGCAATCGGTGCCGGTGCTGGTGCCCAGGCGGGCGGCGCTATCGGTGGTGGCATAGGCGGCGGTATAGGCGCTGGCGGCCAGGTTGGCGGAGCTCTCGGTGCCCAGGCGGGCGTTGCGGCCGGCGGTCAGGCAGGCGCTGTCGCTGGTGCGCAAGCTGGCCTGGCGGGTCAGGCGGGCCTGACGGGGCAGGCCGGGGTGGCGGGCCAGGCGGGTCTCGTCGGCCAGGCAGGCGTTGCCGGCCAAGCAGGTCTCGCCAGTCAGGCGGCTCTGGGCGGACACGCGGCCGCTGCCGGTGGAATCGCCGGCAGCAATGCAGCGCTTGGAGCCGGCGCAGGAAGCCAAGCGGGACTCATCGCCAGCGAAGGCGCGGCGCTGAACGGTGCCGCCACTCCGCACGTCGCGGGTCCGATAGGCGGCGTGGGCGTGGGCGGCCAGGCCGGAGCTGCTGGCGGCGCAGGGTTGGGCATCGGTGGCGGCGGAAACACCCCGCTGGCCGCGCACCCCGCCACGCAACCGGTCGGCGTCTCAGGGACAGCCGATGCCGGTGCCGGGGCACAGGCTGGCCCTGGTGGTGTCGCGGCCGCCGGAGCCGGCGGCGGCACCGTAGCCACCGGACCGGTCACTCCGGCCACCGGAACCGGTGGTGTGGCCACCGGGCCCGGGGCACATGGTGGGGCCAACGCCGGTGGGCACGGCGACATCCTTGGTCAGGAGGGCACCACGCTCGGGGGCGGCGTCGGCGCAGGTGGCGCTGGTGGCGTCGGACCCGTTGGTGCCGGCGGTAGCGCGGGCGCCGGCGCCGGCGGCGGCATCACCCCGGGTGACCACGGGCCCACTGTTCCGTCCGGTCAGGGTCCCGTCATCACAGGCGGTGGCGTGGGTGCCGGTGGCACAACGCCTCCGGCCGGCGGTGGCCACGGCCCCGTCATCCAGACGCCAGGCGGACAGGGTGGTGCAGGTACAGGTGCAGGTACAGGTCACGGCGATACGAACCCGCCGGTGATCAACGCTCCCCACACGCCTGCCCCGCAGGTCGAGACGCCGACCCACCCGGCCCCGGCGGACCACGGACCGGTGTTCACTCCTCAGCAGCACCAGCCGGTTGAGCAGCCGCAACCGACCCACCACGAGCCGCAGAGCCCGTCGGTGTTCGGTCACGACCCGGCGCCGCACACCCCGCCGGCGCACACCGAGCCGCCGGCCTCGCACGGCCCGGCCGACCACCACGGGTTCTGATAGCTCAGAACCGGCAAACCGGCGGGGACCGTCATGGTCCCCGCCGGTTTGTGCGCATACGTTGAACAGACAGCGACGAGAAAGTGGGGCAGCACGGTGGCACAACCCGATGACCCGCGTCGGGTCAGCGTGATCGTCGAGTTGATCGACCACACGATCGCCATCGCGGAATTGCACGGGCGCGACGATCTGGTGCAGCGGCTGCGGCGGGCGCGGGAGCGGATCACCGATCCCCACATCCGCGTGGTGATTGCCGGGCAGCTCAAACAGGGCAAGAGTCAACTGCTCAACTCGTTGCTGAACCTGCCGGTCGCACGAGTCGGCGACGACGAGGCCACCGTGGTGATCACGATCGTCAGCTACAGCGCCCAACCGTGGGCCCGTTTGGTGCTCGCGGCGGGACCCAACGGCGAAATCGCGACCGTCGATATTCCGGTCGAACAGATCAACATCGATCTGCGCCGGGCGCCTCATGCCGGCGGACGCCAGGTGCTGCGGGTTGAGATCGGCGCCCCGAGTCCGCTGTTGCAAGGCGGACTGGTGTTCATCGACACCCCGGGTGTGGGGGGCCACGGCCAGCCGCACCTGTCGGCGACCCTCGGTTTGCTGCCCGACGCCGATGCGATGTTGATGGTCAGCGACGCCAGCCAGGAATTCACCGAACCCGAGATGTGGTTTCTGCGCAAGGCGCACCAGATCTGCCCGGTCGGTGTGATCGTGGCCACCAAAACCGACCTCTATCCGCACTGGCGCCAGATCGTCAACGCCAATGCCAATCACCTACAGCGTGCCCGGGTGCCGATGCCGATCATCCCGGTCTCGTCGCTGCTGCGTAGCCATGCCGTGAGTCTCAACGACAAAGAACTCAACGACGAGTCCAACTTCCCGGCCGTCGTCAAATTCCTGAGCGAGAAGGTGCTCACTCGCGAAAGCGATCGAGTGCGCGACGAGGTGTTAAGTGAAATACATTCTGCTGCAGCACAATTGACTACGAAAGCGGGGTCGGAACTGGCTTCTGTCAACGACCCCGGCTTGCGCGATCGACTGGCGAATGATCTGCAGCGGCGCAAGCGGGACGCGGAGAACGCCCTGCAGGCGACCGCGTTGTGGCAGCAGGTGCTCAACGACGGCTTCACCGATGTGAGCAACGACGTGGACCACGACCTGCGAGCGCGTTTTCGCGCCGTCACCGACGACATCGAGAAACGCATCGACACCTGCGATCCCACCCTGCATTGGGCGGAGATCGGCGCTGAAGCCGAGGATGCGATCGCCACCGCTGTCGGCGACAACTTCGTCTGGGCGTACCAGCGTTCGGCGGCCCTGGCTGACGACGTCGCCCGCTCTTTCGCCGATGCGGGTCTGAACTCGGTGATGTCGCCGGAGTTGACGTCGCGCTTGATGTCCACCAACTTCGACGAATTGAAGGCACTGGCCGAGCTGGAATCGAAGCCCCAAGGCAAGGGACAGAAGGCGCTGTCCGGACTGCGCGGTTCCTACGGCGGTGTGGTGATGATCGGCATGCTGTCATCGGTGGCCGGCCTGGGCCTGTTCAACCCGGTATCAGTGGGCGCCGGGCTGCTGCTCGGCCGGATGGCGTACAAGGAGGAGAAGCAGAGCCGGCTCCTGCGGGCGCGCGCCGAGGCCAAGGCCAATGTGCGGCGCTTCGTCGACGAAGTTTCTTTCGTCGTCGGCAAGGAGTCCCGCGACCGGCTCAAGACGATTCACCGCAAGCTGCGCGATCACTACCGCGACATCGCCAACGAACTCAGCCGCTCGCTCAACGAATCGCTGCAAGCCACCTTAACCGCCGCCCATCTGGAAGACGTGGAGCGTGACACCAGAGTTCGCGAACTGGAGCGACAACTGGACATCCTGCGCCAGGTCATCGAAAACTTAGAGAAACTGCGGCCACAGGCGACCATAGGACGAGCGTGAGCACAAGCGATCGGGTCCGCGCCATCCTGGGCGGAACCATCCAGGCTTATCGCGGCGAACCGGCCTACCGGCAACGGCCGGATGTCTTTCACGAGCTGGAACGCATCGGCGCGCGCCTGAACGAGCCGATCCGCATTGCGTTGGCCGGAACGCTCAAGGCGGGTAAGTCCACGCTGGTCAACGCGCTGGTCGGGGACGATATTGCGCCGACGGACGCGACCGAGGCCACGAGGATCGTGACCTGGTTTCGGCACGGCCCGACGCCGAAGGTCACCGCAATTCATCAGGGCGGACGCCGCGGCAACGTCCCGATCACCCATCGTGACGGGCTGAGCTTCGACCTGCGCAACCTCAATCCGGTGGAAGTGGCCCATCTGGATGTCGAGTGGCCCGCGCAGGAGTTGACGCAGGCCACCATCATCGACACCCCTGGCACATCGTCGTTGACCCGAGATGCCTCTGAACGCACCCTGCGGCTGCTCGTCCCGCCGGACGGGGTGCCGCGGGTGGATGCCGTGGTGTTCCTGTTACGCACTCTGAACGCGGCCGACATCGCCTTGCTCAAGCAGATCGGTGGGCTGGTGGGCGGGTCGGCGGGAGCGCTCGGCATCATTGGTGTCGCATCGCGGGCAGACGAGATCGGCGCCGGGCGCATCGATGCGATGCTGTCCGCCAACGAGGTGGCCAAACGGTTCACCAGTGAGATGAATCAGACGGGCATCTGTCAGGCGGTGGTTCCGGTGTCGGGCCTACTCGCGATGACCGCGCGCACACTGCGTCAGAGCGAGTTCCTCGCGCTGCAGAAGCTCGCCGGATCCGACGCCGCCGAGCTCAATAAGGCATTGCTGAGCGTGGATCGCTTCGTGCGACCCGACAGCCCACTGCCCGTAGACGCGGCGACCCGCGCGCACCTGCTGGAGCGATTCGGGATGTTCGGCATCCGGATCTCTATTGCGGTGCTGGCGGCCGGCGTCGCCGATGCGGCGGCATTGGCCAACGAGTTGCTGGAGCGCAGCGGCCTGGTGGCCCTGCGCAACGTCATCGACCAACAGTTCGCGCAGCGCTCCGACATGCTCAAGGCGCACACTGCGCTGGTATCGCTGCGCCGGTTCGTCGAGGCGCATCCGGTGCTTGCCACGCCGTACGTGATCGCCGACATCGACCCGCTACTGGCCGACACCCACGCCTTCGAAGAACTTCGCCTTCTCAGTCAATTGCCATCGCGCACAACGACTTTGAAGGAGCATGACGCGGTGCTGCTGCGTCGCCTCATCGGCGGTTCGGGCACCGGGCCGGCCAGTAGGCTGGGACTGGACCCGCAGGTTTGCCGGACCAATCCTCAAGAGATTTCCCGAGCGGCGTTTGCGGCGGCGCAACATTGGCGTCGGCGCGCCGAGCATCCGCTCAACGACCCGTTCACCACCAGGGCCTGCCGTGCGGCGGTCCGCAGCGCCGAGGCGATGCTGGCCGAATTCCCCGTGCGACGCTAAACATCTATCCGAGTGCTTCAAAGAGAACGCCGCCTGCAGGACGTGGGCGATCTATCCCACCACCATTTACGGCCCCAACTGCCTACCGGCACACGCGATCACGTGGTTCAACAGGTCTCTTATCGCAACAGGCGGCGTGCGTCCGCCGACCCAGATGGCTCGAAGCTTACGTCGCAGATCCAGCCCCGGGACCGTGATGGCGCGTAGTCGACCCGAATCCAGGTCTTCGGCCACCACCAGTTGGCTCATGACCGACGGTCCGGCACCGGCGAGAACCGCGGCACGCATTGCCTCGTGCGATCCTAAAGCCGAGTGCGGGCGGCCCTAGCTCGACGTCGTCGCCAAGCACCTTGCGTAGGGCGGTGGCGATCGTGCAGGAATGCCGTGAGAGAGCTTCACGGGCCACCCGGGGTGTTTGAGCGAATTCGAGAGCGCGTACCGCTTGTGACCGTCGAGCCCACTTGTGAGCCGGCGCCACGACGACCACCAACTCGTCGAACCCCACCACGCAACTGCTTAAACCTTCTGGCGCGCCGAGATTTTCGACCAATCCGACGTCAGCGGTCCCGTCGCGAGCGATGGCGATCGCCTTCCAGCTATTGGCAGCGGTCAGCATCACTTGGGGCGCACTGCCGCCGCGTCGGCTAGCTGCCTGCAGGGCTAGCATCCACTCGCTGGCTCGACTGCGGCTCAAGATTCTCGGTCCAGTCCCGATGGACGTCCTGACGACGAAGCGGGTCGTGCCGGACGAAGGTAGCCAGCAGATCGCTGTCGGTCACTGACCTGCCGTGGCCACGTACGACTTCCGGATCCCTGGGCAACCCCGCGAGGATCGGGTGAGAAATCGTCGGGCAGCATGAAGGATGCGATAACGGTCAATGTGACTGCTGTGCAATCGAGATGGCCGGACTCGCAGCCGTTCTGGGTCTCGATCAGCCGCCGGGCGCGGGTGCCGGGGCCGGAGCGGGTGCCGGGGCCGGGGCGGGCGCGGGAGCCGGAGCGGGCGCGGGAGCCGGCGCCGCGCTGGTGGGCGCCGCGGTGGGCGTCACCGGCGCTGCCGTCGTGGTCGGCGGCTTCTGGGTGGTGGTCGGCGGCGCCTGCGTGGTCGTCTGCGCGGTGGTGGTCGGTTGGGTCGTCGTTGGCTGGGTGCTCGTGGTCGTGGGCTGCGTGGTCGTCGTGGTCGTTGTCGTCGAGGTGGTCGTCGACGTCGTCGACGTGGTGCTCGGCGGGTTGGTGGTGGTGGTCGACGGCGTGGTGGTCACGGTGACGGGCGGCGGGGTGACGACCGTCTCGGTTGGGCTGTTGTCCGGTCCCGTCACCACGGTAGTGAATGGCGGCGGTTGGGAGGTGGTGACCACCGGCTTGGCATTGGTCGGTCGCAGGGTCAGGGCCAGCACCACTGCGAGGATGATGGCCGCGGCCGCGCCGGCCAGGCTGAGCAGGATAGCCGGGCGCCGGTACCACGGCGGGACCTCCGGCTCGCCCGCGAAACGGTCCTGTCTGGTGTCGGGGGCCGGTGGGCCGGGCGGCGGCTCAACCGGGGCCGTGTAGTCGGCAGGTCCGGTGTAGGGGACCGGCTCCATGCCGGTGCCGCTGTCTTCGGACCATGCCAGTGCGCGGTCGGTCTCCTGGCGGGCACCCTCGGGGAACGCTTCGGTGTCCACCGGTGGTGCCGTCGGCGATGCCAATGTCTCGGGACCGGCGGCCGCGCCGATCATGCTGGTCGGCAGGCCGACGGCCGGGCCGATGCCGGTCGCCGCGCCCGCCGAGGCCAACTGTTCGTCGCCGAGCGTGGCCGCGCCGATCGCGGCGGCGAACAGGGGCTGCGCCGTGGTGAAGACGGGCACCTGCAGGCGGTCGGAAATCCGGCTGGTGATCAGCGGGATGCTGGCTCCGCCGCCGACGATCGCGACGCCGGAAAGGTGTCCGATTCCGTTGCGCTGCAGCACTTCTCCGACAAAGGCAATGAACCGGTCGAGCGGTGGGGCGATGAGTTGTTCGAACTCGCTGCGGGTCAACCGCACGTCCCCGCCGCCGGTGCCGGTCGCGACGCTGGCCACCGTAGCCGCGGAAAGCTGTTCCTTGGCGGCCCGGCAGCCGCCCAGCATCCGCGTCATCGAACCCATGGACGTCGCGGTGTTGGATACGTTGCCGCTGTCGACGCTGGGGGAGACGGTCAGCAGATGGTTCAGGATCAGCTGGTCCAGGTCGTCGCCGGAGAACTCGCTGTAGCGGACCGTGCTGCCGATCTGCTGGAGGTCGGATCCGGCATCGGCCAGCGTGACGCTGGTGCCGCCGGCGCCGAAGTCGCACACTGCGACGGCGCCCTGCCGGGGGAAACCGGGCCGGGCTCGGACCGCGGTCAGGGCCGCGGTGGCGTCGGAGACCAGGGTGGGCGTGCCGCCGTGTGCGGTCAGGTCGGGTTGGGCGAACAACTCCTGGCGCAGGGCGGCGACCTGGCTCTCTGACCAATACGCCGGGACGGCGACCGTGATCGGTCTGCCGTAGCCGACCGTGCGCGCCATCGCTTCCAGGGCCTCGATGGTCAACGCCTGTCCGAGGTACTTCGTACCGTCGGGGGCCACCAACGGCGCCGGATCGCCGACCCGCTCCACGAACCCGCGCAGTACCAGGCCGGGTTCGGTCAGATTCGGGTTCTCCTCGGGCAGTCCGACCTCGGATGGACGGCTCTCGAACAACGTCACGACCGGTGTGCGGGAGACCGGGACGCTACCGGAGCGGGCAGCCACCAGGTTGGCCACTCCGATCGACAACCCGAGCGGCTCGCTCATATTCACACCCTTCGTCATCCCTTGTTTCGCTGCGGTCGGGGGCCGTTCCCCACCCTAGCCGTCGGGGTGTGGTCGGGATCTTCTCACAGTCCCGGCGACAGATTGATGACGGTGGGGATCGCGGGCAGCGTGATCTGTGACGGCAGCCCGGGAATTGCTCCTGATCCCGGCGAATTGGCGGGCGTGGTGGTCGGCGACGCGGTTGTCGTGGTCGGCGCCGTCGTCGTGGTGCTGGGCTCGGTGGTGGTGGTGGTGGTGGTCGTGGTGGTCGTGGTGGTCGTGGTCGTGGTCGTGGGGGCAGTGGTGGTCGTCGTGGTCGTGGTGGTGCCTGGCGTCGTGGTGGTCGTGGTCGCCGGCGCCACCGTGGTCACGGTGGTGGTGACGGTAGCCGGGCTTGGTCGGCCCTGGGCGAGCAGCACGATCCCGTAGATGATCAGCGCGATCAAGACCGCGATCAGCACGCCCCATCCCACCAGGGCGAGCGGCTTGCGCCAACCGGGCGTGGGCTCGGGTTCCGGCTCGGGCGGGTATCCGCCGCCGGTCGGTTGGCCGTATCCGCTGCCGGTCGGCTGGCCGTATCCGCCCCCGCCGGGCCCGTAGCCGTAGTTGCCGTAGGCGGTCGGGTCGTTGGCGCCGTATTCGGGCGGGTCGTACCTCGTCACGGGCGCCGACTGTATTCGCTACGCCCAGCCGGGCAGCCCGGCGCACGCCGCCCGTGACCGATCAGCAATCAAATGTTGACCAAGTTCTAACGGGGCAGGTTGGGCAGGGTGATGGTGGGACCGCCCGGAACCGTGATGGTGCCTGGTAGCTGTGGCAGATGCGGACGACGGGTCGGCTGCTGCGTCGGCGCGGTGCCCGGCGGCTGACTGCGTGGCGGATTGGCCGGCGGAGCCACTGTCGGGGTGGTGGTCGGTTCCGTGGTCGTTTCGGTGGTGGTGGTGGTGGTCGTCGTCGGCTCACTGGTCGTCGTGGTGGTCGTCGTCGACGTGGTGCCGGGGGCCGGTCCGGTGCTCTTGTCGCCGCCGAGCAACTGCGTGACGCCGTAGGCGATCAGAGCGAGCAGGATCAGCACGAGGATCGCCCAACCGATGAGTGTCACCGGCTTGCGGTACCACGGCAGCGCCCCCTCGTCGGGATCCTCGGCAGCCAGCTGGTCGTACTGCACCGGCGCTGCACCTTCCACCGTCGGCTGGTACTGCAGAGGCGGGCCGTGCTCCACGGTGGGCTGATTCTGCAGCGGGGTGCCGCCGGGCGGCGGCGGGCCTTCTACGGTGGGCTGATGCTGCGGACCCGGAGGCGGGCCCTGGGGAGGTCGGCCGTATGGCGGAGGCCCGCCGGGAGGCGGGCCCTGGGGAGGCCGACCGGGCGGCGGGCCCTGGGGCGGCCCACCGGGCGGCGGGCCCTGCGGCGGCTGTCCGCCGTAGCCGCCGTACTGGGTGGGCTGGTTGTTGAAGTCGTCAGGTGGGCCGTAACGTGCCACGGTTCCGATGTTATAGGTCCCGTCGTAGTACGACGGGCGGCGGGCGAGGATGCGATGAATGTGCCGCACCGGTCGGGTCTGTACGTGTGACGCTGATTTCGCAGCAGTCTGCAGAGAGGACGCCGCCGTAATGCAGTCGAACGACTCAAGCCCACCGATTCTGTTCATACACGGGGCATTCGGGCGCCCGTCCCTCCTCGAGCCGTGGACCGACTTCTTCGGTCAGGCCGGTTTCGACTGCGTCGCACCGGCATTGCCAGGACGCGATCCCTCTGATGACGAGGCGTTGCACCGCTGCGGCATCGGTGCGTTTTTTGACTCGGTACTTCGCGTCTACGACGCGCTTGCCGCACCACCGGTCATCATCGGTCACAGCATGGGTGGGTTACTCGCCCAGAAGCTCGCGGCGGCCCGCGACCCGCGCGCCGTCGTGCTCCTGGCTTCGGTTCCGCCCGGAATCCTCTGGCCGCAACTGAAACCACTCCCGCACCTGGCGCCACTGATGCCCTCCATCCTGGCGGGACGGCCGATCCTGCCGTCGCCCCGAACCATGCGCGAAGTCCCCCTGTGCACGCTGCCGTCCGCCGAACAGGATGCACTGATCCCGCTGCTGGTTCGCGATTCTGGGAAGGTGTACCGCGAGATGCTGATCGGTGCGCCCGTCACCCGGGTGAATGCTTCGGACGTCACGTGTCCGGTGCTCTGTGTCAGCGCGGGCGAAGACCGAAACGTCACGTCCCGGGCGTCGCGGCAGATTGCGCGCCGCTACGGCGCCGAACACTTCGTGCATCCCGCACTGCCGCATTGGATCATCGCGGAGTCAGCGTTGCACGAGGTGGCGCCGCCGGTGCTTGCCTGGATATCCCAGGCACTCACCCTCGGTGCCTGACGGTCCACTCAGAAGGTGTCGACCTTGTCGACGCTGACGAACATGCCGTGGCCAGTGCCGTTGTTGGAGAAGCGGGTGCCGTCCTTGGTGGCGACGATGGTCCAGCCCTGCGCCTGGTACGTCTTGTAATCGATCGTGACAGTGGGAATGGCGCCGAGGTTGCCGAGCACCCACTGCACATCGCCGGCGGAGGTGATGTGGACGCCGTTCGCGTGCTCGCCGTCTTTGAGTGGCGAGTTGGTGAACGGTGCCTCGCAGCCCACGCTTTCCTTATTGATTTGGCAGCGCGTCGTGCCCGACTTGGTTTCGATGAAGACGTAGCCGTTCTGGTCGGGATTCAGGGTGACCGTGCCCGGCGCCCCGGTCGTTGACGGCGGCCCCGGGGGAGGTAGCGCGATGGGCGTCGTCGGCGCCGCCGGCGCAGAGGCACTGGGTCTGGGCGTCGGGAAGGAAGGTTCGGCCGGTCCGCGGCCGCCGGGGCTGGCCACCGGCCGGCCGTCGACGGTGGTGGTGCATCCGGCAACGAGCACGGCGACGGCGAGTGACACCCACCCAGCCTTTGGCAAAAACCGCAACGCACTACTCCCCGGAACTGTCTGATATCAGGAAGTCAGATTACGCACGGTGACAGCCAAGTCATCGCAGTGACGCGCGCCTAAAGGACGTCGTTGGCAAAGCGTTACCCGGCGTCGGCGGCTTCGGCCGCGGCGTCATGTACCCGACCCCGCACCACGAACCAGCCTCCGACGAGCGCCGGGATACCGAACGCCATGGCAGCCAGCATCCAGCGGCCGTACACCTTGTCGAACATCATCAACACCAGCACACCCGCAAGGAAGGCCAGCGTGATCCACCCGGTGTAGGGCGACAGCGGCATCCGGAACTTCGGGCGCTCCGTCTCCCCGGCCCTGGCCAGGTGGTGGAACCGCAACTGGCACGCGACGATCGTCGCCCAGGCCACGATGACGCCGGTCGCCGCGATATGCAGCACGATCTCGAAGGCGTGTTTCGGGGTGACGGCATTGAGCCCGATGCCGAACAGTCCGATCCCCGCGGTGAGCAGAATGCCACCGAAGGGCACGCCGTTCTTGGACATCGGCGCGGTGAATTTCGGGCCGCTGCCGTTGATCGCCATCGACCGCAGGATCCGGCCGGTGGAATATAGTCCCGCATTTAGGCTCGACAGCGCAGCCGTGAGCACCACCAGGTTCATCACGTCGTCGCCCCAGGAGATGCCGAGCTTGTTGAAGAACGTCACGAACGGGCTCTCGCCGTCCTTGTAGGCGGTATAGGGCAGCAACAGAGCCAGCAGCACCGTCGACCCGATGTAGAAGACCGCGATCCGGAACACCACCGAGTTGATCGCCCGCGGCATGACCTTCTCGGGTTCCGCGGTTTCCCCCGCCGCGATGCCGACGAGTTCGATTGCCGCGTAAGCGAACACGACCCCTGACGTGACGAGCAGCAGGGACAGAGGACCGGTCGGCAGCAGACCGCCGTGACTGCTCAGCAGCGACCACCCGGTGTCGTGTCCGTCCACCTTGAATCGTCCCGCCAGGAAGACAGTGCCGACGATCAGGAACGTCACCAGCGCTAGCACCTTGACCAGGGCGGCCCAGAACTCCAGCTCCCCGAACAGTTTGACCGAGATCAGGTTCATCGACACCACGACGATCAGCGCGACGAGCGCCAGGGTCCACTGGGGGACGACTTGGAACGCCTTCCAGTAGCGGCAGTACTGCGCGATCGCGGTGGTGTCCACGATCCCGGTCATGGCCCAGTTCAGGAAGTACATCCAGCCGGCGGCGAAAGCCACCTTCTCGCCGAAGAATTCGCGGGCGTAGGACACGAACGAGCCCGACGACGGGCGGTACAGCACCAGCTCGCCGAGCGCGCGGAGGATCAGAAAGACGAAGACGCCGCAAATGCCGAAGACGATGAACAAACCCGGCCCGGCCGACGCGAGTCGGCCACCGGCACCGAGGAACAGCCCGGTCCCGATGGCGCCGCCGAGGGCGATCATCTGTATCTGTCGGTTCTTGAGCGCCTTGTGGTAACCCGCGTCTTCGCGGTCCAACGCGCGCGCGGGCGCTGCCATCGCGTCAGGCTATCCCACGCTCGCGTGGTCGGCAGTTCACAGGCCCCGTGGTGGCCGCCGACATCGAGGTCGCCGGTCGGGGGATCGTCGCCGCATGCATCCCAAATGGTCTGGGCATCGGGTTTCTGAGCTGGACCATCCTTGACGGCATCGACGACGATGGCCTGGTGAGTGTTCCGGGCACCGCGGCGACGCGCCCGACCAGCGCGGCGGTGCGCCCGCCGCTGCCGCAGATCGAGGCGCGGGCGTAGGCGATGCGCCAGGGCACGGTGCGCAATCTCGGTCCGATCGCCGGGACCGGCGCACGCGTTGGCGTGCCCGGGATCGGCGCGGTCGATCTCGGGGAGGTCGTGGCGCTGCCCGACGGCTCTTATGTGGCGGTGTTCGGAGACTCGTTCGGCGGTGACAGGGTGGGCACCCAACCGCACTACCCGTCGGTGGCGGTGCCAGTGACGTTCGACGCGGCCGGCCGCCCGCACTTCGGTGCGCCGCTGACCGGGCCGAGGGGTAGCCGCAACCCGCTCTTCATCCCGCCGCGGCAGGCGCGCGGCACAAACACGCTGCCGGCGGGCAGCATCCTGGTCGGCAACCGGACCTACATGCTGGTGGTGGGCACCAGGGACCTGCGCACCGAGGGCGGTTCATGGCTGGTGGAAGTCACCGATCGTCCGGCCAGAGGCTGGAAACCGATCAGCGGGTCCTGGCGGCCCGGCGACTATGCCGACGGCGGGCAGTCGCAGATCAGCGGCTACCGAGCAGCTGATGGTTATGTCTATATCGTCGCCGATGCTTTCGACCGCAGCCAGGCCGTGACCCTGTACCGGGCGGACCCCGGCACAGTCACCGACCGCAACTCGTGGGAACCGTATCTGTGCCACGGCAATTCAGACTGGGGAACCTACGGGCAGGCCCCAATTATCCTCAGCGCCAACAATTTCGGTGAGCTCAGCTTCCGGGAGGTCGACGGGAATGCCGTCCTGGCGGGCTTCAACGTCCGAAGTGGTCCCGACGGGGCAGTGGAGGTATGGGTCGCGGCCGACCCTACCGAAATCTTCCGTCAGGCCCCTCCGACGGTGCTCATGCAGCAGAGCGACCCGAACGGCCCGAACTTCGTGGCGCAGAACTACGGTGGCTACATTCTGCCCGGATCCACTCTGCGGCGGATGAAAGTCTTCGCCAGTCAATGGAATACGCAAACGGACGGGCGCGGGATACCGATCGGCGCGCCCTACAACACCCAACTGGTGATCGCCGACGTCAGTCGTCGGCAAGTGTCCTGAGCAGTTGCGCCGCGTTGCCGAACATAGTCTGTTTGATCGCGCCCAGAGTGCCGCGGTCTTTACTGCCCAGCGGGCGAAGCAATTCCACGGCGGCCGAAGTCACCGCCCCTTCGTTGGCGGTGGCGTCGACGATCCCGAGATCGGCGGCGTCGGCGCCGCCGAAGCGGCGCGCCGTGGTCATGGAAGCGACGGCTGCCTGCGGCGTGAGCTTGGCCTGGATCAGCGCGGCCATGCCGGGCGTGAACGGGATGTTGATGTCCGCCTCGGGAAAGCAGAAGAACCCACGGTCGGCGCGCATCACCCGAAAGTCGTGCGCGACGGCCAGCATCGCACCTGCACCGAACGCATGGCCCACGATCGCGGCCGCGCTGGGCATGGGCAAGGTGAGGACCCGTGCCAGCAGATCCTGGACTCGGCTCACGTACCACTGGGTCTGGTCGCCATGTGCACCGAGCCAGTCCAGATCCAGCCCGTTGGTGTAGAACTTGCCACCCGCTGTGGTGACCAGCGCATGCGCGCCGCTGGCCTCGATGTCGTCGAGATGGGCGTTGAAGTCATCGAGATACTCTGGCGAGAAACGGTTTTCGTCGTCACCGAGGTCGAGGACGGCGATCTTCTCGTCGTAGCGCAGGCTGACGGTCATGGGTCTTTCCTTTCGGGCTGAGGAACGGGGGGCTCGGTTTGTAGGACGGCGCGCACCGCGGCGCGCAGCTGTGCGCGCGCTGTAGGACTGTGTAAGCGGTTCCGTCGCAGCAGGATCGCGGTCGGCAGTTCGACGATGCAGATCGTGATGGTGTCCACCGCGGCGGCGTCTTTGCGGTCCCAGACGCCACCGGCCAGCCGGATCATCAGGTTGATCAGCTGCGCCTCGAGATCCCTTATCTCAGTGGCGATGTCGTCAGCCAGCTCGGAACCGAGCACCTCTTCGCGCGGTATGGTGAGCAGCAGCCGGCACGAGTTCGGATATCGCTCAGCGAAGGCGGCCGGTGCGTCTGCGGCGGCCGCGACGGCCTCGACGCCGCTATCTGGTCCCGCCGCCGCGAGGGCCGCCTCGACCTGGGCGTGCTGCGCGAGTAGAAAGCGGCGTCCCGCGCGGGTCCAGGCCCGCGCCAGCAGCCCGGCCCGCGACCCGAACGTGTGATACAGCGCCCCGTTCGAGACGCCGACGGCTGAGCTGATCGCGCGGATGGTCACCGCGGCCGGCCCCGACGAAACAGCCACCGACTCCACGGCGTCCAGCACGTTGTCCGGGTCGTGCAAGCGGGGACGGGGCATGGCTACGACCATAACAGAGCATATGCTCTATTATTTGGATTGGGTGATTCGGTGCCACCGGGTCGGCGGATCATTTCGGGAAAAAACGGGTAACCAACGCCGACCATGGAACCCGTCGGAGAGTCGATCACGCTCAACCTCCACAGCGGCTCGCAGCCGGACCTGGTCGAGTCGATGGTGCAGCATGTCGAACTCGAATTAGGTTGGGGTCGAATCGTTTTCGGTCAAACGTTCGCCGATACCAGCACGCTCGTGGAAGCGCTGCGGCAAGAAGCGCCGGGGCGGCGCGACATATGCATCTACGCGCGCGAAGCTCACATCGTGGTGGCCCAAGCCCCCACCGAGCTGTTCATCGACCCCAGCCACACCTATCGTCTGCGCCTGACCGAGCCCGTAAACTCGGCCCAGCCACTACAGGGCGTCACGGTTCGTCCGCTGAGTTCCCGCGCCGAAGCCGATGACATGAACCGGATTTTCGTGCGGTGCGGCATGGTTCCCGCGCCGGTCGACACGATCTGGCACAACCACCTGCACGAGGATGCGGTGACCTACCTGGTTGCCGTGCGCCACGACGACGGTGCGGTGATAGGCGCCGTCACGGGTGTGGACCACGAGGTGCTCTTCTCGGACCCGGAGCGGGGCGCCAGCCTATGGACACTTGCCGTCGATCCGGCCGCCGCCCTACCGGGTATCGGGGAAGCGCTGGCTCGCGCCATGGCGGAACAGTTTCGCCGGGATGGACGGGCTTACGTCGACCTGTCGGTCGGCTATGACAACGACGCGGCCATCGCCCTATATGAGAAGCTGGGCTTTCGCCGCGTCCCGGTGCTGGTGATCAAGCGAAAGAACACCATCAACGAGCCGTTGTTCACCTCGCCGCCGGAGACCGTTGACGACCTCAACCCCTACGCGCGGATCATTGCCGAGGAGGCTCTTCGCCGCGGAATTCGAGTCGAGGTTCTGGACGCGGAAACGGGCGAGATGCGCCTTTCCCATGGCGGCCGCACCGTCGTCACCCGCGAGTCGCTGTCGGAGTACACCTCGGCAATCGCGATGTGCCGTTGCGACGACAAGCGTTTGACCCGGCGTCTGGTCAAGGAGGCCGGCATCGTGGTTCCGCAGGCGCGGCTGGCCACTTTTGACGAGGACGACTACGCGTTTCTCGACGAGATACACGAGGCAGTGGTCAAGCCGTGCCGAGGCGAGCAGGGCAAAGGCATCACGGTGGGAGTGACTGCCGACGACGGTCCCGAGGAACTCGCTGCGGCGTTGGCGCGGGCCAGGGAGCAGCACCCCGAAGTGCTGATCGAGAAGCGGGCGCAGGGGGATGACCTGCGGTTGGTGGTGATCGACGGCCGGGTGGTGGCCGCCGCGGTGCGGGTGCCGCCGGAGGTCATCGGCACCGGTGAGCGCACGGTGCGCGAGTTGATCGAGGCCGAAAGTCGGCGCCGTTCCGCTGCCACCGACGGTGAGTCCCAAATTCCTCTGGATGACCTCGCGCGCGAGACGGTCGCCCGGGAAGGCTGGCAGCTCGATGATGTGCTGCCGGAAGGAACCGTGCTACGTGTTCGTGCCACGGCCAATCTCCATCAGGGCGGAAAGTTGCATGACGTCACCGGCCGCGTCAGCCAAGAACTGTGTCGGATAGCGATCGAGGCGGCCGAGGTCATCGGTATCCCGGTGGCCGGCATCGACCTTCTCGTCCCCGACGTCACCGCCGCCGACTACACCTTCATCGAGGCCAATGAGCGGCCCGGTTTGGCGAACCATGAACCGCAACCCACGGTGGCGGCGTTCGTCGACTTTTTGTTTCCCGGCCAACCCCGGCCGCCGCTGCCGTGGACGCCGGTGGAATCGCGTGCAGAGGCCCGTGGAAAGGCTGGTGGAAAGGCCCGTGGAAAGGCCTAGGTGGTTGCCGCCTCGGCGACCTCAACAGCTGCCTTGAGGCGACGCCGTCGGCTGCGCACTATGCCGACGGCGGCCAGCACCAGACAGACCAGCGCCGGAACTATCAGGGCGTGACCGCCGATGCGGGCGCCGGCCATCAACCCGGCCACCGCGCCGGTGAGAAACAGCAACAGCGTCGCCGACAGGATCGCGGCCTTCCACTTGTCGATGCCCTCTTGGCGGCTGCGACCCAGCATCAACCCGAGGTCGGTGACGGTGCCGGTGAAATGGGTGGTGCGGACGGCCATTCCGCGAAAGCTCGAGGTCAGCCCGTTCTGCAGGCCGAGGGCAGATGCGGCCAGCAGTGCCTGCACCGCGGTCTCCTCGATACCGGAGCCCAGGATCAAGGATTTGATGTCAGATTCCTCGATGCCGGCGGCGGCAAGCAGAAGCAAGATTGCCTGAACGGCCAGCACTGCGGCGTGGCGGTTGGCGATGGGAACGCGCTTGGACGCGAGCAGGGCCCCGGCGATGGCCGCTCCGATGAGAAACCCCGCCAGGATCGCCACCAGGACGTGACTTTCGTAGCGCCAGGGATGGGCCCGATCCATCCCGATCTGGGTGGTGATGCCGGTCAGATTCCCGACCGGCACGGCCATGATCAGGATGGCCACCGCGTTCACCCACCCGGCGTTCATCGCCAGGAGTGAGCTGTACGCGAGCATGCGGCTTTGCGCGGACATGATTGATCGCTTCCCCCAAAGCAAACTCTTCGCCGAAGTCTAACAATCAGGTCACAACGCGAATCGACGCTTCTTGCGGCTTTCATAAAGAACGCAGGCCCCCCGGGAACAAAGTCCGCGGCAGTGCCGTTAAGATGATCGACAAGTTGAGCGAACAAGGCTCAAGTCTGGGTTGACAGCAGAGCGTCGGCCGGAGCAGGCTTGAGCGGGGTTCACTCAGCATAGTGCAACACAGAAGCTCTACACATTCAGGAGGAATCACTATGGCTCGTGCGGTCGGCATCGACCTCGGGACCACCAACTCCGTCGTCTCGGTTCTGGAGGGTGGCGACCCCGTCGTCGTCGCTAACTCCGAGGGCTCGAGGACGACTCCTTCCGTCGTCGCGTTCGCGCGCAACGGCGAAGTGCTGGTTGGCCAGCCCGCCAAGAACCAGGCGGTCACCAACGTTGACCGCACCATTCGGTCGGTCAAGCGGCACATGGGCACGGACTGGTCCGTGGACATCGATGACAAGAAATATTCGGCGCCGGAAATCAGCGCCCGGGTGTTGCAGAAGCTGAAGCGCGACGCGGAGGCGTACCTCGGTGAGGACATTGCCGACGCGGTGATCACCGTGCCCGCTTACTTCAACGACGCCCAGCGTCAGGCGACCAAAGACGCCGGTCAGATCGCCGGCCTGAACGTGCTGCGCATCGTCAACGAGCCGACCGCGGCCGCCCTGGCCTACGGCCTGGACAAGGGCGAGAAGGAACAGACCATTCTGGTCTTCGACCTCGGCGGTGGCACCTTCGACGTCTCGCTGCTCGAGATCGGTGAAGGCGTGGTCGAGGTGCGTGCCACCAGCGGTGACAACCACCTCGGTGGCGACGACTGGGACCAGCGCGTCGTCGACTGGCTGGTGGAGAAGTTCAAGGGCACCAGCGGCATCGACTTGACCAAGGACAAGATGGCCATGCAGCGGCTTCGGGAAGCCGCCGAGAAGGCCAAGATCGAGCTTTCCAGCTCGCAGAGTACCTCGATCAACCTGCCCTACATCACCGTCGACGCGGACAAGAACCCGTTGTTCCTCGACGAACAGCTGACTCGCGCCGAGTTCCAGCGCATCACCCAAGACCTGCTGGACCGTACCCGCAAGCCGTTCCAGTCGGTGATCGCCGACGCCGGCATCTCGGTGGGCGACATCGACCACGTGGTGCTCGTCGGCGGTTCGACCCGCATGCCTGCGGTGACCGAGTTGGTCAAGGAGATGACCGGCGGCAAGGAGCCCAACAAGGGCGTCAACCCGGACGAGGTCGTCGCCGTGGGCGCCGCGCTGCAGGCCGGGGTCCTCAAGGGTGAGGTGAAAGATGTTCTGCTGCTTGACGTTACGCCGCTGAGCCTGGGTATCGAGACCAAGGGCGGCGTGATGACCAAGCTGATCGAACGCAACACCACGATCCCGACCAAGCGGTCGGAGACCTTCACCACGGCCGATGACAACCAGCCGTCGGTGCAGATCCAGGTCTATCAGGGTGAGCGCGAGATCGCTTCGGCCAACAAGCTGCTCGGCAGCTTCGAGCTGACCGGTATCGCTCCGGCTCCGCGCGGAGTCCCCCAGATCGAGGTCACCTTCGACATCGACGCCAACGGCATCGTGCACGTCACGGCCAAGGACAAGGGCACCGGCAAGGAGAACACGATCCGCATCCAGGAGGGCTCCGGCATCTCCAAGGAAGAGATCGACCGGATGATCAAGGAGGCCGAGGCGCACGCGGACGAGGACCGCAAACGTCGCGAGGAGGCCGACGTCCGCAACCAGGCCGAGACGCTGGTCTACCAGACGGAGAAGTTCGTCAAGGAACAGCGCGAGGCCGAAGGCGGATCGAAGGTCCCCGAGGACACCTTGAGCAAGGTGGAAGCCGCGGTGGCCGAGGCCAAGACGGCTCTGGGCGGCGACGACATCAGCGCGATCAAGTCGGCGATGGAGAAGCTGGGCCAGGAGTCTCAGGCGCTCGGACAGGCGATCTACGAGGCCGCCCAGGCCGAGGGCGCGGCCGCCGGTGGTGGTCAGCCCGGTGGCGGGTTTGAGCAGGGCGGCTCGGACGACGTCGTGGACGCGGAGGTGGTCGACGACGACCGGGAGTCCAAGTGACGGACGAACACTCACAGGAACCGGTAACGGTCACCGACAAACGGCGGATCGATCCCGAGACTGGTGAAGTGCGGCAGGCTTCTCCCGGCGCTCCGGCGCCGGGAGAGGCCGCCCCGGCCGGTTCGCCGGACGCCAGTTCGTCTGCCAAGGTGGCGGAGCTGACCGCCGACCTGCAACGGGTGCAGGCGGACTTCGCCAACTACCGCAAGCGGGCGATGCGCGACCAGCAGGCCGCGGCCGATCGGGCCAGGGCTGCAGTGGTCGGCGAACTGCTGCATGCGGTCGACGACATCGAGCGGGCGCGCAAGCACGGTGACTTGGAATCCGGTCCGCTCAAGGCCGTGGCCGACAAGCTGATGAACGTGTTGACCGGTTTGGGGCTCAAGCCATTCGGTGAAGAAGGCGAGGACTTCGACCCCGTGCTGCACGAGGCCGTGCAACACGAGGGTGGCGGCGGTCCTGACTCCAAACCAGTGATCGGCACCGTGATGCGACAGGGCTATCAGCTCGGTGAGCACGTGCTGCGTAACGCATTGGTGGCGGTCGTCGACACCGTGGGCGACCAGGCCGCCGGGCAGGCGGGGGCCGACGGAGCCGAAAACGGGCCGGCCGACACGAGCGATAACGCCGACGGCACCGGTGATTAAGGCACAGAATCAAAGGAATCAACGAGGAAAGGTAAGGAGGTGACGCGGTATGGCTCAGCGTGAATGGGTCGAGAAAGACTTCTACAAAGAGCTCGGCGTCCCCTCCGATGCCGACGCCAAGCAGATCAAGACCGCGTACCGCAAGCTGGCGTCCGATCTGCATCCGGACAAGAACCCCGCCGGAGCCGAACGGTTCAAGGCTGTCTCTGAGGCGTACAGCGTCTTGTCTGACGAAGCGAAGCGCAAAGAGTACGACGAAACCCGCCGGCTGTTCGCCGGCGGCGGCTTTGGTGGCCGTCGGTTCGATGCGGGTAACTTCGGCGGCTTCGGCGGAGGTGGTGATGGCGCCGAGTTCAACCTGAACGACTTGTTCGACGCCGCCGGCCGGTCCGGCGGCGCCAACATCGGCGATCTGTTCGGCGGGCTGTTCGGACGCGGCGGGACCGCCCGGCCCAGCCGGCCGCGGCGCGGCAACGACCTGGAGACCGAGACGGAACTGGATTTCGTCGAGGCCGCCAAGGGCGTCGCGATGCCGCTGCGGCTAACCAGCCCGGCGCCGTGCACCAACTGCCACGGCAGCGGTGCGCGGCCGGGCACCAGTCCGAAGGTGTGTCCCAACTGCAATGGTTCCGGCGTGATCAGCCGCAACCAGGGCGCGTTCGGGTTCTCCGAGCCGTGCACCGAATGTCGGGGCAGCGGCTCGATCATCGAGCACCCGTGCGAGGAGTGCGGCGGCAACGGCGCCACCACCCGCACCCGCACGATCAACGTGCGGATCCCACCGGGCGTCGAGGACGGCCAGCGGATTCGGCTGGCCGGACAGGGTGAGGCGGGCTTGCGCGGGGCGCCGTCGGGCGATCTGTACGTGACCGTCCATGTGCGCCCGGACAAGGTGTTCGGCCGTGACGGCGACGACCTCACCGTGACCGTACCGGTCAGCTTCACCGAATTGGCTTTGGGCTCAACACTTTCGGTGCCGACGTTGGACGGTAAGGTGGGCGTCCGGGTGCCGAAGGGCACGGCCGACGGTCGCATCCTGCGGGTGCGCGGCCGAGGTGTGCCCAAGCGCAGCGGCGGAAGCGGAGACCTGCTCGTCACCGTCAAGGTGGCGGTCCCGCCGAACCTGGAGGGCACTGCTCAGGAAGCGCTGGAAGCCTACGCGGCGGCCGAGCGGTCCAGTGGTTTCGACCCACGGGCAGGATGGGCGGGTAATCGCTGATGGCTTCCGGATCCAAGAAGAACGAGTCATCTCGGACCTTCCTGATCTCGGTGGCGGCCGAGCTGGCCGGTATGCATGCGCAGACCTTGCGCACCTACGACCGGCTCGGCCTGGTCAGCCCGCAGCGCACCGCCGGTGGTGGGCGCCGTTATTCCGAGCACGACGTCAACCTGCTGCGTGAGGTGCAGCGTCTCTCGCAGGACGAGGGCGTCAACCTTGCCGGCATCAAGCGCATCATCGAGCTGACCAATCAGGTGGAGGCGCTGCAGTCGCGGCTCACGGAGATGGCCGAGGAGTTGGCCGTGTTGCGCGCCAACCAGCGCCGCGAGGTCGCCGTTGTGCCCAAAAGCACCGCGCTGGTCGTCTGGCAGCCGCGCTCGCGCCGGTGAGTGCAGCCCGCGAGTCGCGGGCGAACGAACGGCGCCATCGACTCAAGCCGGTGAGTGCAGCCCGCGAGTCGCGGGCGAACGACGCAAGCCGGTGAGTTACGGCGTCGGGCTCTCCCCGAGGATGCCGGCCAGCTCCTTACCCACGTTGCCTAGCCCGGAGACGAAGGCCTGCGTCATCAGGTCGAGCACGCTGGTGTTGTAGAAGCCCGACAGGAAGTTGCCCAGGTTCGCCCAACCGGACTCCAGGGTGCCGAAGTTCTGGAAGCCCGACAGGTCGGGGCCGCCGGCGTTGAGCCAGCCGGATACCTGGCTGAAGGCGTTGCCGACACCCGAGACGGCGCCGTTGGCGGCGTTGAAGAAGCCCGAGGCGCCACCGGCACCGGCGTTGAAGAAGCCCGATGAGGGCACCGGACCGGAGTTGAAGAAGCCCGGGGCCTGCTGCCAGCCGAAGTCGAAGGTGAACGGCCCGACGGTGCCGTTGCCGGCCATGTTGATGGGGTTGGAGAAGTTGAAAATAATCGGCGTTTCGGGGTTCAGCACGCTCGCGTCGACGGTGAACGGGCCGAGGTTCTGCGTGGTGATGGGAATCGGCGGGAGCGTGGCGCGGAGCACACAGCCGACGAACGGGATGTAGATGACGCAGATCGAGACAACCAGGCTGATCGGTATCTCGAACTGGGCGATGGTGAACAGGTCCTGGGTGACGGCGTTGATGGTTCCGGTGACCGGAATCTCGATGTCGCCCGCGATGCTGTAGTCCCAGGGGATCGGTGGAATGGTGGTTTCGTAACGGAACCCGCCGAGACCTTGGAAGTCGCCGCGCCAGAAGAAGCCGTTGTTGTAGTCGCCGCCGTTGTAGCCGCCGGTGTTGAAGTCGCCGTAGTTGCCGATGCCGGTGTTGGAGTTTCCGGTGTTGATCCACCCGGTGTTGTAGTCGCCCGGGTTGAAGCCGCCGGTGTTGTAGTTACCCGAGTTGAAGCTGCCGGTGTTGACGTTGCCGGAGTTGCCAATGCCGGTGTTGAAGTTGCCAGAGTTGCCGAAGCCGGTGTTGACCAGGCCGGTGTTGAAGAAGCCGGAGTTGACCTGGCCGCTGTTGCCGATCCCGGTGTTGAAGCTCCCGGAGTTGCCGATGCCCCAGTTACCCTCGCCGGAGTTGAAGAACCCAACGTTGTTGGTGCCGGAGTTGAACAGGCCGACGTTGCCGCTGCCGGAGTTGAAGCCGCCGAATCCGACTTGGGCATTGCCGGAGAGCCCGATGCCGATGTTTCCGTCGCCGGTGTTGCCGAAGCCGATGTTGTTCGTTCCGGTGTTGCCGAAGCCGATGTTGAGGGTGCCGGTGTTGCCCAATCCGAAGTTCTGGACTGCCGGTGCCGATCCCAAGCCGGAGTTGCCGAAGCCGACGTTCCCGAAACCGATGTTGCCGGGGCCGAAGTTCTGGTCGCCGATGTTGCCCCAGCCGACGTTGAGGTTGCCGATGTTGCCGCCGCCAAGGTTGAAGGTGCCGATGTTGGCATTGCCCAGGTTGAAGGCGCCCAGGTTGGCGTTGCCCAGGTTGAAGAAGCCGTTGTTGGCCACCCCGAGGCTGAAGCTGGTTTGGGACGTGCCGTCCCGGAACAAGCCTGCCAGGTCGACGCCGAAGTTCTGGCCACCCGAGATGTTCGCCGGGACTCCGCCGCCGGTGTTGAGCCAACCCGACAGGGTGCTGCCGAGGTTGGAGAAGCCCGACTGCATCGAACCGAAGTTCTGCAGACCGGAATTTCCGATGGCAGAGGTGGCGACGTTGTAGATGCCGGAGTTGTTGCCGAAGTTCAGCAAACCCGATGCGCTGCCGGAACCCCAGTTCAGGAAGCCCGAGGAGAACCCGGTGGTGGCGTTAAGGATGCCCGGGGTGGGCTTCATGTCGATGAGCGGGATATGGACAGGCCCGCCGCCGGCCAGTCCCAGAATGTGGATGACCGTCGGATTGTTGGGGTCGGGGTTGCCGATGTGGATGTCGATCGCGGGCTGCGTGCCGAAGTTGATCGTAATGGGTGTGTTCGACGGTGCTGAGGCGTCGCCACCGTGGATGGTGATCGGACCGAACGGCGCGATAACGGTTCCAGCGAGCAAGGCCAGGTCGAGGGTGCCGCGGGCGTCGAACCTTGGGATGGTGAAGGCGGGGACGGCGACGTTGGTGATGGTGCCTGTGATGGGGATGTGGATCGGGACGTCGACGGTGAGCAAGGCGTTGACCCGCTCGACGACGATGGTGTAGTTCGCCGACATCAGGCCCTGCATGTCGTCGCGCCAGAAGAAGCCGTTGTTGCCGGTGCCGGTCATGAAGCCGCCGGTGCCGAACTTTCCGGCGTTGGCGATCCCGGTGTTGTAGTCGCCGGTGTTGTGGGTGCCGGTGTTGAAATCGCCGAGGTTGCTCATCCCGGTGTTGAAGTTGCCGATGTTGAACAGGCCAGTGTTGTAGTCGCCGGGGTTGGCCAGGCCGGTGTTGAAGTTGCCGGTGTTGAACAGGCCGGTGTTGAAGGTGCCCGAGTTGCCGATGCCGGTGTTGTTGGTGCCGGTGTTGCCGATGCCCCAGTTGCCGGTGCCGGAGTTGCCGAACCCGACGTTGCCGGTGCCGGAGTTGAACAGCCCAACGTTGAAGCTGCCCGAGTTGGTGCCGCCGATGCCGTACTGGTTGTTCCCGGACAAACCGATACCGAGACCGCCCACCCCCATGTTGCCGATACCGACGTTGCCGGTGCCGGAGTTGAAGAACCCGATGTTGCCGGTGCCGGAGTTGAACAGGCCGGTGTTGGCGGTACCGGAGTTGAAGAAGCCGGTGTTGCCGGCCCCGACATCAGCGATCCGAACCCGCTCTGGCCGTTGCCGGTCAACCCGATGCCGACATTGTTGTCGCCGGTGTTGAAGAAGCCGATGTTGTTGTTTCCGGTGTTGGCGAAACCCTGGTTGAGGTTGCCGGCGTTGGCTAGTCCGGCGTTGCCGCTACCCGCGTTGAACAGGCCGGTGTTGTTCACGCCGAAGTTCAACGGCCCGAACCCGATCTGGTTGTCGCCGGAAAGTCCGATGCCGATGTTGCCGCTGCCGGTGTTGCCGAAGCCGAAGTTTCCGTCGCCGGTATTGCCGATGCCGAAGTTGCTGTTGCCGGTGTTGCCGAAGCCGACGTTGTTCAGGGCTTCGGTCAAGGCCGGGCCGGCGTTGCCGAAGCCGATGTTTCCGGCGCCGATGTTGCCGAACCCGATGTTGAGGTCGCCCAGGTTGCCCAGGCCGACGTTCTGGCTGCCCAGGTTGGCGAAGCCGACGTTGAAGTCGCCGATATTGCCGCTGCCCAGGTTTAGCTTGCCGAGATCGGCCAGGCCCACGTTGAAAATGGTGTCGGTCGGGCTGCGGAAGAGCCCGGACAGGTCGCTGCCGATGTTGTAGAGACCCGAGAGGCTGGCCGGCGTGGCCACCCCGGCGGTGCTGGTGTTGTAGATGCCCGACACGGTGTGGCCCAGGTTGGCAAAACCCGAAGACAAGGTTCCGAAGTTCTGCACGCCCGACACCATGGTGCTGGTGCCGTGCCACCAACCCGACACGTTGGTGCCCAGGTTGCCGAAGCCCGAGACCGTGCCCGCTCCGCTGTTGAAGAACCCCGACGACGGGGTGGCGGTGGTGTTCCCGAAACCGGGGGTCGCGGGGATTTCGAGGAAAACGACGCGGATGGGGCCGACTTGGCTGCGGATCTGGATGGGTATGACGGTCGAGCCGTCGGGATTGCCGATGTTGACGGCGATCTTGGGCAGAATGCCGCCGATGCTCGGGATCACGATCGGGCCGATGCCGAAGTTGGTGACGGCCAACGCGTTGACGGTGAGGCGCGGGAACGTGAATCCGTTGACCAGCAGCGTGCCCAGGTCGACGTTGATGGGCAGGTGAACCGGGATGTTGATGTCGAGGTTCAGGACCGGGAACTCCGGAATGCTGAAATCGAGGCGGGTGCCCCACAAGCCCTGGTAGTCGGCCCGCCACAGGATGCCGTTGCTGAAGTTACCGCCGTTGAACAGGCCGGTGTTGACGTTGCCGGTGTTGCCGAAGCCGGTGTTGTAATCGCCGGAGTTGAAGCTGCCGGTGTTGTAGTGCCCCGAGTTGAAGTCGCCGGTGTTGAAAGTCCCGGTGTTGAACATGCCGGTGTTGTAGTCGCCCGGGTTCGCGATGCCGGTGTTGGCGACACCGGTGTTGAACAGTCCGGTGTTTGCGGCACCCGGGTTGCCGACGCCGGTGTTGTAGGTGCCTGGGTTCCACAGGCCGAAGTTGCCGACGCCGGTGTTGCCCTGGCCGATGTTGCCGGTGCCCGAGTTGCCGATGCCGACGTTGCCGCTGCCGGAGTTGAAGAACCCGACGTTGTTCGAGCCCGAGTTGAACAAGCCGAGGTTGTTGCTGCCGGAGTTCCAGGCGCCGAACCCCTGCTGATTGTCACCGGTGAGCCCGAAGCCGATGTTGTTGTTGCCGGTGTTGCCGAAGCCGATGTTGAAGTTGCCGCTGTTGCCGAAGCCCTGGTTGCCGATGCCCAGGTTGCCCAGGCCGATGTTGAAGTTGCCCAGGTTGCCCGAGCCGATGTTGCTGTTGCCCAGGTTGCCGTTGAAGACGTTTCCGTCGCCGATGTTGCCGATGCCGAAGTTGCCGCTGCCGATGTTGCCAAAGCCGACATTGTTGTCGCCGACATTGCCGCCGCCGACGTTGTTGAGGCCGAGGTTGGCCGAGCCGATGTTGGTGACCGGGTTGTTGTTGAAGAAGCCGGCGATGTTGTCGCCGATGTTCTGGAATCCCGAAATGTTGGCGGGGCTGCTCAACCCGGTGTTGAGGGCACCCGAGATGGTGTTGCCGAAGTTGGACACGCCCGATAGGAAGTCGCCGAAGTTCTTGTAACCCGAAATGCCGGAGGTGCCGGCGGTGGAGTTGAAGAAGCCTGAGACGTTGCCCCCGAAGTTTCCGAAGCCCGACGAACCGCCGGTGCCGGTGTTGAAGAAGCCCGACGACGGAGCCGTCGTCAGGTTCATGACACCCGGCCGCAGCGGCATGTCAACCCATGGAATGGTGATCGGGAGCAGGCCGCCGTTGCCTTGGACGTCGATGATCGGCCCGGTCGACTTGCCGATGTTGACGGTGATCGCGGGCAGGCCGATCCGCAGGGTCGGGATGGGGATGGCGCTGACGGTGACGAGTCGTGCGCTGAGGAATTCGAAGAACGTCGCGTCGACGGTGACCGACGGGATGGTGAAGCCCTGCACGGTCAAAATACCGAGGGTGCCGGTGATGGGGATGTCGACGAAGATCGGCACCCGGAACTGCAGGGGAATGGCGGTGTCCGGGATGGAGGTGCTGCTGCTGTAACCCCACAGGCCCTGGAAGTCCCCCCGCCAGAACGTACCGTTGTTGAAATTCCCCACGTTGAAGGCGCCGGTGTTCACGCTGCCCGCGTTGCCGAAGCCGGTGTTGTAGTCACCCGTGTTCAGCCAGCCCGTGTTGTAGGTGCCGGTGTTGAAGCTGAAGGTGTTGAAGTCGCCAGAGTTGAAGTTGCCGGAGTTGCCGGTGCCCACGTTGCCCATGCCGGTGTTGAGGGTGCCCGGGTTAAAGAAGCCGGTGTTGATGTTTCCGGCGTTGAACAAGCCGGTGTTGAGGTGGCCGCTGTTGCCGATGCCCGAGTTTCCGATGCCCGAGTTGCCGATGCCGATGTTGTCGCTGCCCGAGTTGAAGAAGCCGGTGTTGTTGGTGCCGGAGTTGAACAAGCCGGTGTTGCCCGTGCCGGAGTTCCAGTCGCCGAAACCCTGCTGATTGTCGCCGGTGAATCCGATGCCGATGTTGTCGTCGCCGGTGTTCGCCAGGCCGCTGTTGGCGTTGCCGGCGTTGCCGAAGCCCTGGTTGAGGTTGCCGAAGTTGCCGAAGCCGACGTTGGAGTTGCCTAGATTCCCCCAGCCGCTGTTGAGGTTGCCCAGGTTGCCCAGCCCGATATTGTTGTCGCCGCTGTTGCCGAAGCCGAAGTTGGCCAGGCCGACGTTGCCGAAGCCGATGTTGTTGTCGCCGACGTTGCCGAAGCCGATGTTGTTGTTGCCGACGTTGCCGAAACCGATGTTGTTCTCGCCGATATTGGCCAAACCCAGGTTGAAGGTCGACATTCCAGGCGGTGGAACCTGGCTGAAGAAGGCACCGGCGAAGTTGGCGCCCACATTCGAGATGCCCGAGAGGTTGGCTGGCGCCGCCAGCCCGGTGTTGAACAGGCCCGAGATGGTGTCGCCCAGATTCGACATGCCGGACACCAAGGAGCCGTAGTTTTTGAATCCGGACACCGCGACGCTGCCGAAGTTCTGCCAGCCCGAAATGCTGGCGCCGACGTTCCCGATGCCCGACACGGGGCCGCCGACTGCCGTATTGAGGAATCCCGAGGCGTTGGGGGTGGTGTTGAAGAATCCGGTGTGCACCGGGATGTTGATGAGGGTCCAGTCGACGGGACCGATGCTGGCGGTGGCCGGGATGAAGACCTTGGTCGTTCCGTCTGCCTTGCCGATCTGGAAATTGATCGCCGGTCCGGTGACGATGACCGGCGGGATGGTCACCGAGTTGATCTTGCCCGTCGCAAGGGGTAGGGGTCCGAGGGTGATGTTTAGGCCGAAGTTGACGTCCGACAAGGTGATTCCGCTGAATAGCGTGTTGGTGAAGCCGGCGGTGATGGGAATGTTGATGGGGACTTCGATGTCGACGTGTGCGGGGATCTCAGGGACGTGGATCGCGTAGTGGGCGCCCCACAGACCCTGGCGATCGCCGCGCCACAGGAAGCCGTTGCTTTGGTCGCCGGTGGCGAACGCGCCGGTGTTGATATCGCCTGAATTCCCTAGACCAGTATTGTAGTCGCCGCTGTTGTACCAACCGGTGTTGAAGTCGCCGCGGTTGCCGATGCCGGTGTTGGTGTTCCCGAAGTTGAACAGACCGGTGTTGTAGTTCCCCACGTTGGCGACGCCGGTGTTGACGAAGCCGGTGTTGAACAGGCCGGTATTGGTGCCGCCGGCGTTGCCGATGCCAGTGTTGAAGCTGCCGGAGTTGCCGATGCCCCAGTTGCCGTTGCCGGTATTGCCGATGCCGACGTTGTTGGTGCCGGAGTTGCCGAAGCCGATGTTCCCCACGCCCGAATTCAGGCTTCCAAAACCCTGCTGATTGTCACCGATGAGCCCGATGCCGAAGTTGTTGTTGCCGGTGTTGCCGAATCCGACATTGCCGCTGCCGGTGTTGCCGAAGCCGAAGTTGCGGCTGCCCAGGTTGCCGAAGCCGTAGTTGTAGTTGCCGTCGGTCATCCCAGGACCGGCGTTGCCGAAGCCGAAGTTCCCGTCGCCGATGTTGCCGCTGCCGAAGTTCAGGCCACCGATATTGCCGAAGCCGAAGTTCGAGTTGCCCCAGTTGCCACCGCCGATGTTGAGGCTGCCGATATTGCCGCCGCCGACGTTGTTCGCGCCGAAGTTATTGAGGCCGAAGTTGAAGGCAGGCCCGGTCGGGGTGTTGAACACACCGCTCATGTCAAAGCCGCTATTGACTAGGCCCGAGATGTTGCCGGGGTTGATCAGGCCCGCCAGGCTGGTGTTATAGAAGCCGGACACGCTGTTGCCCAGGTTCGCCCAACCCGACATCAGCGACCCGTAGTTCTGGAGACCCGACACGCCCACCGCGGTGACACCGCTGTTCCAAATGCCCGACATGGTGCCGCCGAGGTTTCCGATGCCCGACGACCCGCCGGCGCCGGCATGGAAGAAACCCGAAGACGGGTTGGTCGTCGAGTTGCCGATACCCGGTGCGGCCGGGATTTTCAGGAATGTGATGGTGCGACTCTCCAGAGCACCCTTGATGCTGATAGGCACGTTTACTGTCGGGCCGCCGATGGTGAGCGTCACCAGCGGAGCGGTAATCGTGGACCCGCCGAGCGTCACCGGCCCGAAAAAGAACAGCCCGTCGGGCGCGAGGACCGGTACCGGCAGGTAGAAGGTCTTCGGGAAAATGTCCCCGGCCACGGTGACCGGAATCACCATGCCGCCCAGCGGCATCACCATGTTCACCGGTATGACCATCGACATGTCGACTGGCAGGTATGGGGTGGTAAATGACAGGTCTACGGCGATCTGTCCCGCGTTGTCCCCGCTCTGGGAGAAGCCGTTATTGAAATTCCCGCTGTTGAGCAAACCCGTGTTGAGATCGCCGGTGTTGAACAAGCCGGTGTTGATGTCGCCCGGGTTGAAGCTGCCGGTGTTGGTGTTGCCGACATTGAAATCGCCGGTGTTGGTGGTGCCGATGTTGAAAGAGCCGGAGTTGTAGCTGCCTGGGTTGAAAAAGCCCGAGTTGAATGCTCCGGCGTTGCCGATGCCGGTGTTGAAATTCCCGGCATTGGCGAAACCGGTATTGCGGGTCCCGGGGTTGTCGAAGCCCCAGTTTCCTACCCCGGCGTTGAAGAATCCGGAGTTTCCGGTGCCCGAGTTCCCGATTCCGACGTTTGCGGTACCTGAGTTGAACAGACCGACGTTGTTGGTACCGGAGTTGAACAGGCCCAGGTTGCCGAAACCCGAGTTCAGTCCTCCGATCCCGACTTGGTTGTCGCCGGTGAGGCCGATGCCGACGCTGTTGTTGCCGGTGTTGCCGAACCCCAAGTTGTTGCTGCCGGTATTGGCGAAACCTCGGTTGTTTGAGCCGGCATTGCCGAAGCCGATGTTGAAATCACCCCGGTTGCCGGAACCGAAGCTAGAGCTGCCGAGGTTGCCCGATCCAATATTGAAGGATCCGATGTTCGCGCTACCGATGTTTACGGAGCCGATATTGCCGCTGCCGAAGTTATTGCTGCCGATATTTCCGCTGCCGAGGATGTTGAGGCTGCCGACGTTACCACTGGCGAGAATGTTGAAGTCGCCGACGTTGCCGCTGCCGAGAATGTTGCGACTGCCGACGTTGGCATTGCCCAGGATGTTTAAGGCGCCGCCCTCATTGGCCACGCCGATATTCAAGGTAGTCGGACCGCCGAAGAACCCGGACATATTGCTACCGCTGTTGAACACACCGGAGATGAAAGCGGGCGTGGTAATCGCCACCAAACTGCTGTTCAACAGACCCGACACGGTGTTGCCCGTATTCAGGATGCCCGAGATAAAGACACCGGTATTCGCAATACCGGACGCACCGACGGCGCCTTCCGAACTGTTGAAGAAGCCGGAGTTGTTAGCCCCGGAGTTGAAGATGCCCGACGCGCCTCCCTGGCCGCTGTTGAAGAAGCCGGACGACGGAGTGGTCGTGGAGTTGAAGAAGCCCGGTGCGTTGGTCAGGAACTGACCCTGGTTGTCACCGCGCCACAGGAACCCGTTGTTGTAGTTGCCGGTGTTGAAGGCGCCCGTGTTGACGTTGCCGGGGTTGAAGGCGCCGGTGTTGTAGTTGCCGTCGTTGAAGAATCCGGTGTTGTAGCGGCCCAGGTTGAAGCCGCCGGTGTTGCTGTTGCCGGGGTTGAACAAGCCGGTGTTGTAGTTGCCGCTGTTGGACCATCCGGTGTTGGCGATACCCGTGTTGAAGATGCCGGTGTTGGCCTCTCCGGAGTTACCGATGCCGGTGTTGAAACTGGTGCCCGCGTTGCCGATGCCGAAGTTGCCGTTGCCGGAGTTGCCGATGCCGATGTTGTTGGTGCCCGAGTTGAACAATCCGATGTTGCCGTTGCCCGAGTTGAGGCCGCCATACCCGGTCAACCCGTTCCCGAAGAGCCCGATGCCCTGATTACCGTTGCCGGTGTTGCCGAACCCGACGTTGTTGTTGCCGGTGTTGCCGATGCCGATGTTTCCGCTGCCGGTGTTACCGAAGCCGATGTTATTCAGGGCCGCGGTCAGGCCCGGACCGACGTTGCCGAAGCCGAAGTTGCTGGTACCGGTGTTGCCACTGCCGATATTGTTGCTGCCGACGTTTCCGGAGCCGATATTGAAGTCGCCGACGTTGGCGTTGCCAAAGTTGCCCTGGCCGATGTTGGCAAGACCGACGTTGCGGAAGGTCCGGCCGGCGACCGCCCCGATCGCGTCCAGCAGGGGTACCGAGGCGGCGGGCGCGCCGCCGAGCAGCTCCTGCCAGCCGGCGGGGAAAGCATTCAATGCCGCGGCCGCCGACGCGGCGCCCGTGTAGTAGGTGAACATCGCGGCCACGTCCTGGGCCCACATCTGTTCGTATACGGCCTCGGCCGCGGCGATCGCCGGTGCGTTCTGGCCCAGGAGGTTCGAGAGCACCAGCGACACGAACTGATTGCGGTTGGCCGCGATGATGAGCGGGTGCACCGTCGTCGACACCGCGGCTTCGAATGCGGCGGCGGCGACCCGTGCTCCAGCCCCGGCCTTTTCGGCCTCGCTGGCAGCGCCGGTCAGCCAACGGAGATAAGGCGCGGCGGCGCTCGCCATCGCCATCGCCGATGCGCCCTG
Organism: Mycobacterium gordonae; assembly: GCF_017086405.1. Lineage (NCBI taxonomy): Bacteria > Bacillati > Actinomycetota > Actinomycetes > Mycobacteriales > Mycobacteriaceae > Mycobacterium > Mycobacterium camsae. The sequence goes on from NZ_CP070973.1 coordinate 866,440, forward strand.
CCATGACGAGCCCGCCAGGCCTGCGGTGAGTGAGGAGAAGGAAGAAGCCGCCATGCCCAGTTCGGCCGACAGTCCCTCCCACGCCGCAGCGGCCCGCAGTATCGGGTCCAGTCCCGCCCCAAAGAGCAGCCGCGCCGAATTTATCTCGGGGGGAAGTACCGCGAAACTCATCACTCGTCCCTTAGCGAAAACCAGGACCGCCGCAGATGCGGCGAACGCAGATGACTATTCAACATCCGTATGACAGGGAATTGCGTTTTTCGGGCGAAAAACTTTCGGATTTCTTCGATCTCAGACTCGGATGGAAAATAGGGCACTGGCGGGGGCGCCCGGGGCCGCGGATCGGTAGCCACCGCGCCGCAACGCATCCGTCGCGGCAGCCATCGGCTCGAAGCAGATCACGGCCTCGGTGGAAGGCGCGAATATCTGTGCCGCGGAGTATCCCCGCTCGAAGCGCACCTGGATGCGGCGGTCGCCGGCGCTGACCGCGAAGACCGCTCCGTCCTCGACGCCGTCGTAGGCGTCGTCGAAAGAGTCAGCGCCGAGTCGTTGCGCGCGGGCGGGCTGCGCGACGGACTGGCCTGTCGGGAGGCCGCGCTCATCGAGTAAGAGGTGGCGAAGCGGCGGGGTCTCGATCAGCCACTCGGACCGGTCCGTGCCCGGCAGCTGCAGATACGGGTGATAACCGAAGCACAGCGGCACGGCACGATAGCCCGTCGGCGTGATCGTGGTGGCAACGGACAGAGTCCGCTCGGCAAGTCGCACCGTCATTTGGAGCTTGTGCGGGTAGGGAAAATTTGCTAAGAGTCTCTCGTCGGCGCCGAAATCCAGCTCGGCACTGAGTTCGTTGGCCGAATCGGACGTCACTCGCCAACCCGGGTAGGCGGCCAGAACACCGTGAATGGGCAACCCCGCCGGGTCGGCTCGCACCCCGTCCTCGCCAGGCCGCAGCGTCACCGTCGCGCCTTCGGCGGTGTAGGTGTTGGCGCTCAATCGGTTCGCCCAGGGATGCAGCACCGGAATGCCCATCGTCTTGCCCGAGGTGATGTACGCCTGGAGGCCGCGTCGCTGGCCGAGCAACTCCACCCCCGCGTCGGTCAGGGAGGTGCCGATCATGCCGGCTTCGGGCACGAATTGCGCCGCCACCGATGACGACGGGTCGCACAACGTGACCACGTGCACCGGGTCCTCCTCGGGGGCTAACGCGACAGGGGATCGTGCTGGATGTTTTCGGGCGGGGCGCCTCTGGCAACCAGGGCTGCTTTCGTCGCGCGGACCATGTCGGGACCCCCGCAAATCAGAATCTGCCGGTCACCCCAGGCGCCGTACCTGGTGACCACGTCCGGCAGCCGGCCCGTCTGGCGCACGTGCAGCCCACGCGGCGGCGACACGTCGGGATAGTCAGCGGCCCAGGCTGGGTCGTTGTTGTACTCCGAGACCGGCGACACCGACAGCCACGGATTGTGGGCCGCCACCTGCCACAGTGTGCGCAGGTCGTAGAGCTCGCAGCGGTAGCGCGCACCGAAGAACAGATGCACCCGCGGGTTCACGGCGAAGCGGCTGAGGTCCATGATCAGCGTCCGCAACGGAGCCAGGCCGGTGCTGCCCGCGACCATCAACACGTCCCCGCCGTCACGGTCGACCCGCAGGCCGCCATGCGGACCGGACAGCCGCCACCGGTCGCCGGGCCGGGTTTCCCCGACGATCGCATTGCTCACCAGGCCGCCGGGCACCACCCGGACGTGGAACTCGATGCCGCCGTCCGGGTCGGCAGGGATGGCGGGGGAGAGGTAGCGCCAGCGGCGCGGACATTGCGGGATCTGGGCATTGACGTACTGCCCGGGGTGGTAGTGCACGGGGCGGTCCAGCCGCAGCCGGACCACCGCCAGGTCGCGGGACACCCGGTTGTGCTCGATGACGGTGGCGTCGACCCAGGCTGGCGCGTCGTCGGAGTCGGCGGCGCCGCTCATCACCCCGGTGAACAGGTTGAGCGACTGGTCGGCGGCTTCCTCTACTGCGTCGGTCCAATCGTCGCCGAGGTGGCTGCGCAGCGTGGAATACAGCGCGCGGCGCAGCGTCTGGTAGTGCGACGGCAGCACGCCGTACTTGCGGTGATCGCGGCCCAGCTGAGCCAGAAAAGCAACCGGTTCGTCGGCCCGCTGCGCGACGAGCTCGCCGTACAACCAATGCATCGCCTGGGCGAAAGCCGTGCGCTGGCCACTCATTTCGGGCGGGAACAGGTCGCGAACCGTCGTGTCCAGGGCAAACCAGCGGGTGTAGAAGCGGTGCACCAGCCCAGTGCCGTCGGGGCGGAAAGCGTCGCGCAGCACCTGCAACGCATCCCGGTCCTCGAGCCCCACGGACGCCGATTCTAGGCGTGTGACATAGATGGTCGCCGCTCTATGCGGGACCGCCGGTGCCGCCCGCACCGCCGTCACCACCGCCGGTCCCAGTTGGGCCGGAACCCGGTTGGCCGTCGCTTCCTCCACCGCCGGCGCCAGGACCTCCGTCACCGCCGTCCCCGCCGGTGCCACCCAGGGTCACATAGAAGGAGTTGCCGTCGCCGCCGCTGCCACCCCTGCCTCCGTTACCGCCGGATCCGTTGCTGCCGGCGCCCGCGCCGCCGTTACCACCGTCACCGCCGTCGCCGCCTGGACTGTTGGGGCCGGAGAACCAGCCATCGCCGCCGATACCGCCGTCACCGCCGGGCCCATTGGATGCGCTTCCGCCGTTGCCGCCTTTACCACCGGCGCCGCCCGGCGATTGCCCGGCAATTGGTTGGCCGCTGCCCGGCATCGACGCGACGCCGGCATAGTAGCCAGAGCCACCCTTGCCACCGTTACCGCCTGCGATTATGCCGTTGCCGCCGTCGCCGCCGGCGCCGCCGTTACCGCCGGCAGCGGACGTGTGACTGGTGTTGCCCGTACCTCCCTCGCCGCCGCTTCCGCCGCTTCCGCCGACGTAGCCGGTGCCCCCGGCCCCGCCTTTGCCGCCGGTACCGCCATTGGCGGTGGCGGTGTAGTTGTTGAGGCCGGTGGCGTTGCCCGCGGTGCCGCCGGATCCGCCGGAACCGCCCCTTCCGCCGGTCGCAGTGCCGGTCGCCGTACCGCCAGCACCGCCGGCTCCGCCGGTGCCACCGTTGGCGTTGCTGTTTCCATTGGCACCGGCACCTCCGATCCCCCCCGTACCGCCGGTGCCGGCGGTCCCGGCAGCGCCACCTGCTCCTGGGGTACCGTGCACGCCGCCGGTGCCGCCGGTGCCGCCGGTCCCGGCCGCCGCCGAGGACGTGGCTGCCGCACCGGTGCCCCCGGTGCCGCCGGTGCCGCCGGTACCAGCGGTGCCACCATTGCCGGCCTTGGCGCCGATGCCGCCTGCCGCGCCACCTTGGCCGCCTTGACCGCCTTGACCCCCGACGCCGCCCAGGCCGCCTTGGCCGCTGGTGCCGCCACCGGCGGGTGTGGTTCCCTGCGCGCCGGCCCCACCGGTACCGCCCGTGCCGCCGGTGCCGCCTTGTCCACCCTGGCCGCCGTCGCCGTTGACGGCGCCCACCCCTCCCGTGCCGCCCTGGCCGCCCAATCCGCCGTTAAGGCCGTTACCGCCCGTGCCAGCGGGTTGGTGCCTGCGGCGCCGGTGGCCCCGGTACCGCCTTGGCCACCCTGACCGCCGGTGCCTCCTGCTCCGGCGTTGCCGGGCGCGCCGCCTGCTCCGACGGTGCCGGGAGTGCCACCGGTGCCGCCGGTGCCGCCGGTGCCAGGGCCCTGGGTAGTGGTACCGGTTGCCCCCTGGCCGCCGGTGCCGCCTGTTCCTCCGGTGCCGGCGTTGCCGCCCTTGCCGAGCTTGCCGGCCGCACCTGCGCCGGTGCCTGCCTGCCCGCCCTGCCCCCCTTGCCCGCCGACTCCGCCGGTGCCGCCCTGACCGCCTTGTCCGGAGGTGCCGCCGCCAGGCGGGATGGTCCCGAACGCGCCACCACCGCCGAAGCCGCCTTGCCCACCTTGGCCGCCTTGACCGCCCTGGCCGCCGTCACCGTTGGTGCCGCCGAGGCCTGCGGAGCCGCCGGTACCACCGATGCCGCCCACACCGCCCTGGAGGCCGGTGCCGCCGGTGCCGCCTGGTGCAGCGCCGGTGCTGCCGATGGCGCCGGTGCCACCCTGGCCGCCCCGCCCTCCGGTGCCGCCGGCGCCTGCATTGCCAGCGGCGGACCCGGTACCGGCATTGCCGGCCGTGCCGCCGGTGCCGCCGGTGCCACCTGCGCCGGGACTCTTCGTTGTGGTTGCCGCTGCACCTTGGCCGCCGGCGCCGCCGGTGCCGCCGGTGCCGGCCGTGCCACCGGTGCCGCTAGAACCGCTCGCGCCTGCGCCGGCACCGGCCTGGCCTCCTTGGCCGCCCTGCCCTCCGGTACCGCCCTGGCCGCCCTGGCCGCCCTGGCCGGCGAGTCCGCCTCCGGCGGGCGTAATTCCTTGCGCGCCAGCACCGCCGGTGCCGCCGGTGCCGCCAGTGCCGCCTTGTCCGCCCTGGCCTCCGCCGCCGTTTGTTCCGCCAACGCCTGCGGTGCCGCCGGTGCCGCCAACGCCGCCGGCGCCGCCTTGGGATCCAGCGCCTCCGGTGGCCCCGAAGGCAAATGGAGCGGCGTTCGTTCCGGCGCCGCCGTCACCGCCCTGGCCTCCTTGGCCGCCCTGGCCTCCGGTGCCGGCGTTGCCGACGGTGATCCCGGCACCGGGCGTGCCCGCGGCTCCGCCCGTGCCTCCGGTTCCTCCGGTGCCGGGTCCGTTGGTTGTGGTCGCGGCGGCCCCTTGGCCTCCGGTGCCTCCTTTTCCACCGGTGCCAGCGGTGCCGCCGGTGCCGGTAGTGCCCGCGGCGCCCGCTCCGCCGCCGGCTTGCCCGCCTTGTCCGCCCTGCCCGCCTTGCCCGCCTTGTCCTCCTTGGCCACCTTGGCCGGTGGTGCCGCCGCCCTCCGGTGTGAGGCCCTGCACGCCGGTGCCGCCGTTGCCGCCTTGGCCACCGGTGCCGCCTTGTCCACCTTGGCCGCCGGCGCCGTTGACGCCGCCCGCTGCGGCGGTGCCGCCGTGGCCGCCGGCGCCGCCGCCGCCGCCGCCATACCCGGTGCCCCCGGTTGCTCCCGATGCTCTACTTGCGGCCCCCGCTGCGCCGGTTCCGCCTTGGCCTCCGGTTCCTCCGGTGCCGCCGGTGCCTGTCGCGCCGGCGTTGTTGGTGGTGCCGGTACCGTTGCCGGCTGCCCCGCCGGCGCCGGCTGCGCCGCCGGCTCCGCCGGTCCCGCCGGTGCCGCCGTTGCTGTTGACCCCGGTGATGCCGGTGCCGCCCTGGCCGCCTTGGCCGCCGGTGCCGCCCTGGCCGCCGGCGCCGTTGATACCGCCCGCTGCGGCGGCGCCGCCGTGGCCGCCTTGTCCGCCGGCGCCGCCGGCGTAGCCGGTGGCGTCGCTGCCGTCGGCGAGGGTGGCTTGGGCGCCGTTGGCGCCGGTTCCGCCTTGCCCGCCGCGGCCGCCGGTGCCGCCGCTGCCTGTCGCGCCGGCGTTGTTGGTGGTGCCGGTACCGTTGCCGGCTGCCCCGCCGGCGCCGGCTGCGCCGCCGGCTCCGCCGGTCCCGCCGGTGCCGCCGTTGCTGTTGGCCCCGGTGATGCCGGTGCCGCCCTGGCCGCCTTGGCCGCCGGTGCCGCCTTGGCCGCCGGCGCCGTTGATACCGCCCGCTGCGGCGGCGCCGCCGTGGCCGCCTTGTCCGCCGGCGCCGCCGGCGTAGCCGGTGGCGTCGCTGCCGTCGGCGAGGCTGGCTTGGGCGCCGTTGGCGCCGGTTCCGCCGTCGCCGCCGCGGCCGCCGGTGCCGCCGCTGCCTGTCGCGCCGGCGTTGTTGGTGGTGCCGGCGCCGTTGCCGGCTGCCCCGCCGGCGCCGGCTGCGCCGCCGGCTCCGCCGGTCCCGCCGGTGCCGCCGTTGCTGTTGGCCCCGGTGATGCCGGTGCCGCCCTGGCCGCCTTGGCCGCCGGTGCCGCCTTGGCCGCCGGCGCCGTTGATACCGCCCGCTGCGGCGGCGCCGCCGTGGCCGCCTTGTCCGCCGGCGCCGCCGGCGTAGCCGGTGGCGTCGCTGCCGTCGGCGAGGCTGGCTTGGGCGCCGTTGGCGCCGCCTCCGCCTTGCCCGCCGCGGCCGCCGGTGCCGCCGCTGCCCGCCGCGCCGGCGCTAGCCGCCGCGCCGGCACCAGTACCGGCTGCCCCGCCGGCGCCGGCTGCGCCGCCGGCTCCGCCGGTCCCGCCGGTGCCGCCGTTGCTGTTGGCCCCGGTGATGCCGGTGCCGCCCTGGCCGCCTTGGCCGCCGGTGCCGCCTTGGCCGCCGGCGCCGTTGATACCGCCCGCTGCGGCGGCGCCGCCGTGGCCGCCTTGTCCGCCGGCGCCGCCGGCGTAGCCGGTGGCGTCGCTGCCGTCGGCGAGGCTGGCTTGGGCGCCGTTGGCGCCGGTACCGCCGTCGCCGCCGCGGCCGCCGGTCCCGCCGCTGCCCGCCGCGCCGGCGCTAGCCGCCGCGCCGGCACCAGTACCGGCGGAGCCCCCGGCGCCGGCTGCGCCGCCGGCTCCGCCGGTCCCGCCGGTGCCGCCGTTGCTGTTGACCCCGGTGATGCCGGTGCCGCCCTGGCCGCCTTGGCCGCCGGTGCCGCCCTGGCCGCCGGCGCCGTTGACGCCGCCCGCTGCGGCGGCGCCGCCGTGGCCGCCTTGTCCGCCGGCGCCGCCGGCGTAGCCGGTGGCGTCGCTGCCGTCGGCGAGGGTGGCTTGGGCGCCGTTGGCGCCGCCTCCGCCTTGCCCGCCGCGGCCGCCGGTCCCGCCGCTGCCCGCCGCGCCGGCGCTAGCGGCCGCGCCGGCACCAGTACCGGCTGCCCCGCCGGCGCCGGCCGCCCCGCCAGCCCCGCCCGCCCCGCCCTGCCCGCCGGCGCCGACGGCGCTCGCGCCGCCGCTGCCGCCCTCACCGCCGACACCCCCGTTGCCGCCCTGGCCGCCGCGCCCGTTCGTTCCGCCGGCGAAAGCCGCGCCACCCTGGCCGCCCTGGCCGCCCTGGCCGCCCGCTGTGCCGGCATCGCCCGTACCGCCGTCGCTGGTGTTAGCCGAGCCGTTTCTGCCGCTGCCCCCGTCGCCTCCCTGGCCGCCGGCGCCACCATCGCCGGCGATACCCTTCGCGCCCGCGTGGCCGCCCGACCCCCCGGCAACCCCTCCCGCTCCGGCCGCCCCGCCGGCTCCTCCGGTACCTCCAGCGCCGCCCGCTCCGGCGGCGGAGGTCGCGGTCGCCGCTGTTCCGGCGCCGCCCATCCCGCCTGCGCCGCCGACTCCGCCGGCGCCACCGCCGCCGCCATCGCCTGCGACGCCCATGAACAGAGCGCCTTGGCCTCCCGCGCCGCCTCTGCCGCCAGTGCCGCCGGCAAAGCCGGTGTCGCCCTGCTGAGCCGTCAAACCGGCAGCCCCCGCCGCGCCTGCCCCGCCGGCGCCGCCGGCACCCCCTTGGCCGCCGTTGCCCACCAATGTTCCGCCGAACCCGCCGGGTCCGCCGGGTCCGCCGACCCCTCCGACGCCGACGCCGGACGCCCCGCCGGTCAAACCGGCGCCGCCGGCCCCGCCGGCCCCGCCATCGCCGAAGAGGACGGCGCCGTGCCCGCCCGCCCCACCAGCGGCACCGCTCCCGGTGCCCAGGGAACCTGTTCCGCCTGCTCCGCCGAGGCCGCCACTGCCGTAGACGAACCCTGCATTTCCGCCCGCACCGCCGACGGCACCTACGCCGCCGGCGCCGCCGGCGCCGCCGTTTCCGACCAGCATCCCGCCACGACCGCCGTTGCCGCCCGCGGCACCGATTCCGCCGGCGCCGCCTCGTCCACCGCTGCCCAACAACCCTGCCGGTCCGCCGGCACCACCGGCTTGTCCCGGTGCGCCCGGTGCACCATTGCCGCCGTTGCCGACTAACAAGCCGCCGGCTCCGCCGTTACCTCCGGCCGTCGTCGCATCGGCCCCGTTGCCGATCAACGGCCGACCTAGTACTGCCTGACTCGGCGCGTTGACCACATCCAGGAGGCTTTGCAGCGGCGCGACGTTTGCCGACTCTGCTCCCGCATAGGCCACACCGGCACCGGTCAACGCCTGAACGAACTGGTCGTGGAACACAGCCGCCTGGGCGCTCAGCGCCTGGTATTCCTTGCCGTAGGTCCCGAACAGCGCTGCGATCGCTGCGGAAACCTCATCGAGACCGGCCGCCGCGACCGCCGTGGTGGGCAGTGTCGCCAACCCGTGAACGGTGCTTAGCGATCTTCCGATCGAGGTCAAGTCGGAGGCGGCGACCGCCAGGCTGTCCGGTGCAAACCACAACGCCATAACGAAAACCCCTCATCCGCAGGGAATCCGGCTCGTGCCGGAATGAAAGTGACGCACACGCTACCGACGTGGTGCATCGGTGGATGCAGTTTTCGCGAACATCCGTTATCGGAGCGCAAGCTTCCGGAAAACGGGTTCCGGCGCGCGGCGCGCCGGGTCTCGCATGCTTCTGGAAAAAAAGTTAGAGTTGAGCGGAACAGACTCAACCTTGACGGCGTTGGAGTACGCGACAAGGTTTTTACTCATACACGAGAACGGAGGGGTCGTGGACTCTTTTAACCCGACAACGAAGACGCAGGCGGCCCTGACGTCGGCGCTGCAGGCGGCTTCGGCGGCCGGCAACCCCGAAATCAGGCCCGCGCACCTGCTGATGGCGCTGCTGACGCAGAACGACGGGATCGCCGCTCCACTGCTGGAGGCTGTCGGTGTCGACCCCGCCACCATCCGCACCGAGGCGCAGCGGCTGCTAGACAAGCTGCCGCAGATCAGCGGTTCCAGTTCGCAGCCTCAGCTGTCCCGCGAGTCCCTGGCCGCGATCACCGCCGCCCAGCAACTGGCCACCGAGATGGACGACGAGTTCGTCTCCACCGAGCATCTGCTGGTCGGGCTGGCCACAGGTGATTCCGAGGTCGCCAAGGTACTGACCGGTCACGGCGCGTCCCCACAGGCACTGCGGGAGGCTTTCGTCAAGGTGCGCGGCAGCGCACGGGTGACCAGCGCCGACCCGGAAGCCACCTACCAGGCGCTGGAAAAGTACTCCACCGACCTGACCGCGCGTGCCAAGGAAGGCAAGCTCGACCCGGTCATCGGGCGAGACAACGAGATCCGCCGGGTGGTTCAGGTGCTGTCCCGGCGCACCAAGAACAACCCGGTGCTCATCGGTGAGCCCGGCGTCGGCAAGACCGCGATCGTGGAGGGACTGGCTCAACGCATCGTGGCCGGTGACGTGCCGGAAAGCCTGCGCGACAAGACCGTCATCTCGCTGGACCTGGGTTCGATGGTCGCGGGCGCCAAGTACCGCGGCGAGTTCGAGGAACGGCTCAAGGCCGTGCTCGACGACATCAAGAACTCGGCCGGTCAGATCATCACGTTCATCGACGAGCTGCACACCATCGTGGGCGCCGGCGCGACCGGCGAATCGGCGATGGACGCGGGCAACATGATCAAGCCGATGCTGGCTCGCGGCGAGCTGCGCCTGGTAGGCGCCACCACGCTCGACGAGTACCGCAAGTACATCGAGAAGGACGCCGCGTTGGAGCGGCGCTTCCAGCAGGTGTTCGTTGGCGAACCGTCGGTGGAGGACACCGTCGGCATCCTGCGCGGCCTGAAGGACCGCTACGAGGTGCACCACGGTGTGCGCATCACCGACTCGGCGCTGGTGGCCGCGGCGACGTTGAGCGACCGCTACATCACCGCCCGCTTCCTGCCGGACAAGGCCATCGACCTGGTCGACGAGTCCGCCAGCCGGTTGCGGATGGAGATCGACTCGCGTCCGGTCGAGATCGACGAGGTCGAGCGCCTGGTGCGCCGGTTGGAGATCGAGGAGATGGCGCTCGCGAAGGAAGAGGATGCCGCCTCCAAGGAGCGGCTGGAGAAGCTGCGCGCCGAGCTGGCCGACAAGAAGGAAGAGCTGGCCGAGCTGACGACCAGGTGGCAGAACGAGAAGAACGCCATCGACATCGTCCGTGAGCTCAAGGAACAGCTCGAAGAGCTGCGCGGGGAGTCCGAGCGCGCCGAACGCGACGGTGACCTGGCCAAGGCCGCCGAGCTGCGGTACGGCCGCATCCCGGAGGTCGAGAAGAAGCTCGATGCGGCGGTTCCGCAGGCCGAGGCTCGCGAGAACGTGATGCTCAAGGAGGAGGTCGGTCCCGACGACATCGCCGACGTGGTGTCTGCGTGGACGGGCATCCCGGCCGGCCGGCTGCTCGAAGGCGAGACGGCCAAGCTGTTGCGCATGGAGGACGAGCTGGGCAAGCGCGTCGTCGGGCAGAAGAAGGCCGTGCAGGCCGTCTCCGACGCGGTGCGCCGCTCCCGGGCCGGGGTCGCCGACCCGAACCGGCCGACCGGATCGTTCATGTTCCTCGGCCCCACCGGGGTGGGTAAGACGGAGCTGGCCAAGGCGTTGGCGGACTTCCTGTTCGACGACGACCGCGCAATGGTCCGCATCGACATGAGCGAGTACGGCGAGAAGCACTCGGTGGCCCGGCTGGTCGGCGCGCCTCCCGGCTACATCGGCTACGACCAGGGCGGTCAGTTGACCGAGGCGGTGCGGCGTCGCCCGTACACGGTGATCTTGTTCGACGAGATCGAGAAGGCCCATCCGGACGTGTTCGACGTGCTGTTGCAGGTCCTCGACGAGGGCCGGCTCACCGACGGTCAGGGCCGTACGGTCGACTTCCGCAACACCATCCTGATCCTGACCTCCAACCTGGGCTCGGGCGGCAGTGAGGAGCAGGTGCTGGCCGCCGTCCGGACGGCATTCAAGCCGGAGTTCATCAACCGGCTCGACGACGTGATCATCTTCCACGGTCTCGAGCCCGGCGAACTGGTGCAGATCGTCGACATCCAGCTGGCCCAGCTGGACAAGCGGCTGGCGCAGCGGCGACTCCAGCTCGAGGTGTCCCTGCCGGCCAAGCAGTGGCTGGCGCAGCGGGGCTTCGACCCGGTCTACGGCGCCCGGCCGTTGCGCCGGTTGGTGCAGCAGGCGATCGGCGACCAGCTGGCCAAGATGTTGCTGGCCGGCGAGGTGCACGACGGCGACGTAGTGCCCGTCAACGTCAGCCCGGATGGCGACTCGCTGATCCTCGGCTAAGAGGCAGGCGGTTTCGGCGTGGCGCCCAGCTCGAACTCTCGAGTCTGGGCGCCGGCCTCGACTACCGCTTTGAGCAGGGCGCGGGCGTCGGGCTGAGCGACGGTTTCCCGCAGCAGCTGATCTTCGATTCGCAAGCCTGCCGTCAGGTCGCCTGTCGCCGCCTCTACCGCCCGTTTGGCTGCGGTTATCGCCGTCTGCGGACTCGACGCAATGCGTCGCGCGAGCCGGTCGACGAAGGGGCGCAGCTGGTCGGGCGGTAGCGCCCGGTTGATGTATCCCCAGTCCGCGGCGGTTTCGGCGTCGACGTCCATGCCGCCCAGGATCACCTCGAGCGCCCGGGGGCGGCCGACCAGCCGGGGGAGGCGTTGCGTCGCGCCGCCCCCGGGAATGATCCCTAGCGACACCTCCGGATGCCCGAGAACCGTGGCGCCCATGGCGGCGTAGCGCATGTCGAAGGCCATCGCGAATTCGCCGCCGCCGCCGCGGCACACGCCCTCGATGACCGCGATGGTGGCCTTCGGCAGGGTGCGCACCCGCTCGGTGATGTCGTGGAAGAACGACAGCTCGTGATGCAGTGCGACGTCGTCTGCGGGCAGTTCACTGACCAGTGCGACGTCGGCGTGGGCGATGAAGATCTCCGGGTCCGCGGAGTCAACGATCAGCACCCGCACCGTATCGTCGTCGGCGACTAGCGTGAGCAGCCGGTCGATTTCGGTGAGCAGCGGGATGTCCAGCAGGTTGATCGGCGGATGATCGATCGTTGCCCGGCAGATCCCGTCCGCGCCGGCGACGCGGAGTAATTCGTAGTCCTGGTACGTCACGCCTCCGAGATTTTCACAAATCCCTGCTGCACCAACTGGGTGAGCCTCGCCATCGCGTTCCGGTTGACGTTGATGCCGGGGATCAGATCGGCTTTGCCCCAACCCATGGCCTTGGCGGTGGCGCCGCACAGCTCGAGTCGCGCGCCCTTGGCGATCAGGTCGGTGATCACCCGTTTGTAGGGATTGCCGGTCGTGACGTGCCGATTCGCGTTGTACGTCTGGTCGTCCAAAGTGACGTGGCCTGCATTCGTGTGGAACACCACCACCACGTCCGGGTGCACCTTCCAGGCCGTGGCATCGGAAAGGACGATGCCGGCGTGGAACATCACGGCAGGCATGTCGCCTTCGAACGTCAGCGACGCGACGCTGAACGCGACCTTGACCTCGCTGAGTTCGACCGGAACGTCTATGCGCAGCGCGTTTTCCTCCGACATGCAGCTATTCCTCCATCAGGGTTGACCGCCGCCCTTACCGCCGGCGCCGCCGACGCCGGCGACGCCGCCATTCTTGCCGATGGCGTCTTTGCCGTTGGTGGGTGTGCCGCCGAGCTGTCCGGGCTGGCCCAGTCCGGGTCCGCCCTCGCCGCCGAATCCTCCGTCGCCGCCGGTGCCGCCGGTACCGAACTCCGAGATGCCGCCGGTGCCACCGTTGCCCCCCTTGCCGCCGGTGCCGCCAGAGACGGTTTGGGACCCAGGAGCGCCGTGGCCCCCGATGCCGCCTTGGCCACCGTTCCCGCCGGAGGTAAACCCGTTGCCGAACCCGCCGCCGCCGCCGGTGCCGCCCGCCCCACCGGAGATAAGCGCATCTCCTGCGCCCCCGCCGTTGCCGCCCGCCCCACCATTTCCGCCGCCGTCGCCGGCGCCCCCAAGTCCTCCGTTGCCACCGGTACCGCTGCTGACCAAGCCGACCGAATCACCGCCGTCCCCACCGCGCCCGCCGTCACCGCCCACTCCCTTGGTGGCGGCGCCGCCGTTGCCACCCGCGCCGCCGCTGCCGGCCTTATCGGTCGAACGGCCACCCAGGCCGCCCGCGCCGCCGTCGCCGCCGTCGCCGCCGTCGCCGCCATTGCCGGAGCCGCCGTTGCCACCCCGCCCGCCAGTGCCCGCACTACCCCTTGCTGAGCCTCCGCCGTCTCCGCCGTCGCCGCCTCTGCCGCCCTGGCCGGCCGTGCCGTTGCCGCCGTCACCGCCCCCGCCGCCCTGGCCGCCCTGAAAATTCGCCCCTCCCTTGCTGGCACCGGCGCCTCCGGCCCCGCCGTTGCCGCCGACGATGCCGTTGCCTCCCGTGCCGCCGGAACCACCGTCGCCTCCCGTGCCGGTGGGCTTCGACTCCCCGCCGCCGTCGCCTCCGTTGCCGCCGGCCCCGCCGGCTGCCGCGCTGCCACCGTCGCCGCCGTTGCCCCCATTGCCGCCGTGACCGCCGGTGCCAAAGTTGGGCTCGTAGCTGCCGCCAGCGCCGCCGTCGCCGCCGCGACCGGCAGTGATCGCCACCCCGTTGAGACCGATCGCTGCCTTGCCGCCGGCTCCACTGCCACCTGTCCCGCCGACTCCGCCCACGCCGGAGTTGCCGCCGTTGCCGCCGTTGCCGCCCGTGCCCCCGACGGGGTTTCCGAGAAGTCCGGTACTACCCGCCGCACCGTTGCCGCCGTCGCCCGGGACGCCTGCGTTGCCGCCGTTGCCGCCCGCACCGCCGACGCCGCTGGCCGCCTGACCGTTGGTGCCGGTGCCACCTGCGCCGCCGTCCCCGCCATGGCCGCCGTTGCCGCCACTTCCTGCGTTGCCGCCGTTGCTGCCATTGGCGCCGGCGATAGCACCGGCGACACCGGCCACACCGTTACCGCCCACGCCGCCGGCGCCGGCATTACCTCCGGCGCCGCCAACGCCACCGGATCCACCTGCGCTGCCGCCATTGCCGCCGCTGCCGCCCCAGCCTCCGTCGCCACCCCCACCGCCATTACTGCCGTTGCCGGTCGGCCCGGTGCTGCCGGACGCGCCGGTTGCCCCGTTGCCACCGATACCGCCGGCCCCGCCGTTGCCATAACGTCCACCGTCCCCGCCGCGCCCACCGGCGGCACCGCTAGCGCCCGGCGTGGTGCCGTCGGCGCCGGTACCTCCGACCCCGCCATCACCACCGGTAACCGGGTCGAGGCCGGCCGTGCCGCGGGCACCGGTGACGAATCCGGCTCCGCCGGTGCCGCCTTGTCCCCCCAGGCCCGGGTCGCCGCCGTCGCCGCCACGGCCGCCGACGCCGAAGTTGACGCTGGACGTGCCGGTGGCCCCGGCACCGCCGTTACCCGGCGCACCGCCGTCGCCCCCGTTGCCGCCGGCACCACCGACACCCTGGGCGGCCGTCTGCCCGAATGCGTTCGTGCCACCGGCTCCGCCCGCACCGCCGTTGCCCCCCATCCCGCCGGCTCCGCCGTTGCCGGCGTTGGAACCGTCGGCGCCACGCGTGGCGCCCGCGGCTCCGTCATCGCCGAGCCCGCCGGCTCCCCCCGTTGCACCCGCGCCACCGGCGCCGCCCACACCACCGGTACCGAACAATCCGGCGCTGCCACCGGCACCGCCGTTGCCGCCTGCGCCGCCCGCGCCGCCGATGCCGCCGTCCGGCGCGGCCGCTGTGCCCGCAGCACCCGCACCGCCGGCCGCACCCATCCCGCCGGCTCCGCCGACGCCACCGGCACCGAACAGCCGGGCCGCGCCCCCTGCGCCCCCGTCGCCGCCGTGGCCGCCGGGCACTGCGGCAGCGCCCCCTGCGCCGCCGCCACCGCCGTTGCCGTATAGCCAGCCGCCGGCGCCACCGCTGCCGCCGACCGCTCCGGCGCCACCGGTTCCGCCAATTCCGCCGTTGCCGATCAGTCCCGCGGCGCCGCCGGCGCCGCCGGCCGCACCCGCCGCGGTCTGCGAGTAACCGTTGCCGCCGTTGCCCCACAACAGGCCCCCGGCTCCTCCGCTGGGGCTTGTTGCGGTCCCGTTGGCGCCGTTGCCGACGAGGGGGCGCCCGAGGAGCACCTGAGTCGGCGCGTTGATCACTTGCTCGACGAGCTGCAGCGGCGAAGCGTTGGCTGCTTCGGCGCCGGCATACGCCAGGCCGGCCCCAGTCAATGTGTGGACGAAATCGTCGTGGAAGACGGCTGCCTGCGCGGCAATCGCCTGATACTGGCGGCCGTATTCGCCGAACAACGTGGCGATTGCGCCAGACACTTCGTCACCCGCGGCCGCGACCACTGCGCTGGTCGGGGCCGCCGCGGCTGTCCCCGCCCGTACCAGCGCCAGACGGATTGCGGCCAGATCACCGGCAGCCCACGGGAAAGCCTCTGGTAATACCTGCAAGGACATAAAATCCCCTTCGGAAACTGGCGCCACCAGCCGAAATTGGCAGTGGCTCGCAGGTGAGACGCTACTGGTATTTCGCGGTTTAAGGATGACGAATGCGTCAACCGAAATGCCATTTCAGTTGGCCTGCTCGGGCGGGTGCCCGCCGCGTCGGCGCCGTTTCCCACCAGCGGTCATTCGAACAGAGCGACGGTCCACGTGTTGATCGATTCTGCGGCGCCATTAACGTTTGCGTCGACAGCCAGACCCTGGACGAACCGATCGTGAAAACCGGCCGCCGCGGCCGCGACGTTCTGATAATCGAGGCCGTGATTGCCGAACATCACCGCCAGCGCAGCGGATACCTGATCGACGCCGGCGGCTGCCAGCCGGGTCGTCGCGGCTGAGACGGCAAAGCTGGTCGACCTGACCGCCAAATTGATGTTGGCCTAGATCGGTCATCGCCACCGTGATGAGGTCCGGTTCCGTGACCACGAAAGACATGTCCGGACTGTCTCGCCGGAGCGTTGACAGACCTTGAAAACTAGTTGAACGCGCTGATCAGGGCCCGGAGCCCAGCTCGAACTCCCGCGTCTGCGCCCCTGCGTCGATGATCGGCCGCAGCTGTTTGCGCGCGGCCGGTCGTGCGACTGTTTCGCGCAGCAGCTGATCTTGGATGCGCAGGCCGGCGGTCAGATCGCCCGGTCGCCGCGTGGATGGCACGTTTGTTGCGGCGATGGCAGGTTGCGGGCTCGACGCGATGCGTCGAGCGAGCCTGGCGACGAACGTGTGTAGCTGCTCGGGCGGCACGGCCCGGTTGATGTATCCCCAGGCCTCGGCGGTTTCGGCGTCGATGTCGGCGCCGCCCAGGATCACCTCGAGCGCCCGGGACCTGACTACCAGCAGGTGAGCAGCCGGTCGATTCGGTGAGCAGCGGACTATCCAGCAGGTTGATCGGCGGATGATCGATGGTGGCCCGGCAGATCCCGTCCGCACGGCCGACTCGGATCAGCCGGTAGTCCTGGTACGTCACGCCTCCGAGATTTTCACAAACCCCTGCTGCACCAACTGGGTCAGTCGCGCCATGGCATTGCGGTTGATTCTGATGCCCGGGATTAGGTCGGCATTGCCCCAGCCCATCGCTCTGGCGGTGGCGCCGCACAGCTCGAATCGCGCGCCCTTGGCGATCAGGTCGGTGATCACCTGTTTGTAGGGATTTCCGGTGGCGACGTGCCGGTTCGAGTTGTAAGTCTGGTCGTCGAGGGTCACGTGCCCGGCATTGGTGTGGAAGACGACCACGACGTCCGATTGCACGTTCCAGGCCACGGCGTCGGCGACGACGATGCCGGCGTGAAACATCACCGCGGGCATGTCGCCTTCAAACGTCAGGGACGCAACGCTGAAGACAACCTTCACCTCGTCGAGTTCGACGGGGACGTCGATGTGCAGCGACTCACCAAAATCGGACACGCAGGAATCCTTTCCGATCACCTGTGGTGGTTTAGCTCCGGCCGTTCACGGGATGGCCGGAACACTTTTTCTCCGGTGTATGCGTACCGCTGGCACCGCGTTGGGATGACTACCGGAATTGCCGGAAATGGATGGAACCGACCGCTTGAGGCTAACGGGATCTCGCTAGCCTCGTACGGCCTTTTCTCAACAAAATTACCTTGGAATTGCGCGGTGCATATCACCCGACAGTTGTGTGGTTTGTACGTACTGCAAGGCGACATTGGCGTTGGCGCCCGGTGGTGGGTTCAGTCCGCGGTATCCGCCCGCGATGTTGGGTCCGAACAGTACCGCGTCATGTTGGGCGCCAAGCGAGTGGTTGCAGCAGGGCGAAGGGTCCGATCAGGTACCGCCTCCTTTTCCGCCGGTGCCGGCAGTACCGCCAGTGCCGCCAATGAAGCCCATGGGCTGTCCCGCCGGACCGCCTAATGAGCCAAGCTGGCCGGGCAGGTTTCTCCCGCTGCCGCCGTTGCCGCCGGTGCCGCCGGCGCCGCCCACGCCGCCGGCGCCGAACTCGGAGTCTCCGCCGTCACCACCCGTGCCGCCGTCGCCGCCCCGCCCGCCCACAATGTTCTGGTTCTCGGAGCTTCCAGTGCCGCCGTTCCCGCCGTGTCCTCCAAGGCCGCCGGTTGTGGCTCCCTTACCCAGGCCGCCGTCGCCGCCGTGGCCGCCGTTACCGCCGGGCACTGCGGTACGCGAACCCCCGCCAATTCGGCCGCCGTCGCCGCCCGCGCCGCCGTTTCCGCCGTTGTCACCGGCGCCGCCGTTGCCGCCTGCGCCGCCGTCGGATGCTGGACCGTTAGTACTAAGGCCGCCATCACCGCCGTTGCCGCCGTGGCCACCCGCTCCGTTGGTGCCGTTTCCTCCATCGCCACCTGCGCCGCCGGAACGGCCCTTGAAGCTGTAGGAATTGCTCGAGCCGGCTTTCCCGCCGTTGCCGCCGTCGCCACCCCCTCCGTTGCTGCCGGTGCCGCCATCGCCGCCATCGCCTCCGCCTCCGCCTATGAACAACGTCGGGCCAGTAGAGCCGTTGCTACTGCCGCCGTCACCGCCGTTGCCGCCTGCGCCGCCTGTGCGGCCGTCGCCGCCGCTGCCGCCGCTGCCGCCGTTGCCGCCGTTGCCCTCGACGACCGTGGGACCGCCAGCACCGCCACCGTTGCCACCGTTGCCGCCGGCACCGCCAGTAGCCGAGATGCCGCCTCGGCCACCGTCGCCGCCCTGCCCGCCCTGGCCGCCGGCTTGCCCTCTGAGAGATCTACCAAGGAACCCTCCGTTGCCGCCGTCTCCGCCACGGCCGGCGGTAGCAGATGTACCGTCCGGGCCGCTCTTGCCGATCTCTGTGCCGCTGCCGCCCCTGCCGCCGCGCCCGCCCACTCCTGAGTCGCCGCCCGTGCCGCCGTTGCCGCCGTTTCCGCCGGTCGCAGTTTCACCGGGCACGGCGGCACCATCGCCGCCCGTGCCACCATCGCCAGCTTTGCCTGCACTGCCGCCGGCGCCGCCCCCGCCGCCAGTCCCGTGTGTGGCACCACCCCCGGCGCCGCCGGCGCCACCGTCGCCGGCGTTTCCGCCGCTTCCACCGTTGCCGCCGCTCCCGAGTTTGCCGTTCTCGCTGATCAATGACCCGTCTGCGCCGGTGCCGCCGCTCCCGCCATCTCCGCCGTCGCCGCCCTTGCCCCCCTGACCGCCGCTAGTGCCCTCGATGCCGGCTTGGCCGCCGTCGCCGCCGTCGCCGCCCTTGCCTCCCGCGGTTCCGTTCGTGCCGTCAGCGCCCAGGGTCGAGGGGGTTTCACCGGCGGTGCCGTTGCCGCCGTTACCGCCGTTGCCGCCGGCTCCGCCGTTGCCATAATGGCCGCCGTCGCCGCCGCGCCCACCGTCGCCGCCGTGGCCGCCTGGGGTGACGGCCGCGGCGCCGTCGCCGCCGGCCCCGCCATTGCCATATCGGCCGCCATCACCGCCGCGGCCTCCGTTGCCGCCGTTGCCGCCAGGGGTGATGGCCGCGACGCCGTCGCCGCCTCGGCCCCCGTCGCCGCCGCTGGTGGGCGAATAGCCGTCGGCGCCGGTAGCTCCCCGAACGGAGCCAGCGCCGCCTTCGCCGCCTCGACCACCGACCCCGGGGTCGCCACCAGCCCCACCGGGCCCGCCGCTGCCGCTGCCGAAGGTCGGTGAGCCGCTGGCTCCGGCACCGCCGTTTCCTGCGGCGCCTCCGGCCCCGCCAGTCCCCCCGGAGCCGCCGGCGCCTTGCACGCCGGGCGCCCCGAGCAATCCAGCCGCTCCGCCAGCACCGCCAGCACCGCCTTGGCCACCAGCCCCGCCGTCGCCGCCGTTGCCGCCGTCCGTCCCGCCCGAACCGGGCGCGTAGAAGGGATTTGGTGAAAAACCGTCGCTGCCTGACCCGCCTACGCCGCCCGCTCCGCCCTCCCCGCCTATGCCGCCGGCTCCACCGAATCCGTACAACCTTCCACCGGCCCCACCGATCCCACCGTTTCCACCGCCGGCACCGATGCCGCCGGTGTCGCCTGATGAGGTGATCGCATAGTTACCCGGCGTACCGGGCATGCCGGGCGCGCCTGCACCCCCAGCCCCACCGCCTCCGCCCCTCCCGATCAGTCCGGCAGCGCCGCCGTTGCCGCCGTTGCCGCCGACCATGCCAGACGCGGTGCCAGCGCCACCAGGGCCCCCGTTGCCGCCGTTGCCATACAGCCAGCCGCCGTTACCGCCCGGCCCGCCGGCCGCCCCAGGGCCCCCGATTCCGCCGGCGCCGCCATGGCCGATGAGCCCTGCCGCACCGCCCGCACCCCCCGCGACCGCTTCGGTGGTCGAGGAGTAACCGTTACCGCCGTCGCCCCACAGCAAGCCACCAGCACCACCGTTAGGGTTTGCCGCGGTGCCGTCGGCGCCGTTGCCGATGAGTCCGCGCCCAACGAGCAGCTGGGTTGGGGCGTTGATCGCCCCCAAAACCTGCTGTTCGATCAGCTGAAGCGGGGAGGCGTTGGCCACTTCAGCCGTGGCATACGCCTGCCCCGCACCAACAAGTGTGCGTGCGAACTGCTCGTGAAATGTCGTGGCCTGCGTAGTTAGCGCGTGAAACTGTCGACCGTAGTCGCTGAACACGGCGGTGATTGCCGCCGACACTTCGTCACCGGCCGCACTGACGAGTTCAGTGGTCGGTATTGATGCGGTTGCACTGGCCGCAACAACAGTCGTGCGAATCTTGGCTAAGTCGCCAGCCGCCGTGGCCAGTGCCTCAGGTACCGCCATTAGACGCATCGAGTCTCCCTCAATTCGAGCCAGACTCACCGAGGTGAGGTGGCTTTGGTGCAAGATCCGTAATCAGTAGCGAGTAGACGCATCTCTGCAAAGTGCATTGAGATTGCACTCATAGAGGTCATGCATTAGGGCTGGCCGCCCCCTTTTCCGCCGGTGCCACCGGCGCCGCCTTCGCCGCCGTTTTTGCCATTGCCGGTTGGCCGTCCTTCGGCGGGCCGCCGTTCTGGCCAAGCCGGCCTAGTCCGTCGCCGCCGTCGCCGCCGTCGCCACCGGTGCCGCCTGCCACGAAGTTGGTACCAGTGCCGCCGTTACTGCCGACGCCTCCCTGGCCGCCGACGCCGCCGGTGCTGGCGCCCTTGCCGAAACAACGTCGCGATCGCCACGGATATCTCGATACCGGCCGCCACGACCACACCGGTGGTGCGTGTCGCCGCGGCGGTACTCGCTGCCACTGTCGACGAACGCACGACGGCCAGATCACCTGCAGCGGAAGCGAGTGCCTTTGGTAACGCCACTAGTGACATGTGAACTCCTCTTGAATGGGCTTTAAAGGGGAATTCGTGGAGGTCTTCGCCAGAAGAGTACTAAGACCCGCGCCAAGGGGAAGTACTTGTGGTGTATGAATACTGCGCTTGGCTCACCCGGCGTACGGCGGTGTGAGCAGCGGTTTCGTTCGCTGTCGTAGTACTCCCTCCCGAGAATGCCGCGTCGAATTTGCTCTATTCCGGACCCAGGCTCGCGAGCCGAGCGCCTTAATGCAGCCGCCCAGAGCCGATACCCACGGCTATTTCCGAACAATCACAGCTGGATTACGGGGACGGACCATCGATCACGGGGACGCACCATAGGCTGCAAGGTCGCAATTGAGTTCGCCGGCGCGGAGGCTCGCCAGCCGCCGTCTGCAGATGTTGCTTCGAAGCGTTTCAGGCGCCATCGGGCACCTGTGCGACTTCGGATCACCGACAGCTCACTGGGCGCCAGGCATCGCGACGCACAATGGACCGCCTTGTGATGCTCGACAAGCACTTCTCATCGCGCTTCTGCTCACGCGGGGCGGCGCGAGTGGTGTCCGCTGGCTCGCCGGTGTGTTACGTCCTGTGATTCGGTTGTGACCTGCTCGGATTCTCTGTTCGGCTGACCAAGCAGATACTCTGTTGGGGATGGTCCCGCTCTGGTTCACGCTTTCCGCACTGTGCTTCGTCGGTGCGGCGGTTTTGTTGTACGTCGACATCGATCGACGTCGTGGGCGCAGCCGACGCCGCAGGTCGTGGGCGCGTTCGCACGGATTCGACTACGAACGCGAATCCGCCGACATCCTGTACCGCTGGAAGCGCGGTGTGATGTCGACGGTCGGCGATGTCTCGGCTCAGGATGTGGTTCTCGGCCAGATCCGCGGCGAGGCGGTCTACATCTTCGACCTCGAGGAAGTCGCCACGGTGATCGCGCTGCATCGCAAGGTGGGCACGAACGTCGTCGTCGATCTGCGGCTCAAGGGGCTGAAGGAACCGCGGGAGAGCGACATCTGGCTGCTCGGTGCGATCGGCCCGCGCATGGTGTACTCCACCAACCTCGACGCGGCCCGTCGGGCGTGCGACCGGCGCATGGTCACTTTCGCGCACACCGCACCGGACTGCGCCGAGATCATGTGGAACGAGCAGAACTGGACTCTGGTCGCCATGCCCATTGCCAGCACGCGCGCGCAGTGGGACGAAGGTCTGCGCACGGTGCGCCAATTCAACGACCTACTGCGGGTGTTGCCACCGCTGCCTGCCGAAGCCCCGCAGGAGGAGGGCGAGCCCGAAGGACGCCGCAACGCGGCGCCGGGCCGTCCGCTGGCCCCGGCCGCCCGCGCCGAGTTGCCCCAGCGTCGCGCTCAGGCGGACCCGATCGCCGGGGTGATGCCCGATCCGGCTCGCCGAGCAGCCGAGCCCGTTGCCCGTGAGGAGAGCCGATCTGAGGGCACTCCCCGTCCGCCGCGGACCGGACGCAACGGCCAGCAGGCCAGCAACTACCAGCACTGAGAGCACATGCCTCGACCTGTTGCGCTGATTACTGGGCCGACCTCCGGCATTGGTGCCGGCTACGCGCGCCGCTATGCCCGGGATGGTTACGACCTGGTCCTGGTTGCCCGCGACGCGCAACGCCTCGAGCAACTGGCCGGCGAACTCGAGTCCGAGGCCGGCAGCATCGAGATCCTGCCCGCGGACCTGGCGCGGGCCGGCGACCGGGACAAGGTGGCCGACCGGCTTGCCGACGGAGTGCGGGTGCTGGTCAACAACGCCGGCTTCGGCATGTCCGGCGAATTCTGGGCGACCGATCCGGCGGACCTGCAGAGGCAACTCGACGTCAACGTGGCCGCGGTGATGCACCTGACGCGCGCCGCGCTGCCGGCCATGATGGACGCGGGTACCGGCACGGTCATCAACATCGCCAGCGTCGCCGGCCTGCTGCCCGGTCGGGGATCAACCTACTCGGCGTCCAAAGCGTGGGTGATCTCCTTCAGCGAAGGCCTCGCAAACAGCTTGCAGGGCATGGGCGTTGGCGTGCATGCGGTGTGTCCGGGCTACGTGCACACCGAGTTTCACAGTCGTGCCGGATTGGACATGGCTTCGGTGCCGTCGTTCATGTGGCTTGAGGTCGACGACGTCGTCCGGGAAAGCCTCGCCGACATCGCCGGCGGCAAAGTCGTCATCGTCCCCGGCGCGCAGTACAAGTTCCTGGTCGCCACGGGGCGGGCCATGCCGCGCAGGCTGGCGATGATGTTCACCAAACGTTTCGGCGGCGGTCGTGGCCGGACCTGATCCGGAGGCCAAGACCGAACTGGCCGAGCTCGTGCGTCAACTGTCGGTGGTGCATGGGCGGGTCACCCTGTCCTCCGGCAAAGAGGCCGACTACTACGTCGACCTGCGCCGCGCCACCCTGCACCATCGGGCGTCGGCGCTGATCGGCCGGCTGATGCGGGAGGTCACGCAGGACTGGGACTACGCGCTGGTCGGCGGCCTGACGTTGGGCGCTGACCCGGTGGCCACCGCCATCATGCATGCGCCTGGCCGACCAATCGACGCGTTCGTTGTCCGCAAGTCAGTGAAAACCCATGGGATGCAACGACTTATCGAAGGAACCGAGGTTTCCGGCCAGCGCGTGCTGGTGGTCGAGGACACCAGCACCACCGGTGGCTCCGCGCTGACGGCGGTGCATGCCGTCCGCGAAGCCGGCGGGGAGGTGATCGGGGTGGCGACCGTGGTGGACCGCGCTACCGGCGCCGCCGAGGCGATCGAAGCCGAGGGTGTCCCCTACCGCAGCGTGCTGGGCCTCGCCGATCTGGGGCTGGGCTAGGCCGCGTGCGCGTTCGGGGTGCACTGATGGCCGTACTGGTCGTGTGCGCTCTGGCGGGCTGCTCGGGTTCGGAGCGGTCCGGCCGGATCTTTGGAGCCCCGAGCGCCCGGATCGGTGAATCGCTGGCCGTACTGGGCTGGAACATCTCGGTGTCGAATCTGCGGTGGGGGCAGGACTTCGTGCTCATCGACGTCGACGCCTCGCCGACGGATCCGAAAGGGCCACACGCCAAGGCCGAAGATGTTCGCTTCGGCCTCTACGGCGCGCTGTCGCATCCGATGGAAGCCAACGCGCTGGGCAGCTGTGACGACGCGACGACGAAGATGCCGGACGTTTCACCGCTGAAGGCGCCCCCGGACCGGCTCACCGGCACCGTCTGCCTCGGCCCGCTGAAGGAACGCAGTGCGGTGCGGGGCGTCTACGCTTATTCGCCGCACGAGCGGATCGCCGGTACCTCGGCCGCTTACGCTGCGGCCTTTCCGGTCGGGCTGCCGCCCACCAATGTCAACGACACCGGATTGGTGGTGAAGTCCACCAACGCTTCGGGATGGCGCGCCGACGGCCTACCGATAAGCAAGGCGCAGTTGAGTGACCCGACGGCGTTTAAGGGCAACGGCTACATGTTGCTGAACCTGGAAGCGGGGGCCATCGGGGCCCAGTACCGCGACGATTCCGCACGCCGCGGTGGACCGCTGATGTTGGTGGTCGCGCCGAGTTTGCCGGCCCGCGGACTGAACCCGGCCTGTGCGGCCTATGGGTCGTCGGTGCTGATCCTGCCCGACGCATCGCGGGATTCGATCCAGGTCAATGCGTCGCTGTGCACGTCGGGTGAGATCAGCCAGGCCCTGTTGTACGCGACGGTATCGATCGAAGGCACCCACGCCGGGGTGTGGACCGCCAAGTGAGCGGGCTCGAGCCCGGGCCGACCGAGTGGGGTGCCCCGGCCACCGGCGTCGGACCGTGGGCGGGCGCATTGCCCGACGATCCCCGCTATGACCCAGATCTGTTGCGCGACGGGGATACTCGCAACGTCGTCGATGCCTACCGGTACTGGACCCGGGAGGCCATCATCGCCGACATAGATAAGCGACGTCAGCCGCTCCATGTGGCGATCGAGAACTTCGGGCACGACGCCAACATCGGCTCGGTGGTACGCACCGCCAACGCGTTCGCGGTGGACACCGTCCATATCGTCGGACGGCGGCGGTGGAACCGCCGCGGCGCCATGGTGACCGACCGTTACCAGCGGTTGTGTCATCACGACAGCACGGCCGAACTGATGGAGTTCGCGGCGCGAGCCGGTCTGGAGGTGATCGCCGTCGACAACGTTCCCGGCGCGGCCCGGCTGGAAGAGACCCCGCTGCCGCGCGACTGCCTGTTGGTGTTCGGACAGGAAGGACCGGGCATCACCGACGACACCCGCGCGGGTGCGATGGTCACCGTGTCGATCGCCCAGTTCGGCTCGACGCGCAGCATCAATGCCGGTGTGGCAGCAGGCATCGCGATGCATGCGTGGATCCGGCAGCACGGCGACCTCACGAGCGCCTGGTGAACCCCTCAGCCGGGCAGGCCGTCGCTGCCGGCCTTCCCGGCAACTCCGGGCTGCCCGAGGCCACCGGCGACGCCGTCGACAACGCCGTCCCCGCCGCTGCCGCCCAGACCGGGGCTGCCGCCGGCACCGCCGACCGCACCGGAACCGCCGGCGCCCGCGGCACCCGAGCTGCCGAACAGGCCCCCGGCGCCACCGGCTCCGCCGTTGCCGCCGTTACCGCCGTTGCCGCCGTCGCCTCCATCGCCTCCGGTACCGCCGTTCCCTCCGGTGCCGACCGCGATGCCGTTGTTGCCGCCGGCGCCGCCGTTTCCGCCGTGACCGCCATGATCACCGGCGCCACCCACACCCGCGTTGCCACCGAGGCCGCCGGCTCCGCCGTTGCCGAAGATCAGCCCGCCGCGACCACCTGCACCGCCCGAGCCGCCAGTGCCTCCGGAGCCGCCCGCGGCACCCACTCCGCCCGAGCCGCCGGTTCCGCCGGCACCGCCGCCCGCGAAGCCGGCACCTCCAGTGCCACCGTTGCCGCCTGCGGCTCCGGTGCCGCCTTCTCCGCCGGTGCCGCCCGTGCCGCCGAAACCAGGGTTTGGGTTCGTGCCGCCCAGGCCGCCGGTGCCGCCGTCACCACCGGGAGCGCCCGCACCGCCGGCACCTCCGGTGCCGCCGGTTCCACCGCGGCCCAACGAATTACTGCCCTGACCGCCGTCGCCTCCCGCGCCGCCCGGCGCGCCGAAGCCCCCGACACCACCAGTGCCACCGTTGCCACCGGTGACCGTGGCGTTGCCGCCGTCGCCGCCGACACCACCGGCCTGACCCACAGTGGAACTGCTGACGCCGTTGGCGCCCGGTTCACCCGGGCCACCGACGTTCCCGCCGGATGCACCAGGAGTGCCCGCCCCCGCTGGAGCACCTTGGTTCTGCAGCGGTGTGGGGTTGACTGCGTTGGCGCCGGCCGCGCCGAGGCCGCCGTTGCCGCCGGCTCCGCCTTGACCGAACAGCCCGGCGGCGCCGCCCACGCCGCCGTTGCCGCCGTTTCCGCCGGCGACGACGGCGTTGCCCCCCGCGCCCCCTGCTCCGCCGGCACCGAACAGCAGGCCGCCGGCTCCGCCATTTCCGCCGGGCGCACCGGGCGCACCCACTCCGCCCGCGCCGCCGTCGCCGAAGAACCCGGCCGCGCCGCCGTTTCCGCCGCGGGGATTCGCCAGACCTCCCGAGCCGCCGTTGCCGCCGTTGCCGAACAACAACCCGCCGGAGCCGCCGTTCTGCCCGGTCCCGGGCGCGCCGTCGGCGCCGTTGCCGATCAGCGGGCGGCCTAGCAGTGTCTGAGTGGGCGCGTTGATCAGCCCGAGCAGAACCTGCTCGGCGTTGGTGGCCTCGGCGCCGGCATAGGAGTCTGCGGCTGCGGACAAGGCCTGCATGAACTGGGCGTGGAAAGCCGACGCCTGGCCACTGATTGCTTGGTAGCTCTGCGCATGCGCGCCGAACACCGCCGCGATCGCCGCCGAGACTTCGTCGGCGCCGGCGGCCAAGACGGTGGTTGTGTGGGACGCCGCAGCCGCGTTGGCGGCATTGATTGTTGATCCGAGGCCGGCCAGATCCGCCGCCGTCGCGGCCAGAGCTTCGGGAACTGCGGTGATAAACGACATGGCCCGGTCCTTCCGCTAACCGGCACAATGAATGCATGAGCCGCACCCGCGGAGCAGACGTTATCACCGCTGAACCGATTGAGCCAGAGCTGCAGGCTGAACCGGATTCCCAACCGCGCCAAGGCCGTTGGTCCTAGAAGCAGGTTCTTTTATTGAGACTTAACCGGCCTCATCTTGAACGAGACTTCCCGCTTGATCCGGTAGGTGATCTTGCCGGTGGCGTCCACGGCGAGGTCCTGCTCGATGACCCCGGCCACCCGGATGTCACCGAGTGGGGTGCCCGGCCACGGGCGTCCGCCCATGGCCCGGGGCGTTGCCCGACGACCCGGGCCACGTCCCAGATCGGTTGCACGACGGTGATTCTCGCAATGTCGTCGACGCCTACCGGTTCTGGACCCGGAACGCCATCATCGCCGACATCGACCCGCGCCGGCACCCGCTAATCAGCGCGATCGAGAACTTCGGGCACGACACCAACGACGGCTCGGTGGTGCGCACTGCCGACGAGTTGTGTCAACACGACAGCACCGCCGAACTGATGCAGTTCGCGGCCGCAGCCGGTTTGGCGTTGGTTGCCGTCGACGACGTCGCCGGGGCGGCCCGGCTGGGAGAGACCTTGCTACCGCGGGAATGCCTGTTGGTGTTCGGACAGGAAGGTCCGGGCATCACCGACCACACCCGCGCGGGTGCGACCGTCATCGTGTCGACCGCCCAGTTCGGCTCCACCCGCAGCACCAATGCCGTTGTGGCAGCGGGCATGCCATGCGCGCCTGGGTCCGCCAACACGGTGACCTGACGCGCGCCTGGTAGGTTCTCAGCCAGGCAGGCCGTCGCTGCCGGCTTTCCCTGCGGTGCCGGTGTTGCCAGCAGCACCATTGCCGCCGTTAGTAGGGCCGGCGATCGAGCTCGCGATGCCACCGGCACCGCCGGCTCCGCCAGTGCCGCCTGAACCGCCTGTCGCGCCGAGGCCGGCCGCACCGCCGGCCCCCGATCCGCCGAACAGTCCTCCGGCCCCACCAGCGCCGCCGTCTCCGCCGTCTCCGCCGTCTCCGCCGGCGCCACCGTCGCCGCCGTTACCGCCGTTACCGCCCATGCCGCCGATCCTGCTGCTGCCCGGAACGCCCCCTTGGCCCCCAGGGCCGCCTTGAGCGCCATTGCCGCCTTGGGCAGCGTGGCCCCCGGCGCCACCTGCTCCGCCGTTGCCGAAAAGGAGCCCACCGTGGCCTCCTGCTCCGCCGGCGCCACCGTCGCCTCCATGGCCGCCCGCGGCACCGACACCTCCGGTACCGCCGGCGCCGCCGGCACCCGCATTGGCACCGCCGCCGCCGGTGCCGCCGGGTCCACCGGCGGCACCGATGCCACCTGTCCCTCCGGTACCGCCGGTCCCGCCTGCGCCGAGAGGCGAGTTGAGACTGACTATCCCGTTGCCACCGCGACCGCCGGCACCCCCGGACGCACCGGCGCCGCCGGCCCCACCGGTTCCACCCGACCCGGCGACAGCCGCCGGATTCGACCCGGTGATGTCTCCGCCGCCTCCGCCGGTGCCACCGGGAGCTCCGATGCCGCCGGTTCCGCCTGTCCCCCCATTGCCTCCGATGATGGCGGCCTTGGCCCCGTTCCCGCCCGCGCCGCCGGCCTGACCGGTGTCTGCGGTGCTGACGCCGCCGGCGCCGGGGCCACCTGCGCCCCCGGTAGACCCGAGATTTTGGATGATGCCGTCACTGCCGGCGGCCGCCGGGGCACCTTGGTTCTGCAGTGGTGTGGGGTTGACGGCGTTGGCGCCGGCCGCGCCGAGCCCGCCGTTGCCGCCGGCTCCGCCCTGACCGAACAGCCCGGCGGCGCCGCCCACGCCGCCGTTGCCGCCGTTACCGCCGGCGACGACGGCATTGCCGCCCGCGCCCCCTGCTCCGCCGGCACCGAACAGCAGGCCCCCGGCTCCGCCGTTACCGCCGGGCGCACCGGGCGCACCCACTCCGCCCGCGCCGCCGTCGCCGAACAGCCCGGCCGCGCCGCCGTTTCCGCCGCGGGGATTCGCCAGACCGCCCGAGCCGCCCTTGCCGCCATTGCCGAAAAGCAGCCCGCCCGGTCCGCCGGCCTGCCCCGTTCCGGGGGCGCCGTCGACGCCGTTGCCGATCAACGGCCGGCCTAGCAGCGCCTGGGTGGGCGCGTTGATCAGGCCGAGCAGAAGCTGCTCGGCGTTGGTGGCCTCGGCGCCGGCATAGGAGTCCGCGGCGGCGGCGACGGTCTGCATCAACTGGGCGTGGAAAGCCGATGCCCGGGTGCTGATCGCTTGGTAGCCCTGCCCATGTGCGCCGAACACCGCCGCGATGGCCGCCGACACGTCGTCACCGCCGGCAGCCAGGATCGCGGTCGTTCGTTCCGCGGCGGCCGCGTTGGCGGCATTGATCACCCGCCCGATACCGGCCAGGTCCGTTGCCGTCTCGGCTATGGCTTCGGGAAACGCAGCGACGAACGACATGGCCCGGTCCTTCCCAACAACCCGGCAAAAGCCCGCGCGAACGCACGAGTCGCGCTCGTGGGGCAGACGTTATCACCGCTGAACCGATTGGGCCAGATGTTTCTTCTGAATCGGATTCCCAACTGCCCCTAGGGTGTTCGTCCTAGAGGCAGATTCGTCTATTGCGGCTTGGCAGGCCTCATCTTGAAGGAGACCTCGAGCTTGATGCGGTAGGTGATCTTGCCGGTGGCGTCCACGGCGAGGTCCTGCTCGATGACCCGGGCCACCCGGATGTCGTCGACGCTCTCCCGCGCCCGCTGTACCGCCTCGGTTGCGGCCTGCTCCCATGACGTGGGGCTGGTCCCGATGATGTCGATCACCTTGTACACGCTCATGGGGGTAAAGCGTATAGCTAACTCCACAAGGTGACGTGCACCTTCGGCCGGAACCGCGTCACGCCGACCCCGCTGCCGCGGATCATCGCCTGGATGCACCTCGGCGTGGTGATGAAACGGACCAGCTCGGACACCGCCGGCTGGCGGGCCGAGGGTGCCAACGTCATCGCACACCACTCGCCGGCCTGGTCCAGTCCCGGCCCGGTGACGTGTGTCAACCGACCGGCGGCCAGGTCTTTGGCCACCGCGAAGCCAATGGTCAAGGTCGCACCCCCCACCCGCAGCACCTCTTCCAGAGCGGCGGCGTCGCTCTGAAAGATCCGCTGTTGCGACTCCGGAATCGCCAAGCCGCCCAACATATTTGCGATCTCACCGTCCGCACTGCCGGCCGAAGGTCCCAGCATCCACTGCTGCTGGCGCAGTAACCCGGGCGTCGGAATGCCCACAGCGAGCGGGCTTTCCGGTGCCACCACGGTGATGAGCTGATACTTCAGGAACGGCCGCACGAACAGATCGGCACCGACCGAACTCTCGCTAGCGGGTCCGATCGCGATGTCCACCGCCCGCGACCGGATCAGGTCGCGGAACTGACTCGTCGGATGCACGCTCAACTCCACGGACAGGTCGTCGGCCCGGGACGAGAACAGTTCGATCAGTCCAGGTGCGGCGTGCTCGGCGAAGGTGCTGGATGCGGCGATGTGCAGCAGCCGCCGACCGTGGGCGGCCTCGGTGACCTCGATCGCCGTTTGTTGTTGCAGCCCCAGGATTTCCACCGCCCGGCTGGCCAGCCGCAACCCGCCCGGGGTGAACGCCAACCCGGCTCCGGTCCGGGTGAACAACGGGTCGTCCAGTTCCTTGCGCAGCGCGGCGACGTGCATCGAGATCCCGGCGTCTGACATGCCCAGCTCAGCGGCCGCGGCGCGCACCGAGCCCAGCCGCACCACCGCCGAATAGGCCCGAAGTTGAGCCGGGGTCATAACGATGAGCCTACGTTGAGAGCATGCGTGACGTGCTTGCCGATCTGATGCCGATCTGGCGCGCAGGCGATACCGCCGGGCTGGCGACCGTGGTGCGGACCATGCGTTCGGCCCCGAGACAACCGGGTGCCGCGATGATGGTGGCGCCCGACGGCTCGGTCAGCGGATCGGTGTCGGGTGGCTGCGTGGAGAGCGCGGTTTACGAACTGGCCACCGAGGTCGCCGGAACCGGGGTGCCGAGGCTGGAGCGCTACGGCATCAGCGATGACGACGCGTTCGCGGTCGGTCTCACGTGCGGGGGCACCATCGACATCTTTGTCGAGGCGGTGTCGCAGGCGACGTTCCCCGAACTCGGCTCGGTGGCCGCCGACATCGATGCGCACCGGTCGGTGGCCGTCGCGACGGTCATCGCCCATGCCGATGCCCAGCGGGTCGGCCGCCGGATCGTCATCACTCCCGAGGACACCGCGGGCTCGTTGGGCGCGGCCCGCGCCGACGCCGCCGTCACCGACGATGCCCGCGGCCTGCTGGCGCTGGGCCGTACCGGAATCCTGGAATACGGACCGGAGGGTCAGCGTCGCGGTGAAGGCATGCAGGTCTTCGTGTCCTGTTTCGCGCCGCGACCACGGATGCTGGTCTTCGGCGCGATCGACTTCGCCGCCGCTGTCGCCCGCCAGGGCACCTTCCTCGGCTATCGGGTCACCGTGTGCGACGCGCGCCGGGTCTTCGCCACTGCGGCGCGCTTCCCGACCGCAGACGAGGTCGTCGTCGACTGGCCGCACCGATATCTCGCCGCGCAGGCGCAGGCCGGAGCACTGGACCGGCGCACGGTGATCTGCGTGCTGACCCATGACCCGAAGTTCGACGTGCCGGTGCTTCAGATCGCGCTGCGACTGGACGTCGGCTACGTGGGGGCGATGGGATCGCGCCGGACGCACGACGACCGGATGCAACGGTTGCGGGCCGTCGGGCTCACCGATGCGGAGCTGGCCCGGCTGTCCAGTCCCATCGGGCTGGACCTGGGGGCCCGCACTCCCGAGGAGACCGCGGTCTCGATCGCCGCCGACATCATCGCCCGCCGGTGGGGCGGGGGCGGGCGGCCACTGGCCGAGATCGTCGGCAGGATCCATCACGACGCAACGGACGCCCAGGTCGAGAGCGAGTTAACGGATCGCTTAACTCGGCATTGACGCCCCTATGTGGCGGGCAGACACTTCACGGCATGCAAGTACCTGGGCCCTTCGAATACGAACGCGCGACGAGTGTGGACCACGCCATCGGACTGCTGGACCGGCTGGGGGAGGAGGCGCGCGTGGTCGCCGGCGGACACAGCCTGCTACCGATGATGAAGCTGCGCATCGCCAACCCCGAATACCTCATCGACATCAACGACCTGGCACCCGAGCTGGGCTATGTGATCACCGATCCGACGCTGGTCCGGATCGGTGCGATGACCCGCCATCGCGAGATTCTGGAATCCGACACGCTGGCCGCAGTGTGCCCGATCTTCCGCGACGCCGAGCGTGTGATCGCCGACCCGGTGGTGCGCAACCGCGGCACCTTGGGTGGTTCGCTGTGCCAGGCGGATCCCGCCGAGGATCTGTCCACAGTGTGCGAAGTGCTCGACGCGGTATGCCTGGTGCGCGGGCCCTCCGGGGAACGTGAGATCCCGATCGACGATTTCCTGATCGGCCCGTATGAAACCGCGGTGGCCCCGAACGAGATCCTCATCGAGACGCGAATCCCGGTGCGGCACCGGACGTCCAGCGCCTACGCGAAGGTGGAACGCCGGGTAGGCGACTGGGCGGTGGCGGCTGCGGGGTCGGCCGTCACGCTCGATGGCCACGACATCGCCGCCGTCCGGGTGGGACTGACCGCGGTGAACCCGGACCGTGCCGCGCTGGCGGAACTATCGGCGGCACTGGTGGGCAGGCCACCTACCGAAGAGACATTCGCCGAGGCCGGCCGGCTGGCCGGGCAAGCTTGCGAACCGGTGACCGATGTCCGTGGCACCGCGGACTACAAGCGGCACCTGGCCGGCGAACTGACCATCCGAACCCTGCGCAGCGCCGTGGCGCGCGTGCGCAATCAACCTGAGCCGGAAGGGAACTGACCATGCAGGTCAACATGACCGTCAACGGTGAACCGGTCAGCGCCGACGTGGAGCCACGAATGCTGCTCGTGCATTTCCTGCGAGACCAATTGCGGCTCACCGGAACTCACTGGGGATGTGATACCAGCAACTGCGGAACCTGTGTGGTCGACGTCGACGGCGTGCCGGTCAAATCGTGCACCATGCTGGCCGTCATGGCCTCCGGTCACAGCGTGCGCACCGTCGAGGGGTTGGCGGGTCCGGACGGAGCGCTGGACCCCGTGCAGGAAGGATTCATGCGCTGCCATGGTCTGCAATGTGGATTCTGCACGCCCGGCATGATGATCACCGCCCGCGCGCTGCTGGACCGCAATCCCGATCCCGACGAAGAAACCATCCGGGAAGCCATCTCCGGGCAGATCTGCCGCTGTACCGGATACACGACGATCGTGCGGTCCATCCAGTGGGCCGCCGAGCACTCCCAGACCGAGGCGACGACATCATGACCACTTTCAAAGACGGGGCATCCCGTCCTCCTTCCCCCGAAGACACCGCCGACAACGACCAGAAGCCATGCGGCTACGGCCGGATGCTGCGCAAGGAGGATCCCCGGTTCATCCGGGGCCGGGGACGCTATGTGGACGACGTCGTGCTGCCGGGCATGCTGCACCTGGCTATCCTGCGGTCACCGTTCGCGCACGCGAACATCGTCAGCATCGATGTGACTGCGGCACAAGCACACCCGAAGGTAAAGGCGGTGGTGACCGGTGCCGACCTGGCCGCCAAGGGCCTGGCCTGGATGCCGACACTGTCCAACGACGTGCAGGCGGTGCTGGCTACCGACAAGGTGCGCTTTCAGGGTCAGGAGGTGGCGTTCGTCGTCGCCGAGGACCGGTACTCCGCCCGCGACGCCCTGGAACTCATTGACGTCGAGTACGACCCGCTGGACCCCGTCATTGATGTCCGGCGTGCGCTGGATCCGTCCTCGCCGGTGATCCGGACCGACCTGGACGGCAAGACTGACAACCACTGCTTCGACTGGGAGACCGGTGATGCCGCGGCGACCGAGGCGGCATTCGCCAAGGCCGACGTGGTGGTCAAGCAGGAGATCGTCTACCCGCGGGTGCACCCGGCGCCGATGGAAACCTGTGGCGCGGTGGCCGATCTGGACCCGGTGACGGGAAAGCTGACGCTGTGGTCCACCAGCCAGGCGCCCCACGCGCACCGCACCCTGTACGCATTGGTTGCGGGTCTGCCCGAGCACAAGATTCAGGTGATCTCGCCCGACATCGGTGGGGGATTCGGCAACAAGGTGCCGATCTACCCGGGGTACGTGTGCGCGATCGTCGCCTCGCTGGTGCTGGGCAAGCCGGTGAAGTGGATGGAGGACCGCAGCGAGAACCTGACCTCGACCGGGTTCGCCCGCGACTACATCATGGTCGGCGAGATAGCCGCCACCAATGACGGCAAGATCCTGGCGATCCGCACCAATGTGCTGGCGGACCACGGCGCGTTCAACGGCACCGCGGCGCCGGTGAAGTATCCGGCCGGCTTCTTCGGCGTCTTCACCGGAAGCTATGACCTCGAGGCCGCCTATTGCCACATGACCGCGGTGTACACCAACAAAGCGCCCGGCGGGGTGGCCTACGCCTGTTCGTTCCGCATCACCGAGGCGGTGTACCTGGTGGAGCGGCTGGTGGATTGCCTGGCCTTCGACCTGAAGATGGATCCGGCGCAGTTGCGGTTGCGAAACCTGTTGCGTCCCGACCAGTTCCCCTATCGGAGCAAGACCGGCTGGGTCTACGACTCCGGCGACTACGAAACCACTCTGCGCAAGGCCATGGACATGATCGGTTACGACGCGCTGCGGGCCGAGCAGGCCGCCAAGCGCGAGCGTGGCGAACTGATGGGCATCGGCATGTCGTTCTTCACCGAGGCAGTGGGCGCCGGACCGCGCAAGGACATGGATATCCTCGGCCTGGGCATGGCCGACGGCTGCGAGCTCCGGGTGCACCCCACCGGCAAAGCCGTGGTGCGGCTTTCGGTGCAGACCCAGGGCCAAGGGCACGAGACGACGTTCGCGCAGATCGTGGCCGAGGAGCTGGGCATCCCGCCCGAGGACATCGACGTGGTGCACGGCGACACCGACCAGACCCCGTTCGGGCTGGGCACCTACGGCAGCCGATCCACCCCGGTGTCGGGGGCGGCGGCAGCGCTGGTGGCCCGCAAGGTGCGTGATAAGGCGAAGATCATCGCATCCGGCATGCTGGAAGTCTCGGTGGCCGACCTGGATTGGGAGAAGGGCAAGTTCCACGTCAAGGGCGACCCGGCCGCGGCGGTGACCATCCAGGACATCGCGATGCGTGCGCACGGCGCCGGCGATCTGCCCGAGGGCATCGAGGGGGGCCTGGACGCGCAGATCTGCTACAACCCGTCGAACCTCACCTATCCCTACGGCGCCTATTTCTGCGTGGTGGACATCGATCCCGGGACGGCCGTCGTCAAGGTGCGCCGCTTCCTCGCCGTCGACGACTGCGGCACCCGGATTAACCCGATGATCATCGAGGGGCAGGTGCACGGCGGCATCGTGGACGGCATCGGGATGGCACTGATGGAGATGATCGCCTTCGACGAAGACGGCAATTGCCTCGGTGGTTCCCTGATGGACTATCTGATCCCCACCGCGCTCGAGGTGCCGCACCTCGAGACCGGCTACACCGTCACACCGTCGCCGCATCACCCGATCGGCGCCAAGGGCATCGGCGAATCGGCCACCGTGGGATCGCCGCCGGCGGTCGTCAACGCGGTGGTGGATGCGTTGGCGCCGTTCGGGGTTCGGCATGCCGACATGCCGCTGACGCCGTCGCGGGTGTGGGAGGCCATGCAAGGCCGGGCCAGGCCGCCGATCTGACATGACCAGCATGAGCAACCGAGCCCGGCAATTGCGGGAAGCGCGCACGCCCTTCGTGTATGCGACGGTGGTGCGTGCCGAACAGCCGACCTCGGCACGCGCGGGTGACGAGGCAATCTTGTTGGCAGACGGCACCATCGAGGGTTTTGTCGGGGGCCAGTGCGCGCAGAGCTCGGTCCGGAAGGCCGCGCTGGGTGTCCTGCAGGCCGGCGAGAGCGTGCTGCTGCGAGTGCTGCCCGACGGCGACGTGCACTTTCCGGAGGCTCCCGGCGCGTGCGTCGTGGTCAATCCGTGCCTGTCCGGCGGATCGCTGGAAATCTTCCTGACGCCGCAACTGCCGGCGCCGCTGATCCGGATCTACGGCGAGACGCCGATCGCCGACGCGCTGCTGCAACTGTGCGGGGTGCTTGGTTACGACGCGTGCCGCGAGGCAGAACTGGCCGACGCCAGTGCCGTGGTGATCGCCAGCCACGGCGGTCCCGAAGCCGAGATCATCCGTGCCGCACTCGATCACGGGGTCGGCTACATCGGGCTGGTGGCCAGCAAGGTGCGCGGCGCCTCGATCCTGAGCGGTCTGCACCTCACCGACGCCGAACGGTCCCGCATCCACACCCCGGTCGGGGTGCCGATCGGGGCTAAGACGCCGGCGGAGATCGCCGTGGCCATCGCGGCCGAACTCATCGCGGCGCTGCGCGACGGCGGCCTGACGCGCGCGGTGAGAATTGACGAAGCCCCCGGTTCGGCCGTCGACCCGGTGTGCGGCATGACGGTGAGAATCTGCCCGGGCACCGAGCACCTGTCGGTCGGCGATGTCGAATACTGGTTCTGTTGCGCCGGATGCCGCACGACGTTCGCCGCGAAGGCAGGCGCATGACCGCGCTCGGTGTGACCGGTGTGGTGCTGGCGGCTGGAGCATCCCGTCGGCTGGGCCAGCCGAAACAGGTGCTGCCCTATCGTGATACGACGGTGCTGGGGGCGACGCTGGACGTCGCCCGCGCCGCCGGCTTCGACCAGTTGATCGTCACGCTGGGCGGTGCGGCTCCACTGGTACGCGAGCGGGTGGTCCTGGACGGCTTCGACGTCGTCACCGCCGACGACTTCGGCGCCGGCTGTTCGGCGTCGCTGCGGGTGGCGCTGGACGCGGTGGACCCGGGCTCGACGGGCATCGTGCTGATGCTCGGTGACCAGCCGGGGATCGATTCGGCCGACCTGCGGGCCATCGGCGCCGGTGGTGCCGGTGGTGCCGACATTATGGTGTGCCGCTACAGCGACGGGGTGGGCCATCCATTCTGGTTCAGCCGCAGCATGTTCGGCGACCTTTCCGGTCTGCACGGCGATAAGGGCGTCTGGAAGCTGATCGAGTCGGGCCGCCACCCGGTGGGCGAGCTGCGCGTGGATCGTCCCGTCCCGCTCGATGTGGACACCTGGGCGGACTACCAACGACTGTTGGCGACCGCGCCGTGATTCTGCACAGCCCCGGCGAGGTCGCCCGTCTGTTCGACGCGAAGGGCTACCTGCTGGACACCGGGACGGCGTCGGCGATCTACCTCGCGGTGCAGCTGGGCAGGCCGCTGCTGTTGGAGGGTGAACCCGGTGTCGGTAAAACCACCGCAGCCAAAACCCTTGCCGCGGTGCTGAATACCAGCCTGATCAGGCTGCAGTGTTACGAAGGTCTCACCGCCAGTGAGGCGCTCTACGACTGGAATTACCAGCGTCAGCTGCTGTCCATCCGACTGGCCGAGGCCGGTGGCGCCGGCATGACGGAGAGCGAGCTCTACACCGAGGCATACCTGGTCGACCGGCCGATCCTGCAGTGCGTGCGCTTCCGGGGTTCCGCGCCGCCGGTCTTGCTGATTGACGAAATCGATCGTGCTGACGATGAATTCGAGGCGCTGTTGCTGGAGTTTCTCGGTGAGTCCGCGGTCACTGTCCCGGAGCTGGGCACGTTCGTCGCGCAACAACCGCCCATTGCGGTGCTCACCTCCAACCGGAGCCGCGACCTCCACGATGCATTGCGGCGGCGGTGCCTCTACCACTGGATCGACTACCCGGAGTCGGCACGGGCCGCCGCGATCGTGCGCCGTACCGTACCCGGGGCGACCGCGCCCCTGATCGAACATGCCACCCAATTTGTCGGCGCTGCAAGAGGACTGGATTTGGACAAGCCCCCGGGAGTGGCCGAGACGATCGACTGGGTCGCCGCCCTGGTGTCGTTGGGTGTGGCGGACCTGGCCGACGAGTCGGCGTTGATCAGCCTGGGAGCGCTGGCCAAGACACCCGACGACCGCACAGCGATCCGCGATGCGTTGGTGGAGTACACCCGAACATGAAAGGACTGCCTCGATGAAGATCGCCAATCAGTTCACCGTCAGCGCGCCGATCGAAGAGGCGTGGGATGTGCTCTGCGATCTAGAGAGGGTGATCCCGCTGATGCCGGGTGCACAACTGGTCGGTCAGGAGGGCGAGGACTACCTGGGCAAGGTCAAGGTCAAGGTGGGGCCGGTCACCAGCGAGTTCACCGGCAAGGTGCACTTCGTCGAGCAGGACCGCGCCCTGCACCGCGCGGTCTTCGACGCCAAAGGCAAAGAGGCGCGGGGCACCGGGAACGCGGCGGCCACCGTCACCGCCCAGTTGCAGGCCGCGGGCGAGCGCACCAACGTCACCGTCGACACCGACCTAAAAATCGTCGGAAAGCTGGCGCAGTTCGGCAGCGGGATGCTGCAACAGGTTTCGGAGAAGTTGCTGGGCCAGTTCGTGGAATCCCTGGAAGCCGAGTTGGCCGCCAACGGCGCCACCGACGTCTCGGCGGCCGTCAACGGCGAAGAGCCCATCCCGGCCTGGCCGGTCAACCCTGTACCGGGCACCCGGCAGGCCCCGGAACCCGAGCCCATCGACCTACTCGAACTGGCCGGCGGCGATCAGCTGAAGAAGTACGGCGCGGCAGCGGCGGCGGTGCTCGCCGTGCTGGCCTTGCTCTGGCTGCTCCGGCGGCGCAACCGCGAGTGACTACCCCGGCCCTGCTGCGTGGCGTCGATCTGGCGGCGTTCGCGGTCGCCCTGGTGGCGCGGCTGCGTATCGCTGGTGTGTCCGTATCGCCAAGCGGTCAAACAACTTTCGTGCAGGCGCTGCAGCATCTGGCACCCGGCGAGCGGTCGTCACTGTATTGGGCCGCGCGGCTGAGCCTGGTCAATCGGATGGACGATCTGAGTGCCTTCGACGCGGTGTTCGCGGCCGTGTTCGGCGCCGGCGCGGCGGACGGGCGGGACAGCCCTTCGCTGCCGCTGCCGGGACCTCGCACTCCGGCGGCTGGGATCGTGCACCGCGGCGGCGTCCGGTCCAGCGCCGCCACGCAGCACTTGCCCTGGGCCACCGGAACCCCCGGCGGATCAGACGGTCACGCCGGTGTCCAGTTGCCGGAGTTGGCGCCCAGTCGCATCGCCGCGTTGACCGACGAGCCGTTCGACCGGTTCGATCCCGACGACTTGCGACTGCTCGGCGACTGGCTACGCCGATCGTTGCCGCACTGGCCCACCAGACGTGCCCTGCGATTCCAACTCAGCCCGCACGGCAAGCGGATCGATCTGCGCGCCACCATCAATGCCTCCCGCTCGACCGGTTGGGAGACCATCACCCTGGCGCGAACCCGACCGCACCGGCGGCTCCGACGGGTGGTGCTGGTCTGTGACGTAAGCCGGTCGATGCAGCCGTTCGCGACGGTGTACCTGCATCTGATGCGGGCGGTGATGGAGCGCCGGACGGGGATGCGGCCCGAGGTGTTCGCCTTCTCGACCTCGTTGACCCGCCTGACCGCGGTGCTGTCCCACCGGTCGACCGAGGCGGCCCTGGAACGGGCCAACGAACGGGTGACCGATCGCTACGGCGGAACCTTCATCGGTCGCAGCCTGAACGCGTTGCTGGCCGCCCCTGGCCACGGCAGCGCCGTCCGCGGAGCGGTGGTGATCATCGCCTCCGACGGCTGGGACAGTGATCCGCCGGAGGTGCTCGAACACGCGCTGATCAGGCTGCGCCGCCGTGCGCACCGGCTGGTATGGCTCAATCCCCGCGCGGCGCAACCTGATTACCAACCGCTGGCCGGTTCGATGGCTGCGGCGCTGCCGTTCTGCGATCTGTTCCTGCCGGGGCATACGCTGACCGAGCTGCAACAGGTGCTGTGGCTGCTGGCCGATCCGAAATAGCATTTCGGCGGTGGCAGTCGTCGCCGATGCCGTGCCCGGCGAGGCGGGCCGAGGAGGCGGAAAGCCGATCAGCCGACGGGTGCAAGCGCCGGGAATGCGCGGTCTTCGATCACCACCGGCCCACCGGGTTCGGTGGGCGGCTCATTCCACCGGACCTCGGGAATCTAAGTCGCCAGTTGCTCGTCCGGTGCGCTGGTGATCAACCGATGCCGGCTGTAGAGAGCGAAATACAGCAAAAAAGCCGCAGAACACACCCAGGCAACACACGGCGGCCAGGGCGTCGACCAGGAAGGTGGCGATCAGCGCCAGAATCGCGACCACCAGCGCGAATCCGGTGGTGAGGATCCCGCCGGGAGTTCGGTAGGGACGGTCCAGTTCCGGTGCGCGGGTGCGCAGCACGATATGGCTCACCATGATCAAGACGTAGCTGAGCGTCGCACCGAAGACGGCCATGTTGAGCAGCAGATCGCCTTTTCCGGTCATCGACAACGCGAAGCCGATCGCGCCGGGAACGACCAGCGCCAGCGTGGGGGCTTTCCGCGCGTTGGTGATCGACAGTGCCGTCGGCAGGTAGCCTGCCCGGGACAGGGCGAACAGTTGCCGCGAGTACGCGTAGATGATCGAAAAGAAGCTGGCTATCAGGCCGGCCAGTCCGATGTAGTTGACGGCCCTGGCCGCGCCCGCCGGCCCGAGCGCCGCGACCAGCGGATTGCCCGACGTCGACATCGCCTGCGCGCCACCGGATCCGGTGGTCAGCAGCAGCACCAGCGCACACGTCACCAGGAGTACCGCGAAGGCCGCGGTGATGCCGCGGGGGACGTTGCGGGCCGGATGCGCCGTCTCCTCGGCGGCCAGCGGCACACCCTCGATCGCCAGGAAGAACCAGATCGCGAACGGCAGCGCCGACCACACGCCGAGGTAACCGTGCGGCAGGAAAGACGACGCCCCGACCGCGTCCGAGGGCGCGATCTCGGTCAGGTTCGCCAGGTTGAAGCGTCCGATCGCGGCGACGGCGAACACCGCGATGCCCGCCAGCGCCACGGCGGTGATCGCGAACATGACTTTCAGCGCTTCCCCCACGCCGGCCAGGTGGATCCCGATGAACAGCGCGTAGATCGCCAGGTAGACG
The DNA here is from genome assembly GCF_017086405.1 of Mycobacterium gordonae. Classification (NCBI taxonomy): domain Bacteria; kingdom Bacillati; phylum Actinomycetota; class Actinomycetes; order Mycobacteriales; family Mycobacteriaceae; genus Mycobacterium; species Mycobacterium camsae. Next base: position 907,197 of record NZ_CP070973.1, read on the forward strand.
TACCAGCCGTCCCGGATGCCGAACAGCCCCAGCGACTGCACGTAGGCGCCGATGAAGGTGGCGATGGCGGCCGGCGCGATCGAGTATTCGATCAGCACGGCGGTGCCCGTGGCGAAGCCGCCCCACGGTCCCAGCGCCCGCCGCGCAAACGTGTACCCACCACCCGCGGTCGGCAGCGCCGAGGACAGTTCGGCCATGCCCAGGACGAGAGCCAGATACATCGCGGCGACCACGGTTGTGGCGATCACCAGTCCACCGAACCCGCCGCGCGCCAATCCGAAATTCCAGCCGGAATAGTCGCCGGACACCACATAGCTGACGCCCAGTCCCGCCAGTAGCAACCAGCCGGCGCTACCGGTCCTCAGTTGCCGCTTTTCCAGGTAGGTGCGCGGCTGCGGGTGGCTTTCCACTGCGCTCCAACGGTAGGGCAGGATCGGCAGGTATGGATCAGGTATGGGCGAACCGGGCCGCCACTTCCGAAACCGCCGTCACCCAACGTAACCTGCGGCGGCTGTGGGGCTTGCCCGGCACTCAGCTGGGGGTGGTCGCCTGGCCGTCGGACCGCAAGGACCGGATGTTCGGCACGTGGCACTACTGGTGGCAGGCCCATCTGCTGGACTGCCTCATCGACGCGCAGTTGCGCGACCCGCAGCCGGAGCGGCGCATCCGGATCAACCGGCAGATCCGCTCGCACCGGTTGCGTAACACGCTGCGCTGGACCAACAGCTACTACGACGACATGGCGTGGCTGGCGCTGGCCCTCGAGCGGGCCGCCCGGCTGGTGGGGGTGGAACGCAGCCGCGCCCTGCACACCCTGGCGAAGCAGTTTGTCGACGCGTGGGTGCCCGAGGATGGCGGCGGCATCCCCTGGCGCAAGCAGGACCAGTTCTTCAATGCCCCCGGCAACGGCCCGGCGGGAATCTTCCTGGCCCGCTACGGGGGGCAGCTGCGGCGCGCCCAGCAGATGGCCGACTGGATCGACGAGACCCTGATCGACCCCGACACCAAGCTGGTGCTCGACGGCATCAAGGACGGGTCGCTGGTGCGCGCGCAGTACACCTACTGCCAGGGTGTGGTGCTCGGGTTGGAGGTCGAGCTCGCCAAGCGCACCCATGACGATCGGCACCGGCCCCGCGTGCACCGGCTGGTCGCGGCGGTCAAGGAGCACATGGCCCCCAAAGGTGTCCTCAAGAGTGCCGGCGGCGGGGACGGCGGTTTGTTCGGCGGCATCACCGCTCGCTACCTGGCCCTGGTCGCCACCGATCTGCCGGGCGACGCCGCGGAGGATCAAGCCGCCCGCGACACCGCCCGCGACATCGTGCTGTCGTCGGCCAAGTCGGCCTGGGACTACCGCCAGACGGTGGACGGCTTGCCGGTGTTCGGCGCTTTCTGGGACCGCGACGCCGAGATACCCACCGCCGGCGGTCAGCAGGCGCAGTTCGTCGAGGGCGCGGTCAACAGTTCGGCGATTCCCGAGCGGGACCTGTCGGTACAGCTGGCGGGCTGGATGCTGATGGAGGCCGCGCACAGCGTCGCGATGGTCAAGTCAGTCGGATAACGGCAGTTCTTCGGGAGTCTCTTCGGGCGCCTTGCGCCGGGACCGGTAGCCCCGGAACGCCGCGATGAACGCGGGGATCATCGACACGAACAGGATGCCCAGAATGATCTTTTCCAGGTTCTGGTTGACGAACGGCACGGTGCCCAGGAAGTAACCGGCCACGGTCACGCCGCCGCCCCACAGGACGCCGCCGACGATGTCGAACGCGAGATACACCGGGTAGCGCATGTAGGAGACACCGGCGATCACCGGGGTGAACGTCCGCACGAAGGGCATGAACCGGGCCAGGATGATGGCCCATGACCCGTACTTTTCGAAGAACGCGTGTGACTCGGTCACGTAGTGCTTCTTGAAGAACCGGGAATCTTCCTTCTTGAACAGCGCCGGGCCGATGCGCCGGCCGATGAAGTACCCGGTCTGGTCGCCGAGGATGGCCACCACCGCGACGGCGGGCGCCAGGACCCAGATGTCGAGGGTCCCCTTGGCGGCCAGCAATCCACCGGTGAACAGCAGCGATTCGCCGGGCAGCAGCGGGAACAGCAAGCCCGTCTCGACGAAGACGATGACGAGGATCGTCGGCAGCACCGCGGAGGCGAACAGACCCTCGGGGCCGATCCAGAACATCGGGTCGAGGATGCTGCCCGACGCTGACACGGTGCTCATGGTGCTTCAACATACCGGCGTTGCAATACTGAGCTGACCAAGTTCCGTACAAGGAGTCCTCCATGCCTATCGCAACGCCCGAGATCTATGCCGAGATGTTGGGACGTGCCAAGGAGAATGCGTACGCGTTCCCGGCCATCAACTGCACTTCCTCAGAGACCGTCAACGCAGCCATCAAGGGCTTCGCCGACGCCGGCAGCGACGGGATCATCCAGTTTTCGACCGGCGGCGCGGAATTCGGCTCCGGCCTCGGAGTCAAGGACATGGTGACCGGCGCCGTGGCGCTGGCCGAGTTCACCCACATCATCGCCGCGAAGTACCCGATCAACGTGGCGTTGCACACCGACCACTGCCCCAAGGACAAGCTGGACACCTACGTGCGTCCGCTCTTGGCGATCTCGTCGGAGCGGGTGAGTTCGGGGGCCAACCCGCTGTTCCAGTCGCACATGTGGGACGGTTCGGCGGTCCCGATCGACGAGAACCTGGAGATCGCTCAGGAGCTGCTCAAGCAGGCCGCGGCCGCCAAGATCATCCTGGAGATCGAGATCGGCGTGGTCGGTGGCGAAGAGGACGGCGTCGCCAACGAGATCAACGACAAGCTCTACACCACACCGGAGGACTTCGAGAAGACGATCGAGGCACTCGGCCACGGCGAGCACGGCCACTACCTGCTGGCCGCCACGTTCGGCAACGTGCACGGCGTCTACAAGCCGGGCAACGTCAAGCTGCGGCCGGACATCCTGGCCGAGGGGCAGAAGGTGGCTGCGGCCAAGCTCGGCCTCGGTGACGACGCCAAGCCGTTCGACTTCGTCTTCCACGGCGGCTCGGGCTCGGCGAAGTCGGAGATCGAGGAGGCGCTGCGCTACGGCGTGGTGAAGATGAACGTCGACACCGACACCCAGTACGCGTTCACCCGGCCGATCGCGGCGCACATGTTCTCCAACTACGACGGTGTGCTCAAGGTCGACGGCGAAGTGGGCAACAAGAAGGTCTACGACCCGCGCAGCTACCTCAAGAAGGCCGAGGCGGGCATGACCGAACGCGTCATCGAGGCCTGCAACGACCTGCACTGCGCCGGCAAGTCCCTGGCCAGCTAGTTCCCCTCGCGAGCAGACGCAAAAGCCCCCTTCTTGGCGCGGAAAAGGGGGCTTTTGCGTCTGCTCGGCAAGCTAGTCAGCCGGACTGGCAGATCTTCCACTGGTCGTCGCGGAATTGCAGGTCCAGGCTCCGGGTGGAGCGGGTCTGCGGGTCATAGGCCATGAACGTGGTGATGTTGGCCTCGGCGTGCTGACCGTTGACGACGACCTGGTCGATGCTGGCGATCACCGGGTACTGCTTGGCCGCCGACACCCGCTGATAGGTCTCTGACCACGCCTTCTCGTCGTATTCCACGTACCCGTCACGGGTGGTGCCGCAGGTGATGGTGCGCAGCGCGGTCAGGTCGCCGCGCTGGACCGCGATGTCGAAGTTCTGGATGGTCTGCTTCACCTGGTCCTCTTGCGAGGCCTTCGAGTGCTTGCTGCGCGTCAGCAGCACGGTGCCGAAGATGGCGATGGCCGCCAGCGCCAGGACGATCACGACTACCGCCAGAACCCAGCCCCAGTTACGCTGCTTGGCCCCCGGCTTGGCTCCGCCCCGAGGAGGAATCGATTGGGGCACTGCGGTTTTCGGTGGCAGCGGCGGGGCCGGTGGCGCCGGAGGGTTGCCCCCCGCCGCCGGGCGGGTCTGGAAGGCTTCGGTGGCCGCGTCCTGCGAGGTGGCGATCACCTGCGTTTCTTTCGCGTCGAACCCGGGCGCCGTGAAGCGCCGCTCAGGCTCCGGTTGTGCTGGCTCCGAACCCTCGTCCGGGCGGCGGGTGGCGATCACCTGAGTCTCGGTCTCCGGGTCACCGGCGATCAGGGCCTCGGTGGGCTCGGCGTCGGCGTCGCGCTCGGCGTCGGCCTGGCCGCTGGATTGTGTGCCGTCGCGGTCGGACTCCGGTGCGTTGGGCATGCGTGCAGCTTAACCGAGCCGCATTGGCAGAATGGGCGCCATGACGCCCACCGGTGACCTCCTGGGACCTGATCCGATCCTGCTGCCCGGCGACAGCGAGGTCGAGGCCGAGCTGCTTGCCGGGGAGAAGCCGGGCATCGTCGCCGCCGCCCACCCTTCGGCGTCGGTGGTCTGGGCGGCTCTCGCCGAGGAGGCGCTGGCCGACGACAAGGCGATCACGGCGTACGCCTATGCCCGGACCGGGTATCACCGGGGGCTGGACCAGCTGCGCCGTAACGGTTGGCGCGGTTTCGGCCCGGTGCCGTACGCGCACGAGCCGAACCGCGGATTTCTGCGCTGCGTGGCGGCCCTGGCCCGTGCCGCGGACGCCATCGGGGAGACCGACGAGCACGGACGGTGCCTGGATCTACTCGACGACTGCGATCCGGCGGCCCGCGCGGCGCTGGGGTTCTAGAACGTCTCTTCGCAGTGGCCGTCCGGGCAGTCGATCTGCACGGTGGCGTGGTTGAGCCCGCGGGCAGACAGCAATGCCCGCGCGTCGCTCAGCACCTGCGCGGAGTCGGTGGTGCTGGTCAGGTGGGCGGTCACCATGTCCTTGCCTGGGGAGAGCGTCCAGACGTGCAGGTCGTGGACGTCGGTCACGCCATCTAGGCCGCCCAGCGCCGATCGCAGTTCGTCGACGTCGACGTGGGCCGGCGAGGACTCGGACAGGATGCGCAGCGCGGAACGGGCCAGCGCGATCGCCCGGGGCAAGACCCACAGCGCGACCAGGACGGCCACCACCACGTCGGCGTAGGGCCAGTGCGTCGTGACGGTTACCACACCGGCAATCAACACCCCGATGCTGCCGACAGTGTCAGCGACGACCTCCATGTAGGCGCCCTTGACCGCCAGGCTCTCCTCGGAGTGTGACCGCAGCAGCATCGCCACTGCGAAATTGGCGGCGACACCGGCCAGCGCCACCACGATCATCGGCACCCCGGGCACCGACGGCTTGCTGCCGAGCCGCTCGACGGCCTCGTAGAGGATGAACAGCGCGACCCCCACCAGCAGTACGGCATTGGCGACTGCGGTGAACACCTCGGCGCGATGCCAGCCGTAGGTGCGGTCCGGTGACGAACTGCCTCGCCGGGCGAGGATGACGGCGACCAGCCCCATGAACACCGCGACCACGTCGGTGAGCATGTGGCCCGCGTCGGCCAGCAGTGCGATCGAGTTGATCAGCAACGCGGTGGTCAGTTCGATGACGAAGAAGGTCGCCAGGATTCCCGCGGCGCCGATCATCCGGGGGATCATGCGCGACGAGTCCGCCTGAGCGGGGGTGTGACTGTGTCCGGCGCCCATGGCCAGTAATATATGCGTAACCATGCATATATGGCAATAGGTAGTGGTGCCCGGCGCGACACTGACGCTACGCAGACGACACGCCGCGAACGGTGTACCTACGTTCAAAGTCGCGCAGGTCCGGCCGCTCAGGTCAGGGCGCTCCAGAAGCGGGTGAGCGCTCCGCCGGCGATCGACAGCCGCGGCGGTACCCCGGAGAGCTCGAAAAGCCAGTAGACGATATCGAAGAACCACCGGTTCAGCCCCGGCGCCAGCAGCACGACCAGCAGGATGAACAGGCCGAACTGCTTGGCCGGTGCCACCGCGCGCTGGGTCTGCGGACTCAGATGTGGTTCCACCGCGTCGTAGCCGTCCAGGCCCGGGATCGGCAGCAGGTTCAGCACCACGGCGGTGACCTGCAGAAAGCCCAAGAAGGCCAGTCCTGCGGCCAGCACCAGATGCTTGGGATCGTAGAAAACCCTGGTGGCACTCAGCAGCAGCACCGCCAGCCCGAGGTTCATCGCGGGCCCGGCCAGACTCACCAGGGTGCGGCGCAGGGGCGTCATGAACGAGGTCTGCAGGTACACCGCCGCGCCCGGTAGGCCGATCCCGCCCAACGCGATGAAGATCATGGGCAGCACCAGCGACAGGCCGAGGTGGCTGTAGCGCCGCGGGTCCAGGTTCAGGTAGCCGCGCACCGCCGCGTCGTGATCGCCGAAGCGCCAGGCGGTGTAGGCGTGTCCGAACTCGTGCAGGCATAACGACACCAACCAGCCGGCGATGACGAAGATGAACACTCCGGCATAAGCCAGCGGTCTCACCACCGACCCGGCCGTCCAGGCCAGCGCCGCACCCACGCCCGTCAAGCCGACCAGACCAAGGAAAATCGGACTGGGCCGCACCCCTGAAAACTACTGCAGCTACCGCGACTACCGAACCAGCAGCCAACCCTCGACATGGCGGTAGAACGTCGAGCGTCGCACCGGGCGCGGGCCGGGGACCCCGTCGCGCACCACCACGGCGCCCATCGTGCCCAGCTGGGCGGCGCGCCCACTGACCCAGCGGGGCCAGCGCCCGGCTATCGCCGCCCGCAGCCCCGGCAGCCGCAGCGTCGGCTCGACCCACGCCCCGGTCACCTCGCCGTCGAAGAGCACGGTGTCATCGACCACGGCCTCGCCCCGAATCGTCGCCGCCTCCTCGGCCGGCCGCCAGCCGCCCCGTCCGACCAGCGCCGTTCCGGTCTCGTCACGAATCAGCGGCACCCGGCCCGCGGTGCCCCGCAGCGCCCGTCGGGCCGCCCGACGTCCGGCCGGTAGCCGGTAGACGCGGGTGGCCCGGGTGCGCCTGCGCGGCGCATAGGCCACCTCCATGTCGAGTCGCTCGGCACGCAACAGCCGGGTGAGCAGCGCGGCCAGATCGGCGTCCGAACCCACCACCACTACGCGCCGGCAAGCCCCGATCTGGTCGTGGTCAAAGGTGGGCAGACCGCGCAATATCGGGGGCAGGCGAGCGTCGTGAGACACCGACACCGCAACACCCGGCGCGTTCTGACCCGCATTCATGACACTCCTTCCGAACCGCTCGGTAGGGTAGGTCACCGGCTGGACCACAATAAGCGGCCCAACCTGCCAGACGAGTTGGGAGCACGTCATGCCGGCAATCGTCCTCATCGGAGCCCAGTGGGGTGACGAGGGTAAAGGAAAAGCAACCGATCTGCTCGGTGGACGAGTGCAGTGGGTGGTGCGCTACCAAGGGGGGAATAACGCCGGGCACACCGTGGTGCTGCCCACCGGCGAGAACTTCGCCCTGCACCTCATCCCGTCGGGCGTGCTGACGCCCGGCGTCACCAACGTCATCGGCAACGGCGTGGTGATCGACCCCGGGGTGTTGCTCGACGAACTCAAGGGTTTGGAAGACCGCGGCGTCGACACCTCGAAATTGCTGATCTCCGCCGACGCGCATCTGCTGATGCCCTACCACGTGGCCATCGACAAGGTCACCGAGCGCTACATGGGCAGCAAGAAGATCGGCACCACCGGGCGCGGCATCGGGCCGTGCTACCAGGACAAGATCGCGCGGATGGGCATCCGGGCCGCAGACGTGCTCGACCACGCGCAGCTGCAGCACAAGATCGAGGCCGCCCTGGAGCTGAAAAACCAGATCCTGGTCAAGATTTACAACCGCAAGGCCCTCGAGCCCCACCAGGTGCTCGAGACGGTGCTGCAGCAGGCCGAAGGGTTCCGCCACCGCATCGCCGACACCCGGCTGTTGCTCAACAACGCTCTCGACGCGGGCGAGACGGTGCTGCTGGAAGGGTCGCAGGGCACCCTGCTCGACGTCGACCACGGCACCTACCCGTACGTGACGTCGTCGAACCCGACAGCCGGGGGGGCCGCCGTGGGCTCGGGCATCGGCCCCACCCGGATCGGGACCGTGCTAGGCATCTTGAAGGCGTACACCACCCGCGTCGGGTCCGGCCCGTTCCCGACCGAGCTGTTTGACGAGAACGGCGAATACCTGTCCAAGACGGGCGGTGAATTCGGGGTCACCACGGGTCGGCGACGCCGGTGCGGCTGGTTCGACGCCGTCATCGCCCGCTACGCCACCCGCGTGAACGGCATCACCGATTACTTCCTGACCAAGCTCGACGTGCTGTCCAGCCTGGAAACCGTGCCGGTGTGCGTCGGCTACGAGATCGACGGCAAACACACGCCGGAGATGCCGATGACCCAGAGCGACCTGTGCCGCGCCACGCCGGTCTACGAGGAGTTGCCGGGCTGGTGGGAAGACATCTCCGCCGCCCGCGAGTTCGAGGACCTGCCCGCCAAGGCGCGCGATTACGTGTTGCGGCTGGAAGAGCTTGCCGGAGCTCATGTTTCGTGCATCGGGGTGGGGCCGGGACGGGATCAGACCATCGTGCGACGCGACATTCTGGCGGCCCGGGCGTGACGCACTACACCTCGCTGAGTCCGCAAGGTGATCCCCGAGACGAAGATCCCGAATACGAACACCACGGCGGCTTTCCGGAGTACGGCCCCGCCAGCCCGGGACCAGGATTCGGCAAGTTCGTGGCAACCATGCGCAGGCTGCAGGACCTGGCCGTGTCTGCCGATCCCGGCGACGACGTCTGGGACGAGGCGGCTGAGCGCGCCGCCGCACTCATGGAGTTGCTCGAGCCGTTCGAGGCCGACGCGGGGGAGTCGCCGGCCGGCCGCACCCCGGACCTGCCCGGCATGGGCAGCCTGCTGCTGCCGCCCTGGAAGCTCACCCGCTACGCGCCGGACGGCATCGAGATGACCGGGCACTTCAGCCGGTTTCACGTCGGGGGTAACTGGGCGGTGCACGGCGGCGTCTTGCCGCTGCTGTTCGACCACACCTTCGGCATGGTCTCGCATGCCGCGGGCAGACCGATCAGCCGAACGGCTTTCCTTCATGTCGACTACCGCAAGATCACGCCGATCGACGCACCGCTGACCATCCGCGGGCGGGTCACCAGGATCGAGGGCCGCAAGGCGTTCGTGTCGGCGGAACTCACCGACGCCGACGAGACGGTGCTGGCCGAGGGCAACGGCCTGATGGTGCGACTGCTGCCCGGCCAGCCCTAACCCTGGTTCGGGTTAGGCGGCACCACGATGATGGTCGCGCCCGGGATCGCCGCCAGCGTCGCCGCCAGATTGGCCACCACACCCGGTGGCAGGCCCTGCGGCAAGCCTGGGAAGTGTGCCGCGGTGGCGGCGGCCGGGATCGCGGGTGCGCCGGCGGCCGGCCTGGCGGCCGCGGCGGTTCCGCCCGTGCCGCCGGCCGCCGGCTGCGCCGGGTCCGACGACGGAGCACTCCGTGCCGCCAGCGCGGCGAGGCTGGTTCCAGCCAGACCGGCCGCCGCCAGGCCGGTGTAGCCGCCGGTGTCCTCGCCGCTGGTCAGGTACATCGGCGTGCTGTTGGGGAACATCGCCGCGACCTGGCGCACCGCCGGCGGCATGTTCCACGTCGGTGGCACGGAGAGGCCGCCGATACTGCTGGAGTAACCCGAGAGCGCGGAGATCGGCGACTGGGGCGGGCTTGCCAGTCGTTGTCCACCGAGTGGCGAAGGACCTGACCGGCGAGGAGGTACACCGGCGGCACTGTCGGCCGCCTCGGCTTCCTCGAGGCTTTGCTCCTTCTCGTCTTCATCCACCACGTCGTGGCGATACACCTCACCGAGCTGAACTCCGGACACCCCCAGAGCGGCCGCTGAGACGCCAACAGCCGCAAGCACCAGCACGTCAAGATCCTCGAAGGGGTTGGGTATGTCCGAAAACGGCGAGGGCAGCAGCGACTGCAGGGTGGGCAGCACGCTCGTTTCCGCCGGCGCCGCCGCCGCGGCTGCTGCTGCTGCCGCTTCGCCGATCAGTACGCCTTCACCGGTGGTCGCCGGCGGCGAGGTGAAGGGCGCGAGCTGGGCGGCGGCTTGCGAGTTGCCGGCGTAGCCGTCCATGGCGACGATGTCCTGGGCCCACATCTCGCCGTAGTCCGCCTCGGTGGCGGCGATGGCCGGCGTGTTCTGCCCGAAGATGTTGGTCTGTATCAGCGACATCGTGGTGCTGCGGTTGGCCGCGATGGCCGCCGGGGGCACCGTGGCCGCATACGCGACCTCGTAGGCGTTCGCGGCGGCCAGCGCCTGCGCCGCTGCCTGCTCGGCCTGGGCGGCTGTCGCCCGCATCCAGGCCACGTAGGGGGTCGCCGCTGCGGCCATCGTCAGTGACGACGGGCCGAGCCATTCCTGACTGGTGAGGCCGGAGAGCACCGAAGCGTAGGACTCCGCCGTCGCGTTCAGTTCGTTGGCGAGCCGTTCCCAGGCGGCCGCCGCCTGCATCAGTGGAGCCGAGCCGGGCCCGCAATAGATTCTGGCCGAATTGATTTCGGGGGGAAGCGCCCCGAATTCCATGCCCAGCAAGGTCCTTACCCCGCTCCCGATCCGGTCGCGGCGGCGTCGACGGCCCCGGTGGCGGGGCCCCATCCGCCATGGGCTGCTGCCGGCACAGCCGCAAGTCTGTCGTGAATCGCCGCTGCCGCGGTGGTCAGGGAAGCTGACGCGCCCTTCAACGTCGGCATGTACATCTCCTCGGCGAAACATTCTGGCTTTCAGCAGAGTTACACACGAACTCCGAAGATGAGTCTAGAAGCGGGTGTTCTCATAGACGCACCTATCCTTGAGTGCGTGACTGAGGGCTTGACCGAAGGACCAGAGGGCACGACGGCGTGGATCGTCGAGGAACCGGCTTTGGCCGAGGCCGAAGCCGATGCCGAGACCGATGCCGATCCCGGACCGCGGGTGATGCTGCTCGGTTCCGACGAGTCGGGCCAAGAGGTGGCGGTGGCACTGCAGCGCCTCGGCGCCGAAGTGATCACCGCGGACGCCGATACGCTGACCGATGCCGAAGAGCTGACGGCCGTCGTGGCGGCGCTGCAGCCGGATTTCGTGGTGACCCTTCCCGGCGCTTTCGACGGCTCTTCCGCGGCCGCCACGGCTGTGGCGGTCCTCGACGATCTCGAAGCCCAGGACATCGAGCTGGTTCCTGGGGCACGGGCAGTGCGGTTGACGGCGGACCGGGAAGGTCTGCGGCGGCTGGCCGCGGACGAACTCGGCTTACCCACCGCGCCGTTCTGGTTCGTCGATTCGCTTGCCGAACTTCAGGCTGTCGGAGCCCACGCCGGCTATCCGCTGCTGGTCAAGTCGATCGACGGGTCCGGCCGATCGGTCGTAAGGGGCGCCGGCGAGGTGGCGCGGGCCTTTGAAATCGCGAGCGCGGGCGACCGCGGCCGGGTGTGGGCCGAGACCGTGGTGGACATCGAGTTTTTGGTCACGCTGATCGTAGTGCGCACCGAAGGTCCGTCTGGGCCGGTCATCGAGTTCTGCGCGCCCATCGGTCACCGCAGCGACGACACCGGCGCGCTGGAATCCTGGCAGCCTCAGCACCTGACCACCGCGGCGGTGGACGCGGCGAAATCGATCGCCGCACGGATCGTCAAATCGCTGGGCGGACGTGGCGTCTTCAGCGTCGAACTGATGATCAACGGCGACGAGGTGTACTTTGCCGAGGTGACCGCGGGTCCCAGTGACAGCGCCTGGGTGACGCTGCGCAGCCAGCGGCTTTCGGTCTTCGAGCTGCAGGCGCGGGCTGTGCTGGGCGTTGCTGTGGACACCATGATGGTCTCGCCGGGCGCCGCCCGCCTGATCGATCACGGACCGGCCGCGCCGGGCGTGGCGCCCAGCGGTGACGTGCTCGCCTCCGCTCTGTCGGTGCCCGAGAGCGATCTGCGGGTGTTCGGTTCCACAAGTCATGAGCTGCCCGCCTTGCAACCTGCCTCGGTGCCGGACAAGTGGGGTGTGACGATGGCCACCGCGCCGGAAGTTACGGCCGCCCGCGACCGCGCCCGGGACGTGGCTGCCCGGCTGAATGTGCGAGACTCGGGCGGGTGAGTTACGCAGGAGACATCACGCCGCTGCAGGCGTGGAAATTGCTCAGCGACAATCCCGAGGCCGTGCTGGTGGATGTGCGCACCGACGCCGAATGGCGATTCGTGGGAGTTCCGGACCTGTCCAGCCTGGGCCGCCAGGTCATCTACGTCGAGTGGAACAAGTCCAACGGACAGCACAACAACGACTTCCTCGCCGAATTGCGGGACAAGATCCCGCCCACCGGTGACGGCGAGCGCCCCGTGGTGTTCCTGTGTCGCTCGGGCAACCGCTCCATCGGGGCGGCCGAAGTGGCAACCGAGGCCGGATTCGCGCCGTCGTACAACGTGCTGGACGGCTTCGAAGGTCAGCTCGACGCCCATGGGCACCGCGGCGAGACGGGCTGGCGCGCGGTCGGGCTTCCCTGGAAACAGGGTTAGTAGCCACGATGAAGGACCTGCCTGACGGCGTGAGCCAGGCAACTCTCGGGGTGCGCGGCGGACTGACGCGATCGGGGTTCGAGGAGACGTCCGAGGCGATCTTCCTGTCGTCGGGCTATGTGTATCCCTCCGCGGAGGTCGCCGAGCAGTCATTCACCGGCGAGGTGGAGCACTACGTCTACTCGCGCTACGGCAACCCGACTGTGAACATGTTCCAGGAACGGCTGCGTCTGATCGAGGATGCCCCGGCGGCGTTCGCGACGGCCAGTGGCATGGCCGCGGTCTTCGTCTCCCTCGGCGCGCTGCTGGGCGCCGGCGACCGATTGGTCGCGGCGCGCAGCCTGTTCGGATCCTGTTTCGTGGTGTGCAATGAAATCCTGCCGCGCTGGGGCGTGGAGACCGTGTTCGTCGACGGCGACGACCTGGCCCAGTGGGAACAGGCGCTGTCACAGCCGACCCAGGCGGTGTTCTTCGAGACGCCCTCCAATCCCATGCAGTCGTTGGTCGACATTGCGGCGGTCACCGAGATGGCGCATGCCGCGGGTGCAAAAGTGGTGCTGGACAATGTTTTTGCCACACCCCTACTGCAGCAGGGTTTTCCCCTCGGCGTGGACGTGGTGGTCTATTCGGGCACCAAGCACATCGACGGCCAGGGTCGGGTGCTCGGCGGTGCCATCCTCGGTGACAAGGAGTACATCGACGGCCCGGTGCAGAAGCTGATGCGCCACACCGGCCCTGCGATGAGCGCCTTCAATGCCTGGGTGATGCTCAAAGGCCTTGAGACACTTGCTGTTCGGGTTCAGTACAGCAACGCCTCGGCGCAGCGCGTCGCGGAGTTCCTGGAAGGCCACTCCGCCGTGAACTGGGTGCGTTACCCGTTCCTGCCGTCGCACCCGCAGTTCGATCTGGCCAAGCGCCAGATGTCCGGCGGCGGAACGGTAGTCACGTTCGAGCTGGACGCGGCCCACGGTGCCGCCAAGCAACGTGCCTTCGAGGTGTTGGACAAGCTACGCCTGATCGACATCTCCAACAACCTCGGTGACACGAAATCCCTTGTGACACACCCCGCTACGACTACGCACCGGGCGATGGGCCCGGAAGGCCGGGCCGCCATCGGACTCGGTGACGGCGTGGTCCGGATCTCGGTCGGCCTGGAAGGCACCGACGATCTCATCGCCGACATCGACCAGGCGCTCAGCTAGCGTGGTACCGGTCCACTACCCGGGCAGCGAATACTTGAACGGGCCTCAGAAGTCATCGCGTCAGATGGCTTCAGAGCGCGGTCTGTCCGGGACTGCCCGCACCGCCGTTGGGATGACCGACGCCGCCCTTACCGAAATTGGAGAAGCCGCCGGCGCCGCCACCTCCGCCGCTGACGCCCCCCTTCCCCCCGCCAGTTAAGTAACCGGAATTGGTGCCGCCCGCTCCGCCGGCATCACCCTCGGCACCGTTGCCACCGCTGAGGTTTTCGACGCCGCCGGAGCCGCCACCTCCGCCGATGCCGGTCGACATGGGGCCGCCCACGCCGCCGGCACCGCCGCTAGCGCTGCCGACAGTAGTGCTCGTATCGCCGCCGGCGCCGCCGGCGCCGGCGTTGGGAATCGACAGGCTGCCGGACCCACCTCCGCCACCTCCGCCACCGCCACGTCCAGCAGAGAAACGATCGACGGCCGCGTAAGCAATACCACCGCCGCCGCCGCCACCGCCACCGCCACCTTTGCCGCCGATACCTAGGTGAGCGACGTCACCGCCGCCACCGGTGCCGCCGCCACCACCGAGTCCGAAGGTGTTCAAGAGGGTCGTGGCGTTGCCGCCGTTACCGCCGTCACCGCCCTGGCCGCCCGCAGCGCCCGTTCCGCCGCTGCCGATCCCGGTGCCAGCGTTGCCGCCGCCACCGCCTGCGCCACCGCCACCGCCACCACCCCCAGCGACAGTGATGTTAAACACGGTCGTCGCATGGGCACCTCCGATGCCGGCGTTACCGCCGTTGCCACCGTGGCCGCCTTCGCCGTTGGTCCCGCCGAAGGGGGTGTCGCCGCCGGCTCCGCCGCTGCCGCCTCGGCCGCCGTCGCCGCCCCGGCCGCCCGGGTTCGTCGCGAAGCTGCCGGTGCCGTTCGCGCCGGTGCCGCCAGCACCGGCGTCACCTCCGGTGGCACCGGGGCCGCCAGCCGCCCCACCGATGCCGCCCCCTCCGCCATTACCCCCAGCTCCGCCCTTGCCATAGGCCAACCCAGTCACCCCCGCTGCGCCGCCGCCGCCTTTGCCGCCGGCTCCGGCGTTTCCGCCGGCGCCATCGGCTCCGACGGTGCCCACTGTGCCGCCCGCGCCGCCGGCGCCGCCGCTGCCGCCGGTGCTGCCGTTGCCGCCGTTGCTGCCATCGCCGTCGAGGGTGGCGTCGTAGCCCGCACCGCCGGTGCCGCCGTGTCCGCCGGCCCCGCCGGTGCCGCTGACGGCCCCGGTGCCTCCGGCGTTGCCGCCGGTGCCGCCGGCACCACCGTGGCCGGCGGTTTGTCCGTCACGCAGGCTGGCCGTGCCGGGCGTGCCGTCAGCACCGTTGCCGCCGGCGCCGGCGTCGCCGCCGTCGCCGTCGGTACCTGCCACGCCGCCCAGGCCGCCGCCGGCACCGCCTTGGCCTCCGGCTCCGCCGTTACCGCCGGCACCGCCATCGCCGCCGGCCACCCCGGCCGCGGCGCCGCCGCCTTTGCCGCCGGCTCCGGCGTTTCCGCCGGCGCCATCGGCTCCGACGGTGCCCACTGTGCCGCCCGCGCCGCCGGCGCCGCCGCTGCCGCCGGTGCTGCCGTTGCCGCCGTTGCTGCCATCGCCGTCGAGGGTGGCGTCGTAGCCCGCACCGCCGGTGCCGCCGTGTCCGCCGGCCCCGCCGGTGCCGCTGACGGCCCCGGTGCCTCCGGCGTTGCCGCCGGTGCCGCCGGCACCACCGTGGCCGGCGGTTTGTCCGTCACGCAGGCTGGCCGTGCCGGGCGTGCCGTCAGCACCGTTGCCGCCGGCGCCGGCGTCGCCGCCGTCGCCGTCGGTACCTGCCACGCCGCCCAGGCCGCCGCCGGCACCGCCTTGGCCTCCGGCTCCGCCGTTACCGCCGGCACCGCCATCGCCGCCGGCCACCCCGGCCGCGGCGCCGCCGCCTTTGCCGCCGGCTCCGGCGTTCCCGCCATCACCAGCGATCACGCCCACGCCACCCGACCCGCCGTTGCCGCCCGCGCCGCCGGCACCACCGGAGGTGCCGTCGTTGTCGGCGCTCGCGTCGTAGCCCGCACCGCCGGTGCCACCGCCGCCTCCGGAACCGCCATGAGCGGATGCCCCGGACGCACCGCGCAACCCCAAGAAGTTTGACCCGCACAATCCCCCCGACCCCCCAGCACCAGCAGCCCCAGCGTTGCCGCCTACTCCGCCGTCACCACCTAGGCCGCCGGCCCGGGAAAGCGCGGCGCCGGCACCACCGTCAGCGCCGGTCCCGCCAGTCCCACCGGCGCCACCAGCTCCTCCTGCACCGCCATTGCTGAACAACCCGATACTGGTGCCGCCGGCGCCGCCGACCCCACCATCTCCGCCCGCGGTGCCCGGGTTGCCGGCCGCACCCGGGCCCACGACAGCGCCGTCCGCACCGGACCCGCCCGCCCCGCCAGCACCGCCAGCCCCACCGGTGAAGAACAGCGGCGCCCGGGCCAGTCCGCCGGCCCCGCCAGCCCCGCCGGTGCCACCGGCCTCGGTCGCCGCGCCCGTCCCCCCGGCGCCCCCGGCGCCGCCATGTCCGCCGAACCCACCCAGCAACCCACCGGTACCGCCACGCCCGCCGCCCCCGCCGACCATGCCCGCACCGCCAGCCCCACCAGCCCCGCCGCCCGCGCCGTCGCCGAACAGTCCGGCATTACCACCAGCGCCGCCGTGCCCGCCTACGCCGCCAGCCTGGGACAGCAGCGGACCGACAGCCCCGTCGCCCCCGGCACCACCCGCGCCGCCGCCGCCACCACCGCTGAACAGCCCGATGCTGTTGCCCCCGGCACCGCCGGCTCCGCCGGCTCCACCGACAGAACTGCCGAGCACACCTAGACCACCCGCCCCGCCGTCCCCGCCGGCCCCACCGGTGAAGAACAGCGGGCCGCGAGCCATTCCGCCAGCACCGCCGGCACCGCCAGCACCTCCGATCACGGTCGCCGCGCCCGTCCCCCCGGCGCCCCCGGCGCCGCCATGTCCGCCGAACCCGCCCAACAACCCACCGGCACCGCCTCGTCCACCAGCACCGCCGAGCATGCCCACGGTTCCCGAGCCCCCGGCCCCACCGGCACCGCCATTACCGAACAGTCCAGCACTGCCTCCAGCTCCGCCGACCTGTCCGGCTGCCCCCGAACCACCGTTGCCGCCGTTGCCGATCAAGAACCCACCCGGACGCCCGGATTGCCCCGTGCCCGGCGCGCCGTCGGCGCCGTTGCCGATCAGCGGACGCCCGAACAACAGAGTGGTGGGCGCGTTGATCGCACCCAGGATTTCCTGCTCCAGCGATTGCAGCGGCGAGGTGTTGGCGGCCTCCGCCGCCGCATACGCCCAACCGCTTGCGGTCAACGCCTCAACAAAGTCGGCGTGAAACGCCGCGACCTGAGCGCTCAGCACCTGATACTCCTCGGCGTAGCTGCCCATCAGCGCCGAGACCGCCGCCGAGACCTCATCCGATGCCGCTACTGCCAACGATGTCGTCGCGCGCGCCGCCGCAGCGTTCGCTGTCCGCACCGCCGACCCTAGACCGGTCAGCTCCTGCCCCGCCGCGGCTAATTCCGTGGGCGACGCGATCGCAAATGACAACATCGAGAGCTCCGATCGTTGAATTGGGAAAACTGGGGCTTCCGGGGCTACCGATCCGCGGCGAATACCGGCAGGTGAAGCAGTAGGTCGGCTGCGGCAAAATATGTCCCTGGCCCGATGTATTGACCAGCATAGTTCGGGAACAATACACGAATTATCGGTCTCTGCTGGCCAATTATCGAGATATTCTCGCGTCCTAATTGGACAGAAATCCGATTTTGTTCGTCGATTTGTACAATTGCGATGGATTGTGCACTGTGAATTTTAATACGGGCGTCAATTAAACAAATTTAAATTGTTTGAATCGAGAAGTTGGCCGGGCTGCTGGTCAGCGCGTCGAGCCGGGCGGACACCCTGGACCCGGCGCGCACCATCGACTGGATGCTCGTCGTCGATCAACCCGGGCAACAGTCGGCCGGCGACGCCCGCATCCACGACGTGGTCGCCGAGCCGCTATCCGACATCGGCTGGGACACAACGATTGCCACACTCAGCGGCGACCAACTACGCCGGGTCCAGCTCGCCTGTTGCCGAGAAAGGCGTGTCCTCAGTGGATCGCCAGCTGGCCCCCTGAGTCAGCCGGCCGCTCGTTGTTCGGCCGCTTCCGCGCGTTCGGCGGCGGCCAGCGTGCCTTCTTCGGCGTACTCCCTGACCCAATTGACCGCCACCCGCGCGTAGATCATCTGACTGGTGATGGCCATCTGACCCCGGGTGCGGCCCAGGAAGGCCAGGCCCCAGGAGAACATGGCCGCGATCCGGTTGCGGTGTCCGACAAGGTAGATCAGGTGCAGCCCCAGCCAGGCCAGCCAGGCGAAGAACCCCGCGAACTCTAGCTTGCCGATCTGTGTGACGGCGTTGTAGTGCGAGATGAGGGCCATACTGCCCTTGTTGAAGTACTGGAACGGCTCGCGGGCGGCCGGGTCGTCCTTGCCCTTGACGACGTTCTTGATCACGCCGGTGGCGTACTTCGCCCCCTGAATCGCACCCTGCGCCATCCCCGGCACCCCGGGCACCGACATCAGGTCGCCGACCACGAAGACGTTCGGGTGCCCCTTGACGGTGAGGTCGGGCTCCACGACAACCCTTCCGGCACGGTCGGTTTCGGTCCCGTCTGACTGATCGGCGATCATCTTGCCCAGCGAGCTGGCCTGCACCCCGGCGGCCCACACCTTGCAGGCGCATTCGATGCGGCGTTCGGTGCCGTCCTTGTCCTTGACGGTGATGCCCTTGTAGTCGACCGCGGTGACCATCGCGTTGAGCTGGACCTCGACGTCCATCTTCTCCAGCTTGTGCTGCGCCTTGGCGCCCAACTTGGGGCCCATGGGCGGCAACACCGCGGGGGCCGCGTCGAGCAGAATGACTCGGCACTCGCTGGGTGTGATGGTCCGGAACGCTCCCGCCAGGGTGCGCTCGGCGAGTTGGACGATCTCACCCGCCAGTTCGACACCGGTGGGTCCCGCTCCGACCACGACGAAGGTCAGCCGGCGTTCGCGTTCGGCGTGGTCGGTGGCGACCTCGGCGGCTTCGAAGGCGCCGAGGATGCGGCCGCGCAGCTCTAGCGCGTCGTCGATGGTCTTCATGCCTGGCGCGAACGTGGCGAAATGGTCATTGCCGAAATAGGACTGCTGGGCGCCCGCGGCCACGATCAGGCTGTCGTAGTGCGTGACGGTCTCCATGTTGATGAGCTTGGAGGTCACCGTCTGGGAGTCCAGATTGATGTCGCTCACCTCACCCAGGATCACGCGCACGTTCTTCTGCTTGCGCAGGATCAGCCGGGTCGTCGGCGCGATGTCGCCTTCGGACAGGATGCCGGTCGCCACCTGATACAGCAGCGGTTGAAACAGGTGGGTGGTCGTCTTGGAGATCAGGGTGATATCGACGTCGGCCCGCTTGAGTGCCTTCGCCGCGTTGAGGCCGCCGAAGCCGCTTCCGATGATGACGACGTGGTGGCGCTTCTCGGCAGTCGAGGCTTCGGCGGGTGGGGGCGTCATGGTCCTCCTTCAGTCTGGTCACTGCAGCGCATCTACCGTACGACTCAACCAGCCGAAAGTCGCCTGACATCGAGACATCGCCGCGGCGTTTAATGGGAGCTTCGCGCGTGTACACCCTCGGTGCGCGATCCCCGGAGAAATGAAGGAGAATCTCATGCCCCTCGACGACGACGACATCACCACCTCTGGCGGCGAAGGCGAAGGCACCGCCGACGGTGGCTCCAATCCCGAAGGCCACGACGGCGGAGCCGACGGAACGGCGAGCGAAGGTTCGAAGGGTGAAGGCACTGCCGACGGTGGCTCCAACCCCGAAGGTCACGACGGCGGCGCTGATGGGACTGCGTGACCACCTCTAGCTGAGCCGCTAGATGTTGAGTCGCTGTGCGGCTGCCGATGCCGGGTTGTTCGCAACCCGGCATTGGGGCCGCAGGCCCCTGCTCAGCCGCGCCGACGAGCTGCCGCGCGATTTCAGTGATCTGCTGTCGCCGGCCGCGGTCGACGAGTTGATTAGCCGGCGCGGGGTTCGTACGCCGTTCATTCGGATGGCGAAGGCCGGCGACGTGCTGGCCCGGGACTGCTATGTCGGTCCCGCAGGGTTCGGAGCCGAGATGCCGGATCAGGTGGACTCGGCCAAAGTGCTGGCCGAGTTCGCCGCCGGCGCAACGATTGTCCTGCAAGGGCTGCACCGGTTGTGGCCGCCGCTGGTCGACTTCGTTCGGTCCATGGTCGACGATCTTGGGCATCCGGTGCAGGCGAACGCCTATGTGACTCCGCCCGGCAATCGCGGGTTCGACCCGCACTACGACGTGCACGACGTGTTCGTCCTGCAGGTCTCGGGTGAGAAGCACTGGACGGTGCACGAGCCCGTCCATCAGCATCCGCTGCCGTCGCAGCCCTGGACACAACACCGCGACGCCATCACTGCGCGGATCAAGGAAGACCCGGTCATCGATACCGTCCTGTCAGCCGGCGACGCCCTGTATCTCCCCCGAGGTTGGGTGCATTCGGCCCGGTCGCTGGGAACCACGTCGATCCACCTGACCGTCGGGGTGTCGGCGACGACGTATCTCGACGTGGTCCGTGCGGTCGTCGACACGCTCGGTGCGGATGCTGAGTTCAGAAGGCCGCTGCCGCTGGGCATCAATGTGACCAATCGCGACGACATGGCGGCGACGACGAGCAAGATACTGGCGCACCTGGTCGACACCGTGCGCGATCGGGCCGCCGATCTGAGCGAGGGGGCGGCCGCGCGTCTGTCGGACCGTCACGCTCAGAACACCAGACCCGTACCGGTCCAGGTGCTGGCCACGCTGCAGGACGCCGAACGGGCCGGAGCGATATCGGTTCGATGGCGGCACGGGCTGATCGGAACAGCGCAACTCGTCGACGGCCGCGTAGTCCTGCGGCTGCCCGAGAAGACCATGACGTTTCCCGAGTCGTGCGCGCCGGCGATCGAGGCCTTACACCGTGGGCTGGTCGCCGATGCCGACACCCTGCCCGGCCTTGATCGAGCAGACTCGACCGTGTTGATACGGCGGCTGTTGCGGGAAGCGGTGGTGGTATCCGCGGAGGGTGCCCCCACGGCGACGCCGGAGGAAAGGTGAACGCGGGGAAGCCGATTCCGTGTAGTGATCAGTCGTTGTCGCGAAATGACCCCATCTACGGCACCGCGGGGGCCGGACACGCTTGGGCCATGCTCGAACTCGGTGGGGCGTGGGGGAGATCGGCGTTCCTGGACTCACCGGGCATCATCGACCGCGAATTGGGACGACAGATCTGCCGGCGCATCGAAGCGGCAGGCATGCGGGTCACTGCGATTCGCCGGCCGGGGCGGCGCCCCGAGACGCCGCGTTGGCGGTGGTTCATCGCGCGGTGCGACGAGGGTAGCGAGGCGTTGTATCAGGGGGAGGTCGACGGACCGCACGACTACCTGGATATCGCACTGGACGGCTCCGGCGGTGAGCTGACCGCCGGCCCACTCGTGGCGGTGTGCGCGCACGGCAAGCACGATCAGTGCTGCGCGGTGCGGGGCCGGGCCGCGGCGGCCGCTATCGCGGCGCAGTATCCCGAATTGATCTGGGAGTGTTCGCATTTGGGTGGTGACCGGTTCGCGGCGACGATGCTGGTGTTGCCCGAGGGTCTGTGTTATGGACGGGTCGATTCAACCGATTCGGCCGGCCTGGTGCGGCTGTACCTCGACCGGCGGCTGGACCATAGGTATCTGCGCGGACGCACGTGCCTGCCACATGTGGTGCAGGCCGCGCAGCACTTCGCACGTGAAGCATTGGGCGAAGACCGGATCGACGCCTTCTCGCCGCTGAGGGTCGAGCACACGGCGGGCGGCACTCACCGGGTCGAGCTCGCCGCTGACCCGAATCCGGTGGAAGTCGTAGTTGCAGAAGAGATGTCCGAACCGCTGCTGTCCATGTGTCGCGCTTCGGTGCGTGGCCGGGTGCGGACTTATGTACTGGTGTCGGTGAAGTCGCGCTGAGCGAGCTCGTGATGCTCCTATCTGTGCCAAGGGTCTCGATTCAGGCGGTGGCCGGGTCGGAGCGGATCACCTCGGCGACGTCAATTCCGGAGTCCTGAAGGGCACGCCCAGCGGTATTGTTCGCCGACGCTGACATGCCCGACACCTACGTGCTCATCGAAGTGGTGGGCGAAGACGAGCGGATACCCGATGCGGTCGAGTTGGCGCTGACCTTTCGGGGCACCACGGTTGCGGTAGTCAACGGGCACACCGACATCATCGGCGCCCACTTCGAACAAGCCTTCACGCCGCAATGTGAGCACGGCACAATAGTCGCGCGACCAGAGATCGCTTTGCCTGGTGACTTCGAAATCGTTGACGCGCAACGCGTTAAGCGCGGTGAGATGAAGCTCTCGGCACCCAAACCGAACACCAACAAAGGCAGATACACCCGCACCGACACCTACCAAGTCCACTTCAATCGCTCCTAACAACGATGCCAGTTAAGAGACCCTGCGTAGTTGCCGGCTGTCCTGACTACTTCGTCACACAAGGAATTCACGACGCCAACAAGCAACCCGGCATCGCTACCCGGCACACGAACGCCAACACAACAAGGCCAACGACCGGGTGCGCGACGCCAAACCCAATCGCCAAACACGGCGAGATCGGGCTTACCTCGCGATACCCAAACCAATCGGTTTGCGCTGCGTTCTGAGGATTGAAGACGCTGCACCGGATGGGCGACAACGTGGGATCACATCGTGTCCGTTGACGCAGGCGGGTCCAATCATCCGAGCAATCTGCAACCGGCGTGCCGTGAATGCAATTCCAGCACGGGGGATCGTTGAAATCGCCTGCGGAACGACAACTTAACGAGACTGAGGCGGTAAGCCATTTGGCGTACCGCCTCAGTCATCAATGCCATGCCTGCCGAGCCATGCGGTAACGGACCCTGCCTACCGTGCCTCGCCGAACCTGCCTTGCCGTGCCCTGCCAATCCGCGCCAAGCCCTGCCTGCCACGCCGCAATTAGCCGAACCGTGCCTATCTCACCTGCCAAACCGCGACGGCTTCATTCTACCAGTTACGTCGACAAAAGGATTTCTCCGGGAGTCGCACGAATGAAAAGTTCGGACAGTTGACACCCCTTAACCCCGTTGTCCCACTGCTCTTTTGCTTACAACCGCTTGTCGTCGTTCAATTCGGCCGAACTTGGTTCAAGAATCACCCGTTGCTGGCCCTGCAGCGCGTTCTGACATCGGTCGCCGCCGTTGGATCATCCCAGTGGATGACTTCGCCACGGTGGACGGGCTGGCGATCGAAACGGCCACCGCTGGTGGGTATGCGCCGATCACCGGCTATCTTCCCGCGCCGGTCAACGCCGTTGCGAACGGTGGCGTGTGGACATCCCTGATCATTGGCGCGGGCAGTCCTGTGACGCCGGATCGCAGCGAAAACCGGGGTGAAAGTCACGGCGAAGTGGGGCTGGCCGGAAGTGCCGGGAGCGGTCAAGCTCGCGACATTGATTCAAGCGTCCCGGTTGTTCGCGCGTCGACAGGCACCGTTCGGCGTGACGGGAAATCCCGAGGTTGGGCAACTGCGCCTGCTGGAACGCCTCGACGTGGATTTGGTGACGAGTGTTCGCCCGTATGCCCGTGTCTGGGGAGCGGTGTAGGCGATGGCCAGTTATCGGCCAGAACTTCGCGGGCTGGACGCTAATCTTTCCATTGCCCTCGTCAACTCGCTGCTTGCGTGCCGCAAGTTATCCCTTAACCTGCGCTGTCCGTCATACGCAGTATGGTCGGGAATGATGGAGTAAAGGGCATCTTCGCCCAGAAGGTAATCGACAAATGCTCTAGTTTTTCCGCGCCAACCGCCGCCGCGATGACTGATTGCGCTCCGCATGGCCTCGAATACTTCGCGCTCACGCACAGGCGTGACGTCAGCCATTGTCGATAGATACTCAAAGTCGGTCCTCGCCCAATGAAGGTGCTGCTCGCCCGCAGAAGTAATTTCGACGCGGTTGGCGGCCGTCACGTCTGTCACTGTTGGATCGTAGTCGTAACATAAACCCGTTTTCAGGAGTGCGTCTAACCAGCTATAGACTGCACGCGCATCAAAGTTTAGCCCTTCGCAGTACTGGATAATCTGGCTGACCGAGATGAGGCGGCCGATACCCTCTTCGAGTGGCGTATCGTCTAATAGCTGAAGAACTGATAGACCCGTCAGTGGAGACGAGTCAGAGTCGACCATTCCAAAGATATTTTGGACGAACTCATGTTGCTCCACTGGATAAATATCGTAGTTAGCGCGGAGGATCGCATTCATCGCCTTGTGGCGCGACACCATGCCGGCCTCACCTGCAAGATAGGCTTTCAGCAAGTCTTCGACCGCGAGATGTCCCGAAGTTACAAACTGCCTTGCGAGCCGCAAAGATCGGCGTACATCGCTATTGGCGAGTGCGCCGATCCATCTGGACACATTGTCTGTCTGCAGGAAAACTCTCTGGAGTGACTGCGTAAACGCGGTGAGATCCTTCACGCTCAGGGAAATGCCTCGCTTAACAAAGTATCTGTCGTCAGGACGCTGCCGATCGGCATCTTCCGCACGATTTTGGAGGAAGTCGATTCTCTTGCGAATGATTTCCTCAGTTGGCGGAGTAGGAAGAAAAAGCGCTTCGTGGTCGAATGACTGAAGGGCCCCGTGTTTGGAAAGTTGCCAACTAGTCCTGTCGGTAATAGGTAGAATGATCAGGCATACAGATTTTTCATAGATTGATCTCGCGTATTGATAGACCTTTTCCTGAAAGGCGATGTCGAAGTGATCGGCGTTATCGAAGATGATTACCGGAATCCTCTTGCGGCCTGTGACGACGTGGCGAACAAGTCCATTTATGTAGTCGTTAGGTCGGCTCTGTCTTTTGACTTCGATAGATTCGCCAAACTTTATCTGAAACTGCACCTTATCCGTTTCATACAAGCGGTTCCACGGACCACGACTCAAACGACGGTACTCGTCAAAAAACATTCCTTCGAGTTCCTCAAATGCGGGAGGGTCATCGCCGTATATAGCTTCTTCCAGAGACTCCAAAAGGTGTTGATCGAGCCACTCGATGACCGACAAACTGTCGCCTGTGCTGTCCGCCATATTTATTCGACATGAAATGCATTGACTAGCGAGTTGCCGCGGAAGCACCCTTGCGAAGAATCGCGTGATAAATGTTGTTTTTCCTGCGCCCTTTGCGCCGACGATGACCACGAATTCATGTCGCTTAGTTTGAGCCGCCCTTTGGATAAGTTGGAGTAAGACTTCTGGATCTCCTGAGTCTATTGACCGAACGCGCTGAATAATATCTTCGGAAATCCTCGCGAGGCGCGCATCTGCTACCTCGCTCTCTGCTGTTGTGACGAAGCAGTCAGACAAGAGGTCTGGATCGTCATCGCCAGTGAGACGATCGAAGAATGCCGTCATCACTCGATCGAGATCTGACGCAAGAACGGACATCGTCAATAGATTGGCAGAGCCTCGTTCCCGGAGGCTCTTCGCGAACGCAGACCGACGGATCGGTTGCCCCTCAACCTCTTGGAAGTAAGCCCTGTACTCATGCCGCTCCACGTCATCACGCGATAGGAGATGATAGAACAACTTGAAGTTATCCGAAACGCTTTCGAGCGTCGAAAAGGCAAAGGCCATACCGCGCATCGTGTCGGTGCCGTCGCCTAGTCGGTTTCCTCTGAACACAATCCATTGGCGTCCATTTGTGACACAAGCCAATTCGGCGTTCTTGCTGCCGCAATATCGAATCGCCTGTTCTACGCCTTCCTTCGCCGCTTCCGATCTAAAAATCGGTCCGTTTAAAATGTGACCTCTTCCGGTGTCTCGGGCGTCAACATCGAGACTGCGACCATCTTTTTTAGCTTCAACGATCAGTCTTGATCGCCCGTCGATTGTGAAGACGTAGTCAACAAAGCCACCTGCAGTTGCATTTTCCGCTAGGAACTCGGAAGCATGCCAGCCGAGTACATTGGTGAAAATCGGATTGATAACTTTCGCGCGAACGTCTGCTTCAGTCACCAGCGTTTCGCTCAAGGTAGCAACCTCTTGCTTGAGTTCTTGAAACCTTGTATATGCGCTGTCAAGTGGATCCAAAGCTCCCCCGTTCTTCGCGATCTACTTGGATTTGAACGCGCCTTCGCTCAGTCCGAACAACTATAACCACCGAGGCCCTCAAGCGCGTTGGAGGGTTTCCGCGAGGCGATTCGTCTCGGATTGCCCGCTTCGCTAACGGTCAGTTGATGTCGACGGTTTCGCACTCGTCGTAGGTCTCAGCAAAGTCCGAAGCTTGGCGCGCTGCTCGGCAGTCAACGGTGGTGCTTCGGCCGCGACACGACGCACGTACTCGTCAATCGCAGACGAATTGGTTTCCGACATGGACTCAACTGTACCGCTGAAACCGACAACCGGTAGCTTTGTAATCGCAGGTCAGGGGCACACCGCTGCGTCACCGCCACCAGCGCAAAGTGAATGGTTTTCGGGCCAACCTGTTTCACCACCTGATGAAGACGTTCTGGGGCTGGACCGGGAAACAACTCGCCGACGGCACCCTGATCCTGACCTCCCCGGCCGGGGAGACTCATGTCACCACTCCCGGCTCAACCCTGCTGTTCCCGAGCCTGTGCCACGCCGTGGGCGGCACGCCCGCCCCCGAAGCCCAGACCCCACCACAGCAGGACTATTGCGGCCAACGCACCGCGATGATGCGCTAACGCCGCCGCACCCGCACCCGCCGCGTCGCCGCCCAACGCCGCTCCAACCACCAAAACCGCACCACCGCCCACCACCCCACCGACGGCCCCGGACCACCCGAGGGCGAACCCCCGCCCTTCTAAGTGGGCCAGGCGCTCGCGGTGTTCCGGAAGTTGGCATTTGGAGGATTGCAAAAGTCTGAGTTCGTCCCGGCAAGCAGGACGAAATAGCCCTCGCCCTTGTGGGTGAAACTGTATGGCGGGTAACTCCATCCGCTGTTGCACATCGACGTCGGCGTGCCCATCGTCGCCCGGCGCCAACTGGACTTGGCGCAGGCGGTGAGGGCATCGACATCGGAGACGCCACTCTTGGCGATCACCAGCATCCCGCCACCCCATTGGCCGTCGGCCCGGCGGTAGGCGCGCGCCCCGAACCCGGCCCCGTTCGTTTGACAACCCAAGGCCCGTTGCAGCGGTTGGAAGACGGTGGCGAGATCGCGATTGGTGAGAGCGGCTGCGGCGTTGATGAACTGCGCCGCGTCGGAACCGTCGACCTCCTGCACATTCGGGTCATGGAAGCTGAACAGCTGCTGGGAGATCGCGCTCGCGTTACCGCCGCCGCCGATGACGGGTCCGCTACCGGTGGAATTCATCGGGGGCAGCCCCCCGGGGTCGGCCGCTGCCGTCGGCGCCAGGCACAACGATAGGGTGGCGATCAACGCAAGGCGGGCAAGCGTTTTCACTGTTCGATGGCGTCCTGGTCCACGTTGCGCTTTGCGCGCACAGCCGGCCGCGCGGACCGTCGCCGCGGAATGCGCTCGGTGATGCCACTCATCGAGGTGATCATCCTGTTGAGGCTATCGACCGCAGACTCAAGGGTGTCAGCCGTGGGCGTCATCCGCTCCACGGCGGGCGCCAGCCGGCTCAGGATTTCCGCGGCCTCGGTGAATTGTTCGAGCGGTCCGTTCTTCGCCAGCAGCTTGTCGACGATCCCGTCCTCGGCGAACATCCGCTCGATAATCCCGTCCTCGGCGAACATCCGCTCGAGGGGCCCGTCCGTGGCGAGCAGCCGATCCGCGAGCCCGCCGGGCTCCAGGATCCGCTCCAACGCGCTGCCCTCGACGGATACCCGATCGAGTAACCCGCCGGGCGCGGTCAACAGGTCGACAACCCCACCCGGACGCATCAGCTTGTCCGCCGGCCCACCGCGGATCAGGGCGCGCCCCATCGCTCGGTCGTTTTCGGTCAACTCGGCAACTCGGTTGGCGCCAACGAGTGCGCCGCGCAACGGAAACAGGTCGGTAATCGGGTCGACTGTCTTCGGGGCTTCCTCGCCCAAGGACTGCTTCACAGCCCCGAGCGCCATGGCACCGACGGCGAGTCCGGCGTCGGCCACCGCGACGCCGGCCCGGACAGGGGCCATCGCTACACCGGCAATGGCTTTGCTGAGGTTCACGCGGCAAGTGTATGGCTCGGTGCCGTCTCCCGTGGGCGACAGCGCCAAAGATGTCACCCACAGTGTGCCCCGGGCCGCCGCGTCACCGGAATGCGGCTATGCCGGTGAACGCCTGACCCAGGACCAGCTGATGCATCTCCGGGGTGCCCTCGTAAGTCAACACCGATTCCAGGTTGACCATGTGCCGGATCACGGGGTACTCCAGCGATATTCCGTTGCCGCCCAATATTGTTCGCGCCGTGCGGCAGATCTCGATCGCCTCGCGGGTGTTGTTGAGCTTGCCGAAGCTCACCTGGTCCGGGCGCAGGCCCACGCCGTCTTTGAGCCGGCCCAGGTGCAGCGACAGTAACTGCCCCTTATGCAGTTCGACCGCCATATCCACCAGCTTGGCCTGGGTCAACTGGAACCCGGCGATCGGGCGTCCGAACTGGGTGCGCTGGCTCGCGTACTCCAGCGCGGCCTGCCAGGCCGAACGGGCCGCACCCATCGAGCCCCAGACAATGCCGTAGCGCGCTTCGGACAGGCAGGCCAGTGGTCCCTTGAGGCCCACCGCACCGGGCAACAAGGCATCGTCGGGCAACCGTACGTCGTCGAGCACCAACTCACTGGTGATCGACGCCCGCAGCGACAGCTTGTGGTGAATGGTGTTGGCCGAGAACCCCGGGGTGTCCGTCGGGACGATGAAGCCGCGAACCCCTTCGTCGGTCGCGGCCCACACCACCGCGACATCCGCGATCGAACCGTTGGTGATCCACATCTTGCGACCGTTGAGCACCCAATCCGAGCCGTCGCGTCGCGCTCGGGTCTTCATCGCGGCCGGGTCTGATCCCGCGTCGGGTTCGGTCAAGCCGAAGCAACCGAGCAACTCGCCGGCCGCCATGCCAGGCAACCACCGCTGCTTTTGCTCCTCCGACCCGTTGTTCCAGATCGCGAACATCGCCAGCGACCCCTGCACCGACACCAGCGACCGGATGCCGGAGTCGGCGGCCTCCAGCTCCAGGCAGGCCAATCCGTAGTGGACGGCGGACGCGCCGCCGCAGCCGTAGCCCTCGAGATGCATGCCCAGCAGGCCGAGCTCGCCGAATTGCTTGGCCAGGTCACGTGCCACCGGCAGGTCGCCGTCCTCGAACCACTGGCCGACGTGCGGTATCACCTGCTCCGCGCAGAACGCCCGGACCGTGTCGCGCACGGCGATCTCGTCGCTGGACAGCGACGCGTCCAGCCCCAGCGGGTCAAAAGGATCGAATGCCGGCGGCTTGCGGTCATGGGTATCGGTGCTCATGGGTCAATCCTGCCTTCGCCCGGTAGTCTCGCTGCATGCAACCGCGGCGGGGGCTGGCGTGGCTCGGTGTAGACGTGGTGGCGGTGCTGGTCTTCTGTGCCCTCGGACGCCGCAGCCACGATGAAGGCGTCAACGTCAGCGGGTTGGCCACGACCGCCTGGCCGTTCCTCAGCGGAACGGCCCTGGGCTGGCTCATATCGCAGGGCTGGCGTCGTCCGACGGCCGTGGCGCCCACCGGAGTGATCGTCTGGGTATCGACCGTGGTGGTCGGAATGCTGCTGCGTAAGGCCAGCTCAGCCAGCGTGGCCGGGGCCTTCGTGGTGGTCGCCTCGACGGTGACCGCCGTGTTCCTGCTCGGGTGGCGGGCGGCTGTCACAGTCCTCTCAGCACGCGCGGGCCGGCACGGTTCGGACGGCTGACGGCCGCACCAGATGGCACGTACCGACGGAGACACCTGGGACCCGGCCACCAGCGTCGGCATGACCGCTACGTTCGGTGCGGTCGCCAGGGCGGTGGGAACCAACAAGGGTCTGATCAACGATCCGTTCGCCGACCCGTTGGTGCGCGCCGCCGGCGTGGATTACTTCGTCCGGGTGATTGAGGACGAGCAGTACGCGGCCGACGGCGGCGGCGACCCGGTCATGTACGGAATGCTCAACATCCTCGCCGTGCACGGCCGGTTCTTGGACGAGTATCTGACCACGGCCGCACGAGACGGTATCCGTCAGGCGGTCAACCTGGGCTGCGGTTTGGACACGCGGGCGTACCGGTTGTGGTGGCCGCCCGGCACGACGGTGTACGAGTGCGACCAGCCGGGAGTAATGGATTTCAAGTCGCAGGTGCTTCGGGAGCTGGGCGGGAAGCTGACCGCGCATCGGTGTGCGGTGGCCGTCGACCTGCGCGACGATTGGCTGTCGGCGCTGTGCCGGGTCGGATTCGACCCCGCCCAGCCGACGGTCTGGATCGCCGAAAACCTGTTGGTGGGTTACCTGCCGCCGGACGCCCAGGATCGGTTGCTGCATCAGCTGAGTGCGTCCAGCGCGGCCGGCAGCCGGTTTGCCGCCGACCACATGCCGTGGACCGATGTGCAGCTGCAAGAGGGGCGGGCCTTCATCGAAGGCTGGCGGCAGGAGGGCCTGGACATCGACCTGGGCAAGTTGACCTACTCCGCCGAATTCGGTTCTCTACCGGAGAATCTCGAGGCGCACGGCTGGCAGATCGCCGACCAGACGCTGATCGAGTTGCTGTCCAACGTCGGGTTGGCGGGGCGGCGACGGGTGAGCCCGCACGATCTGGCGATCACCCCCCGCTACGTCACCGCGAGGTTGGCGCAGCGGTGACGGGCGAGCTGCGCTTTGTGCCGGCCGCCTTGACTGACCCGCTGGCCGAGCCGCTGCTGGTTGCGCTGGCCGACGAGTACGCGCAACGCTACGGCGCGGATCCACAACGGATCGCCGAGTGGCTCATCGACGGTCCCGAGGGCGAGTTCTCGGCTCCCCAGGGCGGGATGCTGCTCGGCCTGCTGAACGGCGAACCGGTGACCGGCGGAGCCTTCTGCCGGTTCGATGCCGAAACCGCCGAACTCAAGCGGATCTGGACGCACCGCGAGCACCGTCGCCGCGGCTACGCCAGAGCTCTGCTGGCGGCGCTGGAATCGGAGATCGCCACCCGTGGTTACACCAGGGTGTATCTCATCACCGGCGACCGGCAGCATGAGGCCGAGGAGCTCTACGAAGCCACGGGGTACACCCGGTTGTCCGAACCGCTGCCGTCGCAGGGCCCGGTGTTTCCGATCGCTTTTCTGAAGGCACTCACATGACGCTTCATCTCGGCGTCGCGCTGGACGGGTACGGCTGGCATACGCAGGCCTGGGCGCTGACGAGCGAAACCCGCTCGGTGCTCAGCGGAGGGTACTGGGCCGATCTCGCGGTGACCGCCGAACGCGGCATGCTCGACTTCCTGACCATCGACGACTCGCTGATGCCACAGCCGGGACGCCGCGAGCGCATCGATCCCCGACGGCTGGCCGGTCGTGGTGACGCCGTGTTGGTTGCCGCCCGCGTCGCGCCGGCCACCCGGCACATCGGGCTGATCCCGGTCGCCACCGTCACCCACACCGAGCCCTTCCACATCTCCAAAGCCATTGCCACTCTTGACTATGTGTCACACGGCCGGGCCGGCTGGCAGCCACGGGTCAGCGTCACCACGCACGAGGCGGCGCTGTTCGGCAGGCGTACCGTGCGGCCCGAAGAGCTGTTTCCCGAAGCCCGGGACCATGTCGAGGTGGTGCGCCGGTTGTGGGACAGCTGGGAAGACGGCGCGGTGATCCGCGACGTCGCCACCGGCCGTTACGTCGACCGGGACAAGCTGCACTACATCGACTTCACTGGCCCCTTCTTCGCCGTGAAAGGGCCGTCGATCACGCCCCGTCCCCCGCAGGGCCAGCCGGTGATCGCCGCTCTGGCCCACGCCGCGTCGGTCTACGAGTTCGCCGCCGACAGCGCCGACATCGTGTTCGTCACGCCTGCCGACACGTCGGTACAGGGTCTCGTGGACGAGGTACGCGGGGTCGGTGAGCATCTGAAAGTTTTCGCCGACATCGTGGTTTCGTTCCACGGCGAGACGGACTTCCGGTCCGACACGCTGGTCTGGGGCGGCAGGGCAGCCGAACTGGTGGACATGCTGCTGGCCTGGCAGCGCGTGGGTATCGACGGTGTGCGGCTGCGTCCCGCAGTGCACGGCAGCGACCTCCCGGTGATCGTCGACGAGGTGGTGCCGCTACTGCAGCGCGCGGGCCAGTTCCGCTCTGCCTACCGCGATGGCGAGACGCTGCGCCAACGGCTCAAGCTTCCCCCGGCGCTCAACCGATACCAGGCGGTGCAACGATGATTCCGTTGTCGATCCTGGACCTGGCGCCGATCAGCGCCGGCAGTGACGCGGCGACCGCGCTGCGCAACACCATCGACCTGGCGCAGCACGCCGAGCGGTGGGGCTACCGCCGATACTGGATCGCCGAACATCACTTCGTGGGTGTCGCCAGTTCCTCACCCGCCGTCCTGATCGGTCAGATCGCCGCGGCTACCAACACAATTCGGGTGGGCGCGGCGGCCGTGCAACTCGGCTACACCACCGCCGTCGCGGTCGTCGAGAACTTCGGCATGCTCGACGCCTTCTACCCCGGCCGCATCGACCTCGGTGTCGGCCGGTCTGGGCAGCGTCGCTCGGAGGAGGGCAAGCCGAAGAAGCCCCGCCAGGCCCGTCCGCCGCGGGTGTGGCACGAGGTCGACGGTGTGGTGGTTCCCACGCCATTCGACCTGCGCGGCATGCTCGACCTCGAACGGCTGGCGGCCACCATGGCGATCCTGCAACAGCCCGAAGCGATTTCGCCCGATTTCGCCGAGCAGGTCAAGGACATCCTCGCTCTCCTGGAGGGCAGTTACCGTGCGGGGGAGTTCGACGTGCATGCGGTTCCTGGCGAGGGATGCGGACTGCGGCCGTGGATCTTCGGCAGCACGCGGGGCCAAAGTGCCCGGGTTGCCGGGGCGTTGGGGCTTCCGTTCGTTGCCAGTTACCACATCACGCCGGCCACCGCGCTCGAGGCCATCGAGGCATACCGCGACACGTTCGTGCCGTCGGCGGCCCTGGCCGAGCCGCATGTGGTGGTGTCCGCCGATATCGTGGTCGCCGACGACAGCGCGACCGCTGAGCGCTTGGCGGCCGGGTACGGCCACTGGGTGTACTCCATCCGAACCGGCGTCGGCGCCATGCCCTATCCGGCCCCGGCTGACTGCGGTCCGCTCACCGATGAGCAACATGAATTGGTAAAGGACCGCCTGGCAACACGATTCGTCGGCAACTCGCAGGAGGTGGCCGATCGGCTGCGGGCGCTGTCGCGGGTCACCGGAGCCGACGAACTGGTCGTCACCTCCGTCACCCACCGCCACTGCGACCGGTTGCGCTCGCACGAGCTGATCGCGCAAGAGTGGGGACTGACCCGTTGAGCCGCAAGCCGATTCATCTTGCGGCCCACTTCCCGGGTGTCAACAACACGACGGTGTGGACCGACCCGGCCGCGGGTAGTCAGATCGAGTTCGAGTCGTTCGTGCACCTAGCGCGCACCGCCGAACGCGGACTGTTCGACTTCTTCTTCCTGGCCGAAGGATTGCGCCTGCGCGAGCACCGTGGCCGCATACACGACCTGGACGTGGTGGGCCGCCCGGACACCTTCACCGTGCTCGCGGCACTGGCCGCCGTCACCGACCGCATCGGGCTGACCGGAACCATCAACACCACCTTCAACGAACCCTTCGAAGTTGCAAGGCAATTCGCCACGCTTGATCACCTGTCGGATGGCCGGGCGGGCTGGAACATCGTCACGTCGTCGGATGCCTTCACCGGCGCCAACTTTCGCCGGGGTGGTTTTCTCGCCCACACCGACCGCTACCGGCGGGCCGCGGAGTTCGTCACCGTGGCGCGCATGTTCTGGGACAGCTGGACACCGGATGCGGTGCTGCGCGCGGACGGCGTCTACGTGGACCCGGCCGGGATCCGCAGCGTTGAATTCACGGGTTCGCAGTTTGACGTCCGCGGCTTCGCGACCCTGCCGGCGGGCCCACAAGGCCACCCGGTGCTGCTGCAGGCTGGTGACTCCGACGAGGGACGCGACTTCGGCGCACGGTATGCCGACGCGCTGTTCACGCTGCACGGTTCACTCGAGGACGGCCGACGCTACTACTCCGACGTCAAGGGCCGGGCCCGCAAGTTCGGCCGGGATCCCAACTCGCTCAAGGTTTTTCCGGCTGCTACCTTCGTGCTCGGCGACACCGCCGGCGAAGCCGAGGACAAGGCCCGGCACATCCGTGGTCAGCAGGTCAGCGGGGCGACGGCGATCGTGATGCTGGAACAGCTCTGGGGACGCGAGCTCTCCGGCTTCGACCCGGACGGGCCGCTACCCGAGTTCGATCCGGTCGTCGACAGCGACATCACCCAGGGGCGGGTGCGCCACGGTGACCCCGTTGCGGTGGCGCGACGCTGGCGGGCGCGGGCCGAAGCGGAGAACCTGTCCATCCGCGACCTAGTGACCGCGGCCACCAGTCGGGAACAATTCGTCGGCACGCCAACACAGATCGCCGATGAGATCGACTGCTACGTGCAGGCCGACGCGTGCGACGGGTTCATCCTGGTTCCGCACCTGACGCCGCATGGCCTCGACGAGTTCGTCGACCGCGTGGTCCCCCTGCTACAGGAGCGCGGCGCATTCCGGACCGGGTACCCGGGTGGGACGCTGCGAGAGAATCTGGGATTGAGCGACCCGCGCAGCGGTTAGCGGTCCTATTTCTCTTGTCGCACACAGACATTCCACGTGGGTATGACGGTCCTGAAAATTGGTGCACTAAGCAATAGTTGCTGTGACATATGATTGTCTTACCAGCGAGGACGACAAGGAGGTGATCGGGGATGGCTTACGAGCTTTTGTTCCAGGATGACGAAATTATCTGCGGGGCAATCATGTTCGCGACCGGAGAGCTGGGCGAGTGACCACTCGCCGAAGTGGGTCGTCCGACGGGTAGGCGGTCGGGAACGCGGACTCTGCTGCTTGAGCCGAGAGTGGCTGTCGCAGCTTTCGGGTCCGACGTTTCCCGGCCGCCTACGGTCCGGCCGTCAACGGTCAGGGACACATGAAGGAAATCGGTGGGCAGACAAAAGTGCCCGGCGGAAGTGGGCCCTCGGCCCAGACGCCTCCGGATACCTGGTGGACCTCGTGGCAGGTGTTCATGTCCCAGCCGGCGGCCAAGTCACGGATCTGCCACCAAACGGGGTCGCCCGGGCACCAGGTGCCGTGGCCGACCGGGTCATACACCAAATCGGCGTGGGCTGTCGCGGTGCCCGGTCCCACGGCGGTGAGCCACAACGTAGCGACTGCGCCGAAGCCGGTCATCAGAACGCCGGCGAGACTTCGCTTCACCGTGCTGACCATATTGTGTCCTTCCATAATTGGGCGCCGTTGTCTGGCGGCGGATTCTGCCACGGTCACATTGCATATCAAGGGCATCGCTACCGATCCCAAATTGCGTCGTCAACGCGTCACGTTGGGCGCCGACATCGGTGTCGGGGAGACCGTGGGTCGGCTCGAGGGCCGCTTTAACGTATGACGGTAGCGGGTTCCGCTCTGTCAATTCCGCACTTGTTCTCAGGCGGCTGATGCACCGGGATCAGCTCGCCCGGGCGCGCTTGAGTGCCGCGTCGGTGGCCTCGCGCATCGCCCCACGCCACAGCGGGCCGTGGCCGGGGGCCAGCACTTCGCTTTGCACCTGGCCCAGCACCGACAGGGTCTGGATGCAGTTCTGCTGGCTGTAGCTGAAGATGGCGGGAAGCAATTGCGGTCCGTCCTGACGGATCAGCGGATGGCCGGTGATGAGCGCGTCGCCACTGGCCAGCACCCCGTCGACCAGATATGAGCAATGGCCGTTGGTGTGTCCGGGACTGAACACGGGCTGGGGGTGGCCGGGCAATCCAGCGGCAACCGCCGGCGTCAATGCTTGCGTGGTCGGTATCCCGTCACGGATCAGGCCGCCACTGCGCACCACGTGCACCGTCCACGCCGCCCAGCGCGGGCGCCACAGCCGCAGCGCGAGGTCACCGATCGCCACCTGTTCCAGGTATTCGCGCTTAGCGTGACCCACCTCGTCGGCGTGGCAGTACACCGGCGTGCCGTGCTCGGCGGCGAACCAGATGGCGGTGCCCAGATGGTCGATATGGGCGTGGGTCAGCAGGATCGCGCGCACATCGGCGGGTCCGTAACCGAGCTTGCGCAGCGAGGTCAGCACCTCCCCGCGGTCACCCGGATAGCCGGCGTCGATCAGCATGACGCCGGTGTCGTCGGTTACCAGCGTCCAGTTGACCGCGGGGCCGTGTGCGAGGTGAACCTTGTCGGTTATCTGAACAAGCTGTGTCTGGCCGGACATGCCGATCAGCCTAGGAGCGATCGCAAGCGCGGCGAAGCCGGGCCGAAGCGGGTCGCGACGGTGAGCCTAGGAGCGATCGCAAGCGCGGCGAAGCCGGGGCGAAGCGGGTCGCGACGGTGAGCCTAGAAGCCACGAGGAGTAGAAAAGACTGGTGGCTGAACTGAAACTTGGGTACAAGGCGTCCGCCGAACAATTCGCACCGCGTGAGCTCGTTGAACTGGCCGTCCTGGCCGAAGGACACGGCATGGACAGCGCCACCGTCAGCGATCACTTCCAGCCCTGGCGGCATAAGGGCGGGCACGCCCCGTTCTCGCTGGCCTGGATGACGGCGGTGGGTGAACGCACCGAACGGCTGCAGTTGGGCACGTCGGTGCTCACCCCGACCTTCCGGTACAACCCCGCCGTCATCGCCCAGGCTTTCGCCACCATGTCCTGCTTGTACCCGGGCCGGGTGTTCCTGGGTGTCGGCACCGGCGAGGCACTGAACGAGATCGCCACCGGATACGAGGGCGCCTGGCCCGAATTCAAGGAACGGTTCGCCCGGCTGCGCGAGTCGGTGCGGCTGATGCGCGAGCTGTGGCGCGGTGACCGCGTCGACTTCGACGGCGAGTACTACCGCACCAAGGGCGCCTCGATCTACGACGTGCCCAAAGGCGGTGTACCCGTCTACATCGCCGCCGGCGGGCCGGCGGTCGCGAAGTACGCCGGTCGCGCCGGCGACGGCTTCATCTGCACTTCCGGCAAGGGGGAGGAGCTCTACACCGAGAAGCTCATCCCGGCCGTGAAGGAAGGCGCCGCGGCGGCCGACCGCAACGACGACGACATCGACAAGATGATCGAGATCAAGATCTCCTACGACACCGACCCGGACCTGGCGCTGGAGAACACCCGGTTCTGGGCGCCGTTGTCGCTGAGCGCCGAGCAGAAGCACAGCATCGACGACCCGATCGAGATGGAGAAGGCCGCCGACGCGCTGCCCATCGAGCAGATCGCCAAGCGCTGGATCGTCGCGTCGGACCCGGACGAAGCCGTGGAGAAGGTCGGCCAATACGTGACGTGGGGCCTCAACCACCTGGTGTTCCATTCGCCCGGACACGACCAACGCCGGTTCCTGGAGTTGTTCGAGAAAGATCTGGCGCCGCGACTCCGTAGACTTGGCTGACACGCCAGCCGTGTCCGCCTCCAGCATCTACATCGCGGCGCCCGAATCGGAGACCGGCAAGTCCACGATCGCCCTGGGGCTGATGCACCGGCTGGCGGCCACGGTCGCCAAAGTCGGTGTCTTCCGGCCCATTACGCGCCACGGTGAAGAACGGGACTACATCCTGGAGCTGCTGCTCGAGCACTCCACCGCGGGCCTCACCTACGAGCAGTGCGTCGGGGTGACTTACCAGCAGTTGCACGACGACAGCGACGCCGCGATCGCGCGCGTCGTCGAGGCATACCACGCGGTGGCCGAGCACTGCGACGCGGTGGTGATCGTCGGCAGCGACTACACCGACGTGACCAGTCCGGCCGAACTCTCGGTGAACGCGCGCATCGCGGTCAACCTGGGTGCGCCGGTGCTGCTGACCGTGCGTGGCACGCGTCGCACCCCAGACGAGGTCGCCAGCGTCGTCGAGGTGTGTCTGGCCGAGCTGTCCGCGCAGCGGGCGCACACCGCGGCCGTCGTCGCCAACCGGTGTGAACCCGGCGACCTGCAGGCCGTCGCGGACGCGTTGCGCAAGTTCACCCCGCGGGCCTACGTGCTGCCCGAGGAGCCGCTGTTGGCCGCGCCGACGGTGGCCGAACTGACGGCCGCGGTCGACGGGACACCGATCCGCGGTGACGAGCAACTGGCCCAGCGCGAGGTGATGGGCGTGATGGTCGCCGGCATGACCGCCGACCACTGCCTGGAGCGGTTGCGGGACGGCATGGCCGTGATCACACCCGGCGACCGCTCGGACGTGGTGCTCGCGGTCGTCAGCGCCCATGCGGCAGAAGGGTTTCCGTCATTGTCGTGTCTGGTGCTCAACGGCGGCTTCGATCTGCACCCGTCGATCGCGGCCTTGGTGGCCGGGCTGCGGCTGCGGCTACCCATCATCGCCACCGCGCTGGGCACCTACGACGCGGCCAGCGCGGCGGCCACGGCGCGCGGCCGGGTCACCGCTTCCTCGCAACGCAAGATCGACACCGCGCTGCAGTTGATGGATCGGCATGTCGATGCCGACGACTTGCTCGAGCAGCTGACCATCCCGATCCCGACGGTCACCACGCCGCAGATGTTCACCCATCAGTTGCAGGAGCGGGCCCGGACGGACCGCAAACACATCGTGTTGCCCGAAGGCGAGGACGACCGGATCCTGCGCTCGGCGGGCCGGCTGCTGCAGCGCTCCGTCGCCGACCTGACCATCCTGGGTGACGAGTCCCAAGTGCGTTCCCGCGCCGCGGAACTCGGCGTCAGCCTGGACGATGCGACGGTGATCGACCCGCGCGGCAGCGACCTGCACGAGCAGTTCGCGCAGCAATACGCCGACCTGCGCAAGGCGAAGGGCGTCACGCTGGAGCAAGCGCGCGAGATCATGAACGATGCCACCTACTTCGGCACCATGCTGGTGTACAACGGCAAAGTGGACGGGATGGTGTCCGGCGCTGTCCACACCACCGCGCACACCGTACGCCCGGCGCTGGAGATCATCCGCACGGTGCCCGACGTGTCCACCGTGTCCAGCATCTTCCTGATGTGTCTGCCCGACCGGGTGCTGGCCTACGGCGACTGCGCCATCATCCCCAACCCGACCACCGAACAGCTTGCCGACATCGCGATCTCTTCGGCGCGCACGGCCGCCCAGTTCGGCATCGTCCCGCGGGTGGCCATGCTGTCCTACTCGACGGGCGACTCGGGCTCCGGCGCAGACGTCGAAAAGGTCCGGAAGGCAACAGAACTGGTGCGGTCCCGGGATCCGCAGCTGCTGGTCGAGGGGCCGATCCAGTACGACGCGGCGGTCGACCCGTCGGTCGCGGCCACCAAGATGCGCGACTCGCCGGTGGCCGGTCGCGCCACCGTGCTGATCTTCCCCGACCTGAACACCGGCAACAACACCTACAAGGCGGTGCAGCGCTCCGCGGGCGCCATCGCTATCGGCCCGGTCCTGCAGGGTCTGCGCAAGCCGGTCAACGACCTGTCCCGGGGCGCATTGGTCGAAGACATCGTCAACACGGTGGCGATCACCGCGATTCAGGCGCAGGGCATCCATGGGTGACCGGCTGGTCCTGGTGATCAACTCCGGGTCCTCGTCGCTGAAATTCGCGCTCGTCGACCCTGACTCCGGTGCCTCGCGCGCTGCCGACACCGTCGAACAGATCGGGGAGCCGACATCGCCGGTCGCCGACCACGACGATGCGCTGCGTCGCGCGTTCGAGATGCTGCACGACGACGGCATCGACCTGCACGACTGCGGGCTGGTTGTGGTCGGGCACCGGGTGGTGCACGGCGGCAACCGTTTTCATCGTCCGACGCTACTGAACGACGAGGTGATCAGCGAACTCGACGAGCTCTCGCCGCTGGCCCCGCTGCACAATCCACCCGCCGTCCAGGGCATCGAAGTGGCGCGCAAACTGCTGCCGGGTGTGCCCCATGTCGCGGTGTTCGACACGGCTTTCTTCCACCATCTGCCGGCGGCTGCCGCGACCTACGCCATCGACCGTGACCTCGCGGACAGATGGCAGATCCGCCGATACGGATTCCACGGCACTTCACACGAATACGTCAGCCAGCAGGCGGCGGTTTTTCTGGGCAGGCCTACCGACGAGCTGAACCAGATCGTGCTGCACCTGGGCAACGGCGCGTCCGCATCGGCCATCGCGGGCGGGCGCCCGGTCGAGACCTCGATGGGGCTGACGCCGTTGGAGGGCCTGGTGATGGGCACCCGCAGCGGTGACATCGACGCGGGGGTTTTCAGCTATCTATGGCGGACCGCGAAAATGGACGTCGAAGAGATCGAATCAATGCTCAACAAGCGGTCCGGGGTGCTCGGGCTGGCCGGTGAGCGGGATTTCCGCCGGCTGCGCACCATGATCGAATCCGGTGATGCCGCGGCGACATTGGCCTACGATGTGTTCATCCACCGGCTGCGCAAGTACCTCGGCGCCTACCTGGCCGTGCTCGGACATACCGACGTGGTCAGCTTCACCGCCGGGATCGGCGAGCACGACGCGGCGGTGCGCCGGGATGCGTTGGCGGGGTTGGGGGAGTTGGGCGTCGTCCTCGACGAGGACCGCAATTCGGCCGCGGCTTCCGGCGCGCGCCGAATCTCCGCCGACGATTCGCCCATAACGGTCCTGGTGGTGCCGACGAACGAGGAACTGGCCATCGCCCGCGACTGCGTCAGCCTGCTATAGAAATCTCAGGCCGGTGCGGCCGGCGCCGACCGACGGTGTGGGGTCGGTGCCCAACGTCCGGGCCAGCAGCTCGTGGTAAACGTCGCGAAAGTCGGTGGTGTACTTCAGATCTCCGTGGTCGAGGTCGGTGAGGCTCGGCTCCTGGCCGTACCAGCCGCCCCGGACCGGCGTGCCGGCGACGAAGACCGGCCCGGCGGTGCCGTGGTCGGTTCCCTGGGAGGCGTTGGCGGCTACCCGGCGACCGAACTCGGAGTAGGCCAGCACCACCACGTTGCGGCCGCACCGGTCGCCGGCCATCTGCTGCAGGAAAGGCGTGATCGCCTCGTCGAACGTCTGCAGCAGCCGTTGCTGCGTCCCGCGCTCGTCGGCGTGGGTGTCGAAGCCGCCGAGATGCACCATGTACACCCGGGTGGGCACCCGGGCCATGATCGCCGCGGCGACCACATTCAAACGGCTGGCCAGGGCGTTGGTCGACTCGATCCCTGTGACGTTCTCGAACGCCACATCTGTCGATTGCGCGGCGCGATAGGTCCGGCGTACCGCTGCCATCGCAGGAGTGTCCCGCGGGTCGTCCACACCGAGGGCTTCGACCGTGGACCGGACCGGGTGCGTGCCGCTCGCGGCGATCTGGGCAGTGGAAAGCGCCGCAGCGGTGTGCTTTTCGCCCACCGCAAGCAGTGGCAGCACGCTGCCGACGCTGACCGCGCGTAGCGGGTCGTCACCCGTGGCGTCCAGCCACCGTCCGATCCAGCCGGTGGCAACCGGTGCGGCCGGCGACGCCGTCTGCCAGATGTCCATGGACCGGAAGTGGCTGTGATCGGGCTTGGGGTAACCCACGCCGCGCACGATCGCGAGGTGCCGATCGCGCCACAGCTGGGCCAGGCCCCGCAGCGCGGGGTTCAGGCCGAGCTGATCGTCGAGGTGCAGGACGTCCCCGGGGGCGTAGGCGAGGTCCGCCCGGGCATCGTGGTAGGCGGGGTCGGCGTAGGGGATGACGGTGTTGACGCCGTCGTTGCCGCCGTAGAGCGTGACGATGACCAGGACGCCGACGTTGTCGGCCAGCGGTCCGTCGTCCGCGGCGCGCAGCAGGTCCTCCCAACCGACTGCCACGCTGCCGGACAGCAGACCGAGCGCACCCACCCCGGCACCGGCTATCAGGAATTTGCGGCGGTTCATGACGTCAGGTACTCCGGGGTGTTGACGGCGGCCGCGACCAGTTGCGCCGGTCTGCGAACCAGCGGGCGCAGCGCGTCCACCGTGCGGTCGGTCCACGAACCCACGCCGATCAGATAGCCGACGGCGTCGACACGGTCACCGGCGGCGGCGCCCTCGATCAGCGACAGGTCGGCGGAACGGGCCAACTGCGCCGCGGCGCGCCACCGGGTACGTGCCGAGGCGGTGGTCAGCCAAACCTGGCCGCTCGGCCAGCCGTTGACGTCGGTGGGGAAGAACGGCCGCTGGCCCAAGGCTTTGAGGGTGGTCTCGATCAGTTTGCCGTGCTGGTCGGGGACGCTGAACGCACGGATCACCCCGACCAGCCACTCGACCGGGTTGTTGACGACGGTCGCGCGGCCGCCGGTGAACTCCTCGTCGGTGAGAATGGCGCGGGTCAGGGCCTTGAGGTCACGCTGCGGGCCGTAGGCGGCGACGACGCGCTGCAGCGCCGGCGCGGTCGGCGGCTCGTCGGACGCCAGCTGCTGCCACAGCCGCCTCGCGACATGGGCCGCAGAACCGGGCCGCGCCAGGACCGCGTCGCAGAACCCGGCGGCGTCGAAGTCGCCGGCGACCCCGAACAGCGTCTTGGATCCCGCGTCGTGGCGGCGTGGGACCAGTACGGCCTCGCCGTCACGGATCGTCCACCCGGTCAGTGCGCGGGCGCCGGCGCGCACGTCGTCCTCGGTGTAGCCGTTGTTGTGGCCGAGGGTGAACAGTTCCATGAACTCGCGGGCCAGGTTTTCGTTCGGGGCCCTGGCGGTGTTGAGCTGTCCGTCCAGCCAGCGCAGCATCGCGGCGTCGGTGAGCATGGCGTACGCCAGAGTCCGGAAGTCGCCCAGCTTCAACGTGCGCAGCTTCTGATTCTGCGCGGCCATGTACGCCGCGATCCGCACCTTCTGCGCGGAGGTGGCAAAGTGGCTGTGCCACAACAAGGTCAGCTTCTCGTGCAGCGGCTGTTCGGCGGCGATCATGCGACGCAGCCACCAGCGGGTGAGTTCGTCGTTCTGCTCGGAGAGCTGGCGGCGGTACTGCGCCCGCGCCGCCGTCGTGGCGCCTCTGCCGGGTGGCTGCGGGGTCGGGAGCGAAGGCATCGGGGTGGCCAGCGCGCCGCGGTCGGCGTCGGGATCGGCGGCCAGGACGGTATCGAGGTAGGTAGGCCAGTTCTGGCTCACCACAGCGTCGACTTCGGGGCCGATGGCCCCGAACCCGCTCCTGCGCAGGACGCGGGCCGTCATGATCCACCGCGGGGATTGCCCGGCCATAGTGGACCACTGTCGCGCGCAAACCTATGTTTTCGCTGAGTGTGGGCTAGCGGCTTCGCCTGTGCGGGCAGGGCGGGATCCGGGCCGGTTCTGCTCCCAGCACGCACACCCGAGTCCCAGGTTGCGCTCGCGATGGCCCTGTGGACAACTGACGGCGCGGGTCGACCGAATCGTGTGACGCTTGCGTGCCATGACCACTTTGGCCGAACCGTTCATCGGCAGCCGAGCACTGGCGGATGGCGTGGTCACCCGTCATCAGCTGCGCACGCAGTATCGGGTGGTGTTTCCGAATGTCTACCTGCCGAAAGGCCTGCAGCCGTCGCTGCGGCAGCGCACCGTCGCGGCCTGGTTGTGGTCGCGCCGGAGGGGCGCCATCGCGGGTGCGGCCGCGGCGGCCCTGCATGGCGCGAGGTGGATTCCCGAGGACGTTCCCATCGAACTGGTGCACCCCAATGCCAGGGCGCCGCACGGAGTGCTGACGCGACGCGACGTGTTGCTCGATGGCGAAGTTCAGGTGCTTGACGGCCTCGATGTCACCACTCCTGAGCGAACCGCTTTCGATATCGGCCGGCGCGGCGCGGTTCGCTCCGCGGTGGCGCGGCTCGACTCGTTGGCGCGCGCAACGGGTTTGAAGATCGATGACGTGCTGGCCATCGTAGCCTGTCATCCAGGCTCGCCCGGACTGCGGCGATTGGAGACGGCGCTCGAGCTGGTCGATGCCGGGGCGCAGTCCCCACGGGAGAGCTATCTTCGGCTACTGCTCATCGACGCCGGCTTCCCACGACCGCAGACGCAGATTCCGGTGTTGGGAGCCGACAACATTCCGCTCGCTTACCTCGATCTGGGTTGGCCGGATCTCATGGTCGCGGTCGAGTACGACGGCGATCAGCATCGTACGGACCGCCGTCAATTTGCCAAAGACATCCAACGTCTGGAAATGCTCGAGCGAATGGGCTGGATAATTGTGCGGGTGGTCGCGGAGAACCGACCCGCTGCCATTGTGCAGCGGGTCCGTGATGCCTTGGCGGCAGCTGCGGAGTGCTCCCGGATTTGACTGTGCGGCTACTGCTTTGACAGTGCGGCTACCGCCGAAATCCGGGCTGATTTCGGCAGTAGCCGCACACTCGATGTCAGGTATAGCGGAAAGGCGGCCGGCGCCCGCCCCGGCCTGGAAGCCCCAACGGGCAGTGGCGTCTGATCTGAGATGAACGCGCTCACTCAATCATGGCCGGGGTGCGGGCCGCTCGGCTATGTCGATTGAGATGCCATCACCTACCTTTCGCAGCTCAGTCGTGACGTTGTGACATGGGAAGTCGGAGGGCTGCGCTGGACGGCACGCACCTGACGCGCGGGTCCCTGCCTGGGCCTGCGCGCGGCGTACACCGTCACCGGTGGAGCCGACGGCCGGCGGTCAACCGCAACGGCCGCACACACGATGGCGTCCACCTCGGCGATCAGTTCGGCGACGTCAGCGTCCAGGGCGTTCAGGTCCAGCTCCGCCGGTGTCAACAGGCTGGTCATCGCGCGGTCTCAGGCGTTGATGACCTGGTGTCCGTTGCTTCGTTCGATCGAGATCTTGCGTGGTTTCGCCTTTTCGGCCACCGGGATTCGTAGCGTCAGCACCCCCGTGTCGTAGCAGGCCTGGATCTTTTCGGTGTCGAGGTTGTCGCCGAGCACGAGTTGCCGGCTGAACACACCGCGGGGCCGCTCGCTGGCCAGCATCTCCCGGCCAGGGTCGATTTCGGGACGCTCCGCGCGCACCGTCACCACGTTGCGCTCGATATCCAGATCCAGCGAATCCGC
Source organism: Mycobacterium gordonae (assembly GCF_017086405.1). NCBI lineage: Bacteria > Bacillati > Actinomycetota > Actinomycetes > Mycobacteriales > Mycobacteriaceae > Mycobacterium > Mycobacterium camsae. The sequence goes on from NZ_CP070973.1 coordinate 951,992, forward strand.
ATCGATGCCGGGCAGATCGAATTCCACGACGAATGTCGTGCCGTCGCGCCAGGCGTCCATCGGCATCACCGACGGTCGGGACGCGGTCCCCGACACCGGCCGGGTGAAACGTTCGAAGTCACGGAACGGGTCGGTTCGCATTAGCATCGTCGCCACCTCCAACTCTCGATGTAGTTTCAAAGCCAGAGCAAATGTATGCCAATAGGCATATATTTGATCTACCATGCCGGGCATGTCGATGCAAGACCCGTCGGTGGAAAATTTTCCAATTCCGTTGCGGGCGTGAAGCTGCAAGTCAGAATGTACTGGTCGGACGCACCTGGTTGGCCATGTCCACCAGGGTGTAGCGGTGCCGTTGGGTAGGGGCCACCCTGGCTAGGCTGCGCAGCGACGCCTCGACGCCCAGTCGCAGCCCGTGGTCGGTGAACGGGAACCCTAGAATGTGGTTGGTGCTCGCCTCGTTGTCCTGCAACCAGTCCATCGCGCCGCCGAGCACCAGCGCGCGGATCTGCAACACCCTGGGTTCGGTGGGCGGCAGCGCCTCCACCCGGCGCGCCGCGTCGCGGATCTGCTCCTCGGTGATCTCACTCTGGGAACGTCCGGACAGCAGGGTCACCGCGCTGGTCAGCCGTGCGGTGGTGAAATGCCTTGAGGTGGGCGGTACTTCGTCGAGGGTCCGCACCGCCCCGCTCCGGTCACCCAAAGCCGAGCGGGCCCTGGCCAATCCGAACGCCGCCGAGATCACACCGTCGTTGGTGCCCCACACCGTCTGGTAGTACCTGTGCTCGTCGGGCTCACCGGCCAGTTCGTTCGTGGCCGCGAGCGCCAGCTTCGGCGCCAACTCACCGGGGAAGGTGTCGAGCACCTCCGTGAAATGCTTGATCGCCGACTCGTAGTCGCCGGTGAGCAGTCCGGCCACCGCGCGGTACCAGACCAGCCGCCATTGCCAGCCGACCCGCTCGGCGAGATCCTCGAGTTTGCGGGTGGCCTTGCTGACGTCTCCGAGATCCAGCAGGGCCCGAACCTCCATCAGCGGCAGCTCGACGGACTCGCTGAGGTCCAGTCCCTCGGCGTCCAGCGAGCCGTGACGGGCCGCGCGCAACGAATCCAGCGTCTGCACCGGCTGCGAAAGCACCGTCGCCTGCAGCACCGGAGCGGCGACGTCGGTCGGGTCGACAAGCGGCACCGACAGCGCGGTGACGATCTCCTTGGCCGTCAGTTTCTCCGAGTGCACCTGACCGTCCAGGTAGACGTCGGTGTGCGCGACCAACAAGTCCACGCCGAAGGTCGACCGGCTGGGACTGAAGATCGTCGACAACCCGGGGCGCGGGATGCCGGTGTCCTGGGCCACCACCTCGCGCAGCACGCCCATCAGCTGGCCCGACATCTCCTCGGCGCTGGTGAACCGCCGACGCGGGTCGGGATCGATGGCGCGGCGCAACAGGCGCGCGAACGAGTCGTACTGCGCCAGAATGGGGTCGTCGTCGGGTAACCCGTCGACATAACGCCCGTTGCGGGTGCGCAGAGTGAGTGTCAGGGCCGCCAGTGTGCGGCCCACGGTGTAGATGTCGGTGGCCACCGTGGGCCCGGTGCGCACGATCTCGGGAGCCTGGTAACCCGGGGTGCCGTACAGGTAGCCGAACGAGTTGATCCGCGACACCGCGCCGAGGTCGATCAGTTTGAGCTGCTCCTCGGTGAGCATGATGTTCTCCGGCTTGAGGTCGTTGTAGACCAGGCCGATGGAGTGCAGATAGCTCAGGGCGGGAAGGATTTCCAGGATGTAGGCGATGGCCTCGGCGACCGGGAGGTTTTCCCCGCGGCCCCGCTTGAGCGACTGGCCGCCGATGTACTCCATGACGATGTAACCGACCGGATCGCCGTGCTTGTCGTTGTGTTCGACGAAGTTGAAGATCTGCACGATCGAGGGGTGCACCACTTCGGCGAGAAACTGCCGCTCGGCCATCGCGATGGCCTGCGCCTCGGCGTCACCGGAATGGACCAGTCCCTTGAGCACCACCGGGCGGTCGTTGACGTTGTGGTCCAGCGCCAGATAGACCCAGCCCAGGCCGCCGTGCGCGATGCAGCCTTTGACCTCGTACTGACCGGCGATGATGTCGCCCGGATTCAATTGCGGCAGAAACGAATACGGGCTGCCGCAGTAGGGACACCAGCCCTCGGAGGCGCCTTTGCCCTCCGAACCGGACCGCCCGACCGGCCGTCCGCAGTTCCAGCAGAACCGTTTGGATTCCGGGACCACCGGGTTCTTCATCAACGCTTTGAGCGGATCGATGTCGGGGGTCCGCGGAATCTCTACCAGGCCGCCGCCGAGCTGACGGACGGCCGGGAGCGCCCGGGTGGCCACCGACATCCGGTCCTGCGGCTGGGTGTCGACGCTGCCCAACGAGATCTGGAAATCGTCGTCATCGTCATCGTCGTCGAAGTCGGGCCGGAACAGCGCCTGGGTGGCCTGCGGCCTTCCCGTGGTCGCGGTCGCGCCCGTCTGGGCCTCTTCCGGCTGGGCATCCGGCTGCGTGCCGGGCGACTCCTCCTGGCCCAGGTCGTTCTCTTGCGCCGGCTTGCCCATCAGTCCAAGTACCTTGGCTGCGGCGGCAGCGGCGCCGGGCCCAGCACCGTCAACCATTTGCGGTACAGCGTGTTCCAGGTGCCGTCGGTGCGGATCCGTTCCAGCGTGCCGTTGACGAACCGGACCAGCCCGGTGTTGTCCAGGTTGATGCCGATGCCATAGGGCTGGGTGGCCATGTTCGGCCCGACGATGTGCAGGTAGGGGTCCTCTTCCACCAACCCGGCCAGGATCGAGTCGTCTGTGCTGACGGCGTCGATCTGGCGCTGCTGCATGGCCACCAGGCAGTCGGCCCAGTTCACCACCGACACGATCGCCGCCGGCGGGTTGATCTCGCGAATGCGGCGCAGCGAGGTGGTGCCCCGGGCCACGCAGACCCGTTTACCGGACAGGTCGGACACCTTGGCGATCGCCGAGTCCCTCGGGGCGAGGATGCGCTGGTTGGCATCGAGGTAGACGGTGGAGAAGTTCACCAGCTTGCGCCGCTCGCAGGTGATGGTCATGGTCTTGACGACCACGTCGACCTGTGACTTCTGCAGGGCGGTGATGCGTTCGTCGGCCGACAGGATGCGGTACTCGACGTGCGAGGGCCCGCCGAAGATGTCGCGCGCCACCTCACCGGCTATGTCGACGTCGAACCCGGTGATCTCCCGGTGATCGGGTCACGGAAGCTGAACAGATTGCTGCCGATGTCCAGGCCGACGATCAGCCGGCCGCGGGTGCGGATGTTGGCCACCGCGGCGTCCGCGTCGGCCTTGTTGGGGAACGGACGCAGGCTGGCGGTCGGGTTGCAGTCCTGGCTGGTGTTGTCCGGCGGCAGCGGGGCTTCCAGCGGCAGTTCCTGCATGCCGACGGGCGTCGGCAGCGGCAGCGTCGGCGTCACCTCCACCTTCAGCGTGTCCGGATGTCCGCAGCCCGCCAACAGCAACGCCGCGGCGGCCAGCGCGGCTATCCGCCGCGGGATCACCGGTACTCCTTCAACCGGGGCCACAGACCCAGCGCGACGGCGATCGCCGCGCCGAGGCTGAGCACCACCGCGCCGACCTGCGCTCCCGCCAGGCCGCGTTTTGCGTTGAGGACGTCGTTGCGCAGGTGGTTGCGACTCTGTGCCATCGCTTTGGTGAGGGCCTCGTCGAGCTTGTCGAAGGCGGGGGTGGAGTCGTCCTCACCCTTGCCGAGCGCCACCTGGGTCGCGGCCCGGTAGTTTCCGACGGAGATGTAGGCGTTGATCCGGTCGTTGGCCTGCTGCCAGCGCACCAGCAACTGGTCGGCTCCCTGCAGGTCGGGTTTGTCGACGGCGTCACGGCGCGTCATGTAGGCGTCGAGCTGGTGGTGCATGGCGTCGATCCGTTGGTAGAAGGCCTGCTTGCGAACCTCTTCGTCGCCACGCCGAATCAGCGAGAGGGTCTCGTCGGCGCGGGCCTGCTGGGCGGTGATGGCCAGGTTGGTCACGGTCCGCAGCGACTCGGCCGCCGTGTCCTTGGCGCTACGGCTGGCCGTCGTCGAGATCGTCAGCGCCGTGCCCACCCAGACCACCATGATGAGAATACCGAGCCCGCCGACGACCAGCCCCGGGTTGACGCGCCGCCGCGTGCGCCGGGCCAGCCAGCGGTGGGCGAACGCGCCGAAGGCCACGGTGGTGGTGACGACCAGGATCACCGGAGCCGGGATCTGGGTGGACGCCGTGGTCTCACCGTCCACCCGGGCCGACGTCGCCTGGTAGAGCTGTTGCGCATCGGGCAGGATGCGCGACTGCATCAGCCCGGAGGCCTCCGACAGGTACGACGAGCCGACCGGGTTACCCGCCCTGTTGTTGGTGCGGGCGATCTCGACTAGCCCCGTATACACCGCCAACTCGGCGTTGATCCGGCCCAGCAGCTGCACCAGGGGTTCGTCGGTCAGGCCACTGGACGCCCGCGTCACCGCCACCGCCGCATCGGTGATGGCCTGTTCGTAGCGCAACCGGACGGCACGCGGCTCGGTCTGGGCGATGAACGCGGTCGCCGCGGCGGCATCGGCCACCGACAGGGTGGTGTAGAGCCGGCCGGCCGCAAAGGACAGCGGCTCGGTGTGCTCGAGCACGGTGGTCAGCACCTGCTGGCGGTGATTGATGGTGGTCGAGGTGGCGAAAGCGCTCGACACCCCCAAAGCCGCCAGCACGATCCCGATGGTGAGGATGCGCCCCGGCGTGGTCGAGATGAACCACCAGCGGGGATGAGCCGGTTCCGCGGGCGAGCGCGATCCTGCCGGCTCGGTCGACGGATGCGCCAGCTCAACCGTCACGTCTGCTCGGACCTCATCTCGGCCATATTACGAACCTGTATAAGCGAATTCTAAGAGCATCGCGCCGCGGATGGGGGGAGGCGTGGCCAAATGCCCCCGCGGGTTCTGGCGAAAGCGTGTCACCGGCGCCGGGCGAGCCCATGCATATCCTGAATCCGTGCGTGGCGATGGTGACGGATGGGTGATCTCCGAGCGCGGCGCCCACTACTGGGGTCGCTACGGTGCGGCCGGTCTGCTGTTGCGGGCTCCGCTGCCCGACGGCACCCCCGCGGTGTTGCTGCAACACCGCGCCCTGTGGAGCCATCAGGGCGGTACCTGGGGCCTGCCGGGCGGCGCACGCGACAGCCACGAGACCCCGGAGGAGACCGCGGTGCGCGAGGCTCAAGAGGAGGCCGGACTGGCGGCCGAGCGGCTGACGGTGCGGGCGGTAGTGGTGACCGCGCGAGAGGCGGGCGTGGGCGGGACGCAATGGAGTTACACCACTGTGGTCGCCGACGCCGACGAGTTGCTGGAAACCGTGGCCGATCTCGAGAGCGCGGAATTGCGCTGGGTCAGCGAGGACGAGGTGGCCGAGTTGCCGCTGCATCCTGGATTGGCCGCCAGCTGGCACCGGCTGCGTACCGCACCGGCCACCGTGCCGCTGGACAACCGCGACGACCTGCGGCACGGCCTGCCGCGCACCGTGGAGATCGACTCGGGATTCTTCTGGTGCATGCCGGGCGGCGCTGATCAGGCCCACTCGCCGCTCAGCCGGCGGATCAGCGCGCTGCTGCAAGCGCCGCGCTGAGTTCGGCGGCCGCTGCTTGCGGATCGGCCGCGGCGGTGACGGCCCGTACCACCACGATGCGCCGGGCGCCGGCGGCGAGCACTTCAGGCAGCCGTCGCAGGTCGATGCCACCGATGGCGAACCACGGTTTCTCGGTGTCCAGGGCGGCGGCGGTGCGGACCAGATCCAGCCCCGGTGCCGGGCGTCCCGGTTTGGTGGGGGTGGGCCAGCAGGGGCCGACGCAGAAATAGTCGGCCCCCGAGGCGCCCGCCGCCGCTGCTTCCGCCGGGCTGTGGCTGGATCGGCCGATGATGGTGCCGGGACCGACGATGTCCCGGGCGATGTCCAGCGGGAGGTCCCGCTGTCCGAGGTGCAGCACGTCGGCCCCGGCCGCCCGCGCGATGTCGGCGCGGTCGTTGACCGCGAACAGCGCGCCATGCCGACGGGCCGCGGCGGCCAGGATCTCGCAGGCGGCCAGCTCGTCGAGCGCCTCCAGCGGGCCGAACCGCTGCTCACCGGGCGAACCCTTGTCGCGCAGCTGGATGATGTCGACTCCACCGGCCAACGCGGCGTCGGCGAACTCGGCCAGGTCACCGCGCTCCCGGCGCGCGTCGGTGCACAGGTACAGCCGCGCAGTGTCGAGACGATGGGCCAGACGGGAAAGGGGGTCCTGCACACCGCGACGTTAGCGCGCTAGCGTGGAGCGTGGAGAACACACGGGAGTCCCGGGCTGACCAGCGGGGCTGAGAGTGGGCACTGCCCGTCACGGATGTATGCGAGACGGACCTGTCCTTACCGTCACACCTGATCCGGGTCATGCCGGCGAAGGGAGCACAGGATGTCGGATTCGATCGCCGTGATCGGTGGCGGCGTCATCGGCCTGTCGGTGGCGCGCCGGGCGGCTCAGGCCGGATTTTCGGTGACGGTGCATCGCGGTGCGGACCGCGGTGCATCGTGGGTGGCCGGCGGCATGTTGGCCCCGCACAGCGAGGGCTGGCCCGGCGAGGAACGGCTGCTGCAGCTGGGCCTGGAGTCGCTGCGGCTGTGGCGCGAGGGTTTCCTCGACGGACTGGATCCGGCGGTGGTGACCGCTCGCGAGTCGCTGGTGGTGGCCGTCGACCGGGCCGATGTCGCCGATCTGCGCACCGTCGCCGACTGGTTGTCGCAGCAGGGGCACCCGGTGGTCTGGGAGTCGGCCGCCCGCGATGTCGAACCGCTACTGGCACAAGGGATTCGGCACGGCTTCCGGGCGCCCACCGAGCTGGCGGTGGACAACCGCGCCGTGGTCGACGCACTGACGGCTGACTGCGAGCGGCGTGGCGTGCGCTGGGCGGCGCCGGTCAACGACGTCAGCGCGGCTGACGGCGATACGGTGGTGATCGCCAACGGCATCGACGCGCCCGCGCTGTGGCCCGGCCTGCAGGTGCGGCCGGTGAAGGGCGAGGTGTTGCGGTTGCGGTGGCGCAAAGGTTGTATGCCTTTGCTGGACAGGGTGGTTCGGGCCCGCGTGCATGGCCGTCAGGTGTATCTGGTGCCGCGGGCGGACGGCGTGGTGGTGGGCGCCACCCAGTACGAGCACGGCCGGGATACCGCGCCGGTGGTGTCGGGAGTCCGCGACCTGCTGGACGACGCCTGTGCGGTGATGCCCGCGCTCGGGGAATACGAGTTCGCCGAATGCGCGGCTGGCCTGCGGCCGATGACGCCCGATAACCTGCCTATTGTGCGACGACTCGACGAGCGGACACTGGTGGCCACCGGGCATGGCCGCTCGGGCTTCCTGTTGGCGCCGTGGACCGCCGAAACGGTTGTGTCCGAACTCGTTCCGGTGGGAGCCCAGCCATGATCGTGGTGGTCAACGAGCAACGGGTCGAGGTCGACGAACGGACGACGATAAGCGCTCTGCTGGCGTCGCTGGGCTTTCCGGACCGCGGCGTCGCGGTGGCCATGGGCGATGCGGTGCTGCGCCGGTCGGATTGGGCCACCACGCTTTTCGACGGCGCGCGACTAGAGGTGGTGACGGCGGTGCAGGGTGGTTGACAAGCTGACGATCGCGGACCGCAGTTTCGCCTCCCGGCTCATCATGGGCACCGGCGGTGCGACCAGTCTTTCGGTGCTGGAGGAGGCGCTGGTCGCGTCTGGGACCGAGTTGACCACGGTCGCCATCCGCCGGGTGGACGCCGAGGGCGGCACCGGACTGCTCGATCTGCTCAGCCGGCTCGGGATCACACCGCTGCCCAACACCGCCGGCTGCCGCGGCGCCGCCGAGGCCGTGCTGACCGCTCAACTCGCCCGTGAGGCGTTGGACACCAACTGGGTGAAGCTGGAGGTGATCGCCGACGAGCGCACCCTGTTGCCCGACGCGGTCGAATTGGTTCGGGCCGCCGAACAATTGGTCGATGACGGGTTCGTGGTGCTGCCGTACACCAACGACGACCCGGCGCTGGCCCGAAGGCTGGAGGACACCGGCTGCGCGGCGGTGATGCCGCTGGGTTCACCGATCGGGACCGGGCTGGGCATCACCAACCCGCACAACATCGAGATGATCGTCGCCCGGGCGGGTGTCCCGGTCGTGCTCGATGCGGGCATCGGCACGGCCAGCGACGCGGCGTTGGCAATGGAATTGGGTTGTGACGCGGTCCTTTTGGCGACCGCGGTGACCCGGGCCGCCGATCCGCCGGCCATGGCCGCGGCGATGGCGGCCGGGGTCACCGCCGGGTTCCTGGCGCGGCGCGCCGGGCGGATCCCGAAACGCTTCTGGGCTCAGGCTTCCAGCCCTGCCCGCTCGTGAAACGCTATGTCGCGCTGGGCAGCTCGATGGCGGCCGGTCCCGGTATCCGGCCCCGGGCCGCGGGGGCGCCACGGCGGTCGGGCCGGTCGGCGCACAACTACGCGCATCTGGTCGCCGATCGGGCGGGTCTGCAGCTGACCGACGCCACGTATTCCGGGGCCACCACGGCACACGTACTCACCGATCGCCAGCACGGCGCACCGCCGCAGATCACCGCACTCGACGGGTCGGAGGCCTTGGTGACGGTCACCATCGGCGGCAATGACGTCGGGTACGTCCCGTTGTTGATGGCGGCCTCGTTGCCGTCCTTCACCTGGTGCCTGCCGCTGGTCGGTGCTCGTATCGCTGAACTCCTGGACCCCGACGCCCGGGAGTTGGCGCTGAGCCGGGTGTTCGATTCGTTGTGCGAGGTGGGTCGGGCCATCCGCCGGCGTGCCCCGCAGGCCCGGGTGTTGTTCGTCGACTACCTCACGCTGCTACCGCCCGCGGGTCAGGCGGCGCCGCCGCTGTCCGGCGAACATGCCGATCTGGGCCGCCAGGTGGCCGAAACGCTCGAGCAGCTAACGGCAAAGGCCGCCGCGGCGACCGACTGTGAGGTCGTGTCCGCCGCGGCGGCCAGTCGCGATCATCATGCCTGGTCGCGTCAACCTTGGACGGTGAAAGCCGTTGTGCCGCTACCGGGTCGGCCCGCTCCGTTGCATCCCAATCAGGCGGGAATGCGTGCCGTCGCTGACCTGATAGTGAGCCGGTTGTAAGCGTCAGCCGTTGGTGCGCCACCACTGGTAGAGCGAGGAGGTGTCGCCACCGGAGGCCCGAACGAAAGCGAGTACGTTCTTGGCGTCGACGGTCCAGATGACCTCGGCCTTGCCGTCATCGGTTCCGCAGGCCACCTGTCCAGCCGAGTCGGTGCTGCTGCCCTGGTGCCACACGGTGGGCGACTTCGCGTCGCCGCAGTTTGTAAGCTGGTCGCTGCCAATGAGCTTGGTGAACGCACTGGCTAGATCCGCGCTGTTGGGGAACTGGAAGTACTTGGCCGAAGCCGGTCCGCTGCTATCGGAGTTCTGGCCACAGGCAAGGACGGCTTGCACCGTGGGGAACGCGGACTGCACCTCGGAAACCGCTTGCGAGGAGCAGTTGCTCGAGGAGTACCCCTTGGACAGCGAGCCGGCGAACGCCTCGGTGGGGTCCGCGGATGCGGTGGCGGCGCCCGCGCAGGCGAAGCCACCGACGAGCGCGGCGGTGGTGATGCCACGCAGCGCGTTCTTGAGATACATCATTTCAGCTCCTTGTTTGTTGTTGGAATTGCTCCCGCAGGCACGCCCGAAGTCCCTGCGGCCCAAACGAGATATCAGCCGTTGGTGCGCCACCATTGGTAGAGCGCCTGGACGTCGGTGCTGGATCCACGGATGTAGCTCAGCACATTCTTGGCGTCGGTGGTCCAGATGATCTCCGCGGCACCTTGGTAAGTGCCGCAGGCGACCTGTCCGGCCGTGGCGCCGGCACTGCCCGTGTGCCACGTGGTCGGCGACTGTCCGCTGTCTCCACACGCGGTCAGGCTCTCGTCCTTGATGCTGGCGGTGAATCCGCCGTTGAGGTCACCGGAGTTGTTGTACAGCAGGTAGGTCGCTTTGACCGGGCCTGCGGCATCGGCGTTCTGTCCGCAGTTGATCGCGGCCGCCACACCCGACGGAGGCTCCTTGGGCGTGCAGTTGCTCAACGAGTAGCCCTTCGACAGCGAGGCGGCGAGCGTGTCGTTGGGGTCGGCATTCGCGGTGGCGATGCCTGCCCAGGCAAAGCAGCCCATGAGTGCTGCCGCCGTCGCGGCTCGCAGCACCGTGGTGAGGTGAGACAACTCCTGGCTCCTTAATTTCTCGGCGGACCGACATATGCGGCTGCGTCGATATCGGTGAGTGTATTTCTCAGACTGCCCGCAGAACAGGGCCTTCATGGCAATTGGCATCGTAGAGCCACACCGATGCCGCCTGACACATTCCGCTGGAAATTGTCTGTCAGGGCATTGATCCCACGTAGTCGGGGTGCGTCGCCGCTGCCGAACGGTTGCCAGTGACGCAGCGGAAAGCTATGTGTTGCAACGGATCTGGTCTGCGCACCGGGGGGGCTTGCAATGGTGCGGGTGGGGCCGCCTGGGCGGCGGAGAAGGTGCCGAAAAGCCAATTTCAGATAGGTGATGCCGTCACGACTGCTCTCCGGTATGGTAAGCCTCGCTTCACGCCAGCTAACTCTTTCGATCTGGAGATTCCATGACACAACCACCCCCTCCCGGTTACCCGCCGCAGCAGCCGCCGGCCGGTCAGCAGCCCGACAATTACCTGGTCTGGTCGATCCTGGCGACGCTGTTCTGCTGTCTTCCTCTTGGGATCGTGGCGATCGTCAAGTCCACGCAGGTCAGTGGTTTGTGGGCGCAGGGCCAGTACGCCGAGGCACAGGCCGCGGCCGACAGCGCCAAGAAGTTCGTGAAGTACTCGGTGATCGCCGGCGTCGTCGGAGCCGTCATCTACGGCGTCATCATCGCGCTGGGTGCGATGAACACCGACACCAGCTCGGCGGCCATGATGATGGTCGACGCACTGAGCCTGGGCTGATTTGTATGGTGACCCGGCAAGGGTCGGTGACCACGAAACTGGGTGCGCGATTGGGCGCCCCAGTGCTCGTGGCCACAGCCTCGGCTGTGGTGTGTGCCGGCATCTGGCTGGGTGACCCGACTACCCCGAACGGCCCGCTGCCGACCTGCCCCACCAAGGCGTTGCTGGGTATCGACTGCCCGGGTTGCGGCAGCATGCGAATGCTGTACAGCCTGATGCACGGTGATGTGTTGTCGGCCGCGAAATTCAACGCGCTCGGGCTGGTGGCCGTGGGACTTCTGGTCTGGGCCTACCTGGCCTGGACCTATGGCCGGGTGACCGGCCGACGGATCCGAGGTTGGCAGCACAATCGCTGGGCCGCCTTGGTGACCCTGTCGCTGGTGTCGGTCTGGTTCGTCGTGCGAAATCTGCCGTTTGCTCCGTTCAGCGCGCTGTACGTCTGAAATTGCCGCTCGCGCACCTGGTCTAGTCTGGGCGCAATGGTGCACAAAACGAAGATGATTCCGGCGGTGCTGGGCCTCAGCGCAATAGTTGCGATCGTCGCAATCCTGGCGGTGGGCTGCGGGCGTGGTTCGAACCAAGCCGGCTCGAGCGGCAGCACTCCGGCGGCGAGCGAATTCGCCAACACGATCCGCAGCAAAGTCACCGCCGACGCGATGATGAAGCACCTGACCAAGTTGCAGGATATCGCCAACGCCAACAACGGCACCCGCGCGGTGGGCACGCCCGGCTACGAGGCCAGTGTCGACTATGTCGTTGAAACGTTGCGCAAGAGCGGTTTTGACGTGCAGACACCTGAGTTCTCGGCGCGGGTTTTCCACTCCGAGAAAGGCTCGGTGGCGGCCGGTGACCTGACCGGAGATGCGCGTGCGCTGGAATACAGTCTCGGCACACCGGAGGGCGGGGTGACCGGGCCGTTGCTGTTCGCGCCCACCGGCGAGAATCCCGGATGCGCGCCCGCCGACTACGACAAGCTGCCGGCCCAGGGCGCGGTGATCGTGGTCGATCGCGGTGGCTGTCAGTTCGCGCAGAAGGAAGACGCGGCCGCCCAGCGCGGTGCGGCGGCCCTGATCGTCGTCGACAACGTCGACGAGCAATCCATGGGCGGAACGCTTGGAGCAAACACCGAAGTCAAGATTCCGGTGGTCAGTGTCACCAAATCGGTTGGCTTTCAGTTGCGCTCGAAGTCCGGCCCGGCGACCGTCAAACTGGCCGCCAACACGCAGAGTTTCAAGGCTCGTAATGTCATCGCGCAGACCAAGACCGGATCTCCGACGGACGTGGTGATGGCCGGCGCCCACCTGGACAGCGTGCCGGAGGGGCCGGGTATCAACGACAACGGTTCCGGAGTGGCGGCGATCCTGGAAACCGCTGTGCAACTTGGAAATTCACCGCATGTGCACAACGCGGTACGGTTCGGTTTCTGGGGTGCCGAGGAACTCGGGCTGATCGGTTCCCGCAACTACGTCGAGTCGCTGGATATCGAGGGCCTCAAGAACATCGCGCTGTACCTGAACTTCGACATGCTGGCATCGCCCAATCCCGGTTACTTCACCTACGACGGTGACCAGTCGCTGCCGATGGACGCGCGAGGCCAGCCGGTGGTGCCCGAGGGGTCGGCCGGAATCGAGCGGACCCTGGTTGCCTATTTGAAACAGGCCGGAAAGAAGGCCGAGGACACCTCATTCGACGGCCGCTCCGATTACGACGGGTTCACGTTGGCGGGCATCCCGTCCGGCGGGCTGTTCTCCGGTGCCGAGGTGAAAATGACTGCCGACCAGGCCAAGCTATGGGGTGGCAGGGCGGATGAGCCGTTCGACCCGAACTATCACCAGAAGGGCGACAACCTCGAGCACATCGATCGCACGTCACTGGGCATCCAGGGCGGCGGCGTCGCCTACGCAGTAGCGCTGTACGCCCAGGATCTCGGCGGGCGCAACGGGGTTCCGGTGATGGAGGACCGCACCCGGCACGTGCTCGCCAAGCCATGACGCGGCCGCTCGCCGTTTGCCTGCTGACGTTGCTGGTTGCCGCGTGCTCAGCGCCGCAGTCGTCGCCCGCAGGTTCGCCGGTCGCGGCGCCCGACCCCGCTCGGGCGCTGGCTGCGAAGGTGGCGGCGGACAACATGTTCGTTCATCTGCGCGCGCTGCAGGACATCGCCAACGCCAACAAGGGCAACCGGGCGGCCGGCGGTCCGGGTTACGACGCGAGTGTCGACTACGTGGTCAAAACATTGCGCGCCAAGGGTTTCGAGGTTTCGACGCCGGAGTTCGAGCGAATGCGCAATGTGTCCGAGGGCAAGCCGTCGGTGACGGTCGGCGGCCGTGGATTCCCGGTCGACCAGGCTTCGCTGCTGGTGCGTACCCCGCCCGGTGGTCTGACCGGCCAGGTGGTGCGACCGACCCAAGCCGCCGGTTGCGGAGCTGGAGACTATCCGGGCGCGCTGCCCAAGGGTGCGATCGCGCTCGTCGACGACAGTCGGTGCTCGGTGGTCGACAAGCAGAATGCCGCGGTGGCCCGGGGCGCGGCGGCGGTCATTGTGACCAGTCAGCCCACCGGACAGGGCGCTCCGCCGACCCTGTTCAATCCCGGCTACTACAACCAGCTGACGGTGCCGGTCGCGGTGGTGGGTGCGGCAGGCGCGACCGCACTGGCCCGGTCCTCCGCATCGGTGCGGCTGGTGCTGGACGCCGAGAACGTGAAGATTGTCTCGCGAAATGTGTTGGCGCAGACCAAGACCGGTTCATCCGACGAGGTGGTGATGGTTGGCACGCATCTGGACAGTCCGGTCAACAGTCCGGGCATCATAAATGCCGGATCCGGCGTGGCGGCAGTGCTGGAAACCGCTCTGCAGTTGGGACCGCTGCCTCCGGTGGCCAATGCGGTGCGGTTCGCCTTCTGGGGGGCCGCGGAGAACGGTCTCGACGGCTCCATGGATTACGTGTTCGGCCTGGACAACAACGCGCTCAACAACATCGCCCTCTATCTCAACTTCGACATGCTCGGCTCGCCCAATCCGGGCTTCTTCACCGACGACGGTGACCAGTCTGGCCCGGCCGGGCCGGGAGTGGCGGCGTCGGACATTCCGGAGGGCTCGGCGGGCATCGAGCGCACCCTGGCCGGCTACCTGAACCTGGCCGGCAAACGCCCGGCGGACATGCCGTTGAACACCAGGACCGACTACCACCCGTTTCTGGTCGCCGGTATCCCGGTGGGCGGTATGAACACCGGTGCGTCACAGACGAAAACCAACGTCCAGGCTCGGCTCTGGGGTGGACAGCCCGGCGCGGCGTTCGATCCGAACTATCAGAGCGCGCGTGACACCATCGACGCGATCAACCGCGACGCGCTGGCGGTCATGGGGTCCGGAGTGGCGTTCGCGGTAGGGACCTACGCGAATTCGGTGGCGGGCGTCAATGGGGTCCCGCCGCACGACAAACGCCATCGGACCCGGGTTTCCTGAGTAAAGTGTGCTGCGGGCTCAGGCCGGATCACCGCAGAGGTGATCGTCTTTTCGCGTAGGAGGTTTGCAGTGACCGACCAACCGCCGGGCTATCCGCCGCCGCCGGGCGACTACCCGCCGCCGGTACCCGGCGGATACGGCTACCAGCCGGCTGCACCGCCGCCCGGATATGGGTACCCGCCACCGGCTCCGGGTTACGGGTATCCGGCGCCGGCGTCGACCAACCCGATGGCTATCGCCTCGTTGGTGGCCTCGCTACTGGGCTGGATCTGCGGCGTCGGTCCGATCCTCGGCGTGGTCTTCGGAATCATCGCGCTGAACCAGATCAAGCAGAACGGTCAGGCCGGCCGGGGCCTCGCGCTGGCCGGCATCATCATCGGCGGGATCGGCATCGCCTTCATGGTGATGTACCTGATTTTCGTGATGATCGGCGCGGCGGCCGAGATCGGCGGCTCGCACGCGGCTGCCGAGTTGACCATCCTTGGGCAGCAAGCGTTTTCGTACTCCGCGGCCGCCTGAAAGTCCTGCGGCACTTAGTGCCCAGTATTGGGTTGTGGCCCATTTAGAATGAGGTTCCTTCGGTGCAGGCTGTGGACGGGGTTGATCAAATGAAGTTGCGCTCGCGCAGGGTGGTCGCGTCGTCACGCGCCCTCACGGCTTGCCTGGCTGCAGTAATCGTCGTGGCGGGTTGTAGCACCACGGTCAACGGACGCGCGGTGTCGATTCTTAACGATCCGTTCCGGGTCGGTGGGCTGCCGGCCACCAATGGGCCCAGCGGCGTCAAGCCGAATGGACCGGCGCCGACCGGCACCGTCCTCAACACCAACAATGGGCCCATCGACAAGCTGTCCCTGCTGTCGGTCAACGACATCGAGGAATTCTGGAAGGCCAACTACACCGCTCCGTTGCAGGGCTCGTTCAAGCCCGTCGACAAGTTGGTGTCGTATGACTCCACCGATCCGAACAGCCCGATCGTCTGTCAAAACGAGACCTACGACCTGGTCAATGCCTTCTACACCTCCAGGTGCAACATGATCGCCTGGGACCGTGGCGTATTCATGGCGGTCGCGCAGAAGTACTTCGGCGACATGTCGGTCAACGGTGTGCTGGCACATGAATTCGGGCACGCCCTGCAGACCATGGCCAAGCTGGTCACCAGGAAAGACCCCACCATCGTGCGCGAGCAGCAGGCTGACTGCTTCGCCGGGGTGTATCTGTACCACGTGGCCTCGGGCCAGTCGCCGCGTTTCGACATCAGCACGGCCGACGGCCTCGACCACGTTCTGGCCGGCATCATCACCACCCGCGACCCGGTGATGGACGCCGACTCCCAGAACGACGACGAGCACGGTTCGGCGCTGGACCGGGTCAGCGCCTTCCAGATGGGTTTTGTCACCGGCACCTCGGCGTGCGCGGCGATCAACAAGGCCGAAGTCGAGCAGCGGCGCGGTGATCTGCCGACCGCGCTGCGGGTGGACACCGGCGGGGATCCTGAGACCGGCGAAGTGCCGATCAACGAGGACACCCTCAAGACGTTGATGGAGTTGATGGGCAAGATCTTCTCGCCGAAGAGCCCGCCCACGCTCGTCCTGAAGACGGGCGGCTGCTCGGACGCCAAGCCCAGCCCGCCCGCGTCGTACTGCCCGGCCACCAATACGATCAACGTCGATCTGCCGGCGCTGGCCACCATGGGCAAGGTTGCCGGCGAGAAGGAGCACAGCCTGCCGCAGGGCGACGACACCGCGCTGTCGATCGTCATGTCGCGGTACGCGCTGGCCGTGCAGCACGAGCGGGCGCTGGCGATGCAGAGCCCGTGGACTGCGCTGCGCACCGCGTGCCTGACCGGTGTCGCGCACCGCAAGATGGCCGAGAACATCGAGCTGCCGTCGGGCAACTCGCTGGTGCTGACGGCGGGTGACCTCGACGAAGCCGTTGCCGGGCTACTTACCAACCACATGGTCGCCAGTGACGCCGACGGCATCAGTGTGCCCGCCGGGTTCACCCGGATCGCGGCGTTCCGCGCCGGAGTGGGTGGTGAGATGGACGGATGCTACTCGCGCTACCCGGGCTGACGGGACTCGCGCGGTAGGCGGGTCGGGATCGGCCACGCCCGCCTGATCAGCAGGACGGCGCCGCACTGTGACGCTGTGCCGTCACCGGCGGGGTGTGTCGACTGGATGTTAATGGCTGATTCGCCAGAGTTATGGCTCTCACTTGATAAGCCCGATGGTCAGTAGCTGTACCAACCATCGGACCACCCCTCAAGCCTGCACTATGTTAATGGAGATTCCTCCGTTTCGGTAGCCCGGGCCGGGCCGGTTCAGGTGTTACTCCGGCTACAGTGAGGCGGTGTCGAGCACCTACGGCCCAAGCGCCGCGCCCGCGATTCGGCGGCGGCCGAAGGACCGCAAGGCTCAGATAGCCCGCGTCTCGGCCGAGGCGTTCAGTGCGCAGGGCTACCACGCGGTGAGCATGGAAACCATCGCGGCCAAAGTCGGCGTCTCCGCGCCGGCCCTGTATCGCCACTACGCGGGCAAGTACGACCTCTTTCGGGCGGCGGTGCTGACCTTGAGCCGGCAACTGGTCGATGCCACCGACTTCGATTACGACGACGCAGACCCGCGGCAGACGCAGGAGCGGATCATCGCCGGGCTCATCGACGCAACCCTGGACAACCGGGCCTCCGGTGGGCTGTACCGCTGGCAGGCCCGCTATCTGCGCGCACCGGACCAGGCCGCGCTAGCTGATCATCTGAAGCTGATCAACCGCCGAATCCAGGAGCCGCTCAACGAGATTCGGCCGTCACTGCCCGCACAGCAGCGGTGGCTGTTGTCGGCGGGTGTGCTGAGCGTGATCGGCAGCATCGTCGATGATCCCGGCCTGCTGTCGGCCGACGAGATCCGGGCACTGATCGGCGCGGCGGCGTCGGGGATGCTCGCCGCGGAACTTCCGCAACCAGAAGATGTCTCTCCGCGTCCGGCGTCCTGGCGGCTCTTCACCGAGGACGCCGGCGTCTACGAGGCGTTGCTGCACGCATCAATGATGCTGTTCAAAGAGCGCGGGTATTCCGAGACCAGCATGGCGCAGATCGCCAAGGCCGCCGGCGTGCCGGTGTCGGGGATCTACCGGTACTTCTCCGGCAAGTGCGAGATCCTGGCGACCGGGTTGCGCCGGGCTGCCGACCGGGTGTCCGGGCAGTTGTCGCCGGTGGTAGGCGCCCTGACCGAACCCCGGCACGCGCTGACGCTGCTGATCGAGGCCTACGTGGCAACGTCGTTCGCCAACCCCGAACTGGGCGAGGTCTACTACACCGAGCGGGCCAACCTGACGCCCGCCGACCAGATGCTGCTACGCAATGTGCAACTCTCCACCGTCGACTCGTGGGTTCGGCTGTTGACGGCAGCCCGGTCCGCCCTGCCGCCGGCGCAGGCGCGGTTGCTGGTGCAGGCCGCGATGGCCCTGGTGGTGGATCTGGGCCGGATGGGCGAGTCGGCCTACCTGCAGGCGTGCGTGCGAAAACTCATGGAGGTCACCCTCTTCGGAGCCCTCGAGAACGGAGCAGGCGAAGCGCCGCGTCAACCGCCAGCCCAGGCACGTCGAGCGTCTTCGACCCGAGGTCGTGCCGCGCGCCGGTGACTTCCACGATTTCGGTCGGCGCCGGTATCAGCGTCGCGGCGTCCGCCAATTCGGTGATGGTGCCGAAGGGATCCGAGGTGCCGTGGGTGAACACCGTCGGCACGGTGATGCGCGGCAGATGCTCGGTGCGGGAGCGCTCGGGCTTGCCGGGGGGATGGACCGGGTAGGAGAACAGCGTCAACACGTCGACGGGAACTTCCAGGGCGGCCACCACCATGGAGGTCTGCCGGCCGCCGTAGGAATGTCCGCCGGCGATCAACGGTCCCTCGCTAAGGGTGCGGCAGAATTCGATCGCCTCGACGATGCCCGCTTGGTCGGCGATGGCGGAGCCCGACGGCGGGCCTTT
This sequence comes from Mycobacterium gordonae, assembly GCF_017086405.1. Classification (NCBI taxonomy): domain Bacteria; kingdom Bacillati; phylum Actinomycetota; class Actinomycetes; order Mycobacteriales; family Mycobacteriaceae; genus Mycobacterium; species Mycobacterium camsae. The sequence goes on from NZ_CP070973.1 coordinate 970,458, forward strand.
GGGGCGCCGCCGCCGGTAGGGCAGGTCGTAGCGCACCGCCAGCCACCCCCGGCGCGCCCATTCGTCGCAAATCTTCTGCAGCAGAGCGGAATCCCGATTTCCGCCGGCGCCGTGGGTCAGCACCGCCACGCCCTGGGGCGGGTCCGTCGGCTCGTGCGCGATGCCCGCGATGGCGTCGAGATTCACAAGCCGAGCCGAAACAGCGGAGATACCGGGCCGTGTCCGCCTCCGAGGGGATAGGCCGCCCGCAGACATTCGGTGACCCAACGCTTTCCGAAAGCGACCGCGTCGGGCATCGGGTATCCGTGTGCGAGCGCACACGCTACCGCGGCCGCCAGTGTGTCGCCGCCGCCGTGGTCGTCGCCGGTGGGCAGGCGCTCGGTGTCGAACTCGTGGAAGTCGGTGCCGTCGTAAAGCAGATCTGTGCTGCGCGCCGACGAGCGCAGGTGTCCGCCTTTGACCAGCGTCCACCGCGGGCCCAGTCGGTGCAGTGCCTCGGCCGCGGCGCGTTGGGAGTCCGTGTCGATGACGTCGATGTCCACCAGCAGCTTCACCTCGTCCAGATTGGGAGTCACCAGGGTGGCGAGCGGGAACAGTTGCTCGCGAAGCGAATTCAGTGCCGAGGAAGCCAGCAGCGGGTCTCCGTGCATGGACGCACACACCGGGTCGACGACCAGCGGCACCCCCAGGGCGAGCCCGCGCCAGGTGCGGGCCACCGCCTCGATGATGGACGACGACGCCAGCATCCCGGTCTTGGCGGCCTGAATACCGATGTCGGTGACCACCGCCTCGATCTGTCCTGCCACCACATCGTCAGGAACCTCGTGAAAGCTCTTCACGCCCAATGTGTTCTGGACAGTGACCGCGGTTACCGCGACGCACGCGTGCACGCCGAGCAGTGCGATGCTACGCATGTCGGCCTGGATGCCGGCACCACCACCGGAGTCGGATCCCGCGATGGTGAGCACCCGCAGCGGCGTCGTTCCCGGCGACGGCAGGGGCAGGAAAGTCACTGGCGCAATGTGGTCATTGGGTCAGTGGCAGATACACCCGGTTGCCGTGCTCGGCGAATTCGCGGGACTTTTCCGCCATGCCGCTGGCCAGCATCGCGTCGACGTCCTCTTCAGTCTCGAGGCCGTGCTTGGCGGCGAAGTCCCGCACGTCCTGGGTGATGCGCATCGAACAGAACTTGGGTCCACACATCGAGCAGAAATGCGCGGTCTTGGCCGGCTCGGCAGGCAGCGTCTCGTCGTGGTACTCCCGCGCGGTGTCGGGGTCCAGCGACAGCGCGAATTGGTCGTTCCAGCGGAACTCGAAACGCGCCTGCGACAAGGCATTGTCGCGGTCCTGTGCATGCGGGTGGCCCTTGGCCAGATCGCCGGCGTGCGCGGCGATCTTGTACGCGATCACCCCGTCCTTGACATCCTTACGGTCCGGCAGACCGAGGTGCTCCTTGGGAGTGACGTAGCACAACATCGCGGTGCCCGCCTGGGCGATGATGGCGGCGCCGATCGCTGAGGTGATGTGGTCATAGGCCGGCGCGATGTCGGTGGCCAGCGGGCCCAGGGTGTAGAAGGGGGCCTCTTCGCAGAGTTCCTCTTCCAGCCGCACGTTCTCGACGATCTTGTGCATCGGGACGTGCCCGGGCCCTTCGATCATCACCTGCACGCCATGGGCTTTCGCGATCTTGGTCAGCTCGCCCAGGGTGCGCAACTCGGCGAACTGCGCGGCGTCGTTGGCGTCGGCGATCGAGCCCGGCCGCAATCCGTCGCCCAGCGAGAAGGTGACGTCGTACTGAGCCAGGATGTCGCACAGTTCTTCGAAGTTGGTGTACAGGAACGATTCCCGGTGATGCGCCAGGCACCAGGCGGCCATGATGGAGCCGCCGCGCGACACGATCCCGGTAACCCGCTTGGCGGTCAGCGGGACGTAGCGCAGCAGCACCCCGGCGTGCACGGTCATGTAGTCCACACCCTGCTCGCACTGCTCGATCACGGTGTCGCGGTACAGCTCCCACGTCAGTTCGGTGGGGTCGCCGTTGACCTTCTCCAGCGCCTGGTAAATGGGGACGGTGCCGACCGGTACTGGGGAGTTGCGCAGGATCCACTCGCGGGTCTCGTGGATGTTCTTGCCGGTGGACAGGTCCATGATGGTGTCCGCGCCCCAGCGGGTGGCCCACACCATCTTGTCGACCTCTTCGGCGATCGAGGATGTGACGGCCGAGTTGCCGATGTTGGCATTCACCTTGACCGCGAACGCCTTGCCGATGATCATCGGTTCGCTCTCGGGGTGGTTGTGGTTGGCCGGAATCACCGCGCGGCCTATCGCAACTTCGTCGCGCACCAGTTCTGCGGGCATGCCCTCGCGAGCGGCGATGAACGCCATCTCCGCGGTGATCTCCCCGGCGCGCGCACGCTGCAATTGGGTGCCGCGATCACGGACCACACCCGGGCGGGCCGGCAAACCGGCGGCCAGGTCGATCACGGCGTTGTCGTCGGTGTAGGGCCCGGACGTGTCGTACAGGTCGAAATGGTCGCCAGTGGATAAATGCACGCGCCGGAAGGGGACGCGCATCCCGTCCAGCTCGCGGTACGCCTTGCTGCTGCCCGCAATCGGGCCGGTGGTGACGGACGGTTCGATAGTGACGGTCATCTGCGAATCTCCCTACGCCGGCATTACCCGGTCAGGTTCGTACGGTCGACGGCCCCAGCCGTCCTCTCAGCGCATAAGGGTTGCGCTCCCGCGTGGATTTGGTTGATATCCCTACGCTAGCGCAGAGAGTGGTCAACCGGCAGGGGCGCGGGGTCAGCCGGGCGGACCGGCAGCGCCGGTAGTGCCGAACAGCAGTCCGCGGGTACCGCCCTTGCCGCCGTCACCGTCGTCGCCGTCGGGGGTGCCGGACCCGCCGGGGCCACCTCCGGAGCCGGCCCCGCCGGCCTGACCGGCGCCGCCTACCCCGCCGTCGCCGAACACGGCTCCGCCATTGCCGATCAACCCGGCGAAACCGCCGTGACCGCCGGCGCCGCCGCCTCCGCCGTTCTGGTCGGAGGTAGCTGTTCCGTTTCCACCGGCCCCGCCCGCTCCGCCACTGCCGTACAGCTGGCCTCCGGTATCGTCCTTACCGCCGCGCGCGCCGAAACCGCCATTGGCACTTGAACTGTCGGCACTGCCGCCGGCCCCGCCCATTCCGCCGGCCCCGATCAGTGAGGCGCTGCCGCCATCACCACCCCACCCGCCGAGCGACAGGCTGCCGACGCCGCCAGTGCCGCCGGCCCCACCCGCTCCACCATCGCCATAGAGGAACCCCCCGCCGCCCCCATGCCCGCCCTGCCCACCGGCCCCCCCGAGCCCGGTAGCGCCGTCAGTTGCGCCCCCGATTCCGCCGGCGCCGCCGGCGCCGATCAGTCTGGCCGCGCCTCCGGCGCCGCCGAGGCCACCATCTCCGCCAATCCCGGTGGGACTTCCGGTGTCGGCCCCGCCGACACCACCGGATCCGCCAACCCCGCCGTTGCCGTAGAGCAGGCCGCCGGCCCCGCCGGATCCGCCGGTCCCGCCGGTCCCGCCTACGGTGCGGTTCACGTCTAGAAATCCGCCCACGCCACCAGCTCCGCCCGTCCCGCCATTGCCCCAGAGTCCGGCCGTACCGCCGCTGCCGCCGTCGCCACCCGGGGCCCCGAGACCGTCGATTGCACTATTGGGCGCGCCCGTCCCACCGGTGCCGCCGGTGCCACCGGTGCCGCCGGTGCCACCGGTGCCGAACAGCCATCCGCCGGTGCCGCCGTTACCACCTCGCGCGCCGGTGCCTCCGGTCCCACCGGTACCGCCGTTGCCGATCAGGCCGGCGGCCCCCCGGCGCCGCCGGCCTGGCCCGCCGCACCCGGTGCGCCGTTACCGCCGTTGCCGAACAGGATTCCGCCGGCCCCGCCACTAGCACCAGGCGTCGCTGCGTTGCTGCCGTCGCCGATGAGCGGGCGGCCGAAGATCGCCTGAGTCGGCGCGTTGATGGTGGCGAGGGCGACTTGCTGGACGTTTGTCGCCTCGGCGCTGGCGTAGGCGCCGGCTGCCGCATTCAGTACCCGCATGAACTGGTCATTGAACGCCGCCGCCTGGGCGCTGAGCGCCTGATATTGCGGGGCATGCGCGCCGAACATTACGGCGACCGCGGCTGAGATCTCATCGGCGCCGGCGGCCAGTAACCCCGTCGTCGGGGCTGCGGCCATCGCGCTGGCGATGCCGACCGCCGAACCGATGCCGGCCAGATCGCTTGCCGCCGCGGCCACTACCGCCGGGGTTGTGATCACAAGCGACATCCCACGCCTCCATGTCCCGGACAGCCTGATCGCGGCCGGTTACCGTGGCGCGCGTCGCGCAAGCCAAGGGTATCGCCGGTGCCGAGCGGACCTGGTGCTTTCGCGTCATCCGGTTCGGTACGCCTCGGGTAGGCCCATCAGGGCGGCGCCGAACTAGCCGGTATACCTCCGTTCGCGCCGGAACCCACCGTCGCCGGATTGGCCGACGCAGCCGATACGAGCCCAGGAGATGCCGGCGCCGACGACACGGTGGTCAGCCGACGCCTCCGGGGGTACCGAACAGCAGTCCTTTGTTGCCGCCGTTGCCGCTCCGGCCGTCGGGTCCGGGTTGCCCTGAGCCCGGAGCGAAGGTGGCGCCGCCGGCGCCGCCGAGACCGCCGTTGCCGCCGGTGCCGATCAGGCCGATGGCGTCGCCGCCCTCGCCACCGTCGCCACCGACGCCGCCAAAGACACCCTTGCCGGCGGCTCTGCCCGTGCCGCCGGCACCTCCGTTGCCCAGCAGTCCGCTGTGCCCGCCGTTGCCGCCGTCGCCGCCGTCCCCGCCGACGCCGCCGAACGGGCTGCCGTCGCCGCCGAACCCGCCGGCACCGCCCAGGCCGCCGTTGCCGAACAGCTTCGCGTCGCCGCCGTAGCCGCCGGCGCCGCCGATCCCGCCGCTGCGCTGCGCGGCGGTGGCGAGCGTGCCGTTGCCGCCGGTGCCACCCACGCCGCCGTTTCCGATCTGCCCGCTCAACCCACCGTTGCCGCCGTGCCCACCGCTGCCGCCGGTACCGGCGGTCCCGAGTCCGCCGGCGCCGCCGGCGCCGCCGGCCCCGCCATCGCCGAAGAGGAATCCGGCACTGCCGGCGTCGCCACCGCTTCCGCCGGTGCCCCCGTCGATCACGCCGCTGCCACCGGCTCCGCCGGCCCCACCGGCGCCGCCGTTGCCGAAGAGCAGTGTGGCTCCGCCGACGCCGCCGGAGCCGCCCTGTCCAGCCGCTTGACCGGCCCCGCCGGCTGCGCCCGCCCCACCGGTGCCCCCGGCTCCGCCGTTGCCGTAGAGCAGGCCGCCCCACCCGCCGTGGCCGCCAGCGCCTCCGCTGCCGCCCAGGGAGTCGACGCCGCAGACCCCGCCCGCCCCGCCGGCGCCACCGTTTCCGAACAGGCCGGCACCGCCGCCGGTGCCGCCGTAGCCGCCGGTGGCGACCGTAGCCCCTGTTATGCCCGGACCGCCGGTGCCGCCCGGGCCGCCGTTGCCGAACAGAAGTCCTCCGAGACCACCGGGCCCGCCCGGGGCGCGGGCGCCGCCGGTGCCGCCTGCGCCACCGTTGCCGATCAACCCGCCGCTGCCACCCGCACCGCCCATCTGGCCGGGCACTGCCGCCGCGCCGTCACCGCCGTTGCCGAACAGCAGGCCACCCGCTTCACCGCCGCCGCCCGGTGTTGTCGCATTCCTGCCGTCACCGATCAGCGGCCGCCCGAACAGCATCCGGGTGGGCGCATTGATCGCGTCGAGGACGACCTGGCCGACGTTGGCGGCTTCGGCACTGGCATAGGCACCGGCACCGGCGTTGAGGGCCTGCACGAACTCGGCGTGGAACGCCGCCGCTCGGGCGCTGACGGCCTGGTAGGCCTGCGCATGGGTGTCGAAGAGGGCGGCAATGGCCACCGATATCTCGTCGGCTCCGGCCGCCAGCAGCGTCCTGGTGCCGGCCGAGGCGGCCGCGTCGGCACTGCTGATGGTGGTAGCAACGTTCGCCAGGTCGGTGGCCGCCGCTTCCACCAGTTCGGCTGTTGCGATCACATACGACATGCGCTCACGGTCTCCGGCAGGTGTTGCGCAGTTACTGCATAGTTATTGAACGCCCTGGTCAGCTGACTGAAAGTGGCCCGTAGCCGGAAGGCGAAGTGGCTGGCGTCGCGGCGAAATGGGATGATGCCAAGGTGCAGATCGATGGTCGTGAGCAGTCGGCCAGTCCCGTGCTGCCGGCCGGAGCCCGGCCCTATCTGAACGTCGGCAGCTTCCGCTTCTGGTTCCTAGGACAACGCTGGGAATGGTCGGACGAGATCGCCCGGATGCACGGCTATGAGCCGGGTTCGGTAAAGCCCACGACCAGCCTGCTGATGTCCCACAAGCATCCGGATGACCGTGCACACGTGCAGGATCTGCTGGATTACGCGCTACAGTCCGGGGAGCCGTTCTCGAGCCGGCACCGGTTCATCGACACCGGGGGCACCGTGCACGACGCGATCGTGGTGGCCGACCGAATGCTCGACGAGAACGGCACCGTACTGGGCACCGCCGGCCATTACATCGACCTCACCAACAGTTTCGATGAGGCACGCCAGGAAGTGCTCGATGACGCCCTGCCGGACTTGTTCGAGAACCGGGCGGCGATCGAGCAGGCCAAGGGTGTGCTGATGTACGTGTATCGGGTGAGCTCCGACCAGGCATTTCGGGTGCTGCAGTGGCGGTCGCAGGAGACCAACACCAAGCTGCGCGAGCTGGCCAAGCAGTTGCTGGACGAGATCACGACCCTGGACCAACCGCCCGCCGTCGCGCAGAGCCAGTTCGACCACCTGCTGCTGACCGTGCACGAGCGCATCCCAGCGGAATCGGAGCATTGAGGCAGCGTTAAGCTGCACTTATCTGGACGGGAAGGGTTGCGGATTCGGGCATCCGCACCTTCGCCACCGGCCGAAATCTCACACATTTAGGCGGGTAAGCGATGGATTTGCTGGACGTCGGCCATGAGTCGGGCGAGGAGGCGGTAGTCGTGCAGGTGAAGGGCGACGTGGACTCCAGCACCGCGGACCACCTGCGCGATCACCTGACCGCCGCGCTCGATGTTGCCACCACGCACCCGAAGCGTCTGGTGGTCGTCGACCTGCAGGCGGTCAACTTCTTCGGCAGCGCGGGGTTGAACGCGGTGCTCGACTGCCATGAGTCCGGCCGGGCCGTCGGAACGGTGGTCCGACTGGTCGCCGACCACCCACAGGTCTTACAGCCGATCAGGGTGACCGAGCTGGACCGCATCTTCGCGATCTACCCGACAGTGTCTGACGCGTTGCAGCGATGAACTTCTCTCCGCTACCGGCTGACCTCACGACAGCGGTCAAGCTCGGTGGCGAGATGGGGCGGCGTTTCGCCGATTTCGACTGGGCGGTCCATCCGCTGGGGCCGCCGCGGCAATGGGCGGCCGAGATACGAACGACGGTGGCCGGCACGCTCACGTCACGATCACCCACGATCGTGTTCCTGCGGGCACCGGAGCTGTTCGTCTGGCACAACGACGCCTACCTCTCCCTCCTGGGGCACGACGACGCGGGCGCGCTCGGCCGCTCGGCCCGCGAGCTGTGGTGGGACAGCTGGGATCAGATCGAACCCATCCTCACCGGTGTCCTGTCGACCGGGGTCGCGACCTGGTCGCACGGATTGATGCTTCCGCCGGTCAGTGGTTCGAAACAGCGCGACGTCACGTTCGCGGTCAATCCGGTGCTCGGCAGCGACGGGGCGGTCAGTGCCGTCCTGGCCGCCGCGACTGATGTCGCGCACCCGGTGGCGCGCCAGCTCGCCGAGCAGGCCGCCGGTCTGCTGGCGCTGGACGCCGCGGTCCGGGGGGCGGACTCGATAGCGGGCCTCCTGGACACCGTGCTGCGTTCTGCGTTCGCCAGCGGCGATGCCGCCGCCGCAGCGGTCGGCGTCGTCGTCGACGGTGAGGACCACGTCCAGTTCGAATTCGCCGGGGCCCTGCCATCAGAACTGCGCGACCGCTACCACGTGGCCAGACTGGACAGCCCTTTGGTGGGCGTCGACGTCATCGCGACCGGACAGCCGATGGTCGTGCCCGACACGCTCGCCCTGCCCGCACGCTACGCCCACGCCGTGCACGACACGGCAAGCAGCGTCCGGGCCTGTGTGGCGTACCCCCTGCGGGGCGGCAACGGTCGGGTGATGGGTGTGCTCACGCTGCTGTGGCCCCAGACACGCCGCTTCGCCGACGCCGAACTCGAGTTGTTCGCCCGAACCGCCGACATCACTGCGGCGGCGGTGGACCGGATCCGGTTGGCCGCGCGTGAGCACCGCGTCGCCGTCGACTTCCAGGAACACCTGCTGGACCTGGATCGTGGGGCGACCGCGGCGGTGGTCGCTGCCGTCTATCAGCCGGCGGGCGAGGTGATGCGGGTCGGTGGTGACTGGTTCTCGGCGACCGGGCTCGATCGCCCCGACCGAATCGGCGTGTCGGTGGGCGACGTGGTGGGCCACGGCCTACCTGCGGCGATCGTGATGAGCAGGTTGCGCGCCGCGGTCACGGTCTCGGCGTTGACGGCCTCCGATCCGGCCAGCGTGCTGGGCGCCCTGGACCGATATGCGCTGACCGTGGCCGGTGCACGCTGCGCGACCGTCGCCTATGCGGCCATCGACACCGGCGTAACACCGGCCCGCATCAGCTATCTCTGCGCGGGGCACCCTTATCCGTTGCTGGTGCTACCGGAGCAGGGGCCGGTTTACCTCCGGGGGGGCCGCCGGCCGCCGGTGGCGACCGGAGCAGCCGATGAGGGCGTACTGGCCGCGACCGCTGAGCTGCCGCCGGGCAGCCTGGCTCTGCTCTACACCGACGGCCTGATCGAACGGGCCGGAGAGAGTCTTGACGAGGGCTTCGACAGGCTCAAGGCTGCTGCCGTCGAGTGCGCTGGCCTTCCCGTCGAATCCGTGTGCGCCGAATTGCTGCGCCGGATGACTCCCCCGGGCGGTTACCGCGACGACGTGGTGGTGCTGGCGGTGCGTCCCTGCCACGCGGGTGAGCGCAGTTTCGCCAGGGTCGTGCCGGCCACCTCCGACCATGTTCCCGCCGCACGTAAAGAGCTGCGCGAGTGGCTGGCCGCGACGGCCGCGGGCCGGGCGGAGGACATTCTGCTGGCGGTGAGCGAAGCCGTTACCAACGCGATCGAGCACGGCAGCAGCTGCGAGGCGCATAAGACGGTCTCGATCGAGGCGTTCCTGCGCCCCGATGCGGTGTGGATCAGCGTCAGCGATTCCGGTCGTTGGGTCGGCGATTCGTCGGCCAGCCGACGCAGTCGACGGCGGGGCCGCGGCCTCACCCTGATCAGCGGCCTGGCCGACAAGGTCGACACCGTACGCACCCCGAGCGGAACCCGGGTGACGCTGCGCTTCGACCGCGCCGACGATTCCTAGTCGACTTCCTCGAGCGCCTCGCCGATCTCCTCCAGGATCTGGCTGTGATGATTGCTGGCCAGCACGTGTCCCGCGCTGATCACCAACGCGACCGGCCAGTCGATCAGCTCCAGCGCCGCCAGGGCTGCCAGTCCGCCGTAATAGGCCAGATGCTCGGGTGGGGGAACGGTCACCTTTCCCACGATGGGCAGGTTCACCGAGAAGGTGTGTCCAGCCCGAATCTTGTCGACCGCCTCCCGTTGTGGGGTCTGTCGGCGTTCTTTCTTTTCCGCCATCATTTGCCTTTCGGTAACGTCGGATTTGCCGTCCTGCCGGTTGGTGCGGTCACCGTCGAAGATATGACGACGACAGAACACCCGACCGACCCGTTAGCGGCGTCGTTCGCCGTGTTGCTGAGGGGGCCGCTAACCGAACTTTATGCGCTGTTGTGGCGCGTCGGCGTGCTGGAGGTTGTGACGACGGAGCGGCGGAATTCACGGCTGGTCGCGTCCGGCCCGGCTCCGGCGGAGTGCCGCCGCGCAACCGGTTGATCAGCTGAATCGACGCCTCGTCAGTTCGTGCTGCGCAGGTCGCCGGCGCCGGCCCGCCGACCCGCGGCCTTCTTCGCCGCCGCCTTGGCGGGAGCTTTCTTGGCCGGCGGTTCGTCGGGCACCGGCGCGAGCTTGGCTTTGACCGGCTGCACGGCCTGCACCGGCGCCTCCGGTGGGTGGTTCAGCTTGCGCAGCAACAGTGCGCCGCCGCCGACGGCCAACAGGATCGGCCATTCCACCAGACCCGCCGCGCCTATCGCGCCGATGGCCAGGGCTGCCGCGGGTGTGGACCTGCTGCCGGTGCTGAGCCCCTGTTGAATGCCCTCGGCGGCGCCCTTGACGCCGCCCACAATTCCGTTGACGGCCGCCCCACCGACGGCCCCGGCGGCGGACGTTGTCGCTGTCGCAGCGCGACTCACCGTTCGACCCATACCCCGCACTGTGCGATCAACGACACCCATGATGACTCCTGGCCTAGGTTTCTCCTGCTTTTGTATACCCCCATGCCGCTCACATGACCAGTGATTCCTAGGTGGTCCGCAGATCGACCAGCACAGGCGCGTGATCGCTGGGCGCCTTGCCTTTGCGTTCCTCCCGGACGATCTGCGCGTCCACCACCCGGGCGGCCAACGCCGGTGAGCCGAGGATGAAGTCGATCCGCATGCCCTGTCGCTTGGGGAAGCGCAGCTGGGTGTAGTCCCAGTAGGTGTACACCCCGGGCCCCGGAGCGAAAGGCCTTACCACGTCCGTGAATTGGGCGTCGACGATCGCGTTGAACGCCCGTCGTTCCGGTTCGGAGACGTGGGTGCAGCCCGCGAAGAACTCGGTGCTCCACACGTCCTCGTCGGTGGGCGCAATGTTCCAGTCCCCGACCAGGGCGATCGGCGCCGACGGATCCGCGCGCAACCACCCCTCGGCTGTATTGCGAAGCGCGGCAAGCCAATCGAGCTTGTAGGTGTAGTGCGGATCGTCGAGTGCGCGACCATTGGGCACGTACAGGCTCCACACCCGCACACCGGCGCAGGTGGCGCCCACGGCACGTGCCTCGGACGCGGCAGCTCGGCCAGCTGCGATGTCGGGCTTGCCGCTCCACGTCGGTTGGCCTTCGAATCCGTACTGCACGTCTTCGAGGCCGACGCGGGACGCGATCGCCACGCCGTTCCATTGGTTGAATCCGAGATGTGCCACCTCGTAACCGCGTTCGATCAGTGGCAGCGCGGGGAACTGGGTGTCCGAGCACTTGGTTTCCTGCATGGCCAGCACGTCGACCTCGGCCCGATCGAGCCAGTCGACGACACGGTCCAGGCGGGTTCGGATCGAGTTGACGTTCCAGGTCGCCAGCCGCAGCAGCTCGGGCATGGGGTGTGTCCTATCGAGAGTCGGGGCGGTGGAAGTAACGGCGGCGGTGGTGCAGCCGGAAGCCCAGTTCCTCCGCCGCGGCCGTCGAGTCGGTGTCAGGGACACACACGTACGCCGGGGTCGCTGCCGCTGTCCCGCGCACCAGCATCTGTTCGACCCGTTCGCATTCCAGGCCGGCCGGCGGCGACAGCAGGCGGTCCGGGAGGGCCAACCGCGGTTGTAGTCCGCGCTCGGTGTACCAGTCGAAAATCGCCGGGATGGTACTGGCTTGTGCCGAAATATCTAGCGGGACAGCGGAATTAGACGCCAAAGTGGGGCCGTGGGCGCGCAGCAGCCAGCCGCAAAGCCAGAGTTGCTCGGCGCCGGGTGCGTCGGCCGCGGCGGCACGCTCGAGCCTGCGGATGTCTGCGGTGCGCACCGGCGCGTGGGTCAGGACACGCACTGCCGTCACGTCCTGGGGAGCCACCTCGACCACCACGCCGGATCTCGTCTGCACCCGGACTGCCGGGTCGATGGCCAGCAGGTGGCCCACCGCGTCCGTCAGTGGCGGGACGGACCCGGGCGGTCGGCGGTAGCGCAGCGTCACCCGCGTGCCGAGGGCCGGCCACGAGACCATCAGTGGCCGAACGGGTCGGGACCCTCACCCGGCAGCCAGGACAGGCCGGGAACGCCCCACCCGTGCGACTTGATGGCCCGCTTCGCGGCCCGGGCATGCCGGCCGATCAGGCAGTCGACGTAGAGAAATCCGTCCAGGTGCCCGGTCTCGTGTTGCAGCATGCGGGCGAACAGGCCGGTGCCTTCGATGGAGACCGGCTTTCCGTCGCCGTCCAGGCCGGTGACCCGGGCCCAGTCGGCGCGTCCGGTGGGGAAGGATTCACCCGGAACCGACAGGCATCCCTCGTCGTCGTCGTGGCCGGCCGACGGCATGGTCTCGGGAATCTCGGAGGTCTCCAGCACCGGGTTGACGACGACCCCGCGGCGGCGGTTGGTCAGCCCGCGGTCGTCGGAACAGTCGTAAACGAAGACCCGCAGCCCGTACCCGATCTGGTTGGCGGCCAGACCCACGCCGTGGGCGGCGTCCATGGTGTCGTACATGGTCTTGATCAACTCGGGCAGATCGGCCGGGAGCGATCCGTCGGAGCCGACCGGTATCGGCGTCGTCGGGGTGTGCAAGACGGGATCGCCCACGATGCGGATGGGTACGACGGCCATGGTCGGCTAGCTTAAGGCGTGTCCCCGGGTCGGCCCGGAACGGGCCGCGCGCCAAGTGTGACCAATCCGACGGAGGCTGGGCCACCAAGGGCCTCTGCCAGGCATCCTGCCGCCCGCTGAGGCGGCGTGTTCCAAAGCAACTCGGCCGACTCGCGGGTCTGGTTTCCGGCCCGGCAGATGCCGGCGTGTTTCAATAATCGCCGGAGAATGCCCCCGATGTAGGTCAGGTCATTCGAGTCAATCGAGTTTTCGCCGGAAGGGTCCAGGGGAAGCGATATGGACAGCGCCATGGCGCGGGCAAATCGATCGGGGGACGACGCCGAGGTCGCCGATGGGCTGACCCGGCGCGAACACGACATCCTGGCCTTCGAACGGCAGTGGTGGAAGTTCGCCGGCGTGAAGGAAGACGCCATCAAGGAGCTGTTCTCGATGTCGGCGACGCGGTATTACCAAGTGCTCAACGCGCTCGTCGACCGGCCGGAGGCGTTGGCGGCCGACCCGATGCTGGTGAAGCGCCTGCGGCGGCTGCGTGCCAGCCGTCAGAAGGCCCGCGCCGCCCGTCGGCTCGGCTTCGAGGTGACCTGAGCGCCCCCCGGCTACAGTGGGCTCGATGAACGAGCGCGTGCCCGACTCTTCCGGGCTTCCCCTGCGTGCCATGGTGATGGTGCTGTTGTTTCTGGGCGTCATCTTCCTGTTGCTCGGCTGGCAGGCTCTGGACTCTTCCGGAAAGTCCGACGATGACGCGGCACCGGTCACCACGGTGTCGGCCCCCTCGACACCGGCCTCCTCGACCAGCGCCAAGCCCGCCGCCGCGAACGAGGTCGAGGTTCGGGTGTACAACATCTCCTCGAAGGAGGGCATCGCCAAGTCCACGGCCGATGAGCTCAAGGGGGCCGGTTTCAAGGTGACCGAGGTGACCAACCTGGCGGTTTCCGAGGTCTCGGCCACCACCGTGTACTACGGCGACGAGGGCGAGAAGGCTACCGCGGAGGCGGTGGGCAAGAAGCTCGGAGCGCCGGTGGAGAAGCGGATCTCGGCACTTTCCGACCAACCGCCCGGTGTCATCGTTCTGGTGATGGGTTGACGCTGAGTTCTCGCTGCCGCCAAGCTAGGTCCGAATTGCCTGACTCCTCAGCGGGTCGTTACGACCCGCATCGTCCTCACGCTAGGCTCTCCGCTATGCCTAAGCCTGCAGCCACTGCTTTGTCAGCCCTTTCGGCCGCCGCTTGCGTCGCACTGGTGGGCGCCTGCTCGTCGCCCCAGCACGCCACGACCACTCCGGGCACCACCCCGTCGGTATGGACGGGATCCCCGGCGCCTGCCACCTCCGGGCATCAGGAGGCGAACCCGAGTCCTCAGGCAGGCGCGTCGGCGCAGATGTTGATGACCGTCCTCAAGGGCCCGGACGGCGTGCAGGTGGCGACGGCGAAGTTCGAGTTCGCCAATGGCTACGCCACCGTGACGGTTGCGACGAGCGGCACCGGGGTGCTCTCGCCCGGGTTCCACGGCATGCACCTGCACAAGGTGGGCAAGTGTGAACCCAACTCCGTCGCCCCGAACGGTGGCGCGCCCGGCGACTTCCTGTCCGCCGGTGGGCATCTCCAGCTGCCTGGTGGCCCTGCCGGCCACTCCAGCGGTGACCTGCCGCCGTTGCAGGTGCGCAAGGACGGCTCCGGGACGCTGGTGACGACGACGGATGCCTTCACCATGGACGACCTGACCTCCGGCGCCAAGACCGCGATCATCATCCACGCCGGCGCGGACAACTTCGCCAACATTCCAGCGGACCGTTACAAGCAGAACGACGGGACACCGGGACCCGACGAGACGACGATGACAACCGGTGACGCCGGCAAGCGGGTGGCGTGCGGTGTCATTGGATCCGGGTAAGGGTTCGGCTAACGGTCCGGGGGTCGTGCCGTCCAGCAGGACGCGGAGTCACATCGACTTCGCCCGCTCGCCGCGGCCGACGGTCGGGGTGGAGTGGGAGTTCGCGCTCGTCGACGCGCAGACCCGGGACCTGAGCAACGAGGCCACCGCGGTGATCGCCGAGATCGGCGAAAACCCGCGGGTGCACAAGGAATTGCTACGCAACACGGTCGAAGTGGTCAGTGGCATCTGCGAGAACGCAGCCGAGGCGATAGCCGACCTGCGTGACACCCTCGGCCCTGCCCGTCGCATCGTGCGTGACCGCGGCATGGAGTTGTTCTGCGCCGGCACCCACCCGTTCGCGCAGTGGTCCAACCAGAAGCTCACCGACGCGCCGCGGTACGCCGAGCTGATCAAACGCACGCAGTGGTGGGGCCGGCAGATGCTGATCTGGGGTGTGCATGTGCATGTCGGGATCTCGTCGGCCAACAAGGTCATGCCCATCATGTCGTCACTGCTCAACCATTACCCGCACCTGCTGGCATTGTCGGCGTCCTCGCCGTGGTGGGGCGGCGAGGACACCGGGTATGCGAGCAACCGGTCGATGATGTTCCAGCAGTTGCCCACCGCCGGGTTGCCGTTCCAATTCCAGAAATGGTCGGAGTTCGAAGGCTTCGTCTACGACCAGAAGAAGACCGGCATCATCGACCACGTCGACGAAGTCCGTTGGGACATCAGGCCTTCCCCGCATCTGGGCACGCTCGAGGTGCGAATCTGCGACGGCGTGTCCAACCTGCGGGAGCTGGGCGCGCTGGTCGCGTTGACCCACTGTCTGATCGTCGACCTGGACCGTCGCCTGGAGGCCGACCAGCCGCTGCCGACGATGCCGCCCTGGCATGTGCAGGAGAACAAGTGGCGGGCGGCCCGGTACGGATTGGACGCGGTAATCATCCTGGATGCCGACAGCAACGAGCGGCTGGTCACCGAGGACCTCGACGACGTGCTGAACCGGCTGGAGCCGATCGCCAAGTCGCTCAAGTGTTCTGACGAACTGGCGGCGGTGGCCGACATCCCGCGCCGCGGCGGGTCCTACCAACGGCAGCGGCGGGTGGCCGAGGAGCACGACGGCGACCTACGTTCGGTTGTCGACGCGCTCGTGGCCGAGCTGGATATCTAGGAGAGCGCTCCGGCCGCCGGCCGGACCGCGCCGGCGACACGCCTGAGCAGGTGGCGCACCACAATCCGGTGTCCTCCGGTACCGATGACCAGCGCGCGGTACACCTTTCCGCGCAGACCGGGGAACGTCGCGAACGTCAGCGCGCGCAACCGAATCCCATCAGGCGCGGGGTCCAGTTCATACACCAGGCGGTAGGCCGCGAACGGGTGGCGACCCTTGAGTGCGAGCCGGCGCGGGGGAGTGGCCTCCTCGAGGGCGAAGCCGAACGGAACCGTGCTGGGGTCAGCGGGGTCGCGAAAGGTCTTGGCCAGCAGCGCCGCCCAGGTTTGCGCGGCCGAGGCATGGACTGAGATAGCATGCTCATCGATATAGGGCAATCGTTTCATATAGAAGGACCATACTAGATCATGGCGCCGCCGCGGAAGCACGAAACCGACATCATCTTGGATGCGACCCGGGCACTGGTGCTCAGGGCAGGCCCGCGGGCGGCCAGCGTCGCGGCGATAGCCAGGGCCAGTGGCGCCCCGGCCGGCACGTTGTACCACCGTTTCGGCAACCGGGACGGTGTGGTGATCGCTGCCTGGCTGCGGGCGCTGGACCGTTTTCAGCAGCGTGCGCTTGCCGCTGCCGGCGACACCGCGTTGGAGCGGGCCACGGCCATGGCCGTGGCCGCCATCGGCTTCGCCCGAGAGCTACCCGACGACGCGCGGCTGTTGTTGACCATCCGGCCAAGCGACCTGGTCGACAGCCGCACGGACGCGGACTTCCGGGAGACGCTGAGCGCCATGAACGCTCCGCTGAGGCAACAGATTCGCGAGTTGGCGGACGGGCTCTACGGCAGCGACGAGCCACGCGCGCTGGACGCGGTGTACCGCGCCGTCTCCGATCTGCCCTACGCCGTCGTCAGGCGCCACGCTCACGACGACCCGTTGCCCGACTGGCTTGAGGCTGATGTCGCGGCCGCCGCCCGCGCGGTGCTGCATAGTTATGGGGAGAGAGGGGACGAGGCGAATGGAAGCGTTTGACGTAGCGATGTTCCCACTCGAATCTGCGTTGTTGCCGGAGGACGATCTGCCGCTGCGCATCTTCGAGCCCCGTTACACCGCACTCGTCCGGGATTGCCTGGACAGCCCCGATCCTCGCTTCGGCGTCGTGCTGATCTCCCGTGGCCGCGAGGTCGGTGGCGGTGAAGCGCGCTCGGAAGTCGGCACCCTCGCCACGATCACCGACTACTTAGACGCAGGCGGTGGCCGCTACGCGCTGCATTGCCGGATGGGTGAACGCATCAAGGTGGTGCGGTGGCTGCCGGACGATCCGTACCCGCGGGCCCTGGTGCGGGTGTGGCCCGACGAGCCGGGACCGCCGGTGACCACCGCCGAATTCCTCGACGTCGAGGACCGGGTGTGGGCGCTGTTCGAGCGGATCGCCGACGTGCAGCGCGTTGAACTGCCCAGTCGCGACGAGATCTTCGACTACGGGGACCGCGCCGCCGACGTACCAAAGCTGCTGTACGCATTGGCATCTCGCATTCCGATGGGGCCGGCCGACCGGTACGCGGTGTTGTCGGCCGCATCCGCCGCAGACCGGTTGGCGGCGTTGCTCGAGGCCGTCGACTCCGTCGAAGCAGTGGTGGAGTTTCAGCTGTCGGAGTGATCGGTCGGCCGTGGCTGCACGGGCACCAACGGCAGCGCGGCCAGCGGGAACAACCCGGATACCGCGAACGCCAACGGGTAGCCCGCGACCATGATCAGCTGGGCGAAGACGGGGGGCGCGACGGCCACCACCAGGCGCTCGAAGGTGTTCTGCTTGCCCAGCGCCCAGCCGCTCCAGTACGGCCCGGCGATCTCCGGGATTTTCGTGAACGGCAGCCCGTTGTCACCGGTGATGGCCGACGCGATGACCATGACAGGGATGGCGGCGCTCCAGTGCAGAAGGTTGGTGAACGCCAGCACCAGCATCACCGCGGTGGTGACCGCCGCGATGATGCGGACCGGCCGCATCCGTGAGCCGATGCGGTCCGCCCACCGCCCGGCCGCGATCCGGAACAGCGCGCCCAGGAGTTGCGAGCCACCGACCAGCACTCCGGCCCAAGCCGCCGACAGTCGGTATTCGGCGGTGAACCAGACCAGCATGAACGTCAGCACCACCGGTTGGGGCACCATCAGCAGCGCGGAAGCGAAATGGATGCGCCACAACGACGTTCCCCGGTAGAGGTCGACCAGTTCGTGCATGTCGACGTCGCTGCGTTCCTCCCGTGGCGGATCGTGGATGCCCAGTAAACTGACCGCCGCCGCGAGCGCGCACAGGCCGGCGGGGAACACCAGAGCGGTTGAGATGTTGTGGTTGGCCAGAGCGGGGATCGCCAAGGCGGCTACGGCTATTCCCAACGGTTGCGCGGTCTGCCGGATTCCCATGGCCAGCGCCCGTTGCGGCTCGGGAAACCATCCGGTGACCAGCCTGCCGCTGGCGGTGATGCAGCTCGCGGCGGCCATGCCGCCGAGCACTAGAAAGGCGCCGATCAGCAGCATCGAGTGCACCGTCGCGGCGGCGAAGCCCGCCGCCGCGGTCAGGCCCAGACCCACCGACAGCACGAACCGCTCGCCGCGGCGGTCCAGGACGTGACCCCAGCCGATCAGAGTCAGCATCATGCCGACACTCGGCATCGACGCCAGCAGAGCACCCTGGACCAGGGTGTTGCCCCGATCGGCCAGGGTGGGTATCAGGAACGCGACCCCGTTGATGAAGACGTTGGCCGACAGCGTCGCTCCCTGTGACACCATCAGCATCGACCAACGCCTGGCCGTGCTGACGTCGTGCGTCTGGGTTGTCGTCACGGCTTGTCGCCTTCGTTGATATGCAGGTGAACGTGGTGAGCGGCGCAGGCAACAGCGCTGGCCATGAACATCACCGCCGCCAGCATCAACCACCGGCCCAGGAACGGTGTCTGGCTGAGCCCGGTGTCCTCGAAATATGTCGCCGAGCCCTGCTTGATGATGCCCGGCAGGAAGATGAGGAACAGCAGGCCGGACCCGAGCGCGGGAACCCGCAGGTAGTTGCGCAACCACGGAGCGCGCCGACATACGGTGCCGGCACCCAGGATTCGATCGGCAAGGGCGTACAGCGGGAACAACACCAGGTCGTGGAAGATGATTGCCGCGGCGAACCACGCCGCCATCGATTTCCACCAGGGGCCTTCTGGTCTCCAGACCAGTCCACGCACCGACGTCAGCCAGGGGCCACGCAGCGGACTACGCCAGCGGTGTAACCGGTTGACGCCGGGCGCCTCGGGCATCGGCCAGCGATACCCGATGCGGGTCAGCTTAAACGGGTTAGAACAGTGTGACCGTCGGCGTCACGTCCGGGAGTCGGCTGGCGGCGTTGCTCGAGGCCGTCACTCGGTTGCCGCGGTGGTGAAGTTTCAGCGCTCGGAGTGACGGGCTGGTCAATCAGCCGTCTTCTCGCTCATCGGGAACATCTGACTTCAGCTGGTCAGTCGTCAGCAGGTCCCGCAGGTCCTGCTCGTGGTATGCCAAGCGCCCAACGCGATGCGCGATGACGGGTGCGGTGATGATCGTGAACGATCCGGTCAAGATGAGCACACCGACGTCGGAATCATGGCGTAGCCGGACAGTTGCACCCGTCAGGACCAAGATCAGGCCGATCACTTGAGGTTTGGTCGCGGAGTGCATCCGCGACAAGGTGTCTTTGAACCGGACGACCCCGATGGCCGCGGTCAGCGCCAGTGCTGAACCGGACAATTGCAATGCGGCCGAGGCGGTGTCGAGGATATTCATCGGCGTCTCCGCCGGTTCCGCTGGACCTCGCGCACCCTGAAGCGAGCCACGCTCACCGACCCGATGAAACTGATCAGCGCAAGGGCAGCGAGGCTGAAGGCCACCGTGATGTCCAGGCTCACCGCCGCCCAGATCGCGATAGCGCACATCGTGACCGCGATCAGGGTATCCAGCGCGACCAGGCGGTCCAACGTGCTGGGGCCCGCCAGGAGGCGGACGGTAGTGAGTACGGCTGCGATCCCCAGCATCACCGCGGCGACCAATGAGGTTGCCGAGACCATGGTCATGGATTCCCCTCGATTCGCCGCGGTCGCCAATCGGCATCGCGTTCGAAGGCGGCGAGCAGTAGCCGTTCCAACTCGGTGACCTGGTGCCGGAACGTCTCCATAGCGCGCGCAGATCCGGCATTGATCACGTGGCAGAAGAGCACTCGGCGCGTTTGGTCGATCTCCAGCACCAACGACCCGGGCATCATCGACAGGATGTTGGAGGCGAACACCAGCACCAGATCGGACTTCACTGCGAGCTGCACGCGAAGCACAGCCGAAAGCGGCAACGAGCCCGGTCTGATCGCCAACCAGGAGACCTGAACGCTGGAGACCAGCAGAAACCACGCGACGCGCGTGATGAGTCGAAGCAGCGAGACCACGTGCACCCGGCCCTGGATCGGAACTTTCGGTAATGGCAGCACGGTGACGATGACCGTGGCCACCATCAACCCGACGAGCGCGGTGCCCGGCGAATAATCCCCCCACAGCAACGTCCAGACCGCCGCCAGTGTGACCAGTACCGTCACCCGGCGCACGACCGTCCGCGTCGGGTTGGCCGCGCTCATTGGCCACCTGCCTCGTCATGGTGTGCGTCGGCCCCGGACAGAACCGCGGTGATGTAGCGGCTCCGGTCGAGGACTTCCGTGGCTGCCCGTTGGCTGTAGTCGACGATAGGTCCGGCCGCAACGGTCAGCGTCAATCCCACCGCAACCAGGGCGAGGGTGGGGCCGACCATACCGACAGGCATCTTGCCCACGTCGTCGCGCTGGCTGAGGGCCACGTCGTCCGCGTCACCCAGCAACGCCGCCGGGCTGGCGCTCACCAAATCAGCACCGGGCGCCTCGGCGCGGGGTCGCCAGAATGCCTTGGTCCACACTCGGGCCACTACCAGCAAAGTCAGCAAACTGGTGAGCACGCCCCCGGCGACCAGGGTCCAGGCCAGCACCGAACCGTTCAACACGCCGGCCTGCAGCAGCGCCACTTTGCCGATGAAACCCGAGAACGGCGGAATGCCACCAAGATTCAATGCGGGCACGAGGAACGCGAACGCCAGCAGCGGGGTGGCGGTCAGACCGCCGAGGCGACCCAGCGCCGACGTGCCGGCCTGCCGTTCGATGAGCCCCAACACCAGGAAGAGTGTGGTTTGCACGATGATGTGGTGCGCGACGTAATAGATGGCACCGGACATGCCAGGCTGGTTGCTCAGCGCGACCCCGAACATCATGAAGCCGATGTGGCTAACCAGCGTGAATGACAGCAGACGTTTGATGTCACTCTGGGCGATGGCGCCGAAGATGCCGACGAGCATGGTCAGCAGCGCCGCCACCAGCAGCACATGGTCCAATCCAGAGCCAGGGAGTAGCAGTGCGTGTGCCCGGATGATCGAGTAGATACCGATTTTGGTCAGGATTCCGGCGAATACCGCGGTGACGGGGGCAGGCGCGGTGGGGTAGGAGTCGGGCAACCAGGCCGAAAGCGGAAAGACCGCGGCCTTGATTCCGAATGCGACGAGCAGCACCGCGAACACCGCGCTGCGCGTACCGGAGCTGATTCCGTCGAACCGCACGGCCAGTTCAGCCATGTTGAGGGTTCCGGTGGCAGCGTAGACGAGTGCGATGCCGGACAAGAAGATCAGTGACGACAGCATCGAGACCATGACGTAGCCGATGCCGGCACGCACCCGGTCAGCGGTGGCCCCGATGGTCAAGAGCACAAAACTGGCGTTCAGCAGCACCTCGAATCCGACGAAGAGGTTGAACAAGTCGCCGGCCAGAAACGCCATGCAGACGCCCGCGGCCAGCGTCAGATAGGTGGGGAGGAAAATCGAGATCGGGTGGTGCTCGTCGCCGTCGCGGATGCCCTGGCCGATCGCGTAGACGACAACGGTCACCAACACGATCGAGGACACCACCAGCATCAGCGCGGATAGTCGATCGACCACCAGCATGATGCCCAATGGTCCCAGCCCGGCGCCGGTCGGGCCCCAGCCGCCGACGGCGAGGGCCAGTGTTCCGTTTTTGTCGACGAGGTAGAGCAGGGCCGCGCAGACTGCGACCAGCGCTGCAAGGACGGTCAGCGCAATCCCGCGCTGTATCCGCGGCCGTCGTCCCGCGATCAACGTGGCCGCTGCGCCGAGGGTGGGGAGCAGGACGGGCAGCGGAGTCAGGGTGGAGCCGAGGTCAAGGCCCACTGCGGCCCTCCGGGGGTATCGCGTCGAGCTCATGTGGGTCGTCGCTGCCGGAGATTGGCACCGGTGCATCCTCATCCTCGTCCACGGCACCGGCTTCGGACCCTGATAACCGCGAGACGCGGACGTCCTCTAAGTCGTCACCCACCCGTTCCGCGGTGGTCAGGCGATATGACCGGTAGGCCAGCGCCAGCACGAATGCCGCGGCACCCATCGTGATGACGATCGCCGTCAACACCATGGCCTGCGCTAACGGATCGGCGGTCGCCGGCTTGGTAGCGCCGCCGTGGTCGCGCACCGGCGGATTGCCTGGTGGCCCGCCGGCATTGACGATCAGCAGGTTCACCGCGTTGCTGATCAGCAGCAGGCCCAACAACATCCGGGTCAGGCTGCGCTCTAGCAGCAGGTATACGCCGGCGCCCAGGAGGCCGGCGACCGCAAGCATAGAAACGACGTACGTGGTCACGGCGCACGCACCTGCGCTTCGGGCACCGATTCGGCAAGCTCTTCGTCGACCCGTGCGCCCAGGCTGCGCAGCACGTCGAGCACCACGCCGACCACGATGAGATATACGCCCAAGTCGAAGAACAGCGCTGTCACCAACTTGACGTGTCCTACCAAGGGCAGATCGAACTGCACTACCGCCGACGACAGCGCCGGTGCCCCCAGCGCGAGCGAGGCCACCGCGGTTCCGGCGGATAGAGCGAGGCCGGCCCCCAGAATCTTGCCGGCATCCAGTGGCAGCGTTTCGCCGAGTTCGTAGCGACCTCCGGCGAGGTAGCGCAACGTCAGGGCCAATCCCGCGGCCAGCCCCCCGGCGAAGCCACCCCCGGGGGCATTGTGGCCGGTGAAAAAGAAGAACACGGACATGAGCATGAGGAGCGGGAAAATGATGCGCGTCGTGACTTCGAGTACCAGAGATCGGGAGCCGGGGTCGCGAAACTCACTGCCGCGCAGCCAGGTGGTGTCGCTGACGGCAGGGGTATACGGCGTGGCGGGCCGTGTGGGCGTGGGCGGCGGCCCAGTGGCGGCAGTTCGCGGAGGGGGGACCCGCGGAGCCGAGCCGTAACGACGGTGCCGAAACACCAGGGAGGCGACCCCTGTCGCGGCCACCAGCAACACCGACACTTCACCGAGGGTGTCCCAGGCCCTGATATCGACCAAAATCACGTTCACGGTGTTGCCGCCGTTCCCCCGGAAGTAGGCGGCATCGGGCAGCAAGGAGCCGATCGGCGCGGCGGTGCGCGCTGCCATCGCGAACGCCGCGAGCACGGTCACGCTGACGCCCACCGCCAGTGCCAGCAGTGCACGAGGCAACCGAAACCGCCGCACGTCCGCAGCATCGACCTCGGCCGGCAGCGTCCGTAGCACCAGCACGAATATCACCAGTGTCACCGTTTCCACCAGGAACTGCGTCAGCGCCAGGTCGGGCGCGCCGTGAAAGGCGAACAGGACGCCACTGCCGTACCCGGTGACCCCGACCATGAGCACGGCGGCAAGCCGATTGCAGGTCATGGTGGCGCCGAGCGCGCCGGCCAAGATCACCCCGACGACCACCGCCTGAATGGGCGAATCCCAGAGCCGAAGCTCCGGGCGGGTGTGGGCGCCCAGCCACAGCGCGCCCGCCGGCAGCAGCACCAGGGTGGACAGGATCACCGCTTGGGTCGCCGGGATGGAGCCACGCTGGGTCAGCGCGGTCACCCGCACCGCCGCGACATCCAGCCCGCGGATCACCGCGTCGTAGGCCCGGTCGGCCGATGCGTCGTGACCGGAAAGCTCGCGCAGCACGGCGCGCCGCAACCAGGCCCGTCCGAGGAATGCCGCGGTGCCGACGAGCAGCACCAGCGCCGAGAGCGTTTGGGCCAAACCCGGATGCCACAGCTCCAGGTGGTAATCGTGGCGGTCCGACGCGATCGTGTCCGCGTAGCCTTCCAGGAGGTGGCTCAGGTGGACAGGCGCCAAACCGACGCCGAGGCCCGCCGCTGCCAACACCGCCGGGGCCGCCTGGAACGTCGGTGTGGGCGGATGCAGTTCGGCGACTCGAGTGCTGGGCGCCGACCGGCCCTTCCCGGCGAAAGCGCCCCACAGAAATCGCAGGCTGTAGGCGACCGAGAAGATCGATCCGATCACCACACCGGCCAACACCCACGGCGCGGTCTTTCCGAGCGATTCGCTGTCGGCCAGCGTGGCGAACGCGGCTTCCTTCGCGACAAATCCGAGAAACGGTGGCAGGGCCGCCATGCTTGCGGCGGCAGCGACGGCAATCGCCATCAGCGCCGGGCAGCGTCGCCCGAGCCCCACAAGCCGCCGGATGTCCCGGGTCCCGGTGGCATGGTCGATGATCCCGACCACCATGAAGAGCGCCGCTTTGAACATCGCGTGCGCGCAGAGCACGGTGAGCCCGGCCAGTACGAGATCCCGGCCTCCGGCGCCGAGGAGCACGGTGATCAGGCCCAGATAGCTGACCGTGCCGTAGGCCAGCAACAGTTTGAGGTCGTACTCGCGAAGAGCGCGCCACCCGGCCGTCAACATCGTCAGCAAACCCAGAATCACTGCGGTCGGTTGCCAGCCTGGAGAATCGGCGAAACCTGGCGCCAGGCGCGCGATCAGATACACACCGGCCTTGACCATCGCCGCGGCATGCAAGTAGGCGCTTACCGGTGTGGGCGCGGCCATCGCGCCCGGCAGCCAGAAGTGCAGTGGCACAATGGCCGACTTACTCAACGCGCCGACCAGGATGAGTAGCACGCTGACGGTGACCGCCACCCCCGTCGGCGGTGCCGCGACCACATCCGACAGCAGATAGCTGCCGGCGGCCTGGCCCAGCCCGATGATGCCGGCCAGCATTGCGAGCCCGCCGGCGGTGGTCACCAGCAGCGCCTGGGTGGCGGCGCGCCGGCTGGCGAAGCGTTCCGCGTAGTGGCCGATCAGCAGGAACGACAGTACGGTGGTCAGTTCCCAGAACACGTAGAGCACCAGCATGTTGTCGGCGACCACCAAGCCGAACATGGCGCCGGAGAACGCGACCAGTTGGGCGGCGAAGCTGGGCAGCCGGTTCTCTTGATGGCCGTCTTGGTGGCGGAAGTACTCGACGCAGTAGAACAACACCAGCGCACCGATCCCCAGCGCCAGCACACTCATGATCGCCGCCAGCGAATCCCATCGCAGTGCGATGTCCATCGACAGGCCGGGCACCCAATCGATGATTTGCGTGTGGTCGTCGGCGTGGCTGGCCGGCCAGTTCACGACGACCCACACCAGACAGATCAGGGGTACGGATGCCAGCGGGTAGAACGCGCGACGACCCCATCGGTACACGAGTACCGGCGCTATTGCGGCGGCCAGCGCGTGGGCAAGCAAGACGGCGAGCACGGCACTCCGATACGACGTATCGATATGGGCGGACTATGGCCCTGACACACGCGGACGATACCCGCGATGAGCGCGGGCAAACCTCGGGTGGCATGGCGCGTGGTGTATTTGCGCCGTCTGCTACGTCCAGAAATCGTTCATCGGAACGGCGTACCGGTCGTTGTTGGTCAGCGTGGCAAACGGAGTTCCTGCCACGGGGCTCAAGGCGTATTCGAGTGTGGACATCAGGCTGTAGTGGTTGTAGTGGGAGTTGGTGACGAAGGGGCCGGATTGCATGCCGCCGAGGGTCACGGCGGCCTCGTTCGGGATGACGACCGTCGAGATGAGGTTGCCCTGGTTGCCGATGCCCAGGGACAGGTTGTTGAAGTCCTCGTCGAACGTGATGATGAGCGCGCTCCTGACACCTGGCGTGTTCCATGTGGTCGAGCTTGTGATAGTGGTCACAGTTTGCTGGAGGAATTGGTCGCCGGCCGCGACGTTGTACTGATGCGTCGTGAGCTGACTGCCAAGCCAGCTGGCCATCTCAATGGGGGTTTCGACAGGACCCTCCATGTTGAAAGACCCGTTGGCGGCAATCCACGAGAATCTCGGCGTGGTGGCCGGGTTCGTCAAATCGGCGCTCAACTCCGTCAGCGGAAGCAGGTGCGTCTGCTGGTAGGCGGGAGTGTTGTTGAAGACGTAGCTCCAAAAAGCGAAGGGCAACGCGTCGACGGCGTACTCGCCGGAGGACGTGATGGCGCCCGGGAAGGGCATGCTTTGGGCGTAGCCGGCCCAGGATATGCCCGCGAGATCCATTTCCTCCATGAGGCTGGGTGCGTTGATGACGTTCGGGGGCGGGTTGGTGATGATGCCGAAGTCCGTTCCGCCCATGAGCCGGATGTAGTTGGGGTCGCTGGGGTGGCCCAGGGCGAAGTAGTTGTTGGCGTATCCGTAGCTGTTGATCAGGCTGTTGAAGTAGGGGGCGTTGACGCTGCCGAGGATGTCCGCAGCGCCTTTGTTCTCCATGTAGATCAGGAAGACGTGGTCCAGTTGGCCGACGTTGGAGGTGGGGACCAGCAGGGGCGCCGGGACGAGGCTGGGGTCGCCGACAGTGAACGACACGTTGTCGGCGAAGGCGTTGTTGTAGTTGTCCAGGAAGATGTTGCGGTCGGCGAAGGTCGCGGTCACCAGTGCCGAGGTGGTGCCCGCCGGGATCGTCCCGGAGACGTCTCGTAGCTGGAACCCGGTTACTCCCAGACGGTCCACCGGCGACACCGTGCCGATCGATCCGGTGCCCAGCGCGACCCCATTGGCATTGAGGAAGGTGACCTGCACCGAGGTCGAGGACGGGTCGAGGATGTAGCCGCCGAGCAGTCCGCTGAGGGTGTAGGGGGTGGTGCCGGTGTTGATCCTGGCGGCTGCGGCGGTGAGGTCGACGAGTTGGCTGATGGTGGAGGTGGCCACGGGGCCGCCGCCGGCGAAATTGTTGCCCCCGCCGTCGGGCGCGCTGTTCGGGTAACCGAGGAAACCGGGCAGGTCCGGCCAGTCCAGCGTCAGCAGCGGCGGGAAGGGGCGAGGGGCTCCGTTCGGGATGATCGTGGGCGTGCCCGACATTATCCAGCCCGGTATGGTCACCGCGCTGTAGCCCGTCGGGGACGGGGTGGCGATTTCGAAGCCGGGGTTGACGAGCAGGTTCGGGCTCATCGGCAATCCGGGGATACCGTTGCGGCCTAGCAGCCAGCCGCCGGTCCCTACGGTTCCGGGGCCACCCATTAGCGCGAGGGTCTGGGCGTGGCCGCCGTTGCCGCCGTTGCCGCCGTCGCCGATCAGCAGAGCGTTGCCGCCACGGCCGCCGTTGCCGCCGCGGAAGCCGGGGGAGGCGTCCGCGCCGGCCCCGCCGGGACCGCCGTTGCCGAGCAGCGACCCGCCACTCCCACCGTTGCCGCCAGCACCGCCGGTATTCGCTTCGGAGAATCCGCCGGCCCCGCCAGCGCCGCCAGAGCCCAGCAGGGTGGCGTTGCCGCCGAGGCCGCCCTGACCGCCCAGGCCGCCCGCGGCTCCGCCGACTCCGCCGGCGCCGCCGGCGCCCAGCGCGCCGGCGATACCACCGACCCCGCCCAGGCCCCCGCCGCCGGCTTGGCTGGATCCGCCGGCCCCGCCCGACCCGCCGGTGCCGGTCAGCTGACCGCCGGCACCGCCCGTCCCGCCGGGCCCACCCACGCCGGCGAAGCCGGCGCCGCCGTCACCGCCGACGCCACCGGCACCGAACAGCGAGCCGCCGATGGTGCCCGATCCGCCGCCGAGCACCGAGGCACTGATTCCGGCCGCTCCGCCGGCTCCACCGGCCCCGCCGGTGTCCCCGACTCCGCCCACCCCGCCGCCCCCACCGCCGCCGCCGACCAGCCCGCTCAGCGCCCCGCCGGCCCCGCCGGCCCCGCCGGCGCCGGCGCGCACACCCGCGACCAGCTGACCGGCCATGCCGCCGGCACCGCCGCCCCCGCCAGAGCCGAACAGTCCACCGGTTCCACCGGCCCCGCCGCCTCCGCCGCCGGCGTCGAGTCCGGCCGGCGCGCCGACTCCGCCGGCTCCGCCGGGACCACCGTTCCCGAAGAACAATCCGCCGTTGCCGCCCTGGCCGCCGGCCCGGCCCACACCGGACGCGCCGAACCCACCCGCGCCGCCGGCGCCGCCGCTGCCCAGCAGGGCGGCCGTCCCGCCGGGCCCGCCGGGAATGTTGTTGGCGCCGGATCCGCCGGCCCCGCCGTCGCCCAGCAGCCACCCGCCGGGCGCACCGGCGGCCCCGCTGCCCGCGGCGCCCGGGGCGCCGTTGCCGATCAGCGGACGCCCGGTCAGGGCCAGACTGGGCGCATTGATGACGTTCAACGCCGCCGCGGGCAGCAGCAACCCGTTGGCGCCGCTGGCGCCGTTGGCGCCGGCAGGCGTACCGAGACCGCCGATCCCGCCGGTGCCGCCCAGCCCGAGCAGCGTCCCGCGCCCGCCGGCCCCGCCGGCCCCACCGGCGGCCAGCGGGCGCCCTGGGCGCCGGCTCCGCCGGCGCCGCCGTTGCCGATCAACAACGGCCCGGCCCCGCCGGCGCCGCCGGCCCCGCCGGCCCCGGCCGAGGCGAACCCGCCTACTCCGCCGGTCCCGCCGAAACCGAACAGGCCCGCGGCCCCGCCCGCCCCGCCATGGCCGCCGTCGCCCCCGCCGAACGCGCTGCCTCCGGCCCCGCCCGCGCCGCCCGAGCCCAACCATCCGGCCTGCCCGCCGGCCCCCCCGGCTCCGGCGTCGCCGTTAAAGCTGGTACCCCCCGTTCCGCCGGCGCCGCCGTTGCCGAACAGCGGGCCGGCCGCGCCGCCGGCGCCGCCGGCCCCGCCGGCCCCAATGATGCCCAAGCCGCCGGTGCCGCCGGGCCCGCCGGCACCGGCGAGCAGGCCACCGGCCCCGCCTATCCCGCCCGCGCCTCCGACATCCCCGGCGCCGCCCACGCCGCCGACCCCGCCGCCCGCGCCGACCAGTCCGCCCAGCAGACCGCCGGTGCCGCCGGTCCCACCGCCGCCGCCGGTCCCGATCCCGGCCAACCCGCCGGTCCCCCCGGCCCCGCCCGCGCCGAACAACCCACCGGCTCCGCCGGCGCCACCGCCCCCGCCGGTCCCGTTGGCCACGAATCCGCCGGTCCCACCCGCCCCGCCGGTGCCCAGCAACAACCCGCCGGCCCCGCCTCGACCACCGACCCCGCCCCCGGCCCCCCCGGCCCCGCCGGCCCCGCCGGTGCCGATCAGCCCCGCGGCGCCGCCGGCCCCGCCGCCGCTACCGGCAGTGCCGGACCCACCGGCCCCGCCGTCGCCGATCAACCAGCCCCCGGCCCCGCCATTGGCCCCGGTCCCGGGCGCCCCGTTGGCGCCGTTGCCGATCAGCGGACGTCCGGTCAGCGCGAGAACGCGAACATTGACCGAGGCGAGCAGATCCTGCTTCAGGGTCTGCAGCTCCGGGGGCAGCAGCCCAAGCCCGTTCACCGCCTCAGCGGCCGCATAGCTGCCCGCCCCCGCACTCAACGCCTGGGCGAACTGCATCTCGAACACCGCCGCCCGGGCCTGCAGCGCCAGATACTCCTGCGCATAGCTGCCGAATTGCCGCGCGATTGCCGCCGACACCTCATCGGCGGCCGCCGCCGCTATCCCCGTCGTCGACGGCGCCCACGCCGCCGTCGCGGTTCTGATCGCCTCCCCGATCCCACTCAGGTCGGCCGCGGCCGTGGCCACGGATTCGGGTGCTGCGGTCAGGAACGTCGACATCTGCGGCTCCCGTCATTGGGGCGAATCGAACGGCTAACAATATTGCACGAAACCGGGAATGCGAAGCCCCGCGCTACGGCATGTTAGCGAATTGGCGCAAGGACTCGATCTGCAGCGGGTCCAGCGACGGCCGCACTTTTTCCCGAGCCGCGGCCAGGTCCGCCGCGGTGACGTCGGCGGCGTCGATGGAACGGCGCATCGCCGTCAGCGCGGCCTCACGCAGCAGGGCCACACAGTCCGCCGCGCTGTACCCGTCCAGGCCGGCGGCCACCGCGTCCAGGTCGACGTCGGAGCTCAGCGGAATGGATTTGCCCGCGGTGCGCAGGATTTCGCGACGTGCATCAGCGTCGGGCGGCTCGACGAACACCAGCCGTTCCAGCCGGCCGGGACGCAGCAGAGCCGGGTCGATCAGATCCGGTCGGTTGGTGGCGCCCAGCACGACGACGTCACGCAGCGGATCGATGCCGTCGAGTTCGGTCAGCAGCGCGGCCACCACGCGGTCGGTGACGCCCGAGTCGAAGCTCTGGCCGCGCCGTGGGGCCAGCGCGTCGACCTCGTCGAGGAATATCAGCGACGGAGCGGAATCCCTTGCCCGCCTGAACAACTCGCGTACCGCTTTTTCGGAGGACCCGACCCACTTGTCCATCAGTTCGGAGCCCTTGACGGCGTGCACGCTCAGCTGGCCGGTGCTGGCCAGCGCACGGACCACGAATGTCTTGCCGCAGCCCGGCGGACCGTACAGCAGCACTCCGCGTGGTGGGTCGACCCCCAGGCGGGAGAAGGTGTCCGGGTGTTGCAGCGGCCACAGCACCGCTTCGGTCAGGGCCTGCTTGGCCTCGACCATGTCCCCGACGTCGGCCAACGTAACGCTGCCGACGCTGACCTCTTCGCTGGCCGATCGGGACAGGGGCCTGATCACCGACAGTGCGCCGATCAGGTCGTCCTGGCTGAGCGTGGGTGGCTGGCCGTCGACGCTGGCCCGCGAGGCTGCCCGCAATGCGGCCTCGCGCATCAGGGCTGCCAGGTCGGCGACCACGAAACCCGGTGTGCGGGAGGCGATTGCGTCGAGATCGAGATCGGAAGTGGGCACCTTCTTCAGCAACGCCTCCAGCAGCGCCCGGCGCGTTCCGGCATCGGGTAGCGGCAGCCCCAGCTCGCGATCGCACAGCTCCGGTGAGCGTAGCCGGGCGTCGATCTGGTCGGGGCGCGCGGACGTGGCGATCAACGCGACGCCGTCGGTGGCCACGGCCCTGCGCAGTTCGGTGAGGATCAGCGCCGCCACCGGCTCCGGGGTTTCCGGGAGCAGGGCGTCGACATCGGTGATCAGCAGCACCCCGCCGCCGTCACCGACCTTCGTGACCGCCGTCGACACGGCCCGCAGCCGGTCTTCGGCGGCCAGCGCGCCGATCGCCGGACCGTCCAGCTCGACCAGCCTGCGGGCGGCGCACACCGCGCGCACCAGCGTCACCTTGCCGACGCCGGCCGGCCCGGACACCAGGACCCCGAGGTTGGTGCCCGCGCCCAGGCTCTTGAGCAGGTGCGGCTCGTCGAGGGCCAGCTTGAGCCACTCGGTGAGCTTGGCGGCCTGCGGTTGCGCTCCCTTGAGTTCCTCGACCTGCATCTCGGGGGTCGAGACGTCCACCGCCGGAACGACGTGGGATGAGTCGGGTACCGCGGTGCCCCAGCTGACCAGGGTGTTCGGCTGGACGCTGACCGGACCCTGCGGGTCTACCCCGGTGACGGTCAATAGTTCGGAAGTCCAGCTGATCCCTACCGAGGAGGCCAGCGCGCGGCTAGCGGTGGACGTCGAGGTTCCCGGTCCCAGGTCGCGTGGCAATAGGGACACCGCGTCGCCGACCGTCATCACCTTGCCCAGCAGGGCCTGGCGCAGCGTGGCCGAGGACAGCGACCGGGTGGCCAGCGTCGACCCGCTCAAGGTCACCGTGCGCGCCCCGTACACGGTGACCGCGCTGACGAGCACTTCAGTGCCCTCCCGCAGGCCGGCGTTCGACAGCGTGACGTCGTCGAGCAGGACGATCCCGATCGGGACGTCGCCGCCGGCCATGCCGGCGACCGCCGCGGTGGTACGAGACCCGGTGAGCGACACCGCGTCCCACTCCCGAATGCCCAGCGCGACGATGGTGCTCGGGTGCAGTCGCACCACACCGCGGCGCGAGTCGACAGCCGAAGTGTTCAGCCGGGCGGTGAGCGCGAGGTGGGGTCGGGTCACGTCACCGGCCCGGTTTGCGCAACCCGAGCCGCGCCATCGACCGTCGGTGCGGTTGGGCCCGTCGGGTCGCGCGCCGGGCGGCGCGTCGTTGTTTGTTGTCGTCTTCCCACGCCTCGGGGTGTTTGGCCAGCCACCGCTTGCTGCGCACCGCGAACGGGATGTGGCACACGTAGGAGATGATGATGACCCAGATCAGGATGAAGGGCTCCAGCACCGCCGCCGCGGCCGCGATCGCCAGCACCGCCAGCAGCGGCGCAGCCCAGTTCGGCGGAACCGCGAGGGTGTGGAACTTCTTCATCGGGATCGCGCTGACCATCAGCAGCGATGTCCCGGTGATCCAGAAGCCCAAAAACCAGATCGAGGTCCACCAGCCCTCGCCGAACTGCAGTTTGAGGCCGATTGTTCCGATCATCGACACCGCACCCGCCGGCGCCGGCATGCCGACGAAGTACTCCTTGGCGTAGGGCGGCAGCGTCCCGTCGTCCTGCTGGGCGTTGTATCTGGCAAGTCGCAGCACCACGCACACCGCATACAGCAACACCACCGCCCAGCCGACCGGCCACTTCGACAACAGAGTCACGTAGACCACCAGCGCCGGAGTCACCCCGAAGTTCACCGAGTCGGCCAGCGAGTCGATCTCGGCGCCCATCCGGGACTGCGCGTCGAGGATGCGGGCCACCCGCCCGTCCAGGGCGTCGAGGATGGCGGCCACCGCGATCAGGGCCATCGCCGGGATTGGCTTGTGGTCGAGCGCGAACTTGATCGAGGTGAGACCGGCGCAGATGGACAGCACGGTCATGGCGCTGGGCAGCAGGTGCAGCGCCTCGGTGCGGCGAACTCGCGGCTTGTTGATCATGAGAGCTCTGCCAGGACGGTCTCGCCGCCCAGAGTGCGCTGGTCGAGGCTGACGAGGGGCTGTGCGCCCGGCGGCAGGTAGGTGTCCAGGCGAGAGCCGAACCGGATCAGTCCGTAGGTCTCGCCGATGGTCAGCCGGTCGCCGACGTGGGCGTCGCACACGATGCGGCGTGCCACCAGTCCGGCGATCTGCACGACTATGACCTCGGGGCATTCATCTCCGAGGTCCATCCGGATCCGCACGCTGGTGCGTTCGTTGGCTTCGCTGGCCTCGGGCAGATCGGCGGACAGAAAGCTGCCCGGGCGATGTTGCACGGCGATCACCTCGCCGCTCACCGGAGCCCGCTGCACGTGTACGTCGAGGATCGACAGGAAGATGCTGATACGGGGCCTGGGTGTGTCACCCATGCTGAGTTCGGCGGGCGGGACGGCGGTGTCGATCACGCAGACGGTGCCGTCGGCGGGGGCGACGACGACCCCCGGCCGGGCGGGAGGCACCCGCTTCGGGTGTCGGAAAAAGCCCGCACAGGCCCCCGCGGCCAGCAGACCGGTCCGGCGCAACCACCGGTGGCGGTACCCGACGGCGGCCAGGGCCAGCCCCGCACCGATGAACGGCCGCCCACCCGGGTGGATCGGCGGAACGGTGTCCCGCACCAATTCGATGAGGTGCGCGGGACCTTCGGAAGAGCCAGGGCGTCGTGCCACGCGGGTCATCTTACGTATGCGCCTTCGGGTGGCGCGGTTCGTTAGGCCCCGCGGAGGGAAAGCAGACGACTAGCCTGCTTGCTCGAGGAGTTTGACATTCCAACCCCACCCACCCGATCCCGTGCCGCCGTGCAACTGCGGCGGGCAAAGGTCGGCGTCACCGCGACGTTCGTCGCTCATGCCGTCGTGTTCTCGTCGTGGGCGGCCCACATCCCCCAGGTGAAGGCGGCTCTCGGGCTGTCCGACGGGGCACTGGGCACCGCCCTGTTCGGTGCGCCGCTCGGGTCGGTGGCCGCGACGCTGTTCAGCCACTGGGCGTTGCCCCGGTGGGGCAGTCGCCGACTGGTGCCCGTCATGGTGGCCGGGTATTCCCTGGCGGCGATGATGGTGGGGCTGTCCGGTTCCGGGTTGTGGCTGTTTGTGACCCTGATGGTGTGGGGATGGTTCCAGGGCGCCCTGGATGTCGCGATGAACACCCAGGCCGGCACCGTCGAACGATTGGCGGGGGCCCCGGTCATGGCCCGGTTTCACGGCATGTGGAGTGTCGGCGCTCTGGTGGGGGCGGTGATCGGGGCGGCCTGTGTGAGCGTGGGAGTCGGGCTGGAACCGCAGTTGGTGGTGCTGGGGGCGGTTGTGGTGATCGTGGTGGGTCCACTCACCCGGCAGCTGGTCCCGGATCAGGCCGTGGCCGAGGCCGCCCCGGACCGGGGGAGGATCTGGACACCCACCGTGGCGATCCTGGCCGTCGTGGCGTTCGCTTCCTTCCTGTGTGAGGGCGCCGCTACCGACTGGTCGGCCAACTACCTGCACGACGTCGTCGGCGCCGGGGCAGGGGTGGCGGCGCTGAGCTATGCCGCTTACACCCTGGCGATGGTGCTTGTCCGCTTCGGCGCGATGCGCCTGCATGCCAGGGTGCCGGCGCGCCGGTTGCTGCCGGCGCTGGCCGTGCTCGCCGCCGTCGGCATGAGCCTCACCCTTGCCGCCGGCGATCCGGTGACCAGCGTCATCGGTTTCGCCGGTCTGGGCGCGGGGGTGGCGCTGTTGGTGCCCACGGCGTTCAGCGCGGCCTATTCGGCGGGCGGCGGGGGATCGGCGATCGCCCTGGTCGCCGCGACCGGCTGGGTGGGCTACCTGCTGGGACCGCCGCTGATCGGCCACCTGGCGCAGTGGGTTGGGCTCTCGGCGGCGCTGGTCACCATTCCGGTGGTGATCTCTCTTGCGGCGGTAGCGATCGCGGCTACCTCCGCGTTCGACGCGGCCGACGAATTCCACCGGGCTTAGCTCAGATCCCACACCTGCAACTCGGTCCCGGCCGGCACCTCCACCACGTCCTCCGCAATGTCCAGTAGCGCGTTGGCCGAGGCCAACCAGCGCAGATGGTGCGACGCGGGTGGTCCGTAACTGGTCACCCGGCCCGCGGCAGCATCCAAAATGGCGCGCCGGAACTGCCGCTTGCCGCGCGGCGAAGTCACCGCCTCGGTGAGCACCGCGGTGCGCTTCGGCCGCTGCGGGTTCGGCAGGCCCATGGCCGCGCGCAGCGCGGGGCGCAAGAACACCTCGAAGGAGACCAGCGCGCTGACCGGGTTGCCGGGCAGCGTGACGATCGGTGTCCCGGCCACTCGCCCGGCGCCTTGCGGCATACCGGGCTGCATCGCCACCTTCACGAACTGGACGCCCTGATCGCCCTGCAGGCCGTCGCGACCGAAGGCGTCCTTGACCACCTCGTAGGCGCCGGCGCTGACGCCTCCGCTGCTGATGATCAGGTCCGCGTCGGGCGCATAGTCGTCCAGGACCGCGGTGAACTGCGCGACGTCGTCACCTGCGGTGGCGGTGGCGACCACGTCGGCACCGGCCTCCCGAACGGCGGCGGCCAGCATGATCCCGTTGGATTCGTAGATCTGCCCGGGCCTCAGCTCGAGGCCGGGTTTCACCAGTTCTGAGCCGGTGGAGATCACCAGCACGCGTTGCCGCGGGAGCACGGGCAACTCGGCCAGCCCGAGCGCCGCGAGCAGGCCGAGCGCGGCCGGTGTGACCACCTCGCCGCCGCTGAGCACGGTGGTGCCGGCGTCGACGTCCTCACCAGTGCGGCGGATGTGCTTGCCCGACTCGGAATGCTGCCGGATCTGCACCGAATGCACGCCGCCGTCGGTCGCTTCCACCGGCACGATCGCCGTCGCTCCGGCCGGAAGCGGCGCGCCGGTCATGATCCGGTGCGCGGTGCCCGGCTGCAGCGTCAGTTCGTCGGTTCGGCCTGCGGGTATGTCTTCGACGACCGGCAGCACCACCGGCCGCTCGGGAGTCGCGCCCGCGGTGTCCTCGGCGCGCACCGCGTAACCGTCCATCGCGGAGTTGTCGAAGACCGGCAGGGACAGCGGCGCGACGACGTCATCGGCCAGCACCAGGCCCAGAGTGTCGGCCAGCGCGAGGGTGACGGCCGGGCGGGCGGCGATCATTTCCGCGATCACGCGCTGATGTTCGGTGACGGAACGCATGTCAGACCGGGAACTTCACGCCGGTGAGTTCCTCGGAGACGCTCCACAGCCGGCGCTGCAGTTGCGCGTCGTGTGACTGCGGGCTGGACTGCACCAGCTTCGGGTGGCCCCGTTGCTCCCCGAGGCCGTCGGGTCCGTAGTACTGCCCACCCTGCGCCGTCGGATCGGTGGCCGCCCGCAATGTCGGCAGCGCTCCGGCCTCTGCGCTCTGAAACAGCAGCGGCGCCAAGGCATTCAGCGGCCGCAGGATGCGTGGAACGTTGCGGGCCAGTTCGGTGGCCGACCCGCCCGGGTGCGCGGCGACAGCGGCGGTGGGGGCGGCGGCGGCGGACAGCCGCCGTTGCAGCTCGTAGGTGAACAGCAGATTTGCCAGCTTGGACTGCCCGTACGCGCCGATTCTGCTGTAGCTGCGTTCCCACTGCAGGTCGTCGAAGTGGATCGCGGCGCGCATGCGGTGGCCCAGGCTGCTGACCGTCACCACTCGGGAGCCGCGCACCCCGAGCAGGTGGTCGAGCAGCAGACCGGTGAACGCGAAGTGGCCGAGATGGTTGGTGCCGAACTGCAACTCGAAGCCATCGGCGGTGAGTTCCTTGGGCGTCCACATCACCCCGGCGTTGTTGATCAGCAGGTCGATGCGCGGGTAGGCACTGCGCAGCTCCTCGGCGGCGCGGCGGATTGAGGTCAGAGAGCTGAGGTCGAGCTGCGTCAGCGTGACGTCCGCGTCCGATTTGGCGGCGACGATGCGGGACAGTGCGGCGTTGCCTTTCTCCAGATTGCGGACGGCCAGCACGACGCGGGCGCCGTGGAAGGCGAGCGCGGCGGCCGTGTGATAGCCCAACCCGGTGTTGGCACCGGTGACGACGACGGTGCGGTCGCGCTGATCGGGGATGTCGGCTGCCGACCACTTGGGAGGCTGGTTGGTCATGGCCTCAACTTACTCACCCCGGCGGCCCCGGCAGTGGGGCGGCGGACGCCCGGTAACGTTGAGAACGTGATTACCGGTCTGGCGTGCTCCTGTGCGTGCGTGCCCGACCGTGCGGCCGCCGGCGCGTTCTATCGGGACGTATCGGGCCTGCGTGTGCTCTCGCCGCCGCGTGCCATGGCCGGTAACGCCATTCGCGACGGCATCGGCGAACTGGTGTCCGATCCGACCAAGAAGGTCGGCCGGGCCCTGGAGCGCACCTGTTGGTTCGTCGACCCCAGGGGCGTGGTGTTCACTCTCGAGCAGAACAGCCGATCCGGACGACCGTACCTCGCGCGATCGGGGGCATGATGTCCCCAAGAATCACCGTGGGTGTCATCGGCGCGGGCGCCGGTGGCATTGCCATGGGCATCCAACTCGCCGCCGGTGGTTACGACTTCACCATCTTCGACCGCGCCGACGGCTTCGGCGGGACGTGGCGGCACAACACCTTCCCGGGCGCGGCCTGCGATGTGCCGTCGCACCTGTACTCCTACTCGTTCGCGCTCAACCCGCGCTGGAGCAAGACCTACGCGAATCAGCCGGAGATCCTGGCTTATCTGGAGAACGTCGCCGCTACCCACGGCCTCGGCCCCCACCTGCGGCCGCACACCGCGATCGCTGGTGTGCGATGGTCGGATGACTCGAAGCGCTGGACACTGACAACCGCCGGCGGTCGCCAATACGACTTCGACGTCGTGGTGAGTGCGGTCGGGATGCTCGATGTGCCTAACGTTCCGAATATTCCGGGGGCGCAGCGGTTTCGGGGCCGGCAGTTCCACTCCGCCCGCTGGGACCACAGCAGGTCGACGGCCGGGGAGAGGGTCGCCTCCATCGGCACCGGTGCCAGTGCGGTGCAGTACGTCCCCGCGATCGCGCGAGACACCGCCCACCTCACCGTGTTTCAGCGCACCCCGATCTGGATCGCGCCCCGATTCGACTTCCCCTTCAGCCCGGCGCAACAGGAGGAGTTCGAACGTCACCCCGAGATGGCGCAGAAGCTGCGCGACGAGGCGTTCGAGGCTTACGAGTCGGCCAGCTTCGACGTCGACGCCGCTCAGACCCGTGAGGCAACCGAACTCGCCAGGAATTACCTGGCACGCAAGGTGGCCGACCCCGAACTGCGGGCCAAGCTGACGCCGGATTACCCGGCCGGATGCAAACGGCCCTTGATGTCGCGGGAGTGGTACCCGACCTTCGCCTTGCCCAACGTTCGTCTGGAGACCACCGCCATCGCGGAGCTGACCGAGCACGGCGTGCGCACCGTCGACGGCGTCGAACACCGTGTCGACACCGTCATCTACGGCACCGGGTTCAAGGCCGCCGATTATCTGGACAGCATCGAGGTGTTCGGAAGCGGCGGCCGGCAGCTGCGCGAGGACTGGCGTGACGGCGCCGAGGCCTATCTCGGCACCCTGGTCAGCGGATATCCGAATTTCTTCGTTCTATACGGCCCCAACACCAACGGAGTCAACTCCATCATCTACATCCACGAGATACAGACCACCTTCATCCGCCGTCTCCTCGATCTCATGGGCGGGCGGGGCGCCCGCACGGTCGAGGTGACCGCAGGCGCGCAGCGGCGCTACAACGACGAGCTGCAGGCCGCGATGACCGGGAAGGTCTGGTTGGCCTGCACCAACTACTTCCGTCATCCCAGCGGAAAGGTCGTCACCCAACTGCCCTACAGCGGCCGCGAGTTCTTCGAGCGGACCCGCACGCCGGTCGCCGGCGACTACGTGCTGAGTTGATGCTCGCGGGGGTTTCGGGGCTAGTCCACGAGGTGGTTGTCGTGTGCCGCGAACCACTCGCGGCGCTCGTCGTCGGTCATGTCCGCCAGTGCGGATAAACCCTCGAAGTAAGCCTCGCGCGGGGCGCCCGGGGAGAAGAGGATCAGAATCGACGCAGGCTCGTCCACCTCGTTGCGGAATCCGTGGATGCCGCCGGGGGCACGTAGAGAAAGTCGCTCTGGTGGCCGTCGACCCAGTCCCGGCCGTCGTAGAGCCGCATGGTCCCCGACAGCACGAAGAAGGCCTCGGACATCGCGCGGTGGTAGTGCGGGCCCGGGCCGCCTCCGGCCGGTGCGATGTCGACCCGGTACAGACCGTAGTCGCCGTCGGTGGCCTGCTGTGTGGCCAGGTAGTGGTAGGCGACGCCGAAGTTCTCGTAATCCGGCGCTTCGTCGGCCCGTTTGAGCCACGCGCTGACCTCCGGTTCCGCTTGGGTGTAGCGCGGGTTGGGGTAGGGCGGGACGACCAGCGACATCTGTTCAGTCTGACGCCCTCGGGGATCCCACGTCACGGTTGGGCGCCTCCGGGTGCCTCGGCTTCGCTTATGCCGAGGGCGAACGTCGCTAGCCGACCTTGCACTCGGCATAGGCGAGTGCTAAAAATGACGTTGGCACTCGGCATAGGCGAGTGCTAGGTCGGGACGGTGAGGTCCAGCAACCAACCGCTGTGATCGTCCGTCGCGGGCACTGCGCCCGGCCAGCGTAAGTAACGGGGTTGTCGTCATCCGTGACCCCTTTCATTCCCAATCCGGAGGAATCACTTCGCAATGGCCAAGACAATTGCGTACGACGAAGAGGCCCGTCGCGGCCTCGAGCGGGGCCTCAACGCCCTCGCCGACGCGGTAAAGGTGACGCTGGGGCCCAAGGGCCGCAACGTCGTACTGGAGAAGAAGTGGGGCGCTCCCACGATCACCAACGATGGTGTGTCCATCGCCAAGGAGATCGAGCTGGAGGACCCGTACGAGAAGATCGGCGCCGAGCTGGTCAAGGAAGTTGCCAAGAAGACCGACGACGTGGCCGGTGACGGCACCACGACGGCCACCGTGCTGGCGCAGGCGCTGGTCAAGGAGGGCCTGCGCAACGTTGCCGCCGGCGCCAACCCGCTGGGCCTCAAGCGCGGCATCGAGAAGGCCGTGGAAAAGGTCACTCAGACCCTGCTCAGCTCGGCCAAGGACGTCGAGACCAAGGAGCAGATCGCGGCCACCGCGGGAATTTCCGCGGGTGACCAGTCGATCGGTGACCTGATCGCTGAGGCGATGGACAAGGTCGGCAACGAGGGCGTCATCACCGTCGAGGAGTCCAACACCTTCGGCCTGCAGCTTGAGCTCACCGAGGGCATGCGGTTCGACAAGGGTTACATCTCGGGCTACTTCGTCACCGACGCCGAGCGTCAGGAAGCCGTCCTGGAGGACCCCTACATCCTGCTGGTCTCCAGCAAGGTGTCGACGGTCAAGGACCTGCTGCCGCTGCTGGAGAAGGTCATCCAGGGTGGCAAGCCGCTGCTGATCATCGCCGAGGACGTCGAGGGTGAGGCGCTGTCCACCCTGGTCGTGAACAAGATCCGCGGCACCTTCAAGTCGGTGGCTGTCAAGGCCCCCGGCTTCGGTGACCGCCGCAAGGCGATGCTGCAGGACATGGCCATCCTCACCGGTGGTCAGGTCATCAGCGAAGAGGTCGGTCTGTCCCTCGAGACCGCCGACATCTCGCTGCTCGGCAAGGCCCGCAAGGTCGTCATCACCAAGGACGAGACCACCATCGTCGAGGGCGCCGGTGACTCCGACGCCATCGCCGGCCGGGTGGCCCAGATCCGCGCCGAGATCGAGAACAGCGACTCCGACTACGACCGCGAGAAGCTGCAGGAGCGCCTGGCCAAGCTGGCCGGCGGTGTTGCGGTGATCAAGGCCGGAGCTGCCACCGAGGTGGAGCTCAAGGAGCGCAAGCACCGCATCGAGGACGCCGTGCGCAACGCCAAGGCGGCCGTCGAGGAGGGCATCGTCGCCGGTGGTGGCGTGGCGCTGCTGCAGGCGGCTCCGGCCCTGGCTGAGCTGAACCTCACGGGCGACGAGGCCACTGGTGCCAACATCGTGCGCGTGGCGCTCGAGGCTCCGCTGAAGCAGATCGCCTTCAACTCCGGGTTGGAGCCCGGCGTGGTGGCCGAGAAGGTCCGCAACTCGCCCGCCGGCACCGGCCTGAACGCCGCCACCGGTGAGTACGAGGACCTGCTCAAGGCCGGCGTTGCCGACCCGGTCAAGGTGACCCGTTCGGCGCTGCAGAATGCGGCGTCCATCGCGGGCCTGTTCCTGACCACCGAGGCCGTCGTGGCCGACAAGCCGGAGAAGGCGGCCGCTCCGGCGGGCGACCCGACCGGTGGCATGGGCGGTATGGACTTCTAAGAGAAGTCAACGAAAAGCCCGGTTCCTCCCAGGAGGAGCCGGGCTTTTCCGTGAGATTGGGGTATCGATAGCCCATGGACGTTCCCGACTGGGTTTGGGCTCTGACCGCTCTCGGCATTGTGGGCCTGCTGGCGTTCGACTTCATCTTCCATGTCCGCAAGGCGCACGTACCGACGCTGCGGGAGGCGGCGGTATGGTCGGCCGCCTATGTGGGCGTCGCCGTGCTGTTCGGCGTCGGCCTGTTGATGTTCGGCAGCTCCGACGCGGGTCCGGAGTACTTCGCCGGGTATGTCACGGAAAAAGCGCTGTCGGTCGACAACCTGTTCGTCTTCCTGGTGATCATCGCCAGCTTCCGGGTCCCGCGCGAGGATCAGCAGAAAGTGCTGTTGTTCGGGATCGCTTTCGCCCTGATCGCACGCACCGG
Organism: Mycobacterium gordonae; assembly: GCF_017086405.1. NCBI lineage: Bacteria > Bacillati > Actinomycetota > Actinomycetes > Mycobacteriales > Mycobacteriaceae > Mycobacterium > Mycobacterium camsae. Next base: position 1,011,837 of record NZ_CP070973.1, read on the forward strand.
GTTCATTTTCCTCGGCGCCGCGCTGATCAATGCCTTCGCCTGGATCTTCTACCTGTTCGGCTTGGTCCTGCTGCTCACCGCCGGCAGCGTGCTCAAGTCCGATCACGACGACGACGATCGCAAGGCCGACAATTTCGTCATCCGGCTGGCGAAGAAGGTGATTCGCACCAGCGAGCACTACGACGGCGACAAACTGTTCACCACGGTCGACGGCAAGCGGGCGATGACACCGATGCTGCTGGTCATGGTCGGACTCGGCGGCACCGACATCCTCTTCGCGCTCGACTCCATCCCCGCCATCTTCGGACTCACCCAGCACGTGTACATCGTCTTCACCGCGACGGCCTTCTCACTGCTCGGACTGCGGCAGCTGTACTTCCTCGTCGACGGCCTGCTGGACCGGCTCATCTACCTCTCCTATGGGCTTGCCGCGATCCTCGGGCTCATCGGCGTGAAGCTGATCCTGCACGCCCTGCACGAGAACAATGTTCCGTTCATCAACGGCGGTGAACCGGTGAAGGTGGTCGAGATCAGCACCATGATGTCGCTGAGCGTGATCGTCGGAGTCCTCGTCGTCACCGTGGTCGCCTCGCTGCTCAGCAAGAAAGGCAAAGCGACGACGGCGATCGCCAACGCCCGGCGGCATGCGACGGCGTATCTGGATTCCGAATACACCCACGACCCGCAGGAACGCGAACGCATTTTCCGCAAACTGCTCGACGAGCGTGACCAGATCATGGCGCTCGGACCGAAGTACCATCAGCTGGTCCGCGATGAGCCCGCACTGACCAAACTCCTCGACGACGCGGCCGCCAAGCACGACGAGGCCGTGGAGCGCGGCGAAGCGGAGCCGTTCGTCAGGAAGGGTCTGACCGGATAGGCAGCGAGAACACCACGCAGTCGTGCAGGCAGCCCTTGGCGGCCGAGGGGGAGTCGGCGTTGCGGTGCAGCAGCGCGCGAGTGGGAGTCACCACGCAGCGCACCGCCTCGGCCTGCGCGTCGGAAATCTCGGCGCGGCCGTCGACGATCAACGAGTAACCGCCGGGTGCGGACGGCGGCCAGACCAGGGTGACGTCGCCGCGCCGCGCCAGGTTGGTGCGGGTGCCGCCGCCGATCAGCCCGACGTCGAGTACGGCCAGGTCCCGCAGCACCGGTTCAACGGTCACCGTGTGGGCGCGGTAGTCGTCGCCAACGGTGATCAGGTAGGCGAACGGATAGCTCGGCAAGGTGTCGGCCAACCGCTGGAAGTCGACCGGCTTGCTGGTCTTTGCTGCCATGGGTCGAGGATAGGCGCGGCGCTATTCGGTGCGGATCGGGAATTGGATGACCCGGCTCTGGTCGCCGGTATCGCGCTCGGCGGGCGGGTAGAAGTTCGACTTCGGGATGCCCGAGTTCGGCAGCGTCGGCGCGCCGATGCCCGGCTCGCGCCCGAGCGTGGTCCGGACTCCTGGGTCGCTGGTGCTGGGGTTGACGAAGCCCGTCACCGGGGTGCTGGCGGAGGTCCTCAGACCCGTGTTGGCCGCCGGGCTGCTGGTCGGGTTCGCTGACACGGAACTCTGCGCGCCCGAGTCGACGGCCGCCGCCGGTGCGGATGCCGGGGCGACCACGGGTGTGCTGCTCAGACCCGAGTTCAAGGCTCCGGCCAGGCCGGAGTGCAGACCGCCGGTGTTGGCCAGGGCCGAGCTGAGCAACCCCGAACTCAGCGCCGCGGTACCCAGGCCGCCGGTCGCATAGTGCGCCGAGTTGGCCAATCCCGCTTCCAGGCCGGTACCACCGATCGCGTTCTGCAACCCCGAGCCCAGGTAGCCCATCGAACCGTTGAAGCCGGTGTTGACGCTGCCCGAGTTGCCCAGGCCGGTATTGAGCGAGCCGGAGTTGCCCAGGCCGAGGTTATCGTTGCCGGAGTTGAACAGGCCGGTGTTGCCGGTGCCGGAGTTGCCGAACCCGGTGTTGCCGCTGCCCGAGTTGAATCCGCCGAACCCGAACTGCTTGTCGCCGGTGAGGCCCATGCCGAAGGCGTCGCTGCCGGTGTTGCCCAGGCCGACGTTGTTGTTGCCGAGGTTGCCGAAGCCCAGGTTGTTGTTGCCGGTGTTGCCAATGCCGAGGTTGCCGACGCCGGTGTTGCCCGCACCGACGTTGCCGCTGCCGCTGTTGCCGCTACCGAGGTTGTAATTGCCGGCGTTGTTGTTGCCGATGTTGCCGCTACCGGTGTTGTTGAAGCCGAAGTTGATGGTGCCGTTCTTGCCGATGTCGATGCCGAGGTTGCGCAACACCTGCTGCCAAGGCGCCAGTTGAGCGGCCGCCGCCGACGCGTCGAAGTGGTAGTTCGCCATGGCTGCCACGTCCAGCGCCCACATTTGCTCGTAGGCGGATTCGGTGTCCATGATCGCCGGCCAGTTCATGCCGAAGAAGTTCGTCGAGGCCAGCATCTGCACCAGGCCGCGGTTGGCCGCCACCACGGCGGGCTGCACCGTGGCGGCCACCGCCGTCTCGAAGGCGGCCGCCGTCGCGGCGGCTTGTTCGGCCGCCTGCTCCGCCTGAACTGCCGCGGCGCTGAGCCAGCCCATGTACTGGGTGGCGACGACCATCATGGCGGCGGCCGAGGCGCCCTGCCACGATCCGCTGGTCAATTCCTGGGTGACGGTCCCGAACGAGGATGCCGCTGAAATGAGATCTTCGGCCAAACTGCCCCATGCGGAGGCAGCAGAAAGTAGCGGTCCCGCACCGGGACCGGCGAACATCAGTGCCGAGTTGATCTCTGGCGGCAACCACGCGAAATGCGGGCTTGTCACCACCCAAACTTACCCGGCACAGCCTGTTACCGTGGGCGTATCGGTCAACCCGCTACCGTTAATTCGCAGCGGGCCGTCAGACCGGGGCCGGCGCCGGCTGCCGACCGCGGACTAGCTTTCCCGGGCGGGCGGAGGTGGGTACGCCGTTCTCGGCGATCACCTGCCCCGAGACCACGGTCGCGACGTAGCCCTGCGCGGTCTGATCCAGCCGGCGGCCGCCGGCCGGAAGGTCGTGGACGATGACCGGCTTGTGCACTCGCAGCGCGGCGTGGTCGATGACATTGAGATCGGCCTTGAAGCCTTCGGCGATCCGGCCGCGGTCGCCCAGTCCGGCGATGCGGGCCGGCACCGAAGTCAGCTCGCGGACGGCCGCTGCGACGCTGAATCGACCCGATTTGCGATCGCGCGCCCAGTGGGTGAGGAAGTACGTGGAGTAGCTGGCGTCGCAGATCATGCCGTAATGGGCGCCTCCGTCGCCCAGGCCGAGGACGACGTCGTCGCGGTGCAGAAGTTTGCCGACGGTGTCCAGCGAGTTGCCCTCCAGGTTGCTGGTGGCGACCAGCAGCATGGCCCGCCCCTCGTCGTCGAGGAGCCGGTCGTACGCCTCTTCCATCGGAGTGACGCCGCGCGCCCGGGCTCGGGCGCCGATGCTGTCCGCCGGGTCGGGCTCGTAGTTGGGGTTGTCTTCCAGCGGGAAGATCCAGTCCCACATCTGGGCCACATACAGGATCGGGTGGCCCTGGCCGGGCTGGTCGGCCAGGATGCGGGCCCGCACCTCGGGCTTGCGCATCTCGGCGACCCGCTCGGCCAGCTGCAGGTGTGCGATCTCGCGATAGCTCGGATACAGCACGAACGGGTTGGCCGACAGTTGCAGCCCGATGATCAGTCCGATCGGGCGCGGCAAGAGCTGAGCGGTGAACTGAGGGTCGCCGGCGCCGGCCCTTCCATTGGCCTTCTCCACCATCGTGATCGCGTCCGGCCACGTCGGGTCCCCCGCGTTCCCGACAACTAGTGTGAAGGTCACGGGCAACCCGACGTCCTCGGCGACGTCGAAGACCGTCTGCAGCACGGGCTGGTAACCCCCGGCCGGGATGTCGGGTACGAACTGCAACAGCCCGCCGCCGCCGTCGACGACGCCCCGGGCGATCTCCTCGATCTCCTCGCGGGCCGCGTCGTAACTGGGGATGGGTGCGCCGCTCTCGGTCTTGTGGATGGTCAGCCGGGAGGAGGCGAAACCCAGCGCCCCCACCTCCATGGCCTCGGTGGCCAGCGCGCGCATTCTGGCCAAGTCTTCCTGAGTAGCCGGTTCACGGTCGGCGCCGCGCTGGCCCATCACATAGACCCGCAGCGGGGAGTGCGGCAGGTAGGCCGCGACATCGATGTCCCGGCTGCCCGATTCCAGTGCATCGAGGTATTCCGGGAAGGTTTCCCAGGTCCAGGGCAGGCCGTCGGTCATCACGACACCGGGGATGTCCTCGACGCCGGCCATGACGTCGACCAGCACGTCGTGGTCCTCCTGGCGGCAGGGTGCGAATCCGACGCCGCAGTTGCCCATCACCACGGTGGTGACCCCGTGCGCCGAGGACGGCGTCAAGCGGTCCGACCAGATGGCCTGGCCGTCGTAGTGGGTGTGCAGATCGACGAAACCCGGTGTGACCAGCAGACCGGTGGCGTCGATCTCTTTCGTCGCGCTTGCGCCGTTCAGGGCGCCGACCGCCGCGATCAGCCCGTCCGCTACGGCGACGTCGCCGACGTAGGGCTCACCTCCGAGTCCGTCCACGATGGTGCCGCTGCGGATCAGAAGGTCGTAGGTCATCTAAATAATCTACGGCGATGTCGGTGGCTCGTGCCAGGATCCAGCCATGATCGATCACTTCGGCATCAATTGCGGTGAATACGCCAGATCCCAGCAGTTTTATGACACGGTGCTGGGCGTTCTCGGGTACTCCCGGCAGATGGATTTCGGCGTGGCCATCGGATACGGCCGGGACGGGCATCCCGCCTTCTGGATCGCCGACGCGACGGGCATGGGGCCGAACCGGGAGATTCACGTCGCTTTCCAAGCGGCCGATGAGGCCGCGGTGCGGGCGTTCCACGATGCGGCCGTCGGCCTGGGCGCAGAGTCCCTGCACGCGCCACGCCTGTGGCCCGAATACCACCCGGGCTACTTCGGCGCTTTCGTCCGCGATCCGGACGGCAACAACGTCGAAGCGGTGTTCCACGGCGGCCCGTAGGGTCGGAACCATGGCCTCCCCCGAAACCGCTGCCGTGCAGGAGCTCCTGCGTGACGCGTTCACCCGCCTGATCGAACACGTCGGCGACGTGTGTCAGGGACTGACCGATGAGATCGCCGGCTACCGGCCGACCGGGAACGCCAACAGCATCGCCTGGCTGCTCTGGCACAGCGCCCGGGTTCAGGACCTGCAGGTGGCCGATATAGCGGGCGTGGAACAGGCCTGGGCCGCCGACGGCTGGGTGGACCGGTTCGATCTGGACTTACCCCGCAACGACACCGGCTACGGGCACAGCGCCGAAGACGTGGCCAAGGTCCGCGCACCCGTCGACCTGTTGTTGAGCTACTACCACGCCGTGCATCTGCTCACGCTGGAGTACGTCGAGACGGTCACCACCGACGAACTCGCCCGCATCGTCGACACGAACTGGGATCCGCCGGTCACCGCGAGCGCGCGGCTGATCAGCGTCATCGACGACTGCGCACAACACCTCGGGCAGGCTGCCTATCTGCGGGGGATCGCCCAGTAGGGTTCCAACCCGTGCGGTTTCTCGTAACAGTGTTGTGCTGGCTGATCGCCACCGCCGGGCTGGCGGCGTCCATACCCTTGGCGTGGACGCAGGCGAACGTCGTCGACGAAGACGGTTACGCCGCGCTGGCCGAACAGGCGGCCCGCGATCCGGCGCTACAGTCGGCAATGGCGTCCGAGCTGGCCACCCGTGCCATGGCGTTGATCAGCGAACAGGGCGGCCGCCGCGTCGACAGCTCGACCGTGCACGACGTGGCGGCGGCGTTCACCGCTGGTTCGGCGTTTCCGCCGTTGTTCGTCCAGGTGAACCGGGCCGCGCACAGCTGGTTGTTCAGCGCGCCGCAGCCTGGCGGCAACGAACAATGGGTGATCGACGTGGCGCCGATGCTCAAGGACACCGGCATCCAGCAGCAGCTGGCCACCTACAACGTGCAGGTGCCGGCGACCTTGAAAGTCCCGGTGACGGTGCCGGCCGACCAGCCGGTGCGGCAGGGGCAGTTTCACCGCGCCGAGGTGTGGGGGCCGTGGGTCAGCATCGGTGTGGCGGCCCTCGCGGCGCTGTTTGCGTTCCTGACGTTGGTCCTCGCCCGTCGTCGCGGCCGCGCCCTGACCAGCCTGGGGATCTCGGCGTTGCTCGTCGGCGCGGCCGGGTGGGCGGGAATCGAGATCGGCGGGCGCTCCCTCAACGAAGCGCTGAACCGGACCACCGGAGACATCCGACGGGTGGCCGACGTGATGGTCGGCCACGCCGAAAGCAGCATGCACCTCTGGCTCAACCTGACGCTGCTCACCGGTGCGGGATTGGTGGGGATCGGCCTGCTCGTCTCGCTGCTCGGCGGCCTGTTCAAAAAGAAACCCCAGCGCACAGCTACTTGAGCGGGATCTCAGCTAGGATCGCGCCGGTGGGCTGCGGCGAGCCGGCGCCGGGCTCGACCGTGAAGGCCAACGCCCTGCAGGTGCCGATCTCATTCACCGTCGCCGTCGTCGTGGGCTGCACCGCCGTGGTGCCCATGGTCCCCGCGGACCTGGGGCCATTGGCTCCGATCAGCCACATCTGATAGACGGTTCCATTGGTCGGTGGCGGCACGTTGTTCATCACCAGCACCGCCGCGTTGCGATCACGAGAGAACATCACCGTGGCTTGCCCGGGTCCCAGCGGCCGGGACACCGTCTTCATATCCGGAGCCGTCAAAACCTGCTCGGTGACCGTCGATGTGGGGTGCGGCTTGACCAGAACTCCGAGACCGAAGCCCCCCAAGCCGATGGCGACAGCCGCTGCGGCAGCGAAAACCCTTGCACGCCAAGGCGAGTTGCGGTGCCGATCCGGCTGTATCGCGGTCAGCACGGCCGTGCGGAGCTGGTCCGGCGGCTCGGCGGCACTGGCCGCAGACACCAGCGCCATCGTCTCCTGGACGGCGCGCACTTCGTCGTTGAAGGCGGCGGCTATTGGCGCCGGAGCCGCCGCGACCCGCCGGTCGATCTCGGCGCGCTCCGCTTCGGACACGGCGTGCAGGGCGTACGGGGTCGCCAGTTCGAGGAGGTCGAAGTCGGTGGGCTCATTCATGAGCGTCGCTCCTCAGCATCGCTCCGCTTTGCATCGTCGCCGCGGTCATGGCACGTCCAGGCAGTGCCGCAGGCCTCGCAGCGCATCGCGCATGCGCGACTTGATGGTCGACAGGTTCGCGGCCAACCGCTGCGACACCTCGGCATAGGTAAGTCCGCCATAGTAGGCCAGTTCGATGCACTGGCGCTGCGTGTCGGTCAACCCTTCCAGACACTGCGCCACCCGGCGGCGCTCATCGCCCGCGATCGCGGAATCGGCGACGACGTCGCAGGCGGGGTCGAGATTGGATACGCCATAACGTGATTCGCGCTGTGAGCCCGCCTGCTCGCTGCGCACCCGGTCGATCGCGCGGCGATGGGACATGGTCAACAGCCAGGCCAGCGCGGACCCCTTGGCGGAGTCGAATTCGGCGGCCCTTCGCCACACCTCGAGATAGATCTCCTGGGTGGTCTCCTCGCTGTAGCCGGCATCGCGCAGCACCCTGGTCACCAGCCCGTACACCCGGGTCTTCGTCTGGTCGTAGAACGCGGCGAACGCGGCGTTGTCCCCGCGGGCGACCCGGCGCAGCAAGGCGTCCAGGTCGCCGCTTGACTGCAGCGGTCCGGTCATCGTCGGTAGCCTAACGTCAGCAATTACCGCACCCGACATGCCGGTCATGGTTGGCGCACCTTTCTCGGTGGCCGCGGAACGAAGTATGCGGTCCGCTTTTGGTACCCGGCGAATCCGGGACGACCTTTCATGTATTTCTCGGTCAGGCGGGCCCCGCTCACCTCCACCAGGAAATAGGTCATCACCAACGGCGAGACCGCGGTGGCCAACGGCGCCCAGCCGGTGACCGTGATCAGCCACAATCCCCACCACACACAGGCGTCACCGAAGTAATTGGGGTGACGCGTCCACGACCACAGCCCCCGGTCCATGATCAGCCCGCGGTGAGCCGGGTCTGCCTTGAATTCCCGCAGCTGCCGGTCGCCGAGTGCCTCGAAGGTGAATCCGACCAGCCATACCGCCACGCCCGCTACGGTCAGCGCCAGCAACGGCGGGGGCGTGGGGCCGGTGACCGCCGACAGCTGCAGCGGAAACGAGATGAACAGCGTCAGAAAACCCTGCAGAAGAAAGACCTTCCGCACCACCTGGGCCACCGACGCGCCTCGCAGCAGATCCGCGTATCGGCGGTCTTCACCCTGCCCGGCGGTCTTGCGGTGGATATGCCAACTCAGCCGCAGCCCCCAAACCGACACCAGCGCCAGCAGCAGCCAGCGCCGGGTCGGGTCGCCGTGGCCCACCGTCGCGGCCACCGCGGCCACCGCGACGAAGCCGATTCCCCATGCGACGTCCACGACGTTGTAGCGGCCGATTCTGCGCCCGACCGCGAAGGTGACCGAATGCACCGCGGTCACCGCCAGGGCGCAGGCGCCGGTCACCGTCAGGATGTCGCCCTCGCTCACCGCACACCTCTGCGCTCGAACGTCCACTGGTACACGTCGAGGTAGCCGGACCGGAATCCGGCTTCCGAGTAGGCCAGATAGAGCTCCCACATGCGTTCGAATACCTCGTCGAATCCCAACCGCGCCAACTCGTTACGACGCTGCAGGAAGCGCTCGCGCCACAGCCGCAACGTCTCGGCGTAATGCGGCCGCAGCGAGACCGCGTCGACGGTGCGCAAGTTCGTATGACGCTCGGTGATGTCGACCAGGGCCGCGGCAGACGGCAACAATCCGCCAGGGAAAATGTACTTCTGAATCCAGGTATGCGTATTGCGAGTGGCCAACATCCGCTCGTGCGGCATCGTGATGGCCTGGATCGCGACCTTGCCGCCCGGCCGCACTAGCTTCTCCAGAGCGGTGAAATACCTTGGCCACGAGTGGTATCCGACGGCTTCGATCATCTCGACCGACAGCACCGCGTCGTAGCCGCCCCCGCTCACGTCGCGGTAGTCGCACAGGTCGATCTGGACCAGCTGGGACAAACCGGCCGCGGCAACCCGTTGCCTGGCCAGCCGCTGCTGTTCGACCGACAGAGTCACCGAGCGCACGCGGGCCCCTCGTGCTGCGGCGCGCAGGCACAGCTCCCCCCAACCGGTGCCGATCTCGAGCACCGTCGAGCCTGCGCCCACCTGAGCCAGGTCGAGCAGCCGGTCGATCTTGCGACGTTGGGCCACGGCCAGTTCCGGCCAGCTTGCCGGCAGCTCCTCGAACAGCGCGCAAGAGTACGTCATCGTTTCGTCGAGGAACTCGGCGAACAGGTTGTTGGACAAGTCGTAATGCTCGGCGACGTTGCGGCGCGCCTGATCGCGGCCCGGATCGCGCCAGACGGGCTGAAAGGCCGGAGCGATCGGGCGTAGCCAGTGCAGCCATCGGGGCACCAGGTCGGCGACCGATTCCGCTAGCACCGTCAGCGCCGCCGTCAGGTCCTCCGACGACCACTCGCCGGCCATGTAGGACTCGCCAAATCCGATCAGGCCGTGCCGTCCGATCCGGCGGGCCAGCGCGTCCGGTCGATGGATCCGCAGCGTCGGGGAGTTGGCGTCGCCGCCGCCGACCACGGTGCCGTCTGGATACTTCAGCCGCAGCGGCAGCGCGGCGGACGCGCGGCGCAGCAGCAGTCCGGCGATGGTGGCCGCGGTAGCGGCCAGTGGTCCGGTCGGCACCGTGGCGACCGCCGGCCAGCGGTCGGAATCGATTGTTGGACTGAGTCTTTCGACACTTTCAACGATCATCGCGCCACCACCGGGACTCGTCGTAACCACAATCTGATCCCCTGAAGACGGATGCGTGCGGCCACCACCAGTGGGGCCATCGGTGACAGGAATTGCAGAGCCGCGACGTGCCGGACGGTGGCGGGCAGCCGTTCGCCGCGCAGGGTGGCGGTGAAAGCAAGCCGGCGCTCCCGCAGCAGCGACACCATCACGTCCACCTGGTGCTCCGGTGGTGGGGCCAGCACCAGGTAATGTCCATCCACCGGATTGAACGGTGAAACGTAGAACTGCTTGTTGACCAGCACGGGTCTATCGGCCGGCGGCAGCAGATACGCATGGCGACCGCCGTAGGTGTTGTGCACTTCGGCGATGACGTGGCGCAGCCGACCGTTGCGGTCGTGGCACCAGAAGACGCTCAGCGGGTTGAAGACATAGCCAAGAACGCGCGCCTGCAGCAGCGCGGTGATCCGGCCGTCGGGCATGGCTGTGTCGTGCTCGGCGAAGAAGGTCTCTAGGCGCCGGCGCAAGGAAGTATCCGCAGCGTCGTCGGAACCGGCCAGATGGTCCGCGGCCGAGAAGCGCGCGAAGGGCCGCAGCCACCACGGCAGTGCAGGCAGCTGATCGATGTCGACATACCAGCTGTAGCTTCGGTATTCGAACGAGTGCTGCACCGGAACCTGCCGGCAGTGGCTAATGGTCGTGCGGTAGATCGCCGGGGTCAGCATGTCAGGACCGCCTCACGGCCAGGTACCGCGGGCCAGTCCGCGCCCAGCTGCTGGGCGGCCCGCACTCCCGATGCCGCACCGTCCTCGTGGAAGCCCCACCCGTGGTAGGCGCCGGCGAACACCACCCGGTCGTCATCGAGGGTTGGCAGAAGTCGTTGTGCGGCAACAGATTCCGGAGTATAGAGCGGATGGCTGTAGGTCATCTCGGCCAGCACCGACGACGGCTCCACCCAGTCGTGGCCGCCCAGGGTGACCAGGAACCGGCGGCGGCCGTTGAGCCGCATCAGCCTGCTGATGTCGTAGCTGACCACCACCTGCTCGTGACCCGGTGTCACCAGGTAGTTCCACGACGCACGGGCCCGGCGGTGTCGCGGCAGCACCGATTCGTCGGTGTGCAATTGTGCGCGGTTGGTCGAGTAGGGGATCGCACCGAGCACGGCGCGCTCCCATCGGGTCGGCTCGTCGAGCAGCAGTAGCGCCTGGTCGGGATGGACGGCGACCACCGCCGCGTCGAATGTGCGCGGTGGGCCGTCGCCTGCCCGCACCTCCACACCGTCCGGCGCCCGTCGCAGCGACCGCACCGGGGTGCCCGTCAACACCTCGTCGAGGCGGGCCGCGATGGCCTGCACATAGGTGGCCGAGCCACCGGTCACCGTGCGCCAGGTGGGAGAGCCGAAAACCGACAGCATGCCGTGGTGGTCGAGGAAGACGAACAGGTAGCGGGCCGGGTAGCGCAACGCGTCGTCGCCCGCGCAGGACCAGACCGCCGCCACCAGCGGGGTGATGAAGTATTCGATGAAGTAGGACGAGAAAGCGTGCCGTCGCAGGAATACGTCCAGCGTTTCCAGATCGTCGTCTTCCTCGCGCAGCAGCCGGGTCGCCGCACGGTGGAAGCGCAGGATCTCGGCAAGCATGAGTAGGTACCGGGGCCGCAATGACTGCCGGCAGGCGAACAGCCCTTTGACGCCCAGGGCCCCGGCGTATTCGAGGTCGTCGGCCCGCACCGACATCGACATGTCCGACTCCTGGGTGGCGATCCCGAGTTGTGCGAACAACCTGCACAACGTGGGATAGGTGCGGTCGTTGTGCACCAGGAACGCGGTGTCGACGGCCGTCTCCTGACCGTCGCCATCGTCCACCAGGTGGGTGTGCGCGTGACCGCCGAGACGCGTGTCGGCCTCGTACAAGGTGACCCGGTCACGGGCCGAGAGCAGATAGGCGGCCGTGAGACCGGCTACGCCGCTGCCGATGACCGCTATCGATCGTCCGTCTGTTGCCTGCACATCTACTATTCGGAGCCCCGCGGCACTCGGTTGGCGGCTTCGAAATCGGGACTCGATGGTGTGATCCGTCCCCCGTGCGCGGGAGGTACCCGCCGCGCCCGGGTGTGTCTGACTACGCCGGGCTGGCAGTCACCGTCAGCGCTCGGCGGTCAGCGCCGGTGATCTGTCGGTGACCGGCTCCTCGCGAGGCAGCCGGGGGCTGCGTGCCGGACGGGACCGCACCCGAATGGGCCACCAGAACCAGCGACCCAGCAGCGCGGCGATCGACGGCGTCATGAAGGCCCGCACGATCAGGGTGTCGAACAACAAACCCAGGCCGATGGTGGTGCCCACCTGCCCGATCATCCGGGCGTCGCCGATGATCATGGACGCCATTGTGAAGGCGAAGACCAGACCTGCATTGGTGACCACTTTGCCGGTTCCGCCCATCGACCGGATGATGCCGGTGTTCAGCCCGGCATATATCTCCTGTTTGAACCGAGAGACCAGCAACAGGTTGTAGTCCGATCCCACGGCAAGCAGCACGATCACCGACATCGCGAGCACCAGCCAGTGCAGCGGGACGCCGAAAATGTGCTGCCAGACCAGCACCGACAGGCCGAACGAGGCGCCCAGCGAGAGCGCGACGGTTCCGACGATCACCGCTGCCGCAACGAATGCCCGGGTCAGGATCAACATGATGATGAAGATCAGGCAGAGCGACGAAATGCCGGCGATCACCAGGTCCCATTTGGCGCCTTCGGAGATGTCCTTGACAATGGCGCCCATTCCCGAGACGTAGATCTTGGAGTCTTCCAGGGGAGTGCCCTTGAGCGCTTCTTCGGCGGCCGTCTGGATCTTGCCGATGCTCGCGATGCCCTCAGCCGAGGCAGGGTCACCCCGGTGCAGGATGATGAACCGCGCCGCGTGCCCGTCGGCGGACAGGAAGTTCTTCATGGCGCGCTTGAAGTCGGCGTTCTTGAACACTTCCGGCGGCAGATAGAAGGAGTCGTCGTTCTTCGCGGCGTCGAACGCATGACCCATCGCCGTCGCGTTGTCGCTCATCTCGTCCATCTGGTCGAAGATCCCCGACATGGTGCTGTGCATGCTGAGGATCATCGTTCGCATGCTGGCCATGGCGTCGATCATGGGCGGGAAGGTTTGGACCATCTGCGGCATCAGCACGTCGAGCTGCTTGATGTCGCCGACCAGCATGTTCAACTTCTCGTCGATCTCGTCGATGCCGTCGAGGGCGTCGAAGACCGACCGCAGCGACCAGCAGGCCGGGATGTCGAAACAGTGTTTCTCCCAATAAAAGTAGGAACGGATCGGCCGGAAGTAGTCGTCGAAGTTGGCGAGTTTGTCGCGCAGATCGCGGGTGACCCGCTGCATCTCTTCGGTATCGCCGACCATCTTGTGGGTGACCCCGACGAGTTGGGACATCAGGCCGTACATCCGCTGCATCAGCGCGATGGTCGTGCTCATTTCGTCGGCCTGTTTGAGCATGTCGTCCATCCGGTCGCGCTGGTACTTGATGGTCTGCATCTGACCGGCGTTCTGCATGCTCATCTGGAACGGTATCGACGTGTGGTCCATCGTGGTGCCGTCCGGCCGGGTGATGGCCTGGACGCGGGATATGCCCGGCACCCGGAAGATGCCCTTCGCCAGTCTGTCGAGGACCAGGAAATCAGCCGGATTCCGCATGTCGTGATCGGACTCGATCATCAGAATCTCCGGCTTCATCCGAGCCTGGGAGAAGTGCCGGTCTGCGACGAGAAAGCCCTGGTTGGCCGGGATGAAGCTGGGGAGGTAGGCCCGGTCGTCGTAGCTGGGCTTGTAACCGGGCAGGGTGATCAGGCCGATCAGGGCGATCACACAGGTGACGGCGAGGATCGGCAGCGGCCAGCGCACGACCGCCGTGCCGACCCGGCGCCAGCCCCGTACCGACAGCACCCGCTTGGGGTCGAACACGCCGAAGCGGCTTCCGACGACGAGCACGGCTGGGCCCAGCGTCAGCGCGACCAGAACGGCGACGAGCATGCCGACCGCGCAGGGAATACCCAGCGTCTGGAAGTACGGCATGCGCGCGAAGCCCAGACACAACGTCGCGCCCGCGATCGTCAAACCGGACCCCAGGATGACGTGGGCGGTGCCGTGATACATCGTGTAGAAGGCGGTCTCCCGGTCCTCCCCGGCCTGGCGAGCTTCCTGATATCGGCCGATGATGAAGATGCCGTAGTCGGTTCCGGCCGCGATCGCCAACGACGTGAGCAGACTGACGGCGAAGGTGGACAGGCTGATCAGCTCGTTACTGCCGAGGATCGCGACGGCGCCGCGCGCGGCGGTCAATTCGATACCGACGGTGACCAGCAGCAGAATCACCGTCAGCGGCGAACGATAGATGAACATCAGCATGAACAGGATCACCAGGACCGTGGTGATGGTGATCTTGGCCATCGACTTGTCGCCACTTTGCTGCAGGTCGGCGGCCAGTGCCGAGGCGCCGGTGACGTAGGCCTTGAGCCCGGGCGGGGGTGGGTTGGCGTCCACGATCTTGCGGACGGCGTCGACGGATTCGTTGGCCAGCGGTTCGCCCTGATTGCCGGCCAGGTTCAGCTGGACCGTGACGGCTTTACCGTCGTTGCTCTGTGCGCCGGCCGCGGTGAGCGGGTCACCCCAGAAATCCTGGATGCTCAGCACGTGCTTGTCCGCGCGCAGCTTGCGGATCAGATCGTCGTAGTAACGGTGGGCGGTGTCACCGAGGGGTTGTTGTTCGCTTTCCAGCACGATCATCGCGACGCTGTCGGTCTCGCCTTCCTTGAAGACGTGGCTGATCCGCTTGAGCGCGACGAACGACGGGGCATCCTTGGGGCTCAGCGACACCGAGCGCTGCTGCCCGACGACTTCCAGTGACGGGACGAGCAGGCTGAGCAGCACGACCACCACCACCCAGAACAAGATGATCGGCACCGCGAAGGCGTGGATCATCCGTGGGATGAACGGGCGGTGGGGACGAGGTTCGACGGCAGGGGTGCCGGGACGGCCGTCGGCGTAGGTGGTATTCACGCGGACTTGACCAGGCAGAAGGTAAAGGCATTGACCTCGTGGGAGACTCGCTCGGATTTGACCACGTCGTCGATCAGGATGCGGCACCCGATGCTGTCGCTGTCGCCCTGGGCCATCAGGTTGCCGACCATCGCGGCCTTATTCGTGCTGATGTGCAGCGACCAGGGCAGCCGCGCGTTGTCCACGCGTTGCGGGTCGGCGTTGACGTCGAAATAACTGATGTCGGCAACCGTGCCCGCCGGACCGAAAACCTCGTAGGTGATTCGTTTGGGGTTGAACGGCTCCGGGTTCTTCAAGTTGCTGTCCGCGTACGACGCCCGCTTCTCCGAACCGAAGTAGCCGTGCACCCGCTTCACGATGAAAGCGCCGGTGACCAACACCGCTATGATGACGACTGGGATCCAAACCCGCGACAGCAGCTTGAAAATCTCAGGTCCCTTTCACCGTTGGGCATCGCTCAGGTCGGACGATACCCGCCCTAGGAGACGCTTGCGTCTTCATTCGACCGACCGCACTGCGCCCAGATGTGGCTGCACATCGCGAACACAATTAGCCTGGCCTAAGTAAAACACGGAGGCGTCCGGAACCGGGGCGGGCTCCTTACATGAGTACGCCGATTCTAAGGCATGCCGCGTGCGTAAACACGCGAATTTCGCCCACAAATCACATTGTGTGCGTTATCCTCTGACGGTGGCGCAACTCACTTTCCGGCGCGCTCGAACCGAGGAGAACAAGCGCCAGCGAGCCGCGGCGCTCGTGGAAGCCGCGCGCTCGATCGCATCGGAAACCGGTGTCGCATCGGTGACGTTGACCGCGGTCGCCGGCCGCGCGGGAATCCACTACTCGGCCGTGCGCCGATACTTCAGCTCTCACAAGGAAGTGCTGCTGCATCTGGCCGCCGAAGGCTGGGTGCGGTGGTCGGCCACGGTGTGCGAAGACCTGGCTGCGCCCGGACCGATGACGGCGGAGCGGGTGGCAGAAACGTTGGCCAGCGGCCTCGCCGCGGACCCGCTGTTCTGCGACCTGCTGGCCAACCTGCACCTGCATCTCGAGCACGAAGTCGAGATCGAACGGGTCATCGAGATTCGGCGGACCATTTCCGCCGCCGCGATCGCACTTGCCGACGCCATCGAGCAGGCGCTGCCGGCGCTCGGGCGGTCGGGCGCGTTTGACATCCTCATCGCGGCCTACTCGCTGGCCGCGGCGTTCTGGCAGATCGCAAACCCGCCGGCGAAGATCTCGGACGTCTACGAAGAGGAGCCCGAGGTGTTACCGGCCGAATGGAACATGGACTTCGGGTCCGCGCTAGCCCGGGTGCTCACCGCAACCTGCATCGGCTCGCTTCCGGGGTCCCGATGAACCCGCTGAACCCGGTGACAGACCCGACCCGGATGCCGGGCCACGGTGCGGGGAAAACCGGATTTGCGCGCCGACTGAGCCCATGCGAGAGCGCCGACGGTCCCAGCACCTGGTGGGCGCGATGACACCGTATTTCACGTTGGCGAAGGTCCTGATGCGCAGGGCCTTCGCGCACCACGCCGAGACTTCTCTACGTTTGCGCATTAGGTTAGAGAGACTAAGTTGACAGACAAGCTAATTGGTTGGCGGCTCTCGTCAATGGTTAGGAAGCGCCCATGACGACGACTGAGCCAAAGACGGATGCGTTGACGACCCCGGAATCTGCTGGCGGCGAAGGTGATAAATCGACTCGCCAGCCGGCCAAGCGCAGACGTCTGATGGGCCTGGCCAGCCGGTTCTGGCTCATCCTCACCGTGCTCGCCGTCGTCGGGGTGGCGGGATTCGCGGTTCACCGGTTGCACGACGTTTTCGGAGTTCGCAGCGATTCGTTTGGTGGCGGCTCGTCCGGAGACGTCATCGACCAGTTCAACCCCAAGACCATCACACTCGAGGTCTGGGGTTCGCCAGGCAGCACGGCGACGATCAGTTATCTCGATGAGAACTCCCATCCTCAGCAGGCATTGAATGTGCCCCTACCGTGGAAGACGGAATTGAAGTCAACGAAGCCCGGTATCCCGGCCAACCTGATGGCGCAAGGGAATGGCAGCTGGATCGCCTGCCGGTTCCTCGTCAATAACAACGACGGGCGCGGTGACATCGTGAAGGCCCCGAATCAGTCGCGCCCCAACGAATCGGTGAACGCCTTCGTCTACTGCCTGGACAAGTCCGCATGAGTGAGACCACCGAGCCTAAATCTGCCCCCCCGGCGATCTCGCAGCCGCTGATCCCGCCGTTCCTGCCGCGCATGATCCATCGGCTGGCACTGCCCATTGTGCTGGTGTGGCTGGGTGTAGTCCTGGTGACCAATACCGTTGCGCCGCAACTCGAGACCGTCGCCAAGAACCATTCGGTGTCGCAGAGTCCCACCGACGCGGTGTCGTTCCAGTCGATGATGCAGGTCGGAAAGAAGTTCAAGGAGTTCGATTCCGACAGCTCGGCGATGATCGTGCTGGAGGGCGACAAGCCGCTGGGGGCGGAGGCGCACCGCTACTACGACCAGATCGTCAAGCGAGTCGAGGAAGACAAGAAACACGTCCAACACGTGCAAGATTTCTGGAGCGATCCGTTGACCGCCGCGGGTTCCCAGAGCCACGACCAGAAGGCCGCCTATGTCCAGGTCTATCTGGCCGGCAACATGGGCGGCGGCTTGTCCGCCGAGTCAGCCGACGCCGTCCGCAAGATCGTCAACTCGGTGCCCGCCCCGCCGGGCATCAAGGCCTACGTCACGGGCGCGGGTCCGCTGTTCGCCGACCAGTCCCACGCGGGCGAGAAGGGCGTCGCAATAGTCACCCTGATTACGATCCTGGTGATTTTTGTCATGCTGCTCTTCGTCTATCGTTCGCTCGTCACCGTGCTGGCCGTGTTGTTCATGGTCTTCGTCGAATTGCTGGCAGCTCGAGGCGTCGTGGCTTTGCTTGCCAACTACGAGATCATCGGACTCTCCACCTTCGCCAACAATCTGCTGGTGTTGCTGGCCATCGCCGCCGGAACGGACTACGCGATTTTCGTGGTCGGCCGCTACCACGAGGCCCGCGGGCTGGGGGAGACTCGCGAAGAAGCGTTCTACACCATGTTCCACAGCACCGCGCATGTCGTGCTCGGATCGGGCCTGACTATCGCCGGCGCGATGTACTGCCTGAGCTTCTGCCGATTGCCGTATTTCCAGTCATTGGGCGCACCGTGCGCCGTCGGCATGCTGGTCGCGGTGCTCGCGGCGTTGACGCTGGGCCCCGCGGTGCTGACCGTGGCGTCCTTCTTCAACCTTCTCGATCCGAAGCGAAAGCTGCAGACTCGCGGCTGGCGCCGGATCGGTACGGCGATCGTGCGTTGGCCCGCCCCGGTTTTCGCGGTCACGATCGCGATCGCCCTGGTCGGTCTGATCGCCCTGCCCGGCTACAAGACGGACTACGACACCCGTCACTTCCTACCCGCGGACACCCCCGCCAATATCGGCTACGCGGCCGCCGACCGGCACTTCAACCAGGCTCGGCTCAATCCTGAGCTGTTGATGATCGAGACCGATCACGACCTGCGTAACTCGGCCGACTTCCTGGTCCTGGACAAGGTCGCCAAGGCGGTCTTTCACGTCCCAGGTATCGGTCGGGTGCAGACCATCACCCGGCCGTTGGGTACGCCGCTCGACCACAGCACCCTGGGGTTTCAGATGAGCGCCCAAGCCGCAGGACGGATTCAGACTCAGCACTTTCAAGATGAGCAGGCCAAGAATCTGCTGAACCAAGCGGACGAGTTGCGCAAGACGATGGCCACGCTGCGTGAGCAGATGCAGGTCACCCAGGACCTGAGCAATACGACTCACGAAACCGCCAGACTCACCAAAGAAACCGTGACGATCACGGAGGCCTTGCGCGACGACATCGCCACCTTCGACGACTTCTTCCGGCCGATTCGCAGCTACTTCTATTGGGAGAAGCACTGTTACGACATCCCGGTCTGCTGGGCGCTGCGGTCCATCTTCAATGCGCTCGATGGAATCGACCAAGTGGCGCAGAACATCTTGGCCCTCAGCCAGAACCTGGACAGGCTGGACGCGATTCAGCCCAAGCTCGTGGCATTGATACCACCGCAGATCGAGAGCCAGCAGCGCAATCTCGACACCATCATGTCGAACTATGCGACCACCATGGGTCTCAACGACCAGGCACGGGCACAGGCCGACAACGCCACCGCCGAAGGGGATGCGTTCGACAGAGCGAAAAACGACGACACGTTCTACCTTCCGCCGGAAGCGTTCCAGAGCCCGGATTTCGCGCGGGGTCTCAAACAGTTCATATCGCCGGACGGGCACGCTGTCCGATTGATCATCTCGCATGAAGGCGACCCCGCGAGTCCTGAAGGCATCAACCTCATCGAACCGATCCAGCGGGCCGTGCACGAGGCGATCAAGGGCACGCCCTGGGAGGGCGCCAAGGTCTACCTCAGTGGTACCGCCGCGACGTACAAGGACATGCACGACGGCTCCAACATCGATCTGCTGATCGCCGGAATATCTGCTGCCACACTCATTTTCGTCATCATGCTGGTGATCACCCGAAGCGTGGTGGCGGCGTTCGTGATCGTCGGCACGGTGTTGCTGTCGCTGGGCGCATCGTTCGGACTCTCCGTGCTCTTATGGCAGTACATCCTCGGCATCAAGTTGCACTGGATGGTGCTGGCGATGGCGATCATCCTGCTGCTGGCGGTCGGCTCGGATTACAACCTGTTGCTGATTTCGCGGTTCAAGGAGGAAATCCACGCCGGTCTCAAGACTGGGACGATCCGCGCGATGGCCGGTTCGGGCTCGGTGGTGACCGCCGCCGGTCTGGTGTTCGCAGCCACCATGGCCACGTTCGCGTTCAGCCCACTGCGCGTTATGGCCCAGGTAGGTACGACGATCGCGCTGGGTCTGCTGTTCGACACCCTGATCGTGAGGTCGTTCATGACACCGTCGCTGGCCACCTTGCTCGGGCGCTGGTTCTGGTGGCCGCAGCACGTGCGCCCACGGCCGGCCAGCACCATGCTGCGTCCGTTCGGGCCGCGGCCGGCGGTGCGTGCGCTGTTGGGCGAGAAGCGCGCCGATGACCCCGACGTGGCGGACGCGGATCGGTTACCGGGAGCGCAGCCGCACTACTGAGTGGGTCAGAGCGCGACGACGTCGCGCATGATGTCGCTCAACTCGGACACCGGGGCGCCGCACGTCAGGCAGTAGGCGCCCGATGAGCGCCTGAGCTGACCCACCTGGACCAGTATCTCGGCCTCGGCGCGCCACAGGCAGGCGATGCAGACGATCTCGACGATGTTGCCGAACGGGTCGACGTGGGGGTGATTGCATTCATCCACCGCGTGGCGGTGGACGATGTGTGTCGCCCGGTTGGTGCAGCCCGCCTCGAACTGACACGTGATGGTCTGCCAGTCCAGGGCCGCGAGCGTGCCAGGGATGCCGTTGCCAGTTGTTTGGCTCATGCGATGTCCTCCAGCTTCCGGAACGCAGTCGCATCCACCGCATGCAGATCGAGTGGATGTTCGGCTGGCCGGAGGTCCATTATGGGTTCGTTTGCCCTGCCGCGGCAAGGGCCCAGTCGATGTATTTCTCTGCCGTCGAGTGGTTGCGGCACCCCGTCAAAATCGTACTTTTAGTGCCACCCGCCATGATTCCCCTGGTCAGCGGTCGGATCTGTCCCCCAAACGGTCTCCGATGGGATGAAATTTCGGTCCTCCAAACGGAGGACAAAATTCGAGAAGTCTGCTAGCCGGAGCCTGGCCGGGAAACGGGCGGGCGGCCTCAGCCGGCTCGCGGTTTCGTTAGGGCTGGTTCACGCAGAAGGCCACGCACAGGGCCGAGACCGGAATGGAAACCCACTGCAATTGCCCGTCCGCCTGGCGCTCGCAGTAGATCGGACCCGGCTTACCCCACACCTTCGCGCCTTCCGGCGCGCATTGCTTACCCAAGTCGCTGTCGGCGCGCGCCGGGCT
This sequence comes from Mycobacterium gordonae, assembly GCF_017086405.1. Taxonomy (NCBI): domain Bacteria; kingdom Bacillati; phylum Actinomycetota; class Actinomycetes; order Mycobacteriales; family Mycobacteriaceae; genus Mycobacterium; species Mycobacterium camsae. The sequence continues at coordinate 1,032,694 of NZ_CP070973.1, forward strand.
ACTCCCCATCAGGAGTGCGATCGAAGCGACCGCCGCCATTATCGCCACGCCGACGAACCTCGGTACGGCCATCACGCACACCTTCCTCGACAGTCTGCCCACCGGCTGTGGCGGCTGACTGCCACGCACATGCCCTATGCCCAGTTCCACACCGACATGTCGCCGGCTGGGTAGCCGTTGCACGCGTCAGTGCCCTTAGCGACGACGCCCTTGTTGTTGAAGAAGATCTTCATGTGATTGACCCAGGCGAAGGTCAGTGGGTCGCCGTTGTAGAAGTTCTCGGAATAGTCCCGGCGCCCCGCGGGTGACAGCGAGAAGAACCAGTGCGCCTTGTTGATCGTCGCTTCCTGGAGGTTCGCGTGGTTGTTGAAATCGATCATGTACCGCTCGTAGTACACCGGACTGGTATCCCGCACCGCCGCCAGATACTGTTCGGCGTCGCACGTCGTCGCGATCATCCTGCGCGGAATCGGAAAGTCCTCAGTGGAATCGGCCTTCGCCAGCGGCACTGCCGTGCCGGGAAAGACCGCAGCGGTGATCGCGAGAGCAGTGAAAACAGCGCCTGCACGCAGGCCGCTAGTCAGCCGAGACATCATGTTGACCGTAACACTTCCAAGGTTGCAAAGATTCCGACGTCGATTTCGTAGGCAATCTTACTACCCATCTTCATCAGGAACTATCACATGTGACGGGTTCGGCCGCAGCTCCGGCGGCGCCTGACTGTAGTCGCCGAACGGGCCGTCCCGGCGCGCCACCGCGGCCCGCACGCCCTGGTCCTGGGCGGTGCGGATGAAGTCGAGTGCGTCGGGGGTGTTGCGCATCAGGCCGTCCAGAATGCCGCCCAGCAGCTGAGTGGACGCCAGGCCCATGTTCTCGTAGGCCTGGTTGACGATCAGCTTCTGCGCCCGCAACTGCGACAGCGGGATCTGCGCCAGCTCGGCCGCGATCTCGGCGACCCGGGCCTCCAGCCGCTCGAAGGGGACCGCTTCGTTGATCAGTTCGATGTCGGCGGCCTGCGCGCCGGTCAGCGGACGGCCGGTCAGGGAATGCCATTTCACCTTGGCCAGGCTGAGCCGATACAGCCACATGCCGGTCAGATACGCGCCCCACATCCTGCTGTACGGGGTGCCGATCACGGCGTCCTCGCTGGCGATCACGATGTCTGCGCACAGCGCGTAGTCGCTGGCGCCGCCGACACACCAGCCGTGCACCTGCGCGATCACCGGTTTCGATGCCCGCCAGATGGCCATGAACTTCTGCGTCGGCGCGGTCTCGCGCGCACTGACCATCGCGAAATCCTTGCCCGGATCCCACTGGCCCTCGGTCATCATGGCCTCGCCCCAGTGCTGGAAGCCCCCGCCGAAATCGAAACCGCCCGAGAACGCCCGTCCGGCGCCGCGCAGCACGATGACTTTGACGTCGTGATCCCGTTCCGCCAGCCCGATCGCCGCCTCGATCTCGTCGGGCATGGGCGGGACGATGGTATTGAGTTGCTCCGGGCGGTTCAGCGTGATCGTGGCCACCGGACCTCTGGTGGAGTACAGCAGTGTTTCGAATTCGGGCTTGGCAGAAGGCATAAGCGGAAGCGAAGTCGCGGCGAACTACCGTGTCAAGCGTCGACAGCCCGCCGTCTGATCGCCAACCCGGCCAGCACCGCGACGGTAATCGCCGCACACGTCGCCACGACATAGGTTCCGTACCGTTGCACGCCGGCATAGAGCGTCTCGATGTGATTGCCTGCCAGATACCCGGCGAGAACCCAGACAGTGACCCAGACCGCGGACCCCAGCGCGTTGTAGGCCAGGTAGCGGCGCCACCTCATCCGGGCCAGCCCCGCAGCGATACCGCTGGCCTGCCGCAGCCCGTCGACGAAGCGCCCAAGGGAAACCACGATGTGGCCGCGTCTGGCGAAGAAGCGTTCGGTTCTGGCCAGCCGCTCCCGGTTGAGGAACACGTAGGGGCCGAACCGCAGGACCAGCCCGCGGCCGCCGTAGCGGCCGATGGCGTAACCGGCATTGTCGCCGACCACCGCCGCCAACAGCCCGACGACCAGCACCGGGACCAGCGTCAGGTGCCCGCTGGCCGCGTAGATTCCGCCCGCGATCAGGATCAGCTGGCCAGGTAGGGGAATTCCCACCCCTTCTAGGCCCACCAGGGTCACGATCGCCGCGTACCCGTACCGATCGAGGGTGGGGGCAAGCGATCCGAAGATTCCCGGCAGTTGCGCGGACATGACTTCAAGGGTGCCCGAAGCCGCTTGCGCCTAGACGTTGCAACCGTCACAGCTACGTGTCGGTTCGGAGCATCCGCCACAGAAACGCGTAGCTCAGCGCCGCCTTGAACGCGAGCTGCTCGTTGTCGGCGGCGCCGCCGTGCCCGCCCTCGATGTTCTCGTAGTACCAGACCCGGTGGCCGGCGGTCTCCAGCGCGGCGGTCATCTTGCGGGCATGCCCGGGATGCACCCGATCGTCGCGGGTTGACGTGGTCATCAGAATCGGCGGGTACTTCCGGTCCGTCGAAATGTTCTGATAGGGCGAATATTCGGAGATGAACGCCCAGTCGTCCGGGTTGTCCGGGTCGCCGTACTCGGCGACCCACGAGGCGCCGGCCAGCAGCAGGTGGTAGCGCTTCATGTCCAGCAGGGGCACGCTGCAGACCAGCGCCCCGAACTTCTCCGGGTACTTGGTCAACATGATTCCCATCAGCAGGCCACCGTTGCTGCCACCCTGAGCGCCTAGTTGGTCGACCGTGGTGATGCCGCGTCCAACTAGATCATCGGCGACGGCCACGAAGTCTTCGGCCACCTTGTGGCGGCCCTCGCGCATCGCCTGGGTGTGCCAGCCCGGCCCGTATTCTCCGCCGCCGCGGATGTTGGCCAGCACGTACGTCCCGCCGCGCGCCAGCCACAGCCGCCCCAGCACCCCGCTGTAGCCCGGCGTATTGGACGTTTCGAACCCGCCGTAGCCGTAGAGCAGGGTGGGGGCCGCCCCGTCAGCGTCGGCGGGACGCACCACGAAGTACGGCACCGACGTGCCATCGGGCGATGTGACGAAATGTTGTTCCACCGAGATGTCTTCAGCGTCGAAAAAGGACGGCGCGGACTTGATCGGTTCCAGCCTGCCGGAGCCGGTGCCCCGCAACAGCCGAGACGGTGCGGTGAAGCCGCTGGAGTCCAGAAAGAACTCGTCGCCGGTGTCGTCGGCGGCGGTGATCACGGTGTTGGTCGACTCGGGTAGGCCCTGCAGCGGCTCGCGGTCCCAGCTGCCCGGCGTCACGATCTCCACCCGGCTGGCGACGTCGGCCAGCGAGACGATCAGCAGCCGGTCCTTCGTCCAGGCGTAGTGGTAGAGGCAGGTGTGTTCGTCGGGCTCGAACACCACCGTGAGTTCCTTTGCGCCCGCTAGGAATTCGTCGTAATTTGCGGCCAGCAGGGAGCCGGCGCGATAGGTCGTCTCATTGACGGTCCAGTCGGTGCGCAGGTCGATCAGCAGCCAGTCGCGGTGCACCGACATGCTGCTCGCGTCGGTGGGCACGTCGATGGGGATCAACTCGGTTCCCCGCAGCTCGTAGCGTTGCCTGTTCCAGAAGTCCAGGGAGCGGCCGACGAAGGTGCGTTCAAAGCCGGGCGTGCGGTCCTTGGAGCCGCCCGCGCTGACGTCGCTGCGCTCACCTTCGAAGAGGGTCTCGGCCTCGGTCAAGGGTGTGCCACGCCGCCAGCGCTTCAGGATGCGCGGATAGCCGGATTCGGTCATCGAGTCCGGCCCGAAGTCGGTGCCCACCAGGACGGTGTCGGGATCGTCCCAGCCGATCTGTGACTTGGCTTCTGGCAACTCGAAGCCGTCGGCGACGAATTGGCGTGTCAGCATGTCGAATTCACGTACGACGACGGCGTCTGAGCCGCCCGCGGAAAGGCTGATCAGAGCGCGGGTGAGCTCGGGTTCGATCACGTCGGCGCCGGCCCACACCCAGTTCTTGCCGTCCGCGCGGCCTAGCGCGTCCACGTCGATGAGCACATCCCACTCGGGTGCGTCGGTGCGGTAGCTCTCCAGCGTGGTGCGCCGCCAGAGCCCACGGGGGTTGGTGGCGTCACGCCAGAAGTCGTACAGGTAGTCGCCGCGCCGACGCACGTAGGGGATCCGGGCGTCGGTGTCGAGCACCTCGAGCGCCTCGGTGCGCATCTTCTCGAATTCCGCGTCACAGAACTCCGCTTTGGTCGGCTCGTTACGGGAGCGCACCCAGTCCAGTGCCGCGTCGCCGGTGACGTCTTCAAGCCAGAGGTAGCGGTCTTCGGCGGTCTCAGATGACATGGAAGCCATTCTGGCCCCAGCGGTAGTGTGAGCTGTATTACATGAACTAGCGAGGAGCCGAGCAGATGCCTGTCTTTGCACGTCCAGGGACCTCCGGGGCGCTGATGTCGTATGAGTCGCGGTACGGGAACTTCATCGGCGGCGAATGGGTCGCGCCAGTCGCGGGCCGCTACTTCGAGAACCCCTCACCGGTGACCGGCCAGGCATTTTGCGAAATTCCGCGGTCCGACGAAACCGACATCGAGAAGGCGTTGGATGCCGCGCATGCCGCGGCGCCGGCGTGGGGCAAGACGTCCCCGGCCGAACGGGCCGCGATCCTGAACAAGATCGCCGACCGCATCGACGAGAACACCACCGCACTCGCGGTGGCCGAGGTGTGGGACAACGGCAAGCCGATCCGCGAGGCGCTGGCTGCCGACATTCCGCTGGCCGCTGATCATTTCCGGTACTTCGCGGCCGCGATCCGCGCGCAGGAAGGTGCGCTTTCCCAGATCGACGACGACACCGTGGCCTACCACTTCCACGAGCCGCTCGGCGTCGTCGGGCAGATCATCCCGTGGAACTTCCCGATTCTCATGGGCGCCTGGAAGCTGGCCCCGGCGCTGGCGGCCGGCAACGCGATCGTGCTCAAGCCGGCCGAGCAGACCCCGGCCTCGATCCTGTATCTGATGTCGCTCATCGGTGACCTGCTGCCGGCCGGGGTGCTCAATGTCGTCAACGGTTTCGGCGCCGAGGCCGGCAAGCCGTTGGCCTCCAGCAACCGGATCGCCAAGGTCGCGTTCACCGGCGAGACCACCACCGGGCGACTGATAATGCAGTACGCCTCGCAAAACCTGATCCCGGTCACCCTCGAACTCGGCGGCAAGAGCCCTAACATCTTCTTCTCCGACGTGATGGCCGCCGGTGACGATTTCCAGGACAAAGCACTGGAAGGGTTCACCATGTTCGCCCTGAACCAGGGCGAAGTCTGCACCTGCCCGTCGCGCAGCCTGATCCAGTCCGACATTCACGACGAGTTCCTGGAGCTGGCGGCGATCCGGACCAAGGCCGTCCGACAGGGCGACCCGCTGGACTCGGAGACCATGCTGGGATCGCAGGCTTCCAACGACCAGCTGGAAAAGATCCTGTCCTACATCGAGATCGGCAAAGGGGAGGGCGCCAAGATCATTACCGGCGGCGAGCGCGCCGAACTGGGCGGCGACCTGTCCGGTGGTTTCTACATGCAACCGACGATCTTCTCCGGCAACAACAAGATGCGGATCTTCCAGGAGGAGATCTTCGGGCCGGTCGTGGCGGTGACGCCGTTCGACAGCTACGACGACGCGATCGGTATCGCCAACGACACCCTGTACGGACTGGGGGCAGGGGTGTGGAGCCGCAACGGTAACACCGCCTACCGGGCCGGGCGCGACATCAAGGCCGGGCGGGTGTGGGTGAACTGCTACCACGTGTACCCGCCGCACTCGGCTTTCGGCGGTTACAAGCAGTCCGGCTTCGGTCGCGAGGGTCACCAGATGGCGCTCGAGCACTACCAGCAGACCAAGAATCTGCTGGTGTCCTACTCCGAGAAGGCCCAGGGCTTCTTCTGATGATCCCGGGGGCGCTCATCACCGCCTCCGCCGCCGAATTGCTGGTGCGGTTGCAGGACCGGCACGGTCCGGTGATGTTCCACCAGTCAGGCGGTTGCTGCGACGGTTCGTCGCCGATGTGTTATCCGCGAGGCGACTTTCTGGTGGGGGACCGCGACGTGCTGCTGGGGGTGCTCGACGTCGGTGAAGAAGGTGTGCCGGTATGGATATCCGGTCCCCAGTACGAGACGTGGAAGCACACCCAGCTGGTTATCGATGTGGTGCCCGGCCGCGGCGGCGGCTTCAGCCTGGAAGCGCCGGAGGGGATGCGATTCCTCAGCCGGGGTCGGGTCTTCACCGAGGCCGAAAGTGAACTGCTGCAAGCTCAACCCGTGATCACCGGCGCCGCGTACGAACGTGGCGAGCGGCCGTCGATACGAGGCCATCTTGTGACCGAGAACTCGCCGGGGACGTGCCCAGCACCGCCTCGGTAGTTCAGTAAGGTCGTGTTCCGTGATCCCCCTTCCGCGCGCGTGGCTGCTGGCCAGCGGCATGCTCGTGGGTAGTGCGCTCGGGCAGGTGCTGGCGGTGGTGTCCAGCCTGCTGATACACGCCCGGATTCGTCCCGACATCACCATCGCGCTGGTGGTCGGCGTACCCGCCGTGGTCGGCCTGTCGCTGATCCTGTTCTCCGGACGCCGATGGGTGACCATGGTCGGCGCGGCGATTGTGGCGGTGGGACCGGGCTGGCTGGGCATGCTGGCCGCCTTGCAGGTGGTCTCCCATGGCTGACAACAAGTCGGCGCAGGACCGCGAGTCGAGTCCGGGCACCGAACCTTTCGTGCCGGATTTCGACTCCGGGGAGCTGCCCGTCGCGCCCACCTACGACGCCGGTGAACCATCCGTGCCGTTCGTGCCCGATTTCGATACCGACTCCCAACCATCTCTGCCGCTGGCCGGCCTCACCGAGCCGAAATCGGAGCCGGCGCCGGCGCCGGCGCAGGAGCGGCCCGCGCCGGTGACACCCGTGGTCGCAGCCGCGCCCGACGCGGCGGTCGAAGCGCCCGGGCCAGTGGCCGTTCCGGGCCGTTACCTCTACCTGAAATGGTGGAAGTTCGTGCTGGTGCTGTTCGGCGTGTGGTTCTTCGCCGCGGTGTTCGGACTGAGCCTGTTCTATTGGTGGTACCACACCATCGACAAGACGCCGCCGGTGTTCGCGACGTTCGTGTATGTCGTGGCGTGTGCCGTCGCCGGCCTGATATCGGCGATGGTGGAGTCCAAACCCATGATGGCCGCCCTGTCGATCGCTGTGATGTCGGCGCCGTTCGCCTCCGTCGTCGCTGCGGCGACGCTGCACGGTTATTACTACTGCGAGAGAATGGGTCCCTGCCTCGTCGGGGTTATACCGTACTGAGTAACCGCTCCCCGCTGAGGGCAGTCAGCAGGCGCTGACTTTTATTAACCGGACATCGGGATATGCCCGTGTTGCATATTGCGGTAGGAGCCTTTCGAAATCGACCATTTGGACGACCAGACTTTCGAATGGCGAGAGGGATATCGCGACCAGCACGTGCTCCGCGGTGTCATTGTCTGCTGCGGCGCGCAGCACCACGCCCTGTAACCGGTGGCGCGGCGCCATGGGCGAGATGAAAGGCGAAACTATACCCGCCAGCAGTCCCAGTTCGGATTCCGAAGGATAGTTCGTGGGATTGATGCGGCATGTCCGCACTATCCTGCTGGCCAGGCTCAGTTCCTTCGCCACGCGCTGCAACAGGTGCCGGTGGATGGTGAAGTCGCCTGCGCCCGTGAATAGGAAATGCAGTCCGCCGAGCCGTACCGTCAATGTCTTATGCACCAGTACTGGCGTGCCGTCAAGATTACCGGCAATCAGTTCTTGCTTGGTGCGTGCCGCGATGGACGGCGGATGGCGGATGATCTTCGTCTGTATACCGAGCTCGGCTACTATCTCGTGCAGTAATTGAAACGCACTGCAGGAAAGTGTGCCCGCGCCCAGCGCCTTTTCTCGCCGGGTCATCTGTTCTACTGCTGCTATGGCGGGAAGTGCCGTCCAAAGTTCTTCGATGGGTGGAAGTTTCTCAATGATGTTTTTGATTGAAAAAAACGAATTCGGCGTCGATCTGTCGCTTAAGGCGCACAATTCAACCATGTCGGTACGAGCCTCAGCATCCGCTGGCTATGCGTTCATTCGGCAGGCGGGAATCGTCGTTCATGGTCGTGCTTGGCCCGGCTCGGTTCGCATCGTTGATCCGCTTCCTTCAGCTGTGCAGATTCTAGAGCCACTTCTGCAGGCGCCACGCCTGAAATTGTGAATTTTTTTCGGTGAACCTCTGGCTCGGCGCAAACTCGGCCGGACTGCTGCGTAGGTTTACTTGACGCGCCTCCGGGTCGCCATAACGCCGGCGCCCTCATCCTTGTGGTCGCGGGCGCGATCCGTGCTGCCGCGGGCGCGGTGTCCGACTGTCCTTCCTCGGACCGGATCTAGGTGTTACAGCCATATAAGGTGAGTTCCGTGACCCACTATGACGTCGTCGTTCTCGGAGCAGGTCCCGGCGGATATGTAGCGGCCATTCGAGCCGCCCAGCTCGGGTTGAATACCGCAATCATCGAGCCGAAATACTGGGGTGGCGTCTGCCTCAACGTCGGCTGCATCCCGTCAAAGGCGTTGCTGCGCAACGCCGAACTCGCCCACATTTTTACCAAGGAAGCCAAAGTTTTCGGCATCGGCGGCGAGGCCACGTTCGACTTCGGGGCCGCGTTCGACCGTAGCCGCAAAGTGGCCGACGGCCGGGTAGCCGGCGTGCACTATCTGATGAAGAAGAACAAGATCACCGAGATTCACGGCTACGGCAGGTTCACGGACGCGAACACCATCGCGGTCGAACTGAACGACGGTGGGACCGAGGAGGTCACGTTCGACAACGCCATCATCGCCACCGGCAGTAGCACCCGACTCGTCCCCGGCACGTCGCTGTCGGAGAACGTGGTGACCTACGAGAAGCTGATCATGACCCGGGAACTCCCCAAGTCGATCGTCATTGCCGGTGCCGGCGCCATCGGCATGGAGTTCGGCTACGTGATGAAGAATTACGGCGTCGATGTGACCATCGTGGAATTCCTGCCGCGCGCGCTGCCCAACGAGGACGCCGACGCTTCCAAGGAGATCGAGAAGGCGTTCAAGAAGCTGGGTGTCAAGATCCTCACCGGTACCAAGGTCGAGTCCATCACCGACGATGGCTCCGAGGTCACGGTCAGCGTCAGCAAGGACGGTAAGTCCGAGGAACTCAAGGCCCAGAAAGTGTTGCAGGCCATCGGTTTTGCGCCCAACGTCGAGGGCTACGGATTGGACAGGGCCGGGGTTGCGTTGACCGATCGCAAGGCGATCGGGATCACCGATTACATGCAGACGTCCGTGCCGCACATCTACGCCATCGGAGACGTCACCGGCAAGCTGATGCTCGCGCACGTCGCCGAGGCCATGGGCGTCGTGGCGGCCGAAACCATCGCCGGCGCTGAGACTTTGGCGCTGGGTGACTATCGCATGTTGCCCCGCGCCACGTTCTGTCAGCCCAATGTCGCCAGCTTCGGTCTCACCGAGGAGCAGGCTCGCGACGAGGGCTACGACGTGGTGGTGGCGAAGTTCCCCTTCACCGCCAATGCCAAGGCGCACGGTGTCGGCGATCCGAGCGGCTTCGTCAAGCTGATAGCCGACGCCAAGTACGGCGAGCTGATCGGTGGGCACTTGGTGGGGCACGACGTGTCGGAACTGCTGCCAGAGCTCACCCTGGCGCAGAAGTGGGACCTGACCGCCACCGAACTGGCCCGCAACGTGCACACCCACCCGACCATGTCCGAGGCGCTGCAGGAGTGCTTCCACGGCCTGATCGGGCACATGATCAATTTCTAGCGATGCGCGGGTTTTCTATGAAACGGCCCAGCAACCGCACAACGTCATTGACGAAGAATTTTTCGTGATCTAGTTTTCGTATTAGGTGGGGCGGCGCGGGCTCGGCGGTGAGGAAACTCGCCGATCGGTGACCGCCTCAACCGCGCTGCCGGTAGTCGGGCGACCGGAGGGCGGAAACTGATGACAAGCAAGGCATTTCCCGCGGCAATCGCTGTTCTGGTCGGACTGGGGCTGAGCGCGGCGCCACCACGCGCCGAGGCCGAAGTTCCGACTATGAACGGTGTCTACCACTACGCCGATGAGGACGGCGACGTGGGGACCTGGACCATCAACAACACCTGCAGCCCGCATTGCGTCGCCCATGTGACCACCGGGTCGGGCCGGAGCTTCGACGCCCGGCTGGAAAACGGCCGCTACGTCAGTTCCCGGACAATCATGGACGGGCTGGAATGCCCTCCCTATTTCATCGGTGAACTCGTCCTCGGCGCTCGAAGCCATCCGGTGAACGTCACGCAATGGTGGGACCCGACGACGCTCGCGGGCGAAGTGGACTTCGCACACCCCTCGTCGGTGGTGCCCTGCACCCTCGATGATCATCACGACAGGTTCACCCTCACCCGAATCGGCTAGTCGCAACGGTTCCGGGAGCGGTGGACTCGACCGCGGGGGATACCATCGCGGGGTGTTCATGTCCCGCAACGAGGAGCCGCGGCACGCGGCTGTCGTGATCGGCGCGATCGGTGGATTGCTCGCCGGTTACGTCCTCTGGCTGGCCGCCATCACCATCGGCGACGATCTCACCACCGTGAGCAGGTGGAGTGTGGCGGTGTTGCTGGTCTCCGGCGCCCTGGCGGTCGGTGCGGTCATCTGTGGCTTACTGATGCGCTGGCGTCGCCGGTACGGCTGGTCAGCGTTCGCGTTCGGCGTCCCGGTGCTGCCGGTGGTGTTGACGCTGGCCGTGCTCGCCAACCTCTATTTCTGAGGCTACCGCGGGTTGTCCAGCGGAATTCTCAGCGCGGTGATCGTCGCGGCCAGTCCGTCGTACTGCGTTGCCAGCATGCAGAACTCGATCAACCGCGCCCTATTGAGGTAGCGAGCCAGCTGCTGCCAGGTCGCCTCGGTGATGGTGCGGTCCCTGATCAGCTCGTCGGTCGCGTTCAGCAGGGCTTGCTGGCGCGCGCTCAGCACCTTGCGGGGGCCGTCGCCGGGAGGGGCGTCGGGCCAGGCGAAGATCGTGGCCTGCGTCTGGGCGTCCAAGCCCGCTTTGCGCGCCATCCCGCGATGGTGCTGAAGTTCGTACTCGCAAGACCGCAGGTGGGCGACCCGCAGGATGATCAACTCGGTGTCGATGCTGGGTAGCCGACCCCGGAGCAGCCGTCCGGAGTAGATCGCCCACGTCCAGAACAGGCCCTGACGGGAGCCGAGTGTCGTGAACAGATGCATTTCGGGCGCCCGTACCTTGCGCGCGGCCAGTTTCGCGACCACCCAGTTGACCGGCCCCAGTTGGCGAAGCCCCCCGGATGGGATGCGGGCTACCTGATCGCCGGTCACGGTTGCTTCACCAGGTAAGGCGAGACGGTGCTGCGATGCTCGTCGATATCGAGCGCGCGCCCCAGCGCCGGGAACGCTCGCTGCGGACAGTTGTCGCGTTCGCAGACCCGGCAACCCGCGCCGATCGGCGTAGCAATCATTTCCAAGTCCCCAGACAAGCTCAGCCCCTCTGAGTAGACGAGTCGGTGCGCGTGGCGAAGTTCGCAGCCGAGCCCGATCGCGAAGGTTTTTCCGGGCTGACCATACCGGGCCGCGCGCCGTTCCACGGTACGGGCCACCCACATGTAGTTGCGCCCGTCGGGCATCTGAGCGATCTGCACCAGAATCTTGCCGGGGTTGGCGAAGGTTTCGTAGACGTTCCACAGCGGACAGGTGCCGCCGGTGGAAGAGAAGTGAAAACCGGTGGCGGACTGTCGTTTTGACATATTCCCGGCCCGGTCGACCCGGACGAAGGACAGGGGCACTCCGCGCATGGAGGGGCGTTGCAAGGTGGAGAGCCGGTGCGCGATGGTCTCATAGCTGACCTGGTAGAAGGCCGACAGTCGTTCGACGTCGTAGCTGAAGTTCTCGGCGACGTCATGGAACTGGCGGTAGGGCAGCACCGCGGCGGCGGCGAAGTAGTTCGCCAGCCCCAGCCGGGCCAGGGTTCGTGACTCGTCACTGGTGAACTTGCCGTCGGTGACCAGGCTGTCGATCAGCTCGCCGTATTCGAGATAGGCCAGTTCGGCGGCCATCTTGAAAACCTGCTGCCCGGAGGCCAGGTGGTTGCTCATCTCCAGCGTCTTGGTCTGCGGGTCGTAGCGGTGCAGGACTGTGTCGCCCAGATCGATGCGCCTGGTGATGTGCACCCCGTGCACCTCGGTGAGCCGGCGGGTCAACTCGCGGGCGAGGTCGCCGTGGTGCATCCGCATCTTGACGGTCAGCTCCTCGGCAGCGGTATCCAGCTCGTGCAGATAGTTCTGGCGTTCGTAGAAGTAGTCGCGCACCTCTTCATGGGGCATGGTGATGGACCCGCTGCCACTGCTGCCGTCGAAATACCGTTCCTCGGTGGCGGTGGCCAGTTGTGCGGTGGTGATCCGGTAGCGGCGGTGCAGGTTGACCACCGCCCGTGCCAGGCTCGGGTGGGTGTTGACCATCTCGGCGATCTCGGTCGGGTCCACGTCGATGTCCAGGTCACGGTCCATGGTCACCTCGCGCAGCTCGGCGACCAGGCGGGTGTCGTCCTGGGAGGCGAAGAAGGTGGCGTCCACCCCGAACACCTCGGTGATCCGCAGCAGCACCGCCACCGTCAGCGGGCGCACGTCATGCTCGATCTGGTTCAGGTAGCTCGGTGAGATATCGAGCATCTGGGCCAGCGCCGCCTGACTGAATCCGCGTTCACTGCGAAGCTGCCGGACGCGCGCGCCGACGAACGTCTTAGACACGCTGACCAGCGTAGTCGGCCTTGCGAAGGCTGCCTTGGCAGGCTTGGCAGGCTTGGCAGGCGTGGTGGGATTGGTATTTGCGATGCGTCGTTGGCATGATTCGCTTCGACGGCCCCAGGTATCGACCTGGTTTTCGCACGAGGAGGAAACGGGGAACAGCGCCGTGAGCCTGGACAAAAAGTTAATGCCGGTGCCCGACGGTAGCCCCGACGTCTTCGATCGCGAGTGGCCGCTGCGGGTTGGCGACATCGACCGCACGGGGCGGCTGCGGCTGGACGCGGCGTGCCGGCACATCCAGGACATCGGCCAGGACCAGCTGCGTGAGATGGGTTTCGAAGAGACGCATCCGCTGTGGATCGTCCGCCGAACCATGGTCGACCTGATCCGACCGATCGAGTTCCAGGACCTGCTACGGTGCCGGCGCTGGTGCTCGGGCACCTCGAACCGGTGGTGCGAAATGCGGGTTCGCATCGACGGACGCAAGGGCGGGCTGATCGAGTCCGAGGCGTTCTGGATCCACGTCAACAAAGAGACCGAGATGCCGGCACGCATCGCCGACGACTTTCTCGCGGGTCTGCACAAGACGACCACGGTCGAGCGGCTGCGGTGGAAGGGGTACCTGAAGCCGGGTAGCCGCGAAGACGCCACCGAGATCCACGAGTTCCCCGTCCGGGTGACCGACATCGACCTGTTCGACCACATGAACAACTCGGTGTACTGGAGCGTCGTCGAGGACTACCTGGCAGCCCAACCAGAGCTGCTGGTTCTTCCGCTGCGCGTCACCATCGAGCACGAGGCGCCGGTGGCTCTCGGCGACAAGCTAGAGATCATTTCGCACGTGCACCCGGCTGGATCGACCGATGAGTTCGGTCCCGAACTCGCCGATCGGACTGTTACAACGCTCACATATGCGGTCGGCGATGAGACCAAAGCCGTCGCCGCGCTGTTCACTCGCTAACAGGACAAGCGTCCCGGTAAATTGCCGATGACCTGCAGATTTCGGTTACTGGTCGGTAGCTTCTGAACCGTTTCAGTAGTTCGCCAGCTTCGCAAAGTTCGCAAAATGACCCCGAGCCGTAGCCGAAATTCGCAAGTGAAATGGGTGGACCAGCGGGAATGCGCTGTGCCATGGTCGAGTTAGCACATCAGTGAAGTCGAGGTGAGGTTGAGTCTCTAGCTTTCATCCGCGCAGCGGTGCCTCGACTCATCGGAAGCAAATTTCAGTCAAAGAATGACCGTAAGGAGCAGCCCCATGTCCGAAGTCGGCACCCCGAAGAGCGCTGAGCAGATCCAGCACGACTGGGACCACAACCCCCGCTGGGAGGGCGTCAAGCGCACCTACACCCCGCAAGACGTGGTGGCGCTGCAGGGTCACGTTGTCGAGGAGCACACGCTGGCCCGTCGGGGCGCCGAGGTGCTCTGGGAGCAGCTGCACGAGATGGACTTCGTCAACGCGCTGGGCGCGCTGACCGGCAACATGGCCGTCCAGCAGGTCCGCGCTGGTCTGAAGGCGATCTATCTGTCCGGTTGGCAGGTCGCCGGTGACGCCAACCTCTCCGGCCACACCTACCCCGACCAGAGCCTCTACCCGGCCAACTCGGTGCCGCAGGTCGTGCGTCGCATCAACAACGCGCTGCTGCGCGCCGACGAGATCGCCAAGGTCGAGGGCGACCGCTCGGTGGACAACTGGCTGGCTCCGATCGTCGCCGACGGTGAGGCCGGCTTCGGTGGCGCGCTCAATGTCTACGAACTGCAGAAGGCGATGATTGCCGCCGGTGTCGCCGGTTCGCACTGGGAAGACCAGCTGGCCTCGGAGAAGAAGTGTGGCCACCTCGGTGGCAAGGTGCTGATCCCGACCCAGCAGCACATCCGCACCCTGACCTCGGCCCGGCTGGCGGCCGACGTCGCCGGTGTTCCCACGGTCGTCATCGCGCGCACCGACGCCGAGGCTGCCACGCTGATCACCTCCGACGTCGACGAGCGGGACCGCCCGTTCATCACCGGTGAGCGCACCAACGAAGGGTTCTACCGGGTCAAGAACGGTCTGGAGCCCTGCATCGCCCGGGCCAAGGCCTACGCGCCGTTCGCCGACCTGATCTGGATGGAGACCGGTACGCCTGACCTCGAGCTCGCCAAGAAGTTCGCCGAAGGCGTCAAGAGCGAGTTCCCGGACCAGCTGCTGGCCTACAACTGCTCGCCGTCGTTCAACTGGAAGAAGCACCTCGACGACGACACCATCGCCAAGTTCCAGAAAGAGCTCGGTGCGATGGGCTTCAAGTTCCAGTTCATCACGCTGGCCGGCTTCCACGCCCTGAACTACTCGATGTTCGATCTGGCCCACGGGTACGCCCGCAAGCAGATGAGTGCCTACGTCGAGCTGCAGGAGCGCGAGTTCGCGGCCGAGGAGCGCGGTTACACCGCGACCAAGCACCAGCGCGAGGTGGGCGCTGGCTACTTCGACCGGATCGCCACCACGGTCGACCCGACCTCGTCGACGACCGCGTTGGCCGGCTCGACCGAAGAGGGTCAGTTCCACTGAGCCGGGTAGGTTCAGTCACTAACTGATCGGGATGCGCCGAACGTGAACTGACGGCGAGTTTTCCAGCGAATCCTCGCCATGACGTCACGCTCGGCGGTCCGCTGAGATGAAGTAGCGTAGGCCCCGCCCAGTCAGACTGGGCGGGGCCTATTGCGGTGCAACCACAATCCGACTCGGGAGAGAAACAAGTGAGTGACGCAGCAATCCAGCGAGTAGGCGTGATCGGGGCGGGGCAGATGGGTTCCGGTATTGCCGAGGTGTCGGTACGGGCCGGTGTCGCCGTAACGGTCTTCGAGACGACCGACGCGCTGATCACCGCGGGCCGCAACCGCATCATGAAGTCGCTGGAGCGCGGCGTCAGCGCGGGCAAGGTGACCGAGCGCGAGCGTGACCGGGCGTTGAGCCTGCTGACGTTCACCACCGATCTCGCCGACCTGGCGGACCGTCAACTGGTCATCGAGGCTATTGTCGAAGACGAGTCAGTGAAGGCTCAGGTATTTGCTGAGTTGGATCGCGTCGTCACCGACCCGCAGGCAGTGCTGGCGTCGAACACCTCCAGCATCCCGATCATGAAGATCGCCGCCGCCACCAAAAACCCGCAGCGGGTGCTCGGATTGCATTTCTTCAACCCCGTCCCCGTGCTGCCTCTGGTGGAGTTGGTGAGCACGCTTGTCACCGACCCGGAAGCCGCCGCCCGCGCCGAGGAGTTCGCCGGTGCGGTACTGGGCAAACAGGTGGTGCGCTGTTCGGACCGCTCGGGTTTCGTGGTGAACGCCTTGCTGGTGCCCTACCTGCTTTCGGCGATCCGAATGGTCGAGGCGGGATTCGCCACCGTCGAAGACGTCGACAAGGCCGTGGTGGCCGGGTTGTCCCACCCGATGGGCCCGCTCAAGCTGTCCGATCTCGTGGGGCTGGACACGCTGAAGCTGATCGCCGACAAGATGTACGAGGAATTCAAGGAGCCGCTCTACGGTCCGCCGCCGCTATTGCAGCGCATGGTGGAGGCGGGCCTGCTGGGCAAGAAGTCCGGCCGGGGGTTCTACACCTACTGAAGTCCGCTGGGTGCGTCCTGCCGAGGTCCTGTCCACGGCCGAGGCCATCGGGATTCTCCTGCACAACGGCGACCGCCACGCGGTGCCGGCGCAGTGGCGCCTGCGTGCGCGGGACGAGCTACACCACACCCGCTGCGGCGATGGTGAGGACTGTCGGCCCGCAGCACGTGGGTCGACGGCCCTACTTCGCCAGCGTGAACTGGCAGACGTCGGTGTATCCCTCACGGAACAGCTTTGCGCAGCCGGTCAGATACTTCATGTAGCGGTCGTACACCTTCTCCGACTGGATCGCGATGGCCAGATCCTTCTTGGACTCGAGGGCGGCCGCCCAGATTTCCAGTGTCCGCGCATAGTGCGACTGCAGGGATTGAATCCGCTTCATCGAGAACCCCGCCGCTTCGGACTGCTCCTCGACCACCGGAACCGTCGGCAGGTAACCGCCCGGAAAGATCTCCGCCAGGATGAATTGGCTGAAGTGCACGATTTCGTGGGTCAGCGGCAGGCCCTTGGCCCTGGCTTCTTTGAAGGTCGGCCGGACGATCGTGTGCAGCAACATGATGCCGTCGCTGGGCAGTACCTGGTGGGCCGTCTTGAAGAAGCGGGGGTAGCGCTGACGGCCGAAGTGTTCGAAGGCGCCGATCGAGACGATGCGGTCGACGGGCTCGTGGAACTTCTCCCAACCCTCGAGCAGCACCCGCTTGGTGCGAGGCGTGTCCAGCTCGTCGAACTTCTTCTGGACATGCGCGGCCTGGTTCTCCGACAGCGTCAGGCCCACCACGTTGACGTCGTACTTCTCGATCGCACGTCGCATGGTCGCGCCCCAACCGCAGCCGATGTCCAGCAACGTCATCCCGGGCTCCAGGTTGAGCTTGCCCAGTGCCAGGTCGATCTTGGCGAGCTGCGCCTCTTCCAGCGTCATGTCCTCGCGCTCGAAGTACGCACAGCTGTAGGTCTGGGTAGGGTCGAGGAACAGGCGGAAGAATTCATCGGACAGGTCATAGTGCGCCTGCACGTTGCCGAAATGGGGCGTGAGCTGCACTGCCATTGCGATGTCAGCCTTTCTGTTTGTCGGGGTGCTCCCGGACAAAATCCGTCAGTAATACCTGCAGCGCCCCCGATGCATTCCATGAATGCTAACCGCTGCAGTGCCGTGCGGTTGCACTCCTTGCCTCACACCGGCAGCGGGGACAGCTGACGGGCGGGAGCTTTCACCCCTGTTGCAGCTGATCCCAGGCAGGAACGGTCGGGGAGGGGTGCGGCTGTGCCCGGAACCTCTCCAGCGATCCCCCTGCCTCGACAATCCCGCAGAGGGCGCTCCAGCTGAGCATCGTCAGGTAGTCGATCAACTCGTCGCTGCTCATCCGCGGATCCGACATCCAGGAATGTGTGGCCAACTGCACACCGCCGACGATGAGGTAGGCCCACGGCTCCACGCCTCCGACGTCCACCCCGGCCTCACGCATGCGGCGACGCAGCATCACCGCGATCATGCGTGCGATGATCCGTTCCGAGTCGGCGATCACCTTGCTCTTGCTGCCGGAACTGTTCGCCATCACGAATCCGTACGGCTCCGGTTCGGCGGCCATGGTCTCGACGTACACCCGGATGACTTCGCGGGTGAGGTCGTAGCCGTCGAGATTCGATGACAGCGCCGCGGCCATATTGGGAATCAATGTGGTCTGCGCAAACCGCATCATCACCGCGGTGGTGAGGTCGTTCTTGTCGACGAAGTAGCGGTAGAGCACGGTTTTGGAGACGCCGATCTCCGCGGCGATCTCGTCCATGCTCAAAAAACGGCTCTGCCGACGAATTGCCTCGATCGTGCCGTCGACCAACTCATTGCGGCGGTCCACCTTGTGCTGGTGCCAACGCCGCTTACGACCATCGGTTTTGACGGTCCGAGCCGGGATGTGTTGTGCCACTGTCGCCGATTCCCATTCACTACCTAGACGCATCGATACTACGGCTTGCGGGTGCCTCGATGGCTGAGCGGCCGGACTGCGTGAGGCTTCCGAACAGTGTGGGTAACACTAACCGGTGGTTGCGATAGCGGATGATGGTGTGGTGGCACACAGAGCCTTCCCGACAGGGGCACCTCCGGCCTCGACGCCGGGTTCAGGCGGGGGCCGGGGCGGCCGTACCTCCTTGGCGGAGTCGTTGGCCGGTGCCGATTCCGAGGCCGACGCCGAGCGGCGTGCCGCGCTGCGGCGGATGAAGGCGGTGGCGCTGGGTTTCCTGATCGGCGCGACTGTGGTGTTCCTGGTGTGCCGGTGGGCCAACGCGCACGGCTCCGCGCCGGCCTGGGTCGGTTACGTCGGTGCCGCGGCGGAGGCGGGCATGGTGGGCGCCCTGGCGGACTGGTTCGCGGTCACCGCGCTCTTCAAGCATCCGCTGGGCATCCCGATTCCGCATACCGCCATCATCAAGCGCAAGAAAGACCAGCTCGGAGAGGGATTAGGCACCTTCGTCCGGGAGAACTTCCTGTCGGCTGAGGTAGTGGAGACCAAGCTGCGCGATGCCCAGGTGCCCAGTCGGCTGGGCAAGTGGCTGTCCGAGCCCGCTCACGCGCAGCGGGTGGCAGGCGAGGTGGCGACTGTGTTGCGCGTGCTGGTCGAGCTGTTGCGCGACGAGGACGTCCAACAGGTGATCGACCGGATGATCGTGCGCCGCATCGCCGAGCCGCAGTGGGGCCCGCCGGTGGGCAGGGTGTTGCAGACGCTGCTCGTCGAGAACCGCCAGGAAGCCCTAATCCAGCTGCTTGCGGACCGGGCGTTTCAATGGTCGCTGAATGCCGGCGTGGTGATTCAGCGGGTCGTCGAGCGTGATTCCCCGACCTGGTCCCCCCGCTTCGTCGACCATCTCGTCGGTGACCGCATCCACCGGGAGTTGATGGACTTCACCGACAAGGTGCGCCGCAACCCCGATCATGAGTTGCGTCGGTCGGCGACGCGGTTCCTGTTCGAATTCGCCGACGACCTGCAGAACGACCCCGACACCATCGCGCGCGCCGACGCGGTCAAGGAGCAGCTGATGGCGCGGGACGAGGTGGCGAAAGCCGCCGAGACGGCGTGGACGACGCTCAAGCGCCTGGTGCTCGAGGGAGTCGATGACCCGTCGAGCACACTGCGCACCCGCATCGCCGACACCGTGATCCGGATCGGGGCCTCGCTGCGCGACGATGCGGGGCTGCGTGAAAAGGTCGACGGCTGGATGGTACGAGCCGCTCAGCACCTGGTTTCGCAATATGGGGTGGAGATCACAGCGATCATCACCGAGACGATCGAGCGCTGGGACGCCCAGGAAGCCAGCCGCCGAATCGAGCTGCATGTGGGCCGTGACCTGCAGTTTATTCGTATCAACGGCACGGTTGTGGGCGCCCTTGCCGGCCTTGCCATCTACGCCATCGCGCAGTTGCTCTTCTGACGAGTGCTAACTAACTGCTTGCAATAGCAAGCACTCCTCCGTACCCTGATGAGCGTAAGCAAACAAATTCTGACGTAGGGAGTGTCCGATGTCGCCGGAGGAGAAGCTGGGCACCAAGGTGTCCACAAAAGCCTCTGACGTGGCCTCCGACATCGGGAGCTTCATCAGGTCGCAGCGCGAGACGGCACAGGTCTCGATGCGGCAGCTCGCCGAGCGGTCGGGTGTCAGCAACCCGTACTTGAGTCAGGTCGAGCGGGGACTGCGCAAGCCGTCCGCCGACGTCCTGGCCCAGATCGCCAAGGCGCTGCGGGTCTCCGCAGAGGTCCTCTACGTGCGGGCCGGCATTCTCGAGCCCAGAGAGGCGAGCCAGGTGCGTGACGCCATCGTCACCGACACCGCCATCACCGAGCGTCAGAAGCAGGTTCTGCTGGAGATTTACACGTCGTTCACCCAGCAGAACGAGGCTAACCGTGAGGAGTGTCCGAGCGAATCCGACGACGACTGACAGCGATCTGGCTGATACGGAAGTCGACGGTCCCGACTGACCCGACCACCAGGAGGTTTCCGGCAAGTCGCGCACCAATGTCAATCCGCGGGTCTTGACATTTCCTGTCCACAGGAGCCGGACTTGCGCAAATTTCAATCATTCACCTGTAACACCGATATCGAATATCTGAGGAAAGGAATCATCATGGCTGAGAACACCAACATCGAGGACCTGAAAGCGCCGCTGCTCGCCGCGCTGGGCGCTGCTGACCTGGCTCTGGCCACCGTCAACGACCTGATCGTCAACCTGCGCGAGCGCGCCGAGGAGACCCGTAGCAACTTGCGCGAGCGCGCGGAGGAGACCCGTACCGACACCCGCAGCCGGGTCGAGGAGAGCCGCGCACGCCTGACCAAGCTCCAGGAGGACCTGCCCGAGCAGATCACCGAGCTGCGCGAGCGTTTCACCGCTGAGGAACTGCGCAAGGCGGCCGAGGGCTATGTCGAGGCTGCCACCAGCCGGTACAACGAGTTGGTCGAGCGTGGCGAGGCCGCCCTCGAGCGGCTGCGTAGCCAGTCGGCTTTCGAGGACGCGTCGGCGCGTGCCGAGGGCTACGTCGACCAGGCGGTCGAGCTGACCCAGGAAGCACTCGGCACCGTTGCCTCGCAGACCCGCGCCGTGGGTGAGCGTGCCGCCAAGCTGGTCGGCATCGAGTTGCCGAAGAAGGCGGAGGCTCCGGCCAAGAAGGCAGCCCCGGCCAAGAAGGTCGCTCCGGCCAAGAAGGCCGCTCCGGCCAAGAAGGCTCCCGCCAAGAAGGCCCCGGCCAAGAAGGTCACCCAGAAGTAAGTCCGGGTATCCGGACCACGGACTCCAAGTCGCCGCAGGATCGGGCGACTTGGACCAGAGAGAAGCACCACTCGACTCCAAGTCGCCGCAGGTCGGCGACTTGGAGTCGACGTATTTGCGGCGGCCCGCCTAGTCTTATGGGCGTGCAAGCCGTAGGTACCGTCATGTTCGTTCTGTGGGTCGCCGTCGCGGTGGCGACGGTGTACGCGTTTGTGCACGCCGCGTTGCAGCGGTCCGACGCATATACCGCCGCCGACAAGCAGACCAAGCCCCTGTGGTTGGTGATCCTCGGAGGCGCTATCGCGCTGATCACCATCCTGTACGGCATCTTCGGCGTGATGGCGATCGCGGCGGCCGCGGTCGCCACCGGCGTGTATCTCGTCGACGTCCGTCCCAAGCTTCTCGAAGTGCAGGGTAAGTCCCGCTAGCCGATGAGATTCGTGTTCATTGCGCCGGCGGCGGCGCTCATTTCGCTGCTTGGTGCGGTTCCCGCGGCTGCTGGTCCCGGCGGCGACGTCGCCAGCGGCGCGACGCCACCCTTCGTGGACCACACCGCATGGGCGGTCTGGGGCGTGCGGTCCAGCCTGCGTGTCTATCCGACCTCTTCGGGGCGTGCCGCGGCCCGGGCGTCGGGAACCGCCGGCGCCTATCCGCAAGCAGCCGACGAGGCATGGTCCGAGGTGCTGGCGCGGGCACCCGACGCCGACACGCCGGGCATGCGTGCACAGTTCGTCTGTCACTGGCAGTTTGCCGAAATCGCGGAACCGGGCAAGACCAGCTGGAATCTGGAGCCGTGGCGACCCGTCGTCGACGACTCCGAGATGATTGCGTCGCGCTGCAATCCGGGCGCATCGGAAGAACCCTTCTGATGGACAGCCCGCTCACCCGGCAGCAGCTGGCCGCGCTGGTCGACCACACCCTGCTCAAGCCGGAGTCCACAGCCGCCGATATTGCGGCACTGGTCGCCGAAGGCGTCGACCTGGGCGTCTACGCCGTGTGCGTCTCGCCATCGATGGTGCCGGTCGCCGTCCGAGAAGCTCGGGAGCAAGACGAAGTTCGAGTTGCCGCCGTCGCCGGATTTCCGTCGGGCAAGCACTTGTCGGCGGTCAAGGCGCAGGAGGCGGCCGCGGCGGTTGCCGCCGGCGCCGTCGAGATCGACATGGTCATCGACGTCGGCGCGGCGTTGACCGGCCGGTTCGATGCTGTGCGGGATGACGTCGCGGCGGTACGCGCGGCCGCAAAAGGGGCGGTGTTGAAAGTGATCGTGGAGTCGGCCGTGTTGCTGGCTCTCGGCGACGAGCGGGCGCTGGCCGCCGCTTGTCGGGCAGCCGAAGAAGCCGGCGCCGACTTCGTCAAGACCTCAACGGGATTCCATCCCGCCGGCGGCGCCTCGGTGCGCGCCGTCGAGGTGATGGCCGCGACCGTGGGCGGACGATTGGGCGTCAAGGCCAGCGGAGGCATTCGTACCACCACCGACGCGCTCGCCATGCTCGACGCCGGGGCGACCCGCCTGGGTCTGTCCGGCACCCGGGCCGTCCTGGACGGCTTGGGCTAATACTGGCCTAACTCACAGATCGGCCAGGCAGGGATCGGTATTGCCGGTCGGGATGGTGGCGTTGCGGGCGGCGAAGCGCGCCACCACGCCGCTGTTGGTGACCTCGATGCTCTCGGCCTTCACGCCCAGTGGGTAGTTCTTGGTCAGATTGTTGGTGTACTCGTTCAGCGTCGACTGCACAGACTCCTTCGGCAGCGAGAAGCCCAGCGTGTTGAAACTGACGATCTGCAGCTCGATGCCGCCATTGCTGGTGACCACCGGCTTGGCGACGATGTCGTTGAGCATGCCCTTGAGCTCCACCGTGTTGTCCTTGGGGTGGGTGATCACGCTGCTGGTGACGAATTCGCCGAGAATCGGGATCGCGTTCTGCACCGACTCCTTGATGCCCTGGGCGGTCCAGGTGATGGTCGCTTCCAGCGCGCCGATCGTCCCCTTGGACTCGGACGTCTTCTTGATGTTGACGTCCTGGATGTTGAGTTGGAGCTTCATGCCCTTGGCGTCGCGGATCTGATTTCCCGCGGTCTCGATCTTGATGTTCGTGTAGTGGTCGGTGGCTACCTGCCACAGCACCAGCGGCGTCACGCCGAAGGAGGCGGTGGCCTGGTCTTTGACCACGCAGGCGGTCGCGGAGGCGACCCTGTTGTTGGCTTCGTGGCGGACGTAGAGCTCGGCGCCGATCAGCCCCGCGATCACCAGTGAGAAGACGATGATCAGCACCAGCAGGATGGCCAGCGGATCGCGACGCGAGCGCTTTTTCTTCTTGACCTCGCCGGGCTCGTCCGGCGGCTGGGCAATCGGGGTGGTGCGGTCCCCGCCGGGCATGGGCGGCGGTGTCGGGGCGATTCGGCGGGTGTCGGCGTTGGCGCCGGCCAAATGTTCGGTCTGTGGTGGCGGCGGAGCGGGCGGAGGCTGCTGCTGTCCGAATCCGCCGCCAGGTGCGTCGCCGGGATGCAGCCGGCCGGTGGAGGGATCCGCGGGAGCCGGGGGTCGGCCGAGCGGTCCCTGATCGCCAGGGCGTGCCCAACCGGATGGGCCTTCGTTGCGTGGTCCCTGCGGAGTCGTCACCTCCGCGATTCTGCCCTATCGATGCGAACAAAGTTGGAGCGGTTGCGCAGCACGCCGATGCTGTCGCGGGCCTTGACCACTTCGTCGAGGTCGATGTCGACGACCATCAGTTGCGGCTCAGAACCGGCCGAAGCCAGGACTTCTCCCCATGGCGACACCACCAGGCTGCCCCCTACCCCGGTGGGCGCGCCCGAACCGCTCGGGGCTTCACCGGGGTCGGCCTGACCGGCGGCGATGACGAAGCAGGTCGAATCCAATGCCCGCGCCCGGGCCAGGAGCGTCCACTGCTCGAGTTTGCCGGGCCCGGAGCCCCAGGAGGCGCACACGACGATCAGCCGGGCGCCGCGGTCGGCCAACTCGGTATACAGCGCCGGGAACCGGATGTCATAACAGAGCGTGAGACCCACCGGGACACCGTCGATCTCGATGACCACCGGTTGCCGGCCGGGCGCCACGGTGCGCGACTCGGCGAAGCCGAACGCGTCGTAGAGGTGGATCTTGTCGTAACGCGCATCCGGCTCGTTGGGCCTGCCCGGACCGGCCACAAGGAGAGTGTTGGTGACTCGCCCGTCGCCAGACGGCACGAACATGCCGGCCATCACCGTGATCCCGGCCTCGGTTGCGATGCCGCGGACCGCAGTGGCCCAGGGGCCGTCGATGGGCTCGGCGATCGGTCTCAGCGGAACCCCGAATCGGCACATGGTCGCTTCCGGGAACACCACCAGACCGGCGCCCGCGGCCGCGGCGCGCCCGGCGTACTCGCGGACCAGCGCCAGATTCGCGGCCGGGTCGGTGCCGCTGAGGATCTGGGCCGACGCGATTCGCATGGACGCCAGCTTAGGCACCGGACCGTGGTCAGCCAGTGTGGTTTCGCGCCGCCGATCCGCCCGCCCTGTTGAGCCATAGCGTTGTGAAGCGCTGCTCAATGCTCACCAGCTGGCCCAGTTCGTTGCCGATCAGCCGCTCCAGCTTCCCGCCGATGAACGGGACGCGCACCTGGATGGTGAGTTGCAGCGTCATTCGGGCGGTGCGCGAATCGGCGACGGGTTGCAGCATTGCCGTGCCCCACAGGTTGACGGGCGCCCCGACGATCGATCCCGCGATCGACGCGGTGGCGATGCCGTCCCGGATCGGGCCCCACGTCTCCTCGCGGCGCACGCACAGATCGCCCCTGTGCAGCTGCGTGACCAGTGCGGGCAGGTTCTGGCTGAGCATCGTCTGATGCGTGATCACCTCGATGGTGCCGTCGTCACCGGATTCGCCGCCGATCCGCATCGACTCCAAACTGGCTACGTCGACCGGGGTTTCGGCGAGCCTGCCCTGCCAGTAGGCCATGTCATGGAAGGCCCCGTGAACGTCTCTGACCGTTCCCTCGTAGGAGGCCGACATGTCGAATGAACGCGGCATAGTCGAAAACGCTACCGTTACGGGCCAGGAAACGGAGCACATGAAACGGGAAGTCGGTTCGTTCTTTGCCGGGGCACGCGTGGCCGAGTCGGTGCCGCTTGCGCCGTTGACCACGCTGCGGGTGGGGCCGGTGGCGCGGCGCGTAATCACCTGCGCGAGCACCGATCAGGTGGTTGCGGTGTTGCGGGCGCTGGACGCTCGAGCCCACGGCTTCGACAGTGGTCCGGTCTTGGTGTTTGCTGGCGGCTCTAATGTGGTGATCGGCAACGGCCTCCGGGACCTCACGGTAGTCCGACTGGCCAATGACGGCATCGCCGTCGACGGAAACCTGGTCCGGGCCGAGGCGGGCGCGGTGTGGGACGAAGTGGTGGTCCGGTCGATCGAACAGGGCCTTGGCGGGCTGGAGTGCCTGTCGGGCATTCCCGGCTCGGCCGGGGCGACACCGGTCCAGAACGTCGGTGCGTACGGGGTGGAGGTATCGGACACCATCACCCGGGTCAGGCTGCTGGATCGACACAGCGGCGAGGTGCGCTGGGCGCCGGCCGAGGAGTTGGGGTTCGGGTACCGCACCAGCGTGCTCAAGCGGGCCGACGGGCTGCGGCTGCCCGCGGTCGTTCTGGAGGTCGAGTTCGAGTTGGACGCCACCGGGCGCAGCGCGCCGCTGCGCTACGGAGAGTTGTCGACGGCGCTGGGCGCGGCCAGCGGGGATCGTGGCGACCCGCGCGCGGTTCGTGCGGCCGTGCTGGCACTGCGGGCGCGCAAAGGCATGGTGCTGGACGCTGGCGACCACGACACCTGGAGTGTGGGCTCGTTCTTCACCAACCCCGTGGTGTCAACGCAGGACTACGAGCGGTTGGCGGCAACGGTCGATGGGCCGGTGCCCAACTATCCGGCGCCGGACGGCGTCAAGCTGGCCGCGGGCTGGCTGGTGGAACGCGCCGGTTTCGGGAAGGGTTTCCCCGACGCGAAGGCGCCCTGCCGACTGTCCACCAAGCACGCCCTGGCCCTCACCAACCGGGGTGACGCGAGCGCGGAGGACGTGATATTACTTGCGCGCACGGTTCGAGACGGAGTTCGTGACGTGTTTGGTATCACACTGGAACCCGAGCCTGTCCTGGTCGGATGCGCTTTATAGGTGCTGTTTTCGTGCGCCAGAGACCCAGGCGCACGTCTTTGCTGTGGGGGAGAGCGCCTTTGGCCCGGTATCTTTGACGGTTGTGACCACCTCTAGCACCCCTTCGAGCCAAGGGCCGATGACTCGGCGCGCGGCCCTGGCGGCTATCGGACTCGGGGTGTTCGCGCCGGGCCTGCTGGCCGCGTGCGCCGGTGGAAAGATCACCCCGCAATCCGAGAAGAAGCCGCCGGCGGCGCCCCGCCTGACCTATCAGCCCACGAACGCCACCGAAGACGTGGTGCCGATCGCGCCGATCAGCGTCAGCGTCACCGATGGCTGGTTCCAGAAGGTTGCTCTGACGAACTCTGCCGGCAAGCCGGTCGCCGGCACGTTCAATCAGGACCGCACCGTCTTCATGACCACCGAGCCGCTGGGCTACGACACCACCTACACCTGGAGCGGGTCGGCGGTCGGCCACGACGGCAAGGCCATCCCGGTGACGGGCAAGTTCATCACCGTGACGCCGAAGAAGAAGATCGACGGCGGATTCCAATTGGCCGACGGCCAGACCGTGGGCATCGCGGCACCCATCATCATCCAGTTCGACTCCCCGATCAGCGACAAGGCCGCCGTCGAGCGGGCGCTGACCATCAAGACCAACCCGCCGGTCGAGGGCAGCTGGGCGTGGTTACCCGATGAGGCGCAGGGCGCCCGCATCCACTACCGGCCCAAGGAGTACTACCCGGCCGGCACCACCGTCAACGTCGACGCCAAGTTCTACGGGCTGCCGTTCGGTGATGGCGCCTACGGCCTGCAGGACATGTCGTTGAACATCCAGATCGGCCGGCGGCAGATCGTCAAGGCAGAGGTCACCTCGCACCGCATCCAGGTGGTCACCGACGCCGGCGTGATCATGGACTTCCCGTGCAGCTACGGCGAGGCCGACAAGGCCCGCAATGTGACGCGCAACGGCATCCACGTGGTCACCGAGAAGTACGCCGACTTCTACATGTCCAACCCCGCCGCGGGATACAGCAACGTCCATGAGCGCTGGGCGGTGCGGATCTCCAACAACGGCGAGTTCATCCATGCCAACCCCTCGAGTGCCGGCGCCCAGGGCAACAGCAATGTCACGAACGGCTGCATCAACCTGTCGACGGCCGACGCGGCGGAGTATTTCCCGACGGCGATGTACGGCGACCCGGTCGAAGTGACCGGCAGCTCCATCCAGCTCTCCTACTCCGATGGCGACATCTGGGACTGGGCCGTGGACTGGGACACCTGGGTGTCGATGTCGGCGCTGCCCGCACCGTCCGGGCGCCCACCGGGCACTCAGATCCCCGTGACCGCGCCCGCGACGCCGTCGACGGCGCCCAGCTTGTCGGGCACCCCCACGACTACCTCGACGACCACGTCACCTAGTTCTGGGCCAGGTGGTTGAACCTCCGGGTCGCTGACGCCTGGTCGCGGGGCCGGATGATGATCTGGTCCAGATTCACATGCGAGGGCCGTGCCGCGACGAACCCGATGACCTCGGCGATATCGTCAGCGACCAGCGGTGTCATCCCGGCATAGACCGCGTCCGCGCGTTGTTCATCCCCGTCGAAGCGCACCAGCGAGAATTCGGTCTCCACCGCGCCGGGGGCTATCTCGGTGAGGCGCACCGGCTTTCCCAGTAGTTCGCCGCGCAGCGTGCGGTGCAGTGCGCCTTGGGCGTGCTTCGCCGCGGTGTAGCCCGCCCCACCGTCGTAAATCTCAAGGGCCGCAATCGAAGTCACCGTCACGATCAGGCCGTCGCCGGACTCGATCAGTTTGGGTAGCAGTGCCCGCGTCACCCGCAAGGTGCCCAGCACATTGGTTTCCCACATCCAGCGCCAGTGCTCCAGGTCGGCGTCAGCCACCGGCGCCAGGCCCTTCGCGCCACCGGCGTTGTTAACCAGCACGTCGACTCGATCCAATCCGGCGGCCAGCGCGGCGACATCCGCGTCTTGTGTGACGTCGGCCACAACGCCGGTGCCCCCGATCTCGGTGGCCAGCGCGTCGATCCGGTCCGCCCGGCGTGCCACGGCAACGACTTGAAAGCCCTGTGCTGCGAGTCTTTTCGCGGTGGCTGCACCGATGCCGGAACTGGCTCCGGTCACCACCGCGACGGGTCGGTGCGGTTCAGGGGAACTCATCGGGACAACTCTAGTGAACGTGCTAGATTTTCCGTGTGTACTGCAGTGCCTCGTTCCACACGACGACCGCGTGTTTCTACGCGGGTGCGTGTTGTTGTCGCGCTCTTCGCCGCGCCTGAACTGACGCAAGTCGCGGGTGTGGCCAGGGACCCGGCCATAGGAACTCGTAAAAGGACTGCCAGTGCACTCGACTACTCTCACCCACCAATCTCACAGCCGCACGGGGCATGACGGACCGTTGCGGGCCTACCGCCAGGTCGTGCCGCCGGCGCTGCACCTTGCCGACTCGGCGGCGGCATCGGTGTTCCGCGCCGTACGGTTGCGGGGGCCTGTCGGCCGCGACGTCATCGCCAAGGTCACCTCGCTCAGCATCGCCACGGTAAACCGCCAGGTCATCGCGTTGCTCGACGCGGGACTGTTGCGGGAACGAGCCGACCTCGCGGTTTCCGGGGCGATCGGACGCCCGCGGGTTCCGGTCGAGGTCAACCACGAGCCGTTCGTGACACTCGGTATCCACGTCGGCGCGCGTACCACCAGCATCGTGGCCACCGACCTGTTCGGCCGCACCCTCGATACGGTCGAGACCCCGACGCCGCTCAACGCCGCGGGCCCCGCGCTGACGTCGCTGGCCCACAGCGCCAGCCGCTACTTGCAGCGTTGGCACCGGCGCCGGGCGTTGTGGGTCGGAGTGGCGATCGGCGGCACCGTCGACAGCGCGACCGGGCTGGTCGACCATCCCCGGTTGGGCTGGCGGCAGGCGCCGGTCGGGCCGGTACTGGCCGATGCGCTCGGTCTGCCGGTCTCGGTGGCCTCCCACGTGGACGCCATGGCCGGAGCCGAACTGCTGCTGGGCATGCGCAGGTTTGCACCCGGCGCGTCGACCAGCTTGTACGTGTATGCCCGCGAGACCGTGGGCTATGCCCTTGTGATCGGGGGGCGGGTGCACTGCCCGGCCAGCGGTCCGGGCACCATTGCGCCGTTGCCGGTGCAATCGGAGTTGCTGGGCGGCTCCGGGCAGTTGGAATCCACCGTCAGTGACGAGGGCGTCCTGGCGGCCGCTCGTCGGCTCCGGATCGTGCAGGGAGTCGCTCCGGCCAACCGCTCCGGGGTGTCGACGACCGCGATGACCGACCTGCTGCGAGTGGCACGGGCGGGCAATGAGCAGGCCAGGGAGCTGTTGTCGGAGCGGGCGCGGGTGCTCGGTGGGGCCGTCGCTCTCCTGCGCGACATGCTCAATCCCGACGAAGTGGTGGTCGGCGGCCAGGCGTTCACCGAATATCCGGAGGGGATGACGGACGTGGAGGCCGCCTTTGCCGAGCGTTCGGTGCTGGCGCCCCGCGACCTCCGCGTCACCGCCTTCGGTAACCGGGTGCAGGAGGCCGGCGCGGGGATCGTGTCACTTGACGGGATCTACGCCGACCCGTTGGGGGCGATGCGGCGGTCTGGAGCATTGGGTACCCGGCTCGTCGTGACCGAGTCCGAGGCCATCGCCAAGTAGGGGTTCTGACCTGCGCAAGCCATGTGCCCCGGCTTACGCTTCGGTGCGTCCTGTAAAGATGACAGTGTGCGTTACGACGACGAACCACGCCGGGTAGCCCTGCTCGCGGTGCATACCTCGCCGCTGGCGCAGCCCGGCACCGGAGACGCCGGCGGCATGAATGTCTACGTGCTGCAGAGCGCATTGCATCTGGCCAAGCGCGGCATCGAGGTGGAGATCTTCACCCGGGCCACCGCATCCGCCGATCCGCCGGTGGTGCGGGCCGCGCCTGGCGTGCTGGTGCGCAATGTCGTCGCCGGGCCGTTCGAGGGCTTGGACAAGTACGACCTGCCGACTCAACTGTGTGCCTTCGCCGCGGGCGTGTTGCGCGCCGAGGCCGCGCACGAGCCCGGCTACTACGACATCGTGCACTCTCATTACTGGTTGTCCGGTCAGGTCGGCTGGCTGGCCCGAGAGCGCTGGGCGGTGCCGCTGGTGCACACCGCGCACACGTTGGCCGCGGTGAAGAACGCAGCGCTGGCCGAGGGGGACACTGCCGAGCCGCCGTTGCGCACGGTGGGCGAACAGCAGGTCGTCGACGAGGCGGATCGGCTCATCGTCAACACCGAAGACGAAGCACGACAACTGATTTCGTTGCACCGTGCGGATCCGGCCCGGATCGACGTGGTGCATCCCGGGGTTGACCTGGAAGTCTTTCGGCCGGGTGACCGGGCGGCCGCCCGGGCCGGGCTGGGACTTGCGCCCGGAGAGCCGGTGGTGGCCTTCGTCGGGCGCATCCAACCGCTCAAGGCGCCCGATATCGTGCTGCGGGCGGCAGCGCGCCTGCCGGGCGTGCGCATCGTCGTGGCCGGCGGACCATCCGGCAGCGGCCTGGCGTCACCGGATGGTTTGGCGCGCCTCGCTGAGGAACTCGGCATCGCCTCGCGGGTGACCTTCCTGCCGCCGCAGTCCCGTACAGATCTGGCCGCGTTGTTTCATGCGGCGGATCTGGTTGCCGTGCCGAGTTATTCGGAATCGTTCGGCCTGGTCGCGGTGGAGGCGCAGGCGTGCGGCACGCCGGTGGTGGCGGCCGCGGTGGGTGGGCTGCCGGTGGCCGTGCGCGACGGCGTCACGGGCACGCTGGTGTCGGGGCATGACGTCGGGCAGTGGGCCGACGCCATAGGTCACCTGCTGCGCGTCAATTCCGGACCCCAGGGCTGGGCGATGAGCCGGGCCGCGGTCAAGCATGCCGCCGGCTTTTCCTGGGACAACACCACGGACGCGCTGCTGGGCAGCTATCGGCGCGCGATCGACGACTTCCGCGCTGGACGTCAGCGCCGGGTACGCGATCTCGTCTCCAAGCGCAAGCCGAGGCGCTGGTCGGCCCGGCGGGGGGTGGGCGCATGAGTGTGGAACAGGTGATCGAGGACGCGCTGCGGGCCAGCGAGCTCATTTACTCCAAACACTCCGGCGCGCACGGCGGGTTGGCGGGGATCATCGTTGAGCTGCCGGGGGAGCGCAAACTCAAGACGAACACGATTCTGAGCATCGGCGAGCATTCCGTGCGGGTCGAGGCGTTCGTGTGCCGCAAACCCGACGAAAACCACGAGGGCGTGTACCGGTTTCTGCTCAAGCGCAACCGTCGCCTGTACGGGGTCGCCTACACCTTGGACAAGGTCGGCGATATCTACCTCATCGGCCGGATGTCGCTGGCCTCGGTTGACGCCGACGAGCTCGACCGGGTGCTGGGTCAGGTGCTCGAGGCGGTGGATTCGGACTTCAATACGTTGCTGGAGTTGGGTTTTCGCTCTTCCATTCAAAAGGAATGGGAGTGGCGGGTATCGCGGGGTGAGTCGCTGAAGAACTTGGAGGCGTTCGCGCACCTGATCGACGAAGACGACGAGACCGCGTGAGAGACTTGCCGGCATGGGAGACACTGCCACGCTGGTGCTGCTTCGCCATGGCGAGAGCGAATGGAACGCCCTCAATCTTTTCACCGGCTGGGTCGACGTCGGACTGACCGAGAAAGGGCGCACCGAGGCGGTGCGCGGCGGCGAGCTGTTGGTCGAGCAGGACCTGCTGCCCGACGTGCTCTACACCTCGTTGCTCCGCCGCGCCATCAGTACCGCGCATCTGGCCTTGGATGCCGCCGACCGATTGTGGATCCCGGTTCATCGCAGTTGGCGACTCAACGAGCGCCATTACGGCGCGCTGCAGGGCCTGGACAAGGCGGAGACGAAAGAGCGCTATGGCGAAGATCAGTTCATGGCCTGGCGGCGCAGCTACGACACGCCGCCACCGCCCATCGAGAAGGGCAGCAAGTTCAGTCAGGACGCCGACCCTCGCTACGCGAACATCAACGGCGGGCCGCTCACCGAATGCCTGGCCGACGTGGTGGCGCGCTTCCTGCCGTACTACACCGACGTCATCGTTCCGGACCTGCGCACCGGAAAGACGGTACTGATCGTCGCGCACGGCAACTCGCTACGGGCGCTGGTCAAGCATCTGGACCAGATGTCCGACGAGGACGTCGTGGGCCTGAACATTCCCACCGGTATTCCGTTGCGCTACGACCTGGACGCGCAGCTGCGCCCGAAGGTGCCAGGTGGTACCTATCTGGACCCGGAGGCGGCTGCCGCGGGTGCCGCGGCCGTGGCCAGCCAGGGCGCGGCGAAAGGCTGATTGCGGCCCGCAACGGACCGTCGGCTGAACACCGCGTTAACGGCAGCGGAACACCTGCACCGCGACGTGTGACTTGTCCGAATTTGGCCGCGCTCCGCTAGGGCGGTGTTCACCCGATTTGTAGGATTTTGGATGTGACTGTGTTCTCGGCACTGTTGCTGGCCGGGGTTCTGTCCGGACTGGCACTGGCCGTAGGCATCGTGGTGGGCGCCCGGCTGTCGAGGCAGGCAGGGCAACACCGCCACGGCGCCGCCACCGACGGGACGGGTATCACCGTCGCCCAGATGCTGCAACGCATCGTCGCCCTGATGCCGATGGGTGCCGCAGTGGTGGATACTCACCGCGATGTCGTCTATCTCAACGATCGTGCCAAGGAACTCGGTTTGGTGCGCGACCGGCAGCTTGACGACGCTGCCTGGAAGGCCGCGCAGCAGGCCCTAGGTGGTGACGATGTCGAGTTCGACCTCGCGCCGGTCAAGCGGGCGGGCGGCAGGTCCGGACTGTCGGTACACGGGCACGCCCGGCTGCTGAGCGAGGAAGACCGCCGATTCGCCGTGGTGTTCGTCCACGATCAGTCCGACTACGCGCGCATGGAGGCGACCAGGCGCGATTTCGTGGCCAATGTCAGCCACGAACTCAAGACGCCGGTCGGCGCCATGACCCTGCTCGCCGAGGCACTGCTCGCCTCCGCCGATGACACCGAGACGGTCCGGCGCTTCGCCGAGAAAGTCCTGATCGAGGCCAACCGGTTGGGTGACATGGTGGCCGAGCTGATCGAGCTGTCGCGCCTGCAGGGCGCCGAGCGGTTGTCCAACGTGACCGATGTCGACGTCGACACCGTGGTGTCGGAAGCGATTTCACGCCACAAGGTGGCGGCGGAGAACGCCGACATCGAGATCCGTACCGATGCGCCCAGCGGTCTGCGGGTGCTGGGCGACCAGACCCTGCTGGTGACCGCGTTGGCCAACCTGGTGTCCAACGCGATCGCCTACTCCCCGCGCGGATCCCTGGTGTCGATCAGCCGGCGCCGGCGCGGCGACAATATCGAGGTGGCGGTCACCGACCGGGGCATCGGAATCGCGCTGGAGGACCAGGAGCGGGTTTTCGAGCGATTCTTCCGCGGTGACAAGGCGCGGTCGCGCGCCACCGGGGGCAGTGGGCTGGGGCTGGCCATCGTCAAGCACGTCGCGGCCAACCACGGCGGCAGTATCGGCGTGTGGAGCAAACCGGGGACCGGATCGACGTTCACGCTGTCCATTCCGGCGTTCGGCGGGGATGGTGCGCCGGACGACATCAATCAAGAACCTGAGCAGTTGCTGGGTCGTGAGGTCAGGCCCAGGCCACAACGAGAGGAAGAACTGAGTCGCTGATGACGAGCGTGAACGACGATGCCGAACGTGGCGATGAGGAGGAGTCGCGCAGATGACTAGCGTGCTGATTGTCGAGGACGAGGAGTCGCTGGCCGATCCGCTGGCGTTTCTCCTGCGCAAAGAGGGCTTCGAGGCCACGGTGGTCACCGACGGCCCCTCGGCGCTGGCGGAGTTCGATCGGTCTGGGGCCGACATCGTGCTCCTGGACCTGATGCTGCCCGGCATGTCGGGAACCGACGTGTGCAAGCAGCTGCGTGCGCGCTCCGGTGTGCCGGTGATCATGGTGACCGCCCGGGACAGCGAGATCGACAAGGTGGTCGGTCTGGAGTTGGGCGCCGACGACTACGTGACCAAGCCGTATTCGGCACGCGAACTGATCGCCCGCATTCGGGCGGTGTTGCGCCGCGGCGGCGACGACGATTCCGAGATCAGTGACGGAGTCCTCGAGTCGGGTCCGGTCCGGATGGACGTCGAACGGCATGTCGTCTCGGTGAACGGCGACGCCATCACGTTGCCGCTCAAGGAGTTCGACCTGCTGGAATATCTGATGCGCAACAGCGGGCGGGTGCTGACCCGGGGACAGCTGATCGATCGGGTCTGGGGTGCGGATTACGTCGGGGACACCAAGACGCTCGACGTCCACGTCAAGCGCCTGCGTTCGAAGATCGAGGCAGATCCGGCCAATCCGGTACACCTGGTGACGGTCCGCGGGCTGGGCTACAAGCTGGAGGGTTAGCCCGCCGCGACCACCTCGTCGGCCACCGCCAGCGCCAGCGCCATGATCGAGACCTGCGGGTTCACCTCTGGGCAGCTGGGCAGGATCGAAGCGTCGGCAACCCACACGCCGTTCACGCCGCGCAGCCGGCCGGTCGAATCGACCGGGCAGACCTGCTCGTCGGATCCGGCGGCCGCGGTCCCCGTCGGATGGAACGCGGCCAGGTGCAGGCTGCGCGGGTTGGTGCGGGCGAGCAGGTCCCGCAGCTCGGTCTGCGATTTCACCGTCGGCGCACCGGGCAGGCCGGTGAGCACCTCGACCGCGCCGGCAGCGAACAATAGCTTGCCGATGGCCGCCAGAGCCACCCGCAATTTGGCGATGTCGGCCGGCGCGATGTCGTAGCGCACCACCGTCTCGCCGCGCACCGAATGCACCGAACCGACACCTTGGTCGGCCACCATCGCGCCGAACGTCGCGACCTGGGGTGCCTGGTCGAGCCAGCGCAACAGCTCCGCGCCGTAACCCGGGTACACCATCGACCCCATGCCGGGCGGGGTGGACGTCGCCTCGATCAGCACGCCGTCGGACTCATGGAATTCGTGGACGGCCGCGCTCTGCAGCACACCGCGCCAGGCATAGACGTCGTCGTCGAAGCGCCCGGCCAGGACCGAGGCCGGATGCAGCGCGAGGTTGCGACCCATCCGCGGATGTTGTCCAATGCCACTGCGACGCAACAGCATTGGTGTCTCCGTCGCACCCGCTGCGACGATCACGGTAGCGGCGAGGATATCGATCGCGGTGCCGTCGGGCCGGCGGGCGCGCACACCGCGGGCCCGACCGCTCTCGACCAGCACCCGTTCGGCGCGCGCTTCGGAGATGATGCGCGCCCCGGCCGCGCAGGCCTGCGGCAGCACGTTGAGGTGCACCCCGAATTTCGCGTTGTGCGGACAGCCGATAGCGCACTGGCAGCAGCCTTCGCAGCCCGGTGCGTTGCGGGGGATGGGCGCCGCTTGCCAGCCCAGTGCGCCGGCGGCGTCCAACAGAAGGTTTCCGTTGCGGCCCATCACGTCCAGTGGCACCGGTGCGACCCGCAGGGTGCGCTCAACCTCGTCGAGGTGCACTCGCAGCCGGTCCGGGTCGGCGAACCCTAGACCGAACTCGTCGCGCCAGTGCCGCTGCACGGCATCCGGCGGGCGAAAACAAGTGCCCGAATTCACTACCGTGGTGCCTCCGACCGCTCGGCCCATCGGCAGCACCACCGCGGGGCGACCAAGGGCGATCGTGGTCCCGGCGCCCCGGTACAGACCGGCGTAGCGGTCGATCGGGTGAGTGGTGCGGAACTCCTCGACCGTCCAGCGACGTCCCTCCTCCAGTACGACGGTCCCGAGACCGGCCCGGGCCAGGGTGCGGGCCGCCATCGCGCCGCCGGCACCGGATCCGACGATCACCACATCGGTGGTGACGACAGAGGCGCTGTCGGCTGAGCGGGTGAGCTCCAGCGCCGCATCCGGGCGTACCACGGTGGCGTCCTGGGCGCGCGAAAGCAGTTCGGCTGCATAGGTATCGGCGCCATTGGCCAACAATCCGATCACCTTCATGCCTTCGACCGCGGCACCGGCATCGGCGTTGAGCGCCGCGATGCGGTGCAGTAACCGTTCGCGTTCGCCGGGCTCGAGTCGCGCTAGCGACCGGCCGGTGGTGAGGTAGCTCGCCGCCGCCAGGGAGGCCAGGCCGGCGCGCACCGCCATTCGTGATGTGGGCGGCATTCGCTTCAGATATCGGTCGACGCGTTGGGCGAACTCTGCCGCGGTAGGCCCGCCGTGCTCCGGCGGCAGGAGCGCGGTGCCGAAGGAGGCTATCGAGGACCGGCCGACGCGATCGGCCAGCCGGCTCATGACCGTGCCGCCACGCGTCGGCCGAGTGCGCGTCCGAGCTTGAGGAAGAACGGGTAGGTGGCGAAGATGCCGCCGGCCGCGGCGTGTGCCGGCCAGTCCAGCTCGGCGGTGTCCAGGTTGAAAGCGCCTGAGTTCCACATGAAGTCGCGACCGTTCTGGGCGCGGAACGGCCGCCACAAGAAGCCCAGCCCGGGCACGTTGTGGTAAAGGCCGAACGATCCGGCGAAGAACACTCCGAGTACGGCGGCTTCGGCGACATCGCGGCGCTCGGGGGGCAGGCGGCGTTCGATGAGCAGTCCGGAGGCGAACAGCAGTGGTGGATCGAGGGCGAAGCTCATGACGGGATCCTTTCGTTGACGGGCGGCGCCTGCTGTCCGCGCAGGCCGACTTCGGTGTGGCCGGTGCCGATCACCGACCAGCTGCGTTCGACCACCCGAGCGCCTCGAATGCCGTCGCGGCGGCGACTGATCTCGATGTGGACGTCGGCTTGCTCGGTGTTGGTGCACACGCACCCGCCGCCGTCGGGATCGGTGTACTGAAGGCTCACGCAACGTTCCTTGGGCTGATCGACCCGGATCAGCACCTCGCGCCGGCCGATGCGGCCCTCCATCTGCCAGTGCTCGAGACCGAGTGTCGTCCTCATCCGCAGTGACGGCAAAGTGCTTGCGGGCCAGTCTTTCCCGTCGATCCGGAAGCGAATGAAGGCCAGTGGGGACAGTCGGTTGAGGCCGGGCTTGTGCGACACGGCGCTGACGGCCTCCAGCACGTCGCCGTCACCGAGGTCGGCATGGATCCAACCCCAACGCTTGGCGTTGCCATGCCCGTAAATGTGTGCGACGTTGCCGCGCCAGCGGTCGAAGGGAACGTCTGCGCCGTCGACGGTCAGCGAACCGCTGAAGTCGGCGGTGGGGGCCAGCACCACCTGAGCGCCGGGCAGCAGCTCTCGTTCCCACGCCAGGCGGGGAAACGTCCACAGCGGCGCTGCGGTGTCCTTCCAGGACAGGTCCCAGGCCAGCGAACCGGTACGTCCGGTGAGCCGCTCGGGGCCCACCACGGCACCGGCCGCGTCGAACCACAGCGCGCCGGTGGCGGGTTGCGCAGGTTCGGGGCCGAAGCGCTCGGTACGGGGCGGACCCTGCGGTGGAAACCAGGTCACCCAGCCGTGGGCGTACGGCGCACCGACGGTAGGCGCCACCGTCTCGCAGTGCACCCAGAGCCCCGCGCGTGACACCGGGTCTGAGAGCGTCGCGTACCAGACCTCCAGACGCCCTTGCGTACCGCCCCATCGCGGGGCGGCGGCTGATCGCATTTCGTCGTCCACTGCGTTACCTCCGTTCGGACACGCGCACCGGGTTGTGCCTGCTTGGCGGTCAGTTTACGGTATTGGTTGAGCCAATGAACCAATCAATTTCGATTCCGCCGCCAGATCGCCGACGCGTCGACGAGCAGATCGCCGCGTCGATCGCCGACGCCATCCTCGATGGCGTGTTCCCGCCCGGATCGACGCTGCCGCCCGAGCGAGAACTCGCCGATCAGCTCGGTGTGAACAGGACTTCGTTGCGCCAGGGACTGGCCCGCCTGCAGCAGATGGGGCTGATCGATGTCCGGCAGGGCAGCGGCACCGTGGTGCGCGATCCCGCGGGTCTCACCCATCCGGCGGTGGTGGAAGCCCTCGTGCGCAAGTTGGGTCCGGAGTTTCTGATCGAGCTACTCGAAGTCCGGGCGGCACTGGGTCCGGTGATCGGGCGGCTGGCCGCACAGCGCGGTACGCCCGAGGACCACCGGGCGTTGGCCGCAGCCGTGGCCGAGGTGCGGGCCGCAGAGACGGCGGCTGCGCGACAGGCCGCTGACCTCGCCTACTTCCACGTGCTCATCCACAGCACCCGCAATCGGGCGTTAGGTTTGCTGTACCGCTGGGTCGAGGACGCGTTCGGGGGTCGCGAACACGAACTCACCCGTGCTTACGACGACCCCGAGCCCGTGGTGGCAGACCTGCAGGCGATCACCGACGCGGCTACCGCCCGCGACGCGACCGGCGCCGCTGCAGCTGTGGAGGCATACCTGCACGCCAGCGCCCGGCGGATGGTGATGGCCTACCGGGGTTCCTGATGAGGCAGGTCGGAGGCCCGTCGCCTACGGCGTACCGTTCGTCCCGTACCGGCCGTACAACAGTCCACCGGTTCCGCCGGTGCCCCCAGGCGCCAGGCCGAAACCGTTCCCGCCGTTGCCGCCGTCGCCGATCAACCACGCATTGCCGCCGCCGCCGCCCACCGCGTCGAAGTTGCCGCCGGTCCCGGCGTTTCCCCCGGCGCCGCCGTTGCCGATGAATCTGGCGTCGCCGCCGGCACCGCCGCTGCCGACGAAGTTGCCGTTCCCGCCGGTTCCGCCGCGACCGCCATTGCCGAAGCCCGCGGCGGACCCGCCGGCTCCGCCGCCACCGGCAATTCCGTTGGCGGGTGCGTTCCCGCCGAGCCCACCGGCACCTCCGGAACCGAACAAGCCAGTGGCGGCACCGCCCCGGCCGCCGCCGCCGGCAACTCCGCCGACGCCCGAGGCATTGCCGCCGTTTCCGCCGGTCCCTCCGTTGCCGTATAGCAGTCCGCTGTTGCCTCCATTGCCCCCAGCGGCGCCGACGCTACTGTTGGCACCCCGGCCGCCGACGCCACCGTCGCCAATCAAGCCACCGTTGCCACCGTTGCCGCCGCCGACCCCCCCGGCCAGGGCGTTAGCACCAGCGCCGCCGTTGCCGAAGAGGAATCCGGCGCTGGTGCCGGACTGACCGGTGTCGACGCCGCCGTCACCGCCATTGCCGATCAGCACTCCGGCCTTGCCGGCTGCTCCACCCGTGATGCCGAATCCACCGTCGCCGCCGTTGCCGATCAAGAAGCCGGCGGTTCCGCCGCTGCCGCCGGCCCCGGGCAAACCGTTGAATCCGATGCCGGCGCCACCGCCGGCGCCGCCGTCGCCGAACAATAATCCGCCGCCGCCGCCGGCACCGCCGTTGGCGGCGACGCCGGCGACGTTGCCGCCGCTACCACCGGCGCCCCCGGCTCCGCCGTTGCCCCACAACCTCCCGCCCAGCCCACCGGCCCCCCCATTGCCGCCGTCACCCACCGTCAGTCCGTCACCCCCGTTGCCGCCAGCGCCGCCGTCGCCCAACAGCAGGCCGCCCCGGCCGCCCCCACCGCCGCTGGCGCCGGCCCCACCGGCACTACCCCCGCCGCCTCCGGTGCCCCCGCTGCCGCCGGTGCCGAAGAATCCGGCGGCACCACCCGCACCGCCGACGCCTCCGATGTCACCGGGGCCACCCCTGCCGCCCGCGCCGCCATTACCGCCGCTGCCGAACAATCCGCCGGCCGCCCCGTTGCCACCGGCACCGCCGGGGGCTTGGTTCCCGCTGTTCGCGCCCGCCCCGCCGTTACCGCCCCGCCCCCACAGCAGGCCGGCGGCACCACCGTTGCCGCCGGGGCCGGCGGCACCCTGGTTGAGGGTGCCGGAGCCACCGTTTCCGCCGTTGCCGATCAATATCCCGGCGTCTCCGCCGTTTTGCCCGCTGCCTGCCGGCGCTGCCGCGCCGTTACCGATCAGCGGGCGACCCAGCAGGGTCTGGGTGGGGGCGTTGATGACGTCCAGCACAAGCTGCAGGGGTCCGGCGTTGGCGGTCTCTGCGGTGGCATATGACGCCGCGCTGCTCGTGATGGCCGCGACAAACTGCTCATGGAAAGCTGCAGCTCGCAGGCTCAGCGCCTGATAGCTCCGTGCTTGTTGACCGAATAGCGCCGCCACCGCCGTCGACACCTCGTCGGCAGCCGCCGGCAGCAACCGCGTTGTCGTCGCCGCCGCGGCCCTGTTGGCTATTTGGATGGTTGATCCGAGCCGAGCCAGCTCGCTCGCTGCCGGGGCCACCACATCGGGGCTGGACACCACAAAAGACACGGTCGACTCCCTGTCTGCTAGTCCAGGCGCAACCCGAATCGGCCCGGAGCCAGTCGTGCGATATTAACGCCGACAGGTCGGCCGGTGATTCATTTGAGCAAACCTGCTCGGGGAGTAGGCCCCTACTGCGCGGCGCGGGTGGCCGGATGCACCGCGACCAGCCCTAACTGGCTGCGGCGCTTGCACATTGCCGCAAGCTCCGCGTACGCCTTTTCGCCTAGCAACTCGGTGAGTTCGTCGGCGAGGCTTTGCCACACCTGCTTGGCGCCGACGTGGGCGGCCGGATCACCGGTGCAGTACCAGTGCAGATCTGCCCCGCCGGAACCCCAGCCGCGGCGGTCGTACTCGGTGACAGTGGTCTTGAGGATCTCCGTCCCGTCGGGTCGGGTCACCCAGTCCTGACTGCGCCGGATCGGCAACTGCCAGCACACGTCGGGTTTCATCGTCAGCGGCGGGACCTGCAGTTTGAGGGCCTTGCTGTGCAGTGCGCAGCCGACTCCGCCGGGAAACCCGGGGCGGTTCAGGAAGATACAGGCGTTCTTGTGTTTGCGGGTGCGGTACTGCGGCTCGCCGTCGTTCTCGTCGAGCTCCAGGTATCCCTTGCGGCCCAACCCCTTGTCACGGAACTGCCAGTCGTCTTCGGTCAGCTTCTGCACCGCGTCGTCCAGCCGGGCCCGGTCGTCGTCGTCGGAGAGGAACGCCCCGTGCGAGCAGCAGCCGTCGTCCGGGCGCTCGGCGACAGTGCCCTGACAGGCCGGAGTGCCGAACACACACGTCCAGCGGGACAGCAGCCAGGTCATGTCGGCCGCGATGAGGTGTTCGGGATTGTCGGGGTCGTAGAACTCCACCCATTCGCGGGTGAAATCCAGATCGACCTCTTGGCCGGGCCGCCAGTTCGCCACGGGTGCAACGTTAGTCCACGATCCCGATGACCACCGGGCACGTCGGGCCGCCCGCTGTCAAGCCGTCGGCGCGGCGTTGGGCAGCGGGTCGAGAGACGGGGGCGTCGGCACCCCGACTAGGTTGAATCCGTGCGATTGGGTGTGTTGGACGTGGGCAGTAACACCGTCCACCTGCTGGTGGTCGATGCGCACCGCGGTGGCCACCCGACGCCGATGAGTTCGACCAAGGCCACCCTGCGCCTGGCCGAGGCCACCGACAGCTCCGGCAAGATCACCAAACGCGGCGCCGACAAGCTGGTTTCCACCATCGACGAGTTCGCCAAGATCGGTGTCAGCTCCGGCTGTGCCGAGCTGATGGCCTTCGCGACCTCCGCCGTCCGGGATGCGGAGAACTCCGACGACGTGCTGGCCCGGGTGCGTAAGGAGACCGGTGTCGAACTGCAGGTGCTGCGGGGAGTCGACGAGTCGCGGCTGACCTTCCTGGCGGTGCGGCGCTGGTTCGGATGGAGTGCCGGACGCATCGTCAACCTCGACATCGGCGGCGGCTCGCTGGAGATCTCCAGCGGGGTCGACGAGGAGCCCGAGGTCGCGATGTCGCTGCCGTTGGGGGCCGGCCGGTTGACCCGGGAATGGCTGCCCGACGATCCGCCCGGTCGGCGCAGGGTCGCGATGCTGCGCGATTGGCTGGATGCCGAGCTGTCTGAGGCCGGGGCGACGGTCCTCGACGCCGGTGCTCCCGATCTCGCCGTGGCGACTTCGAAGACATTCCGGTCGCTGGCGCGCCTCACCGGCGCCGCCCCGTCGGCCGCCGGCCCGCGGGTGAAGCGGACGCTGACAGCAAACGGCCTCAGACAACTCATATCTTTCATCTCTAGGATGACGACCGCTGACCGGGCAGAACTGGAAGGAGTCAGCGCCGAGCGGGCACCGCAAATCGTCGCCGGTGCCCTGGTGGCGGAGGCGAGCATGCGAGCGCTGTCGATCGAACAGGTGGATATCTGCCCGTGGGCGCTACGGGAGGGTCTCATCTTGCGCAAACTCGATGCCGAAGCCGACGGGACGGCACTGGTCGAGACGTCGGTGCGGGATGCTGGACGTCAGTTAGTTGATCGGAATTCGCCTACCCGATCGAGAGGCAACAAAGCATGACCGAACCAGACTCCGAGGACACCAAGCAGATCTCGGTGGCCGAACTGCTGGCCAGGAATGGGACTATCGGAGCCCCCGCGGTCACACGTCGCCGCCGGCGCCGTCGCGGTGACGACTCGGTGACCGTCGCCGAACTGACCGGCGAGATCCCCATCATCCGTGATGACCGCTCCACGCCGGCGCCGCCACCGGCCGCACCACCGGCACCGCCGCCTCCGGTCGCCGCACCGCCGCCGCCCGCTGAACCCGTTGTCGAGCAGATCCCGGAACCGGCCGTCACCACCACCGCCGAGCCCGAGACCAAGACCGCCTACTGGGCCGAGCCGGAGCCACGCTGGCCCAAGTCGGAGCCGATCGCCACCCGCCGGACCGGCCCCGAGCGCAGCGAATACCCACGGCCGGTTCGCCAGCTACCCGACGCAGGCGACCCTGTCGGGCAGCAGTCCGGCGCCGACAGCATGAGCCCGGATCCGGTGGGGCACTACACCGACGCCTCCGTTGACGTCCTGGACAGCGAGATCAGCGAGGCGGAGGCGCCGGTCGAGGACTCCGCCTACGTGCGCTCCTATCTGCAGGACCCCGACGACGGCGCCGAACACACGCTGTTCGGCGGACAATCGATCGCCGACGAGGTAGCCCGGCGACGCAGCGAGCGCACAGCGGTGGACGAAGACGAACCCGACACCGCCGGTAAAGCGCCGCCGCGCCGCTCCGGAAGCACGGTCGCGGTGCTGGGACGTGCGGTCCTGACCGTGCTGCAGTCCATCCTGGCCGTGGTGTTCGGCGCCGGTCTGTTCATCGCGTTCGACCAGCTCTGGCGCTGGAACTCCATCGTGGCCCTGGTGCTCTCGGTTCTGGTGATCCTCGGTCTGGTGGTCGGCGTCCGGGTGGTCCGTAAGACCGAGGACATCGCCAGCACGTTGATCGCGGTCGCAGTGGGTGCGCT
Organism: Mycobacterium gordonae; assembly: GCF_017086405.1. NCBI lineage: Bacteria > Bacillati > Actinomycetota > Actinomycetes > Mycobacteriales > Mycobacteriaceae > Mycobacterium > Mycobacterium camsae. The sequence continues at coordinate 1,076,203 of NZ_CP070973.1, forward strand.
CATCACCCTCGGACCGATGGCCCTGTTGCAAACCGGTTAGGCGCTCCAGACACACAGTGCGCCCAGCAATCAAAGTCGGCTTGTCGACGGCCTCGGTCTACCCCCTGCGAACCGAGGCCGCGTTCGAGTACGCGGCCAGACTCGGCTACGACGGCGTCGAGTTGATGGTGTGGGGGGAGTCGGTCAGCCAGGACATCGATGCCATCGGGCGGCTGTCACGGCGCTACGGCGTGCCGGTGCTGTCGGTGCACGCGCCCTGCCTGCTGATCTCGCAGCGGGTGTGGGGCGCCAATCCGATCGTGAAACTGGACCGCAGCGTCCGCGCCGCCGAACAACTGGGCGCTCAGACCGTCGTCGTGCACCCGCCGTTTCGGTGGCAGCGGCGCTATGCCGAGGGATTCCGCGAACAGGTCAAGTCCCTGGAAGAGTCCAGCAGCGTCATGGTCGCGGTGGAGAACATGTTCCCATTCCGCGCCGACCGATTCTTCGGCAGTGATCAGAGCCGCGAACGGATGCGCCGGCGCGGCGGCGGCCCCGGCCCGGCGATCTCGGCTTTCGCGCCGTCCTACGACCCGCTGGACGGCGACCACGCCCACTACACGCTGGACCTCTCGCACACCTCTACGGCTGGCACCGACTCACTGGAGATGGCGCGGCGGATGGGCTCGGGGCTGACTCATCTGCACCTGTGTGACGGCAGCGGCCTGCCCGCCGATGAACACCTGGTGCCCGGCCGGGGCACCCAGCCGACGGCCGAGGTGTGTCAGATGCTGGCCGCGAGTGACTTCACCGGTCACGTGGTGCTGGAAGTGTCCACCTCGGGAGCACGGTCGGCCGCTGAACGCGAAGCCATGCTGGTCGAGTCGTTGCAGTTCGCCCGAACCCACCTGCTGCGGTGATATGAGCGCATTGTTCACCGCGGCCATGGCGCTGCGCGAAGTGGGCGCCGGCCCGGACGGTCCGGTGTTCGAGGGCGAGCTGACCGAGCACTGGACGATCGGCACCAAGGTCCACGGCGGCGTGATGGTGGCGTTGTGCGCCAAAGCTGCCCGAATGGCCTTCGGCGCAGACACGCTGCAGCCGGTCGCGGTGTCCGCGAACTTCCTGTCCGCGCCCGATCCGGGTCCGCTGCGGCTGGTCACCGCGATTCGCAAGCGCGGCCGCCGGATCAGCGTGGCCGACGTCGAGCTGGTCCAGGGCGAGCGCACCGCGGTGCATGCGGTGGTCACGCTGGGCGAGCCCGAACATCATCTGCCAGGCAAGAGCGAGCCGCTGTTGTCAGCGAACCCGGTCCTGGACCTGATGGCGCCAGAACCGCCCGACGATGTGGAGCCGATCGGGACCGGGCACCCGCTGGCCGGTCTGGTGCACCTGGGTGCCGGTTGCGATATCCGCCCGCTGGTGTCCACGATGCAGCCGTCAACCGATGGGCGTCCGCCGTTGATGCAGATGTGGGCGCGTCCACGGGGAGTTGCCCCCGACGGGCTGTTCGCCCTGCTGTGCGGTGACCTGTCGGCGCCGGTGACCTTCGCCGTGGACCGCACCGGCTGGGCGCCGACCGTCCAATACACCGCCTTCCTGCGGTCGCTGCCCGTCGACGGGTGGTTGCGGGTGATCTGCACGTGCGTCGAGATCGGTCAGGACTGGTTCGACGAGGACCATACGGTCGTGGACTCCGCGGGGCGCATCGTGGTGCAGTCCCGCCAGCTGGCCCTGGTCCCGCCTGCCCGGTAGGGCGGCCGCTGTGTCTGGAATGCTTTCCGGCATGGCAAGAATCGCGATCATCGGCGGCGGCAGCATCGGTGAGGCACTGTTGTCCGGCCTGCTGCGGGCAGGCCGGCAGGTCAAAGACCTGGTGGTGGCCGAACGGATGCCGGACCGGTCCAAGTACCTGTCGAACACCTACGGCGTGCTGGTGGTGACGTCGGTCAAGGAGGCGGCCGAGAATGCCACGTTCGTCGTCGTCGCGGTCAAGCCGGCCGACGTCGAGGCGGTGATCGACGACCTCGCCGACGCGGCGGCCGCGGCCGAGCACGACAGTGCCGAGCAGGTCTTCGTGACGGTGGCGGCGGGCATCACCATCACCTATTTCGAGTCCAAGCTGCCGGCCGGGACGCCGGTCATCCGGGCGATGCCCAATGCGGCGGCGCTGGTCGGGGCCGGGGTGACCGCCCTGGCTAAGGGCCGGTTCGTCAGCGCCGCGCAACTGGAAGAGGTGTCCGCACTGTTCGACGCCGTCGGCGGGGTGCTCACCGTTTCCGAGCAGCACCTAGACGCGGTGACGGCGGTGTCCGGCTCCGGCCCAGCGTACTTCTTCCTCCTGGTCGAGGCATTGGTGGACGCCGGCGTCGCGGTGGGGTTGAGTCGTCAGGTTGCCACGGATCTGGCGGCGCAGACCATGGCTGGGTCGGCGGCGATGCTGCTGGAACGAATGGACGAAGGCCGCCGGCCCGCCGATGGCGAGCCGATCGGTCTGCGGGTCGACACCTCGCCGGCGCAGCTGCGGGCGTCGGTCACTTCACCCGGCGGCACCACCGCGGCCGGGTTGCAGGCGCTGGAACGAGGCGGATTTCGGGTGGCGGTAGACGCCGCCGTGCAGGCCGCGAAAAACCGTTCTGAGCAGCTGAGAATTACATCGGAATAATTCAAGAAATTTCGACTGATTGTCTCTCACCAGTACCAGTAACCCCACTAGTCCCGCTATTCTCCTCTTTGTATGCCCGTGTGGGTGCCAGCGGAGGGGAAGCCGCTGGCATTGCGCGGGCCTGACACGATTGGGTTGCGATGACGTCAACGAATGGGCCGTCGGCACGGGATTCTGCAGGTAAGGCGGCCGGTTCGGCCGACGCCGCGCAATCCCGGACACAATTCCTCACCGTCGCCGAGGTGGCGGCGCTGATGCGGGTGTCGAAGATGACGGTGTACCGGTTGGTGCACAACGGTGAGCTGCCCGCGGTTCGGGTCGGCCGGTCCTTCCGGGTCCACGCCAAGGCGGTCCACGACATGCTGGAGACGTCGTACTTCGACGCCGGCTAGGCGATCTTCGCACGGCGTAGGACGCTGCGGTTTTGCCCGCTTTACCAGATGCGGTGAGCCCTGGGCATCCGGCCGGTTTGGTGTTGCAGGCCCCGGGTTCGGTAAGGTGGCTTGGTCCTTTTGGGGTCTTAGACGGCCGGTGAGATAGCGGAGTTCATGGGTTCAGTAATCAAGAAGCGGCGCAAGCGTATGTCGAAGAAGAAGCACCGCAAGCTGCTACGTCGCACTCGGGTGCAGCGCAGAAAACTTGGCAAGTAAGTTCTGCCCGCGGGTACCGTCACCCGTCCGTAACGCCTCCGTTTCCCCTCGTCGCTAGGCTGTCAAGGTGGATTCGTCGAACGGCCAGGACGGTGGTGGAACCGGCGGCCAGCAGCCAAACGCTGACACGGTGCACTACCCGAAGGTGGTGTTGGTCACCGGCGCATGCCGATTCCTGGGCGGATACCTGACCGCTCGGCTGGTGCAGAACCCGCTCATCAACCGTGTCATCGCGGTCGATGCGATAGCGCCGAGCAAAGACATGTTGCGCCGGATGGGCCGCGCCGAGTTCGTCCGCGCCGACATCCGAAATCCCTTCATCGCGAAGGTGATTCGAAACGGAGACGTCGACACGGTGGTGCACGCGGCGGCGGCCTCGTACGCGCCGCGATCGGGTGGCACGGCCGCGTTGAAGGAACTCAACGTGATGGGCGCGATGCAGCTGTTCGCCGCGTGTCAGAAGGCGCCGTCGGTACGCCGGGTGGTGTTGAAGTCGACGTCGGAGGTGTACGGGTCGAGCCCGCACGACCCGGTCATGTTCACCGAGGACAGCAGCAGCCGCCGACCCTTCCGCGAGGGGTTTGCCAAGGACAGCCTCGACATCGAGGGTTACGTGCGGGGTTTGGGCCGGCGCCGGCCCGACATCGCGGTGACCATCCTGCGGTTGGCCAACATGATCGGCCCGGCCATGGACACCTCACTGTCGCGGTATCTCGCGGGGCCTTTGGTGCCAACCATGTTCGGCCGCGACGCTCGGCTGCAACTGCTGCACGAGCAGGACGCGCTGGGCGCGCTGGAGCGCGCCGCGATGGCCGGTAGGGCCGGCACCTTCAACATCGGCGCGGACGGAATCATCATGTTGTCCCAGGCGATTCGTCGGGCCGGCCGAATTCCCTTGCCAGTACCGGGATTCGGCGTGTGGGCCCTCGATTCGCTGCGGCGCGCGAACCGCTACAACGAGATCAGTCGCGACCAATTCGCGTACCTGAGTTACGGCCGTGTGATGGACACCACCAGGATGCGTTCAGAGCTCGGATACCAGCCGAAATGGTCGACGGCAGACGCGTTCGACGACTACATGCGCGGCCGCAGCTTGACTCCCATTATCGACCCGCATCGGGTACGCTCCTGGGAGGGTCGTGCCATAGCGGTGGCGCAGCGCTGGGGTAGCCGAAATCCCATGCCGTGGGCGGGGTCGTAGATAAGATTTGGGTAAACAACGTGGCGGGTGAAACCAGAGCGAATGTTATTCCACTGCACAGCAATCGGGGTCGCGTAGCGGCAAGACGCCGTGCAGATCAGCGAACCGACGCATCGCGACAGCACCCCTCGCTGCTAACCGACCCCAGTGGCCGCGCATCGGCCGAAGAGATCGCTGCCGTCGTCCGCGAGATCGACGAGCACCGCCGCGCGGCCGGAGGGGTTTCCGCCGGCGAACCACCGCTGAACGATCTTGCCCAGCGCGTCGCCGCCGTGGCCGGGTTCTTCCGCCAACGGCTGATCGGTGATTACAGCGTCGACGAATTCGGGTTCGATCCGCACTTCAACGACGCGATCGTGCGGCCTTTGCTGAGATTTTTCTTCAACTCCTGGTTCCGGGTCGAAGTCAGCGGCATCGAGAACATCCCGAGCGACGGCGCGGCGCTGGTCGTCGCCAACCACGCCGGGGTGCTTCCGTTCGACGGTTTGATGCTGTCGGTGGCCGTGCACGACGAACACCCGGCGCAACGCGACCTGCGTCTGCTCGCCGCCGATATGGTGTTCGACCTGCCGGTGATCTCGTCGGCCGCGCGTAAAGCCGGTCACACCATGGCCTGCACGGCCGACGCGCACCGGTTACTCGCGTCCGGCGAACTCACCGCGGTGTTCCCGGAGGGCTACAAGGGGCTGGGCAAGCGCTTCGAGGACCGCTACCGGTTGCAGCGGTTCGGGCGCGGTGGCTTCGTCTCGGCGGCGTTGCGCACCAAGGCCCCGATCGTGCCGTGCTCGATCATCGGCTCGGAAGAGATCTACCCGATGCTGACCGATGTGAAGTTGCTGGCGCGCTTGTTCGGTCTGCCGTACTTCCCGGTGACGCCGCTGTTCCCGCTGGCCGGCCCCGCGGGTCTGGTGCCGCTGCCGTCCAAGTGGCGGATCGCGTTCGGTGAGCCCATTCAGACCGCCGATTACGCGCCCAGCGACGCCGAGGATCCGATGGTCACCTTCGAGTTGACCGACCAGGTGCGCGAGACGATCCAGCAGACGCTGTACCGGCTGCTCGCCGGCCGTCGCAACATTTTCTTCGGCTGAGTCCGCGAGCAGCTATCTGGGGGGCTGCGCCCCGCGGTGGAGGATGAAAATTAGTGCGGCGCGTTCGGCCTGGTGAGGTGGTTGCGCAGCGAGTCGGGCGGGTCGACCCTTGAGGGGTGTTTCGGTTGACCCCGTTGCGTCTGTGTTGCTCTGAGCACGCCGAGCAGCTTGGGGCTGGAGAGCACCCCTGTGTTGGTTGCGGGGGCGGTGGATTGTTGCCTGTGAGCACGCGAGAGAGACTCCTGTTTTGTTTTCGCTCTCCCCGAAACACCCTTGATAGCACGTGTTTTGGAGGTGAGTAATCATGGAAGTCGTTTATGCGCGGTGCGCGGCCCTCGACGTTTCCAAGAAGGACGCCAAGGCATGTATCCGTGTTCAGGGGCAGGGCCGACGGGCGACGTCGACGACGGTGACCACGTGGGGCTCGATGACCAACGAGATCCTGGCGTTGCGCGAGCATCTGGTGGCCGAGCACGTTGAGTGTGTGGTGATCGAGTCCACCTCGGACTACTGGAAACCGTTTTACTACCTGCTCGAAGAGCAGTTGAACGTGACCCTGGTCAACGCCAAAGCGGCACGCAACGTCCCCGGCCGCAAGACCGATGTCTCCGACGCGGCGTGGCTGGCCGATCTGGGAGCCCATGGGCTGTTGCGCGCATCGTTCGTGCCGCCACCGCCGATTCGGGTGTTGCGCGACCTGACCCGGGCGCGCACCGTGATTACCCGCGAGCGCACCAAAGAGATCCAGCGGCTCGAAAAGCTACTGGAAGACACTGGGATCAAACTCTCCGCGGTGGCCTCAGAGATCATCGGCGTCTCGGGGCGGGCGATGCTCGAAGCGCTGTGTGCCGGCCAGCGCGATCCGGCGACGCTCGCCGATCTAGCCAAAGGGACCCTGCGCAAGAAGATCCCGCAGCTCACCGACGCGCTGCGTGGGCGATTCACCGACCATCACGCGTTTATGGTGCGGTTATACCTTGACCGCCTCGATGCCCACGACGCCGACCTCGCCCGTCTTGATGAGCGCATCGAGGAGGTGATCGAACCTTTTTGCGCGACCCGGGAACTGCTGATGAGTATCCCGGGGTGGTCTGAGCTGGTCGCCACTGTGTTCATCGCCGAAACCGGCGGCGATATGAGCGTGTTTCCCACCGCCGGGCATTTGGCGTCCTGGGCCGGGGTGGTGCCGGGCTGTAACGAATCCGCGGGCCGGGTCAAATCGGCGTCCATCCTGCCCGGTAACCGTCACCTCAAAGCCGCACTTGGTGTTGCGGCCCTGTCGGCGGCCCGCAGCAACGACACCTACTACAGCGTCCGCTACCGACGTATCGCCGGCACTCACCGACCCCTACCCAAGCGCCATAACCAGAACAAACCCAAGCGCCGCTCATCAACCGGCCAGATCGCTTTGGTTGCCCTCGAACACAAGATGCTCACCGACGCCTACAACATGCTGATCAATGGCGCCTTCTACCAGGATCCAGGACCCGACTACTACACCCGGCACAACCCTGGGCAGACCAAAGCCAAAGCAATCAAGCAACTGGAGAATCTTGGCTACAACGTCATTCTCGAACCGCTCACCGGAGCTGCCTAACACCGGCACCCCAATCACGCACCAACTTTGGGTCACCACATTTTCGAGAGAGACGGAAAAGCCCCGGATTTCGAACCGAAACCGGGGCTTTTGCGCCTGCTCGCGCAGCGATGTCCTGTTACTTCACCAGGGTGAACTGACAGACGTTGGTGTAGCCGTCGCGGAACAGGTCCGAGCAGCCACGCAGGTACTTCATGAAGGTCTCGTACTCCTGCTCGCCCTTGAGCTCAATGGCCTTCTCCTTGTGCGCTTCCAGGGCGTCGGCCCAGGTGTTCAAGGTGGGGACGTAGTTCTTGCCGATGAAGTGGTGGCGCTCGATCTTGAAACCGGCCTCGGTCGAGTAGCGGTCGACCTGCTCGACCTGGGGCAGCTTACCGCCGGGGTAAATCTCCCTCAGGATGAAGCTGATGAAGCGCAGCAGGGTCATCGTGGTCTTCAGCCCCATCGCCTTACCCTCTTCGGCGGTCGGCACCACGATGGAGTGCAGCAACATCCGCCCGTCGTCGGGCAGCAGGCTGTAGTACTTCTTGAAGAAGGTGGCGTAGCGCTCGTACCCGGCGTCGCCGGCGCCGTCGGCAAAGTGTTCGAAGGCTCCCAGCGAGACGATCCGGTCGACCGGCTCGTCGAACAGCTCCCAGCCCTGCAGGCGCACCTCTTTGCGGCGTGGACTGTCCATCTCGTCGAACTTCTGCTGGCAGTGGGCGAGTTGGTTCTCGCTGAGGGTCAGCCCGATGACGTTCACGTCGTAGTGCTCGACGGCGTGCCGCATCGTCGAACCCCAGCCACTGCCGATGTCGAGCAGCGTCATGCCGGGCTCGAGGTTCAGCTTGTCCAGCGCCAGCTTGCGCTTGGCGAACTGTGCCTCTTCGAGCGTCTTGGTCTGTGGCTCATCGATGTTCGGGTTCTCATCGAAGTAGGCGCAGCTGTAGGTCATCGACGGGTCGAGCCAGAGCTTGAAGAATTCGTTGGAACGGTCGTAGTGCGACTGCACCGCCTCGACCGGCGGCTGCAGCTGGGTGCCTTCTGTCATTGATCCGACGCTACCGGCCGCTATCCGATGGATGCAATTGCAGCCACCGTGGCCTCGGCCTCGGCGTCGTGCTGCGCCGCTTCGCCCAACATGGTGACGACGCTGGTGATCACGGGCTTTCCTTCGCCGTCGGTCACTTCGCTGCGTATTTCGGCCAGCACCGTGCCGTGGGACTGGATCACCGAGTCGAGATAGGTGTCGAAGTGCAACTCATCACCGACCACGATCGGGCGGTGGAACTTGAACTTCTGGTCGCGGTGCATGACTCGGGCGATGTTGATCGGGATGCTGAATTTGGTGAAAATCTCCAGCTGAACGCGCCGACCGGCGATGGCCAGGAATGTGAGTGGGGCCGGCAGCTTGTCGTAGCCGGCCGCTGCGGCGACGGCTTCGCTGTGATGAATCGGGTTCTCGTCTTTGACCGAAAGGGCGAACTCACGGACCTTTTCGCGTCCGACCACGAAGTAGTCTTCCTGCCGGTAGTGCTTACCGATGATTCCTTCGGCCCCCTGGGGAACAGTCATGCCGCCGCTTTCCGATCGAAGAGTTAGCTCAGCGGCGCAGCTTATCAGCGTGATTGGCGCCGGGATGCCAGAGCCGCCAGCGCGCCGCCGGCCGCCCCCAGCGCCAGGGCGGACGGCACCCCGATGCGCGCGGCCTTGCGTGCGGTGCGGAAGTCGCGAATTTCCCAGCCCCGCTCGCGGGCCAGGCTGCGCAGGCGGGCGTCCGGGTTGATCGCGACCGCGGTGCCCACCAGGGACAGCATGGGCACGTCGTTGTAACTGTCGGAATATGCGGTGCAGCGCTTGAGGTTGAGTCCCTCCCGGATCGCCAGCGAACGCACCGCATGTGCCTTGCCGGTCCCGTGCAAGATGTCGCCCACCAGCCTGCCGGTGAAGATCCCGTCGACCGATTCGGCCACGGTGCCCAGGGCGCCGGTCAGGCCGAGCCGGCGCGCGATGGTTGCCGCCAGCTCGTATGGGGTGGCGGTGATCAGCCACACCTGCTGGCCGGCGTCGAGATGCATCTGGGTGAGTTCGCGGGTGCCGGGCCAGATCTTGTCGGCGATGATCTCGTCGTAGATTTCGTCGCCGAGTCGCACCAGTTCATCGACCGACCGGCCCTCGATGAAGGCCAGCGCCTTGCGCCGGCCGGCGGCGACATCCTGGCTGTTCTCCTTGCCGAGCACCTGGAACTTGGCCTGCGCGTAGACGAATCCGAGCACGTCCCGGTAGGTGAAGTAGTCCCGGGCGGCCAGCCCCCGGCCGAAGTGCACTGCCGACGAACCCTGCACCAACGTGTTGTCCACATCGAAGAAGGCGGCGGCGGTCAGATCGACGGGCGGCTGCGGACGTTCGGTTTCGGAATCTGCACGCAGCCCCTCCAGCGCCCGTTCGGCACTGGCGTTGGCGGCCAAGGCCTCCAGATCGACGCGACCGCTCACATATTCAGAGGAAGCCATGCCAAACCTCCCAAGTCGCTGCACGCTGTCGAGCCGATACCAACCCTATCCGCCCGAGGCGGGGCGAATGCGACACTGGTGGCCATGGTCACGTCCGCCCGCCGATCGCAGGTGCAACTGCTGACTCGCGCCGGTTGCGCGATCTGTGACCGGATGCACGCGCAGCTGGCCGAACTGGCCGAAGAACTCGGCTTCGACCTGCTCAGCACGGACGTCGACGCCGCCGCGCAGGCCGGAAAGCCCGAGCTGAGGGCCGAATTCGGCGATCGGCTGCCGGTGGTGCTGCTCGACGGCCGAGAGCACAGCTACTGGGAGGTCGACGAACCCCGATTGCGGGCTGACCTCGCCGTCCGGCGGTCGTGAGCGCCGGATATTTGGTGGGCCACCTGACAAGCGTCTACCGTAGGTAGTAGTTCACTTTCCAACGCTGCAAGGGAGCGGGCCAGGTGATGCTGCCGTGAGCATCCTGCTCTTCGGGGTTTCGCACCGCAGTGCGCCGGTCTCTGTGCTGGAACAACTCAGTATCGACGAGTTCGATCAGACCAAGATCGTCGACTCGGTGCTGCAGTCGCCGCTGGTAAGCGAGGCCATGGTGCTCTCGACGTGCAACCGCGTCGAGGTCTATGCCGTCGTCGAGGCGTTTCACGGCGGGCTGTCGGTGATCGGGCAGGTGCTGGCCGAGTATTCGGGGTTGCCGATGGGCGACCTGACCAAGCATGCCTACGTCCGCTACAGCGAGGCCGCCGTCGAGCATCTGTTCGCCGTGGCCAGCGGGCTGGACTCGGCGGTGGTCGGCGAACAGCAGGTGTTGGGGCAGGTGCGCCGCGCCTATGCCTCGGCCGAAGCCAACAGCGCAGTCGGGAGAGTGCTGCACGAACTGGCCCAGCGCGCGCTGTCGGTGGGTAAGCGGGTGCACTCCGAAACCGCGATCGACGCCGCCGGCGCCTCGGTGGTGTCGGTGGCCCTCGGCATCGCCGAACGCAAGCTGGGCACCCTCGCCGGCAAGACCGCCGCCGTGGTCGGCGCCGGATCGATGGGTGCCCTCGCGGCGTCCCACCTCACCCGGGCCGGCATCGGCCGGGTGCACGTGCTGAACCGGTCGTTGGCCCGGGCCGCGCGGCTGGCGGACCGGATCGAGGCATCGGGCATACCGGCCGAGGCGCTGACGCTCGATCGGCTGACCCACGCGCTGGGCGACGCCGATGTGGTGGTCAGCTGCACCGGGGCGGTCAGCCCGGTGGTGTCACTGGCCGACGTCCATCACGCCCTGGTCAACGCCCGTCGCGACGAGGCCGAGGAGCCTCTGGTCATCTGCGATCTCGGCATGCCCCGCGACGTCGACCCCGCGGTGGCCGGACTCCCCGGTGTGCTGGTGGTCGACGTGGACCGGGTGCAACACGAACCGTCGGCCCACGCGGCGGCCGCCGACGTCGACGCGGCCCGCCACATCGTCGCCGCCGAGGTCGCGGCGTATCTGACCGGGCAGCGGATGGCCGAGGTCACCCCGACGGTCACCGCTCTGCGTCAGCGGGCCGCCGACGTCGTCGAGGCCGAGTTGCTGCGCCTGGACAACCGGCTGCCCGGGCTGGCCACCGCCGAGCGCGAAGAGGTGGCCCGCACGGTGCGACGGGTGGTGGACAAGCTGCTGCACGCACCCACCGTGCGGATCAAGCAGCTGGCCAGTGCGCCCGGCGGCGACAGCTACGCAGAGGCGCTGCGCGAGCTGTTCGAACTGGAACAGACCGCTGTCGACGCTGTCGCCACAGCTGGCGAACTGCAAGTTCTGGCAACGGAATTCGACAATCCTTCGGCCGAGTGACCGATTGGCACACGTGATCCGGATAGGCACTCGGGGCAGCCTGCTGGCCACCACCCAGGCCGCGACCGTCAGGGACGCTTTGATCGCCAGCGGCCATCCCGCCGAGTTGGTGACGATCAGCACAGCCGGCGACCGATCGTCGGCGCCGATCGAAGAGTTGGGTGTGGGGGTTTTCACCACCGCGCTGCGCGAGGCGATGGAGCAGGGTCACGTCGATGCCGCCGTGCACTCGCACAAGGATTTGCCGACCGCGCCCGACCCCCGGTTCACCATTGCCGCCATACCGCCACGCAACGACCCCCGTGACGCACTGGTGGCCCGTGACGGGCTGGTGCTGGGAGAGTTGCCGGCCGGTTCGCTGGTCGGCACCTCCTCGCCACGGCGGGCCGCACAGCTTAGAGCATTGGGTCTCGGTTTGGAAATCCGCCCCCTACGAGGCAACCTAGATACCAGGTTGAACAGGGTGAGTAGTGGTGATCTTGACGCCGTCGTGGTGGCCCGGGCCGGGTTGGCCCGACTGGGTCGTCTCGACGACGTCACCGAGACGCTAGAGCCGGTGCAGATGTTGCCAGCACCAGCTCAGGGTGCTCTCGCCGTCGAGTGCCGATCCGACGACAGTCGTTTGGCGGCTGTGTTGGCGGCACTGGACGACGCCGACACACGTGCGGCGGTCACCGCGGAGCGTGCCCTGCTCGCCGAACTGGAGGCCGGTTGCTCGGCACCGGTGGGCGCGATCGCGGAAGTGGTCGAGTCCATCGATGAGGAGGGGCGGGTCTTCGAAGAGCTGTCGCTGCGCGGCTGCGTGGCGGCACTCGACGGATCCGATGTGATCCGCGCGTCCGGAATCGGCACCTCCGATCGGGCACGGGAGTTGGGCCTCTCGGTTGCCGCGGAGTTGTTCGAACTGGGCGCCGCAGAGTTGATGTGGGGAGCGCGGGAAGACCCCGCGCGAGGGAGTTGAAAGAGACTTGGGAGCGACAACGATGACGCGAGGGCGTAAGCCGACACCGGGCCGCATCACTTTTGTGGGCTCCGGTCCAGGCGACCCCGGTCTACTGACCACTCGGGCTGCCACGGTGCTGGCGAACGCAGCCCTGGTGTTCACCGACCCCGATGTGCCCGAGGCGGTGCTGGCGCTGATCGGCAGGGACCTGCCGCCGGTGTCCGGCCCGGCGCCCGCCGAGACGACGCCGGCCAGCTCCGATGCCGCCGCCGGTTCGTCGAGCCCGGAAACCGTCGCCGCGGTGATCTCCGAAGGACCCGACATCCGTCCCGCGCTCGGCGATCCCGCCGAGGTCGCCAAGACGCTGACGACCGAGGCCCGCTCGGGCGTCGACGTCGTCCGGCTGGTGGCCGGTGACCCGTTGTCGGTGGACGCGGTGATCACCGAGGTGAACGCCGTCGCCCGCGCGCACCTGCATGTGGAGATCGTGCCCGGCCTGGCCGCGACCAGCGCCGTCCCGACCTACGCCGGGTTGCCGCTGGGTTCCTCGCACACCGTCGCCGACGTCCGTGGTGACGTGGATTGGGAGGCGCTGGCCGCCGCCCCCGGTCCGCTGATCCTGCAGGCCACGGCGTCGCATCTGGCCGACGCCGCACGCACCCTGATCGACCACGAGCTGTCCGACGGCACGCCGTGTGTGGTGACCGCGCAGGGCACCACCTGCCAGCAGCGATCGGTCGAGACCACGCTGCAGGGACTGACCGACCCGGCCGTGCTGGGCGGCGGGACGGACCCGGCCGGTCCGTTGACCGGACCGCTGGTGGTGACCATCGGCAAGACGGTGGCCAGCCGGGCGAAGCTGAACTGGTGGGAGAGCCGGGCGCTATACGGCTGGACGGTGCTGGTGCCGCGCACCAAGGACCAGGCCGGTGAGATGAGCGAGCGGCTGACGTCCTACGGCGCGCTGCCCATCGAGGTGCCGACCATCGCCGTCGAGCCGCCGCGCAGTCCCGCGCAGATGGAGCGCGCGGTCAAGGGGTTGGTGGACGGCCGCTTCCAATGGGTGGTGTTCACCTCCACCAACGCCGTGCGCGCGGTGTGGGAGAAGTTCGGCGAATTCGGTCTGGACGCCCGCGCGTTCTCCGGAGTCAAGATCGCCTGCGTCGGCGAGTCGACGGCAGACCGGGTTCGTGCCTTCGGCATCAGCCCCGAACTGGTGCCGTCGGGTGAACAGTCCTCAATGGGGCTGCTGGACGAATTCCCGCCCTACGACAGCATTTTCGACCCGGTGAACCGGGTGCTGCTGCCGCGCGCGGACATCGCGACCGAGACCCTGGCCGAGGGACTGCGCGAGCGTGGCTGGGAGATCGAGGACGTCACCGCCTACCGCACCGTGCGGGCCGCTCCGCCGCCGGCGTCCACCCGGGAGATGATCAAGACGGGTGGCTTCGACGCGGTGTGCTTCACCTCCAGCTCCACCGTGCGCAACCTGGTCGGCATCGCCGGCAAGCCGCACGCGCGGACCATCATCGCCTGCATCGGCCCCAAGACCGCGGAGACCGCAGCCGAATTCGGCCTGCGGGTCGACGTCCAGCCGGAGACCGCCGCGGTGGGTCCGCTGGTCGACGCGCTGGCCGAACACGCGGCCCGGTTGCGCGCCGAAGGCGCCCTGCCGCCGCCGCGCAAGAAGAGCCGCAGACGGTGACCCACTGTGCGTTGACTCTGCGTCAGTGGCGCAACCGCCCGAGTGGTCTCCGTCCTCAACGCAGAGTCAACGTAGGCGGCTAGGAGACAACGTGGCGTACCCCCGGCAGCGACCGCGCCGGCTCCGTTCCGCCCCGGCTCTGCGCCGGCTGGTGGCGCAAACATCCTTGGAGCCAAGGCATTTGGTGCTGCCGATGTTCGTCGCCGACGGTATCGGCGAACCACGGGCGATATCGTCGATGCCGGGCGTGGTGCAACACACCCGCGACTCGTTGCGCAGTGCGGCCGCCGATGCGGTGGCCGCCGGAGTCGGTGGGCTGATGCTCTTCGGTGTGCCGCGTGAGCAGGACAAGGACCCGGTTGGTTCGGCAGGCACCGATCCCGACGGCATCCTGAACGTGGCGGTGCGAGATCTGGCCAAGGATCTCGGCGACGCGACCGTCCTGATGGCCGACACCTGTCTGGATGAGTTCACCGACCACGGGCACTGCGGTGTTCTTGACGGGCGCGGCCGGGTAGACAACGACACCACGTTGCACCGATATGTGGAACTGGCGGTGGCGCAAGCGGAATCGGGCGCACACGTGGTGGGTCCCAGCGGCATGATGGACGGTCAGGTGGGCGCGATCCGGGACGGGCTGGACGCGGCGGGCCACTCCGACGTCGCAATCCTCGCGTATGCCGCCAAGTTCGCCTCGGCGTTCTACGGTCCGTTTCGGGAGGCCGTGGCCTCGAGCCTGTGTGGCGACCGGCGCACCTATCAGCAGGAGCCGGGCAACGCCCGGGAGGCACTCCGCGAGGTCCAACTGGACCTCGATGAAGGCGCCGACATCGTGATGGTGAAACCGGCATTGGGCTACCTGGACGTGCTGGCGGCGGCCGCTGACATCTCGCCGGTTCCGGTGGCGGCCTACCAAGTTTCGGGGGAGTACGCGATGATTTGTGCGGCGGCTGCCAATAATTGGATCGACGAACGTGCTGCGGCGCTGGAGTCGTTGACCAGTATTCGACGAGCGGGGGCTGATTTCGTGCTGACGTACTGGGCCGCCGACGCGGCGAGGTGGCTCGCGTGACGGAGGCTCAGATGGGCTCACCACCACCCCGGGAGAAGCCGCTGTTTTACGAACCCGGTGCCAGCTGGTACTGGGTGTTGGCGGGACCGCTGTCGGCGGCGTCGCTGATCTACATCCAGCACGTCAACCACGTCCCGATTTCCTTCTTGGTTCCCTCCGTATTCCTGGTGTTGGTGTCGGCGTTCGTGGCGCTGCAGGTCAAGGCGGCGCGGATTCACACTTCGGTCGAATTGACCGAGGATGCGCTGCGCCAGGGCACCGAGACGATCCTGGTGCGCGAGATCGTGAAAGTATTCCCCGAAGCCGAGAACTCGGTGAAGTCCGACAAGCCGCTGGCCAAGTGGCAGTCGGCGCGGGCGTTGGGCGAGTTGGTGGGCGTGCCGCGCGGCCGGTACGGGATCGGCCTGAAGTTGAGCGGCGGCCGCACCGCGCAGGCCTGGGCGCGTCGGCACCGCCATCTGCGGGACGCGCTGACCCCGCTGGTGGAGCGGCGGATGGGTCCGTATGTCGCCGAAGTCGCCGACGAACTGGACCCCCACGACGACGACAACGAGTCGATCCTGTGACCGCCCGCGCAACGGTGGAGTTGGCGTTGGCAGCCGCTGCCCTGGTGGCAACGGGTGTCAGCTGGTTGCAGACGCGCTCGACGATTGCGGTGGCACCGGTGGCCGACGGGCAGCCGGCCACCATGTCGGTGGTCTACGACCCGCAGCAATGGGTGCTGACGCTGTTGTTGGCGACAGTTGCCGGAATTCTCGCCGTGCTCGGCGTGATTCGGCTATGGCGGTCTAAGCGGACTTCTTGACCAGTGGCAGGACCAGCTGGCGACGCCAGTTGATGCCGTCGGCGAGGTAGCGCAGCGCCTCGTGAACAGAACCGGTCACCGGATACGCCGTCTCGGCGGGGTCGCCCAGCAGCATGCCGACGACGGGGTTGGTGACGATCATCCACTCCACACCGGCGGCGCGGCATTCCTCGTCGAGCACGCACAACAGCCCCATTCCGGCCGACGAGAAATGGGTGATCGCGCTCAGATCGAGTACCACCGGGTTGTCGCTGAGCACGAAGCGCCGAATGTGCTCGCCGATCTGGTCGACATTGACGGCATCGATCTCGCCGGCGATGGTGACCACGGTGGCCAGGTGGCGGCAGTGCGCCCGAATCTGGGCGCCGTTACACTCGGCGGTGCTTGAAACGCGTCCTGTGATCGCGGTAGTCATCAAAGAGCCCCATTTCCCCGTGGTGCATACCTCTTGTGCAAGACCCAAAACCCTGCACCCTAAAGTGCCCGCTAAACATAAGGGGACCGGTAGCCACGACTAACTCTTTGCTAAGAAGCGGCTCGTCGACCGCCCCCGACGGTCCCGCTGTTAGGCTGCCGGTTGCTAGTCGGGGGGCAGGTTGACGCGACAAAGAGCAGTGAGCAAGAGTCCAGGCGGAAAGAACCTCGTGCGCAGCGTAGAGATGAAGGCCGAGATCCGCGGGGAGATCAGGGCCCTGACCGGTCTGCGCATTGTCGCGGCGCTGTGGGTGGTGTTGTTCCACTTCCGCCCGATGCTGACGGATGCGTCGCCCGAGTTTCGCGAGAACCTGGCGCCGGTGCTCAATTGCGGTGCCCAGGGCGTCGACCTGTTCTTCATCCTCAGCGGCTTCGTGCTGACCTGGAACTACCTCGACCGCATGGGAGGGGAATGGTCGACGCGGGCCACCGTGCATTTCCTGTGGCTGCGGCTGGCGAGGGTGTGGCCGGTGTACCTGCTCACCATGCACCTGGCCGCCCTGATCGTGATCCTCAGCCTGCACGTCGGGCACGTGCCGTTACCTGAGGTCAGGGACCTCACCGCGATCAGCTACGTGCGCCAGGTGCTGCTGGTCCAGTTGTGGTTCGAGCCGTTCTTCGACAACACCTCCTGGGACGGGCCGGCGTGGTCGATCAGCGCGGAATGGTTGGCCTACCTGCTGTTCGGCGTGATCGTGCTGGTGGTGCTGCGGCTGGAGCGGACGACCCGGGCGCGCACCCTGATGGTGCTGGCCTTCGCAGCCTGCCTGCCGCCGGTGGTGTTGTTACTGGCCAGCGGTTATTTCTACACGCCGTGGAGCTGGCTGCCCCGCATCGTCACCCAGTTCGTCGCCGGCGCGCTGGCGTGTGCCGCAGTGCGCAGGTTGCGCCTGAGCACCCGGGCCCGGCATGTCGCCGGATACCTGTCGCTGCTGCTCGTGGTCGCGATGGTGGGCATCCTCTACTGGTTCGACGCACATCCGATCAGCGGCGTCGTGGACAGCGGTGGTGTCGTCGACGTGCTGTTCGTGCCGCTGGTGATCACGCTCGCGATCGGTCTGGGCAGCCTGCCGTGGGTGCTGTCGACGCGTGTGATGGTGTACGGCGGGGAGATCTCGTTCTGTCTGTACATGGTTCACGAGCTGGTGCATACGGGGTGGGGATGGGCGGTGCTGCAATTCGAGCTCACGCCGCAGGACAACCCCTGGAAATGGAATGTCATCGGGCTGGTCGTGATCGCGCTGCTGCTGTCGAGCCTGATGTACCACTTCGTCGAAGAGCCGGCCCGTCGCTGGATGCGCAGGATGATCGGCGCCAGGGCCGCGCCGGCTGGCACCCAGCCCGATGACTCGCCCATCACCAAACGGCATCCGATCGACGGGGCGCTTTCCGAGGTTGCCTCGCGGGCGGGGTGAGGGGGCGCCCCGAACTATCGGGGCCGCAAGCGAGTTGACCGCTGGTTCGGCTGGGACCCTCGTACGATTCGTGTAGACCCGTTCCAGGCGTTTGCAGTGGAGGTCGCAGTGACTCGGCTGGGCACCGTCGCCGTCAGCGTCGCCGTGCTGGTGGCGGTGGCCTCGGCATGGCTGGTCGATCCTGTCCGAGAGCGGCCGTACCGGTCCCTGACGTTGGACCTGCGGCTCAAACCGGTTGCCGTGATCGGTGATTCGTACACCACAGGCACCAACGAGGGCGGACTGGGACCGAACTCGTGGACCGCGCGAACCTGGCGGACGCTCACCGCACCCGGCCTGCGGATCGCCAGCGACGTGGCCGCCGAGGGCAGAGCCGGGTACGGAGCTGTCGGCGACCACGGCAGCATCTTCCAGGATCTGACCGCCAGGGTGGTCAAACCCGAGGACGTGCTGGTGGTGTTCTTCGGATCCCGCAACGACCAGGATGTCGACCCCGTCTTGCTGGCCCAGCGCGTACACGCCACGTTCGCTCTGGCCCGTCGGTTGGCGCCGTCGGCGCGGTTCCTGGTGATCGGACCGCCGTGGCCGACCGCCGAGGTACCGGTACCGATTCTGGTGATTCGCGACGTGCTGGCCGGAGCCGCGTGGGCCGCGGGAGCGGACTTCGTGGACCCGATCGGCGACCGCTGGTTCGTGGATCGGCCGGATCTGATCGGATCCGACGGGGTACATCCCAACGATGCGGGGCATGAGTACCTGGCGGAGAAGATGGTGCCGCTCATTCGCTGGCAATTGTCTCGGTAAGTCGAGGTGAGACGCCGAGCGCTCGCCGCTGGAACGTATTCAGTTGCGCCGCCGCGGCTTCAGTCTTCCGCGTGCCTCTCGTAATCCCAACGTTCAAGGCGCGCTTGCAATTGCACCAGACCAAGCCCGGCGACCGGCGCGGCTGCGGAGAGCAGCACCAACAGCATCGGACTCATTTCAAAACCTCCAAAACCCTTCTATTGGTATCACGTTCGGGGTCATCGCATGGTTCATTCGCAGATATTCCCCTGGAGTGTCATTCATTTGTTATGGCCCGATCGGCCAGCGCGCCGACGACCGGGGACAGCAGTCGCGCGTACTCGGTGGTGATGTGGTTGTCGTCGCGGAACACCAGGGTGTCCCCGACGACCAGTGGGCAGCGCTGCGGGTCGCAGAACAGGTCGGTCAAGTCCGCATAGGAGCCGCCGGCTGCGGTCGTCACCCGTTCTTCGGCGCCGACGCCGTCTGCGTTGACCGCCACCGAACGCTTCGGTGCGCACGCACCGGCGTCGTCCAGGTGGGCGGACAGGCATGTCGGCGCCGATGACTGCGGGTCGGCAACCGGACCCAGCACTAGAACTTTCGAGCCCATGCCGCGTAACTGGGCCACCACCGTGGCCAGGGCGTCGATCCACGCCGGATCGTAGGAGGCGAAGCTGAAGTCGGCGTGGTAGCGCCGGCTCATGCTCAAGATCACCAGTCGGGGTCGCTCGGCCGCGAGCCGGCCCACGATCTCCCCGCGCCACTGCTCGCACTCGGTGTAGTGACGACCCAGATAGGGGCTGACGATGGGGATGTCCAGAAACGGGCAGGTTACCTTGGCCATGGTCTCCAGTCGCCAGTGCCGCTGCTCGGCTACCTGCTGAAGGGCCGGGTCCCACATCGCCGCGTGGGAGTCGCCGATGAGCGCGACGGTGCTTGCGGTCGCCCCGTCCTCTTTTGAGTCCCCTTTCACCGAAGCGCATTCGCTCTGACCCACATCACGCCAGGACCGCATGCAGCCGTTGACGAACACCGCCGCCTTGTCGGCCGGCGCTGCGGCCAGTGGCGGATTGAGGTTGGACGGCACGGCGCGCTGACTCGCAGCCGCCGCAAGCATCTCGCGGGCTTGGGTGAACGCCTGCCGGACCGCCGCTTCCTGTGGACTGAGGTGTGGGTCGGGAGCGGGGGGCAACGCAACGATCTTCGCTTGCGGGGCGGCGGCGCCGTGTCCAACCGGGGCCGGTACGGCCGTCAGCAACACCGCGCACGCGCATGCCGCGACTGCGCTGGCGGCGCCGGCGACGGCCAGGCTCGCCTTCGCGGAACGGCGCAACGCCGCGGCGAACCGGCCGGGATTCTCGACGGCGTGCATGGTGATGACAGCCAATCCGGCGGACACGGTGGTCGCGGCCAGCCGGCCCGGCAGTCCGCCGGGGTCGCCGAGCAGCGGCGGCAGCAGCAGCAGGACCGGCCAGTGCCAGAGATACCAGGAGTAGGACACGCGGCCGATCGCCCGCATCGCCGGCGGGCACAGCACCCGTCCGACGCCCATGCCGCCGGTGACGCAACCGGCCCCGATAACCAGGGCGGTGCCCAGCACCGGAAGCAGCGCCGAGGTGCCGGGATAGGGCGTGTGAGGGCCCAGCTGGGTGCAGGTCAGCAGGATCAGCGTCAAGCCGCCCCAGCCCGCCACGGTCGCGGGCAACAGCGGCAGCCGTTTCCACTGCGTGATTGTCAGGGCGACCAGGCCGCCGGCGGCCAGTTCCCAGGCCCGGGTGGGTAGCGAGAAGAACGCCCAGGGTGGCGAGGTGTGGGTCCAGATCATCGCCGCTGCCAGTGATGCCGCGCCGACGACCGCCACGACCACCGCGTAGGGCAGGGTGTGTGTGGTGTCGCCACGGGTGACGCGTCGCGCCAACCACGCGGTGCCGATGATCAGCGCCGGCCACACCAGGTAGAACTGTTCCTCCACGCCCAGCGACCAGTAGTGCTGAAACGGCGAGGGCGGCAGGTCGGCGATCATGTAATCGGTGTTCTGGGCGGCGAATCGGTAGTTGCCGACGTAGAACATGCTGGCGATGCCGTCGATGAACACCCGCCGGGCCTGCAACGGCGGCAGCACGGCGGCCGCGGCGACCGCGGTGACGATGCCGACGGTGGCCGCGGCTGGCAGCAGGCGGCGCGCGCGTGCCGCGTAAAAGCGGCCCAGCGCAACGGTTTTGCTGCTCTGCACCTCACGCAGGAGCAGTCCGGTGATCAGGAAGCCGGAGATCACGAAGAAGACGTCGACGCCGATGTAGCCGCCGCCGATACCGGGAATGCCTGTGTGATAGAGCACGACGGCGATAACTGCGACGGCACGCAGCCCCTCGATGTCCGGGCGAAACGGGGGCTTGGGGAGGTCCGCCTGGGTCATCGGTTAGGTCGCCATCCAGGCCAGTTCGCCCGGTAGTTGGGCACGCCAGTAGTCGACGTCATGCCCGCCCGGGGAGAAGCTGCCGGCCGGTTTCTTCTTGAGCTGGCTCACGAATTGGCTGGAGGCGAAGAAGAAGCGGTCGCCGATGCCGCAGTCGACCCGGACGGGAATCGAGTTGAGCACCGGTAAGCCGAACACGGTGTTGCGGTTCCAGTCGTCGATGCTGTCGAATGCCCCGGGAGCGGTGCCGATATAGGACATGTACAGCGCCGGACTGATCGCGCAGATGCCGGCGGTACGCGCCGGTCCCAGCCGGGCGCCCAGGAGCAACGCACCGTAGCCGCCCATCGACCAGCCCAGGAATCCCACCCTCGAGGTGTCCATGCCCATCGACGTCAGCATCGGCAACAGCTCTTCGAGCACCATGGTGCCGGAGTCCTCGCCGTTGGCTCGCCGGTGCCAGTAGCTGCTGGCACCGCCGTCCACGCCGACCACGGCGAACGGTGGCTTGCCCTCGTTGACCAGGTGCGCGAGCGCATCCTCCACACCGCAGTCCAGCATCATGTTCGCGTCGCCGTCTTTGCCGTGCAACGCGATCACCGGTCGCAGCATCTTGGTCTGACCGGGCGGCATCGCGATCACCCAGTTGGTCTTGATGCCGCCACGGGCGGCGGAGACGAACGAGCCGGTGAGCTTGGTCGGCAACGTCTTGCCCGCGGTCGGCGGGTCGAACGGAGCCGGCGCCGTGGGCGCGGCCAGCGTGGTGAGCGGGTCGAGCAGAGCGCTCAGCGCCCAGCCGCCGGCCGCTGCGGCGCTGGCGCCGGCACCCATGCGCAGCACCGAGCGTCGGGTCAGGTCGGCCACGATGGTCAATAATGCCGCGCCGAGCGCGCATTGACGCCCCTGCCACGCCGTATCGCAAGACAGTCGTAACGACGGCGTGATCCTGAGCCGGCTCAGCTGCTAGCGTCCGGAGATGCGGGACGCCCGGGACGACCTGGACAACCAGGAAGACAACAACGCCACGCTGAAACAAGGACTTTCGCAGCGCCAGCTCAGCATGATCGCGATCGGTGGGGTGATCGGTGCCGGGTTGTTCGTCGGTTCCGGGGTGGTGATCTCCGAAACCGGTCCGGCCGCGTTCATGACCTACGCCATCTGCGGTCTGCTGATCGTCCTGGTGATGCGGATGCTGGGGGAGATGGCGGCGGCCAATCCGTCGACCGGGTCGTTCGCCGATTACGCCGCAACCGCGCTGGGCGGGTGGGCCGGATTCTCTGTCGGCTGGCTCTACTGGTACTTCTGGGTCATCGTAGTCGGGTTCGAAGCGGTCGCCGGCGGAAAGGTGCTGAATTACTGGTTTCCGGCACCGCTGTGGCTGTCCGCTCTGGGCCTGATGGTGTTGATGACGGCCACCAACCTGTTCTCGGTGTCGTCCTTCGGCGAGTTCGAATTCTGGTTCGCCGGAATCAAAGTCGCGACGATTGTGATCTTCCTGGGAGTGGGAACGGCATTCGTTTTCGGGCTGCTGCCCGGCGCTCGTCTGGATTTCTCCAACCTGACCGCCCATGGCGGCTTCTTTCCCAAGGGCGTCGCGGCCGTATTCGCCGCCATCGTGGTGGTGATCTTTTCGATGGTGGGAGCCGAAGTCGTCACCATCGCCGCGGCGGAAAGCCGCGATCCCGCGCGGGCGATCACCCGAGCGACGCGGTCGGTGGTCGCCCGCATCGTCATCTTCTTCGTCGGCTCCGTGCTGCTATTGGTCATCATCATGCCGTGGAACTCGGTGGAGCTCGGCGCCTCGCCCTATGTGGCGGCGCTGCGGCACATGGGTCTGCCCTGGGCCGATCAGATCATGAATGCGGTGGTGCTGACGGCGGTACTGTCTTGCCTGAACTCGGGCTTGTACACCGCATCTCGGATGCTGTTCGTGCTCGCCGGCCGTGGCGAGGCGCCGGCGCGATTGGTGCGGCTCAGCGGTCGCGGTGTGCCCGCGACCGCTATCGTCTGTTCTTCGGTGGTGGGCTTTCTGTGCGTGTTGATGGCCTGGCTGGCGCCCAACACCGTGTTCCTGTTTCTGCTCAACTCTTCCGGTGCGGTCATCCTGTTCGTCTACCTGCTGATCGCTGTCTCGCAGATCGTGTTGCGGCGCAGAGCATCGGCGGAGTCATTGCGGGTCAAGATGTGGCTGTTCCCGGTGTTGTCAGTGCTGACCGCGGTGGGAATCGTCGCGGTTCTTGTGCAGATGGGTTTCGACCGTTCCACCCGAAGTCAGCTGTGGCTGAGTCTGCTGTCCTGGGTTGTGGTGCTTGCCGTGTATTTCCTGGCACCGGTACGTGGACGTAATGCGTTGGTAAACAAACGAATCGAAGAGAGCGACTGAGTTTGGCGGTTTGGAGCGGCGGTGCGCGGGTAGCCGGCCAGATCGGGTCGAGACAGCTGGTGGTCTTGGCGAAGGAATGCCAATGCGTCGATGGGATCACCCTCCGTAGGCAGCAATCAGCTGTAGGACCCGCGTCGGCCCCGGCGAACCGACGTCGTTCTGAAAAATCAAGCCGCACCGAGCGATTCGAAATGATCGGCGCATAGGCAAACGCCCCCGGCGGCGGTGGACCGCTGCCAGAGGGCGTTTGGCGACAGGGCTACGCCGGGGGCCGGCGAGTCGCGGCAGGTTGGACGGCGGCGTCGGTGTTGTTGCGACGCTTCAGCCCGGCCAGTCCGGCCAGACCCAGGAGGCCGGCGAGGCCCCACAGGCCGGTGTTGTCACTCTCATGAGTGTTGTTGTCGGTGTCGGCCAGCGTGGTGGTCGTCGACGACGGCACCGGTGCTTGCTCAACGGAGGCGTTCGCGACGCCTGCGCCACCAAGGGCGAGTGCGGCGGTTGTGCAGCAGACTGCAAGTGTCTTACGCATTGGGGTTGTACTCCTTTCGGCCGCGAACGACCGGAAACGAATTCGAACCAGTTTGATCTGGCCCGTTGGACGGCGACGCAAAGCAGATCACTCGGGCGCCGCGGTGCACTGGTACCCGGCAGTTCGCCGCTGAAACATCGGCGCATGAGATCGACGAACCCGAAAAAGGCTGTCGCTCCGTGAAATATACGACCTTGGACGGACGCGCCAACGCCTCGCGGCCTGCCGTTTCGGTCCAGGGTCTCGGGGTACTTCGTATGCCATGGTGTCACTGTGGTTGGACGACCGCGGCAACCCGCCGTGGACTGGCAGGACCTCCGGCAGCGTCGAAGGATCCGCCGACGCCGTGGTGGTCGGGGCCGGTATCACCGGCTTGATAACGGCGGTGCTGCTGGCGCGGGCCGGTGAGGACGTACTGGTGCTGGAAGCCAGAACGGTCGGGGCCGGAGCTAGCGGGAACACGACCGCGAAGCTCAGCCTGCTGCAGAGTACTCATCTGAGCAAAATTCTTGCGCGGCATGGCAAGGCCACCGCCAAGGCCTACGTCGAGGGCAATCGCGAGGGGATGGAGTGGGTGTTGCACCACTGCGACACTCACGGAATCGATGTGCAGCGCGAGGACGCCTACACCTACGCCCAGTCGGCGCGGGGCGTGCCGTCGGCGCGTGCGGAATGGCTGGCCTGCGGTGCCGTCGGCCTGCCCGTCACATGGGACGACCGTGCCGACGTTCCTTTCTCGTTCTACGGCGGGGTTCGTCTACCAGATCAGGCGCAGTTCAATCCGGTCCCGTTCCTAGACAGCCTGGTCATGGAACTGCTGGATCGCGGCGGGCGGCTGGTGGAGGGCGCACGGGTCCGCAAAGTGGCCGGAAGCGGGGACGGGCTACGGCTGCACGTCGACACCGGTGCGGGAGAACCGACCGACGACGGTACCCAGGCGGACGCCGAGGTCTTCGCGCGACAGCTGGTGCTGGCGACCGGCATCCCGATTCTCGACCGCGGCGGCTACTTCGCCAGACTGAAAGCGAGTCGCTCCTACTGCATGGCCTACCAGGTGCCAGGGTCGATTCCTCGATCGATGATGATCTCGGCCGACTCGCCGACCCGTTCGGTCCGCTACGCCCCCACCGACGACGGGGAACTTCTGATCGTCGGTGGAGCGGGGCATCCGGTGGGTCGCCAGAAGAGCCCGTCGGTGGCGCTCGCCGAACTCGACGAGTGGACCGGAAGGCACTTTCCCGGTGCGGCGAAGACGCACTACTGGTCGGCGCAGGACTACACACCGATCGATCAGCTGCCGTATGTGGGCCCGATTCTGCCGAGCAATGAAAAAATCTTCGTTGCAACGGGTTTCAACAAGTGGGGGATGACCAATGGCCCGGCCGCCGCGCTGGCGCTGTCCAGCCGCATCCTGGGTGGCCGGATGGACTGGGCAGGTGCGTTCGCGAGCTGGAGCCCACACGAACTGGCTGGAATGACAACGGCTCTGAGCGCCAACCTGGAGGTCGGGTTCAACCTGGCCCGCGGCTGGGTCACTCCGGCAACGCGAATCGGGCGCCGGGACCCCAGGCCGGACGAGGGCGGTGTAGTCAGCGGGCCGCCGTGGAACTTGCAGGCACGATGCGTGGTCGACGGTGTCGAGCACGTGGTGTCGCCGGTGTGCACCCACCTTGGTGGCATTGTGAATTGGAACGATACGGACCAGGCGTGGGAGTGCCCGTTGCATGCTTCGCGGTTCGCTCCGGATGGAACATTGCTTGAGGGTCCGGCGACCACGGACCTGACTCGGTCTAAGTGATTTCGGTCCGCACGGGACGCCCACCGGCTTCGCGGTAGATAAGACCGTGGTCCTCGAAGGAGCCCACCAGCCTTCCATCGGCGTGTGGACCGTCGTGAGCATCGGCGTGGACAGCATCGGAGCCATCGCCACCGGAAGGTAATGCAGGCTGTGATTGTGAATAACGTCGAACTGGCCGGCTCCCGGTCCGGCAAGCCAAAGCATCAGCGACAGGTAGGCGTGGTGGTCGGCCATGAAATCGACTGCAGGCATGGACACGTCGCGCCGGGCCGACTCCGAGAAGTCGAGGTATCGGACCACCAGCTGTCGACATCGCGGTCCGGGTGCCGAGCCCGCGGCGGCGAACAGCGAGACGTGATGTCCCCGGGAGGACAGTGCGTGAGAGACGCGGCTGCCAACGACTCCCGGTCCAATCCTTGCTCGCCGAAGCCGAAACTCTCGCAGGGACGTTGCTGGTCGTAGTAGCCGCAGCGGGGCGCCACCACCGCGGTTCCGAGGTCGAAGCAGGCTTCCAGCCAGCCGGAGTGGGTGCCGAACCGATACGGCAACACCGACACCCTCAACGATGCCAGGTAGTCCCAGAGTTGATCGTCAGAGAAGTAGGGGTGCGCCCGCACGTCGACGTGCTCGTAGCGATCGTATTTCAGCAGCGCCAACGCCGTCTCGGGTGCAAACCAGTGATTGCCGGGATCGAACATCTCGTCGTGGAAGTCGATCTGCAGCACCGCGCCGGGCAGCGTCGACGAGATCTCGACCAGCGCTTCGACAACCGGCAGCGGATCCATGTTGGCGCGCAGGCTCTTTGCGTGGATGCCGACGACGAATTCTTCGTCGGCACGAGGGCGCTCGATGTGGTCCCTGCTGAGCACACGCGGATGCGGAAGCACGTGCGCAGGTCGTTGCCAGCGCTGATGGATCGCCTGCGCAGCACCGGGGGTCAGAGTGATGAGTTCAACCGCCGCGGCCACCAGCACATCCTGTTGCCCGGCGTGGTGGTCGGGTTCGGGGTGGTGTGGGTTACGCAGATCATGCACGGTGTACACGAGTGGCTTGTCGTGCATCGTCAATTCCTGGATCACGCTGCTCAGCGCGTCGGGCCCGATCGCGTCGAAACCGAAGTGAACGTGGAACACGTCGAATCGGTCGTGGTTGTCCGTGACCCAACCTGGCTCCAGCATGAGTGGCGGCCACCATCCCCCAGGTACCGTACGTCCGTCTGCAGGCGCTGGATCATTTAGTCGTACGACACCATCACCATCCGGATCGGCGAGGTGACGGACGTAGACATGAGATGCCGGTACCGAGGCGATGCGCAGCAATGACGTCCTCCCCGCGAGTGTCAGGAGATCAACGCGCTCCTGTGCTTGAAGAACGTGCCTGACCGAGATACCCCCGAGTCGCCGCGTCAAACAGAAGTTTCAATTGGTTTATCGCTGCGGGTATCGGCTATGCGCTGCGATCGAGGAAAGGAACGATTCGTGGGATTCGCCGAACAACAACAACCCGTGCCGGGCGTTCAAGCGCAAATGGATCCGGTCCCCGACTGCGGTGAGAACAGCTATGTCGGATCCGGGAAGCTGACCGGCAAGAGCGCGGTCATCACCGGAGGGGACAGCGGGATCGGCCGCGCCGTCGCGATCGCGTTCGCCCGCGAGGGAGCGGATGTGTTGCTGGCATATCTGAACGAAGACGACGACGCGCGCGATACCGCCGGACACGTGCAGGAGGCCGGGCGTCAGTGCGTCCTGATGCCTGGCGACCTCTCCGACCCCGCACATTGCCGCGCCGTCGTGGACCGGGCCGTAACGGAATTCGGCCGCATCGATGTGCTAGTCAACAACGCCGCGTTCCAGATGACGCACGAGAGCCTCGACGAGATCTCCGACGAGGAGTGGGATCACACGTTCAGGCTCAACGTGGGGGCATATTTCTATCTCGCCAAGGCGGCCCTGCCGCACATGGGTGCCGGATCGTCGATCATCGGCAGTTCCTCGGTCAACTCCGACTCGCCGAATCCGACGCTGGCGCCGTATACGGCGACCAAGGCGGCCATCGCCAACTTCTCCGCCAGTCTCGCCCAAATGTTGGGGCCCAAGGGTATCCGTGTCAACAGTGTCGCGCCCGGACCCGTCTGGACGCCGCTGATCCCGGCGACCATGCCCCCCGAGAAGGTGAAGTCGTTCGGGGACAACGTCCCGCTGGGCCGGGCGGGGCAGCCCGCGGAGTTGGCTCCGGTTTACGTGCTGCTGGCCTCCGATGACGCCAGCTACATCTCCGGTGCCCGGGTGGCAGTCACCGGGGGCCGGCCCGTTCTGTGAGTCACGTTTGCGTCCAACGCTTCTCGATTGCCTTGACCAGAGATGTGAGTGTCGCGTTCACCGGGGCGTCGACACCGACCCGTGCCCCCTGGCGAGGTACGGCTCCGTTGATGAAGTCGATCTCGCTGACCCGGCGCGCTTCGTGATCCAGTAACGCCGAGGGTTTGGCGTCGGGCATTGCGGCGCCGAAGGCACGGACGTGTTCGCCGGGGTCGACGACGCTGATGTCGATATCGGAGGCGAACGCCACCCGCCACGCTTCTTTGGCCGCCGCACGGCTGACCGGGCCCATGTCCGGGTCGTCCATCACCTGGCCGACCGTCATTCCGGTCAGCGCGCACGGCGCGCTGTAGGCGACGTTGCAGATCAGCTTCTCCCACTGCATGGCGGCGATGTCGGTGACTGCCGCGGCGTCGAAGCCGGCCTCGGCCCACACCCGCGCTATCGACTCGACCGTCGAATGCGACAGCCCCGAATAGGGGCCGAAACGCATGGCGCGCATGGCATTGTGGTGCACATGACCGGGCGCCACCCGGGCAGCGCCGAAACCGCTGGCGATCCCGACGGCCAGGCGCTGCTCCCCGACGATGTCCGCGACGGTCTCCGCCGAACCCAGGCCGTTCTGGATGGTCAGCACCGAGGTGTCCGCGCCGAGCATCGAAAGAGCCTGCTGCGCAGCGGATGTCACGTCAGCGGCCTTGACGGCCAGGACGATCAGGTCCATCGTCTCGGCTGGTGCGGCGGTGCCGGCCCGCAGCTGCACCGTCCGGTCATACCCCGGTCCGGTGATACGCAGCCCGCGCCGGGCGATCTGGTCGATACCGGGTTGGTAGCGGTCGACGACCAGCACGTCGTTGCCCGCGTCGGCCAGTTTCGCGGCATAGATCGAACCCATTGCACCGCAACCGATTACCGCAACCTTCATCTGCGCTCCTACGCTGTCAGCTCGACGATCGCCTCAGCCAGGCCCTTCTTGCCCTCCAGCCCGAAGCCCGGTGCGTCCGTCGGCGCGATCCTGCCATCGTGCAGCACGCAGGCGTCGGAGTACCCTCCGAAGGGCTGGAACACGCCCGGGTAGGACTCGCACCCGCCCAGACCCAACCCGGCCGCGATGTGCAGATTGATCAGATGGCCGCCGTGAGGATAGGCGAAGCGGCGGTCGAAACCGTGTGCCTCCAGCACCGCCAGCATCCGCCCATACTCGGTGAGGCCGTAGCTCAGCCCGGCGTCCATCTGAAAAATGTCGCGGCCCGGCCGCATGCCGCCGTAGCGGACCAGGTTGACCACGTCGGGCACCGAGAACAGGTTCTCTCCGGTGGCCACGGCACCGCCGTAGCAGTGCGTCACCGCCTGGTTCAGTGCGTAATCCAACGGATCGCCCGGCTCTTCGAACCAGCGCAGCCGATAGCCGGCCAGGACCGCGGCCCACTCGGTCGCTGTGGACCGGTCGAATCTGCCGTTGGCGTCCACCGCGACTCTGCCGCCATCTCCGACCACGTCGATGACGGCCTCCATCCGGGCCAGATCCCCGGGCATCGGCGCGCCGCCGATCTTCATCTTCACCGCGCCGTAGCCGAGGTCGAGGTAGGACCGCATCTCGTCGCGCAGGGTCTCGAGGTCGCCGTTCGGGTAGTAGTAGCCACCAGCGGCATAGACCGGGACCGAGCTCAGCGGGACCCGCCCGAACCGCCGCGCAATCGTCACGTAGGCGGGTTCGCCGTCGAGTTTGGCGTTGAAGTCCCAGCACGCCAGTTCCAATGCGGCGGCCGCGGCGGCGCGATCACCGTGCCCGCCGGGCTTCTCGTTACGCAGGGCGCAGGCCAGCACCGCCGCCGGGTTCAGCCGGCCCGAGTCATCCAGCAGGGTGTCCGGGGGTGCGGCGAGCACCCGCGGAATCATCCGGTCGCGCAGGATGCCGCTCTGGGCGAATCGCCCGATCGAGTCGAACGCGACCCCCGCCACGCGCCGGCCGTCGTGGACGCCGATCAGTGCGACCAGCGAGACGGTGTGGCCGGCGAAATTCACCAGCGCGTTGGCCGCGCTGCCGGCAAGAGCGACCGCTTGCTCCCGAATCTCCGTGAGATGCGTCACTCGGCTTTGGTGAGCAGCACGGCTTCCTCGAACGGCAGCCGGGCGAACACGCGCTTGGCGCTGGTGACGTGCGGCGCAGCCTCGAGCTTGCTGACGACCCGCGGATCGGTGACGCCCACCGTCCTGCCGTGGCGGCGCAACCTACCGCCTCCGGCGGCCTTGATGTTCTTCAGCCAGTCGCGGTTCGGGCCGTAGGTCAGCAGGATCGCGTAGCCGGGCCTGCCGTCGATGTCGGCGTTGAATACCACCAACGGGGTGCGATAGGGGGTGCCGGAGCGCCGGCCGACGTGTTCGAGAATGCCGTGCAGCGGGATCCGGCCGGCCCACATTCGCTGGATGGGATTGGTGACATGCCGGTTGAACCGGGCGAGCCGTTGAGGAAATTGCATGACCTCAACTCTTACACCCTGTAGTTGAACCTGTCGGCGTGGCTGGGACACTGGTCGCCATGGGGTCCGAGCGGCTATCAGACCAGGCAACCGCGCAGGTGCGCGCCTCGGCGCAGCTGTTCTCCGATGCCTGCGCGGTGATACCCGGCGGGGTGAACTCGCCGGTGCGGGCGTTCTCCGCCGTGGGCGGCACGCCGCGCTTCATCACCGAGGCCCACGGTTGCCGTCTCACCGACGCCGACGGCAACAGCTATGTCGACCTGGTGTGCTCCTGGGGGCCGATGATCCTGGGCCACGCGCACCCGGCCGTCGTCGACGCCGTCGCCAAAGCGGCCGCCGGCGGGCTGTCCTTCGGGGCCCCGACGCCCGCCGAGACCGAGCTGGCCACCGAAATCATCGGCCGGGTCACCCCCGTCGAGCGGATCCGGTTGGTGAACTCCGGCACCGAGGCGACCATGAGCGCGATCCGGTTGGCGCGTGGTTTCACCGGCCGACCCAAGATCGTCAAATTCTCCGGCTGCTATCACGGGCATGCGGACGCGCTGCTGGCCGATGCGGGCTCCGGGGTGGCCACCCTGGGGCTGCCGTCCTCGCCCGGGGTCACCGGCGCGGCCGCCTCCGACACGATTGTGTTGCCCTACAACGATATCGACGTCGTCCGAGACACCTTTGCCCGGTTCGGCGAACAGGTCGCCGCCGTCATCACCGAGGCCAGCCCCGGCAACATGGGCGTCGTTCCACCAGCGCCGGGGTACAACGCGGCGCTGCGCGCCGTCACCGCCGAACACGGCGCCTTGCTGATCTCCGACGAGGTGATGACCGGATTCCGGGTGAGCCGAAGTGGTTGGTACGGAATCGACCCCGTCGACGCGGACCTGTTCACCTTCGGGAAGGTGATGAGCGGCGGCCTGCCCGCCGCAGCTTTCGGCGGCCGCGTCGAGGTGATGGAGCGGCTGGCTCCGCTGGGGCCGGTGTATCAGGCCGGCACGCTGTCGGGTAACCCGGTGGCGATGGCGGCTGGGTTGGCCACCCTGCGCGCTGCGGACGACAGCGTATACGCCGCGCTGGACGCCAACGCCGACCGCCTGGCCGCGCTGCTGGCTGACGCATTGACCAATGCCTCTGTGCCACATCAGATCCCACGGGGCGGCAACATGCTCAGCGTGTTCTTCACCGACGCGCCGGTGACCGACTTCGCCGCCGCGCGGGCCAGCCAGACCTGGCGTTATCCGGCGTTCTTTCATGCCCTGCTCGATGCGGGCGTCTACCCGCCGTGCAGCGCCTTCGAAGCGTGGTTCGTCTCGGCCGCGCTGGACGACACCGCCTTCGAGCGGATCGCTGACGCGCTACCCGCCGCGGCCGCGGCCGCGGCACAGGAGGAACAACCCTGATGGCCGAACAGACCCGGGTCCACGTCATCCGGCACGGCGAGGTACACAATCCCGGCGGCATTCTCTACGGCCGGCTGCCGGGCTTCCGCCTGTCGGATAACGGCGCCGCGCAGGCCGCCGCCGTCGCCGACTTTCTGGCCGACCGCGACATCGTCGCGGTGATCGCCTCGCCGCTGCAGCGGGCGCAGGAAACCGCCGCCCCGATCGCCGCGCGGCACAACCTGCCGATCGACACCGACCCCGACCTGATCGAGTCGGCCAACTTCTTCGAAGGCCGCAAGGTGAGCCCGGGTGACGGCGCCTGGCGTGACCCGCGGGTGTGGTGGCAATTGCGCAATCCGTTCACCCCGTCCTGGGGAGAGCCGTACAACCAGATCGCCGCCCGGATGGCGGCCGCGGCGGACAAGGCGCGGTCGCGCGCCGCCGGACATGAGGCGGTCTGCGTCAGCCACCAGTTGCCGGTGTGGACGTTGCGCATGCACGTGACCGGGCGGCGCTTGTGGCATGACCCGCGGCGCCGGGAGTGCGGCCTGGCGTCGGTGACATCGCTGGTCTACGACGGCGACCGGTTGGTCGACGTGGAATATGCGGAACCGGCGGCCGGATGAGGCTGCGGTTCCATCTGATCGTCGCGACGATCCTGGCGGGGCTGCTGACCGGTTGCTCCGGGCGCGACGCCGTCGCGCAGGGCGGCACGTTCGAATTCGTCTCCCCGGGCGGCAAGACCGACATCTTCTACGACCCGCCGGACAGCCGCGGCCGACCCGGCCCGCTGTCCGGGCCCAGCCTGACCGAACCAGCCAAGAACATCTCGCTGAACGACTTTCCCGGTCAGGTCGTCGTCATCAACGTGTGGGGCCAGTGGTGCGGCCCGTGCCGGGCCGAGATCGGCCAACTGCAGCGGGTCTACGACGCGACGCGCGATGCGGGCGTCTCGTTCCTCGGCATCGACGTCCGCGACAACAGCCGTGAGGCGGCCCAGGATTTCGTCAACGACCGGCACGTGACCTTCCCGTCGATCTACGACCCGCCGATGCGCACCCTGATCGCGTTCGGCGGAAAGTATCCGACCACCGTCATTCCGTCCACGCTGGTGCTGGACCGCCAGCACCGGGTGGCCGCGGTGTTCCTGCGCGAGCTGCTCGCCGAGGATCTGCAGCCGGTGGTGCAGCGGCTCGCCGCTGAGTCCCCGGCCAGGGCGAGTTCGGCAGCGCAGTGACCGGTTTCGCCCACATCGCCTCCGCCGGGCCACTGGTGGTGGCCCTGGGAGCCTGCGTGCTGGCCGGGCTGTTGTCATTCGCGTCGCCGTGCGTGGTGCCGCTGGTGCCGGGCTATCTGTCGTATCTGGCCGCGGTGGTGGGCGTTGACGACGCGGACAACCCCGGCACGCTCAAGGCGCCGCCGGCCGCGCGCTGGCGGGTGGCCGGATCGGCGGCATTGTTCGTGGCCGGGTTCACCGCGGTGTTCGTGCTGGGCACCGTCGTCGTACTGGGAATGACGACCACGTTGATCACCAACCAGTTGTTGCTGCAGCGGGTCGGCGGCGTGCTGACCATCGTCATGGGATTGGTGTTCGTCGGACTCGTCCCGGCGCTGCAGCGTCAGGCGCGGTTCAGCCCGCGTCAGCTGACCTCGGTGGCGGGGGCTCCGCTGCTGGGCGCGGTGTTCGCGCTCGGCTGGACGCCATGCCTGGGGCCCACGCTGACCGGGGTGATCACGGTGGCCTCGGCGACCGAGGGCGCCAACGTCGCCCGCGGGATCGCGTTGGTGATCGCTTACTGCCTGGGATTGGGCATCCCGTTCGTGTTGTTGGCGTTCGGCTCGGCCAGCGCCGTGACCGGGCTGGGCTGGCTGCGCCGGCACACCCGGGCGATCCAGGTGTTCGGCGGGGTGCTGCTGATCGCGGTCGGGGCCGCACTGGTCACCGGGGTGTGGAACGACTTCGTGTCGTGGCTGCGCGACGCCTTCGTCTCGGACGTCAGGCTGCCGATCTGATGGCGCTCACGCCACGGACGCTCGCGGGGAAGGTGCGCAACACCTGGCGGTCGCTGACCTCGATGGGCACCGCGCTGGTGCTGCTGTTCCTGCTGGCACTGGGCGCGATTCCGGGAGCGCTGTTGCCGCAGCGCAGCCTCAACGCCGGCAAGGTCGAGGAGTACTTGCACGCGCACCCGTTGATCGGGCCGTGGCTCAACGAGTTGCAGGCCTTCGACGTGTTTTCCAGCTTCTGGTTCACCGCCATCTACGTGCTGCTGTTCGTGTCGCTGGTCGGCTGCCTGACTCCACGGATCTTTGAGCACGCGCGCAGCCTGCGTGCCACCCCGGTAGCCGCGCCGCGCAACCTGGCCAGGCTGCCCAAGCACGCCGAAGCCCGAACCGCCGGCGCCCCCGACGTCCTGGCCGCCACCGTCACCGACCGGTTGCGAGGCTGGCGCACCACCACCAGGCGCAGCGGCGCAACCGTCGAAGTGTCCGCCGAGAAGGGTTACCTGCGCGAATTCGGCAACCTCGTCTTCCACTTCTCGCTGCTTGGCCTGCTGGTCGCGGTGGCCGCCGGCAAGCTGTTCGGCTACGAGGGCAACGTGATCGTCATCGCCGACGGCGGGCCGGGATTCTGCTCGGCCTCGCCGGCGGCGTTCGACTCGTTCCGCGCCGGCAACACCGTCGACGGCACGTCGCTGCACCCGATCTGCCTGCGGGTCAACAACTTCCAGGCCAACTATCTGCCGTCCGGGCAGGCCACCTCGTTCGCCGCCGACATCGCCTACCAGGCCGGGGACGACCTGACGTCCAACACCTGGCGGCCCTACCGCCTCGAGGTCAACCACCCACTGCGCGTCGGCGGCGACCGGGTGTATCTGCAGGGGCACGGCTACGCCCCCACCTTCACCGTGACGTTCCCCAACGGTCAGACCCGCACCTCGACCGTGCAGTGGCGCCCCGACAACCCACAGACCCTGCTGTCTTCCGGGGTGGCGCGCATCGATCCGCCCGCCGGCAGCTATCCCACCGCCGAGGAGCGCCGTCAGCACGAGATCGCCATTCAGGGCCTGCTGGCGCCCACCGAGCAGCTCGACGGCACGCTGCTGTCGTCGCGGTTCCCGGCGCTCAACGACCCGGCCGTGGCCATCGACATCTACCGCGGTGACACCGGTCTGGACACCGGGCGGCCCCAGTCGCTGTTCAACCTGGATCCGCGATTGATCGAACAGGGGCGATTGACCAAGGAGAAGCGGGTCAACCTGCGAGTAGGCGACCTGGTGCGTATCGACCAGGGCCCCGCCGCCGGCACCACGGTCCGTTTCGACGGCGCCGTGCCGTTCGTCAACCTGCAGGTCTCACACGACCCCGGCCAGATCTGGGTGCTGGTCTTCGCCATCGCCATGATGGCCGGGCTGTTGGTCTCGCTGCTCGTCCGCCGTCGCCGGGTGTGGGTTCGCCTGACACCCGTGGCCGGCACTCCAGATACGGTTGACGTCGAATTGGGCGGCCTGGCACGTACCGACAACTCCGGATGGGGCGACGAGTTCGAGCGGCTGACCGAGCGGTTGCTGGCCGGTTTCGGCGAAGTCCCAGACGCCGAACGAGCCGAGACGAAAGTGGATGTCACATGAACACCCAGCACATCAACATCGGCCTGGCCCGGTATTCCGACTGGGCGTTCACCTCAGCGGTGGTGGCACTGGTGGTGGCGCTGCTGCTGTTGGCCTACGAACTCGCCTACGTCCGCGCGCGCAAGCTCGAACCCGTCGGCGTGCCGGCCGGGACGGTGACCACCGACAGTGCCGGCCCCGGCATCGTGGCTGAGACACCGCAGCGGCCGCTCGACGAACGCGTCGGGCGCGCCGGCCTCGCAGTGCTCTACCTCGGCATCGGTCTGCTGTTCGCCTGCATCGTGCTGCGCGGCCTGGCCACCATGCGGGTGCCCTGGGGCAACATGTACGAGTTCATCAACCTGACTTGCATGTCGGGGCTGATCGCCGGCGCGGTCGTACTGCGCCGCCCGCAGTACCGGCCACTGTGGGTGTTTCTGTTGCTGCCGATCCTGATTCTGCTGACCGTGTCCGGACGTTGGCTTTACGCCAACGCCGCACCGGTGATGCCTGCCCTGCAGTCCTACTGGCTGCCCATCCACGTGTCGGTGGTCAGCCTCGGCTCGGGGGTGTTCATGGTCGCCGGCATCGCCAGCATCCTGTTCCTGCTGCGCACATCGCGATTCGGCGAACCGGATGCCCAGGGGCGACTGCCGAGGCTGGTGCAGCGGTTCCCGGACGCCCAGACGCTGGATCGGATCGCCTACCGGACCACGATTTTCGCTTTCCCCGTATTCGGCTTCGGCGTCATCTTCGGGGCGATCTGGGCGGAGGAAGCGTGGGGCCGTTACTGGGGATGGGACCCCAAGGAAACGGTGTCTTTCATCGCGTGGGTGGTGTACGCCGCTTACCTGCACGCCAGGTCGACCGCGGGATGGCGGGATCGCAAGGCGGCCTGGATCAACGTCGCCGGGTTCGTCGCCATGGTCTTCAACCTGTTCTTCGTTAACCTGGTGACGGTCGGCCTGCACTCCTACGCGGGCGTGGGCTGACCCGATAGCACCAAGGGCACCAAGGGCACAAAGAGGGGGAGTCGGAGTGTCAGAGCATCCAACGCCGGGCGGGGGAATGCCGCGGGTTCACCCGGGCACAGGAGAAGGCGGCCCGAACGTCAGTCCGGATCAGCCGACCGCGGAGTTCAAACCGGCAGCCGACCCCGTCGGCGAGGCGCCTACCCGGGCGTTCAGCGGGTTCCGCACCGAGCGGCGGACTCCCGCCACCGAGCCGGGCCCGTTACCGCACCAAACCGCCGAACTCGAGCGTCCCCAGTGGGATGCGGGCCCGACGACCGGCCCGGTGACCGGTGTCACGCGGGTGGACCCGACGGCCTACGGCGCGTACTACCCGGGACCGGCCGAGACCCCCAGCACCCAGGAGCGGCCCCAGTTCCGCCCGGAGCCGCTGCCGCATGCGCCGTACCCGGAGTTGTCCACCACCGTGTTGCTGCGGCCGGTCAAGCCGCCGCCGTCGGAGGGCTGGCGGCGGGCGCTCTACGTCCTCTCCGGTCAGCTGATCAACCTCGGCGAGGGTCCGCGCGCCATGCGGCACAACAACCTGGTCGCCCAGATCAACCGGCCGTTGCGTGGGTGCTACCGCATCGCGGTGCTGTCGTTGAAGGGCGGTGTGGGCAAGACCACCATCACCGCCTCCCTGGGCTCCACCTTCGCCTCGGTGCGGGGCGACCGGGTCGTTGCGGTGGACGCCAACCCGGACCGCGGCACGCTCAGCCAGAAGGTGCCGCTCGAAACGCCCGCGACGGTGCGGCACCTGCTGCGGGACGCGGAGAGCATCGACCGGTACAGCGACATCCGCGGCTACACCTCGCAGAACGCGGACGGCCTGGAAATCCTGGCCTCCGAAAGCGATCCAGCGGTGTCCGAGGCCTTCAGCGGTGACGACTACACCCGCACCCTGGACATCCTGGAACGGTTCTACGGCCTGGTGCTCACCGATTGCGGGACCGGGCTGCTGCATTCGACGATCCCTGCAGTGCTGGCCAAGGCCGACGTGCTGATCGTCGTCGCGTCCGGTTCGATCGACGGTGCCCGCCTGGCGTCGGCGACGCTGGACTGGCTGGAGGCGCACGGGCACGAAGATCTGGTGCGTAATTCCGTTGCGGTGGTCAACGCGGTGCGGTCGCGCTCCGGCAAGGTCGACATGGACAAGGTGATCGACCACTTCGCACGGCGCTGCCGCGCGGTGCGGGTGGTGCCGTTCGACGCGCACCTCGAAGAGGGCGCCGAAATCAGCTTGGACCGGTTGAAACGGGACACCCGTGAGGCCGTCGCCGAACTGGCCGCGGTGGTCGCCGACGGGTTTCCGGCCGACCAGCGGCGCGCCAACCCGAACTTCGTCTAGCTGCGTATCAGCGCGGCTTGTTGTCACCCAATCGGCGCAGAAACTCCGGATCGTCGTCGGGCCCGATAACGCGGGTCTTCGGCGGGCTTGCCTGCGACCGCGCCGCGCGCCAGCCGAGATAGATCAACGTCCCCAGAACAAGGACGACGAGCAGGTAAAGCACTCGACACCTCCTTTGAGCAAATATACCCGCGCCGTAGGCTCAGGCTGTGCCAGAAGCGCCTAACGACAAGATCAGTGACGGTTCTGCTGCGGGCCGGGGCGTCGTCGCAGTCCTGCTGTACGTGACGGCCCGGCTGCTGTTGTTCGTGGTCGTCACCGCGGTGATCTACGGGCTTGCGCGCCTTCTCGGGCTGACCGACTTCCCGCTGTTCGTAGCCGCGTTGGGCGGTCTGATCATCGCCATGCCGTTGGGCATGTGGGTGTTCAGCCCGCTACGCCGGCGCGCGACTGCCACGCTCGCGGTGGCCGGTGAGCGGCGGCGTCAGGAGCGTGAACGGTTGCGGGCCCGGCTGAGCGGCGAGGCCGTGGCCTTGGAGTCGGACAAGGAATAGCGAGAACTAGCGGGCTGGTGATGCCGGTGGACATCGCGATGTGCGGCGCTTGGGACGCTGACCCGCTCTTCATCGTGGCTTCACCGGGACAGTCGCCGAGTGTGAGGGTAGCTTCACACTCGGCGACTGAACCAACGAGGTCTATCCCACTCCGTTGCGCCCCGGTTGTCCGAACAAGATCCCGGCCAACCCGCCTAAGCCTCCGCCGTAGGTGCCCAAAGCCCCCGTCCCGGCATTTCCGCCGTTGCCGCCATTTCCGAACAGTTCGGCCGGAGCGCCGCGTCCGCCCCTCCCACCGACGTCGGTGGCGCTTGACCCGCCGGCCCCCCCGGCGCCCCCGTCACCGAACAGACCAGCATTTGCGCCATCACCGCCCCAGCCCCCAAGGTTCACACCAGTCCCGCCGGCTCCACCGGCGCCGCCATGACCGATGAGCCCGGGGTTGCCGGCAAAGCTGATGCCCCCGCCGGTACCGCCCCAGCCCCCAACTAAGCCGGACCCGCCCGCACCACCGGCTCCACCGCCGCCGCCGAACAGCCCACTCAGCGCACCACCCACACCCCCCCGTCCGCCCCATCCTCCGATTGCGATGGCCCCGCCGTCCCCGCCAATCCCGCCGCGACCACCGCTGCCAAATAGGGAGACGGCGTTGCCACCGGCCCCACCGAACCCGGCAAAGGGGCCGACTCCCGTGGTGGCCCCGCCGGCCCCCCCGGCGCCGCCGTTCCCCCAGAGCCAGCCGCCGGCCCCACCAGCACCCCCAGTGCCGCCCTCAGCGACGGCCGAGATACCGCCCGCCCCGCCGGCCCCACCGTTGCCGATCAAACCGGCGGATCCGCCGGCCCCGCCGGGCAGGCCGGCGGCGCCCGACCCGCCGGCCCCACCATTCCCGAAGAGCCACCCACCCGCACCGCCGGCCTGCCCGGTGCCAGGGGCTCCGGCCGCACCGTCGCCGATCAGCGGGCGCCCGGTCAGTGTCCGCACGGGCGCGTTGATCGCGTCCAGCAGGTTCTGCATGGGCCCGGCGTTGGCGGCCTCCGCGCTGGCGTAGGCCCTGGAGCCGGCGTTCATCAGATCCACGAATTGGGCATGAAACACGGCAGCCTGGGCGCTCAGCGACTGATAAGCGCGGCCGTGCGCAGAAAACAGCGCAGCGATCGCCGCCGACACCTCGTCCTCCGCCGCGGCCAGCACCCCCGTCGTCGACGCGACCGCGTCCGCGTTGGCCTGCCGTAGCGCCGTATTCAGACCCGTCAAATCCGCAGCCGCTTCGGTCAGCAACTCCGGCACTGCAATCACAAACGACATGAGACCCCTTCCCATTGGTAGGCAACCCGACTGACGGTCGCTGCCTTAGCAATAAATTGCGACCAGCAGTCAATGCATTTAGTCCGCGGCGCCGAATTCGATTTAGCAGGTGGAAGATTAGCTTTACCGCAAGAGCTGGTCAAGCGTTAATTTGAAATTCATCCAGCCGCGCACCCGCGGACTTTAGCAACGCGGATAGAACTACTTTGTGGAGACTCTCCCAGACGTACGGCGATTTGCTGATAGCGCCGTCTGGCGCTCAGCCGGAGAATGATTCAAGACGCGGGCCGAAACAAACTGCAGCTTTGTGCCCCGAAGGTCACTCCCGACAAATGTCGAGTTCAAGCCGATTTTTGCCATGAGTGAGCACTTATCTTGTCACTCACTCAACAATTTGCAGATCTTACCCGCGGACTCGTCGTCACCTATGAATGGATGGATAGCTAGAGATCAATATCGTTGCCCGCTTTCAACGGCGTTCTAGCCACGGCTAATAACCGGGAAAACGCAGCAACCCATGCGATATGTTTAGTTGGCCTATTTTAGGTCAGTTCACACTTTGTCAGGCTCGGACATCAATATCGTCAGTTGCTCCCGGCCGTCTCGTCAAGGGGATGGCGAGAAGTAGAAACTGGCCGGCATTGGTTGGGCAGGGCGGTTAGTCTCAACACACCGGCCGCCACCTGCTCGAATGACTGACAGCATGGTTGGCGCCCGTCTCAACATGAGAAATGACCGAGAGAAAAATGACCGAGCGAGAAATGACATCGACCAGCCCAGGTAGCCCCAGGCGGTGCCCCCTGAGCGACCCGGTCACCATCGAGATCCTGGACGCATGACAGCACAACACCAACGCTCCCAGCGCGGCGTTGGGACTGACGGGTCAGTCGCTGTGCAGCGGCATCCGCACGACCTGGGCGGCGTAGGTGAGACCCGCGCCGTAGCCGATCAGCAGGGCCAGGTCGCGCGGTTTGGCCGCCCCGGTGTCCATCAGTTCGGCGATCGCCAGCGGTATGGACGCCGCCGAGGTGTTCCCGGCTTGCTCGATGTCGTTGGCGACGACGGTGTCCGGTCGCAACTGCAGGTTCTTGACCAGCAGATCGTTGATCCGGGTATTGGCCTGATGGGGTACGAACACGTCGATCTGGTCGGGCCCGACGCCGGCGGCCTCCAGCGCGCGCCGACCGACGTCACCCATCTTGAACGCCGCCCAACGGAATACCGCCGGGCCTTCCAGCCGCACGAACGGGCGTGGACCACTTGGGTTCTGCGCGAACGTGATCCAGTCGATGTCCTGCCTGATCGCGCTGGACTGTTCGCCGTCGCTGCCCGCGATGGTCGGACCGATGCCTTGAAACGGTGTCTCTCCGACCACCACCGCGGCGGCGCCGTCGGCGAAGATGAAGCAGTTGCCGCGGTCGTGCATGTCGATCGTGGGGGACAGTTTCTCGGTGCCGACGACCAACATCTTGCGGGCGCCCCCGCCACGGATCATGTTGGTCGCCGTACTGAGCGCGTAGCCGAACCCGGCGCACCCCGCCGAGATGTCGAAGCCGAGCACGTCTTTGGCGCCCAGCGCCGCGGCAACCATCGGGGCGGCCGGCGGCGTCTGCAGGAAGTGGGTGTTGGTGGTGACGATGACGCCGTCGATATCGGCCGCGGTCAGGTCGGCGTTCTTCAGGGCCCGTCGGCAGGCCTCGGCCGCCATCGAGGCGGCGGATTCGTCGTCGGCGGCGAACCGTCGGGTCTTGATCCCGGTGCGTGAGTAGATCCATTCGTCCGACGAGTCGATGTTCTGGCAGATCTCGTCGTTGGTGACGACACGTTCGGGACGGTATGCCCCGACACTGAGTAGCCCGATGTTCGTGGGGCCATTGGCCGTGGCGATCTCCGTCATTAACCGCCTCCTTCCCGCCGCCGCCGCAACGTCCCTGATGCCGCCGGGGCGTGATCGACTCTAGGCGTGCCCGCTGTGCGCCAGCGCGGCGGCCACGGCGACCGACCACACCACCATGGTCAGACCCGTGTCACGCAGCACCGGGATCAGCTGCGGCCCGCCGTGGCCGGATCGGACCGGTCGGTCGGCGCGCAGGGCCAACGGCGCGGCCATCAGTCCCGCCGCGCACCACGGCGTCGCGAGCAGCAACACCAACGTCAGCAGCGCCGGGACGATCAGCAGCGTGTGGTACAGCACGCGGGTACGGCCGTCGCCCAGGCGAACCGCCAGGGTGATCTTGCCGGACTGGGCGTCAGTGGGAATGTCACGCAGGTTGTTGGCGACCAGCACCGCCGCCGACAGTGCTCCGATGCCCACCGCCAGCACCAGGCCCACCCAGTCGACCCGCAGGGCCTGCGTGTACTGCGTGCCCAGTACCGCGATCAGGCCGAAGAACACGAACACCGCAACCTCGCCCAGTCCGGAGTAGCCGTAGGGCCGCGACCCGCCGGTGTAGAGCCAGGCCCCCAGCACCGACACCGCCCCGACCGCGACCAGCCAGGGCGCGCTGGCCAGCGCCAGCGCCAGGCCCGCCACACAACTAGCGAAAAGGCTCACCA
This sequence comes from Mycobacterium gordonae, assembly GCF_017086405.1. NCBI lineage: Bacteria > Bacillati > Actinomycetota > Actinomycetes > Mycobacteriales > Mycobacteriaceae > Mycobacterium > Mycobacterium camsae. The sequence goes on from NZ_CP070973.1 coordinate 1,118,578, forward strand.
GTGCCGCCGTCAGCACCGCCCGCGGGGCCGCGCGCCGCGAACCCACCAACCGCATCGGGCCGGCCCGCTCGTCATCGGTGCCGCGGATGCCGTCGGAGTAGTCATTGGCGTAGTTGACGCCGACGACGAACGACAGGGCCACGGCCAGTGCCAACAGCGCCTTCCACCACACCGCGCCGTGCAGCCACGCCGCCGCGCCGGTGCCGGCGATCACGGGGGCTACCGCGTTCGGCAGCGTGCGCGGGCGGGCTCCGGAGACCCATTGGGCAAAACTGGCCACCACCGCATCCTGCCCTATGCATAAGATTGCGCGGGTGCTCGGAGTGATTGGCGGTACCGGCTTCTATACGTTCTTCGATTCGGGCACCCGCACCGTGCACCCGGACACCCCCTGGGGTGAGCCCAGTGCCCCGGTCACGATCGGCGCCGTCGGCGGTCATGAGGTCGCCTTCCTGCCGCGCCACGGCGCCAAGCACGAATATTCGGCCCACACCGTCCCCTACCGGGCCAACATGTGGGCGTTGCGGGCGTTGGGTGTCCGGCGGGTGTTTGCCCCCTGCGCGGTCGGCAGCCTAGACCCTGAACTCGGGCCGGGCGCGGTGGTGGTGCCCGACCAACTCGTCGACCGCACCAGCGGCCGGGCGGACACCTACTTCGATACCGGCGGGGTACACACCAGCTTCGCCGATCCGTACTGCCCGACGCTGCGCGGTGCGGTCACCGCCCAGCCCGGCGTCGTGAACGGTGGCACGATGGTGGTGATCCAGGGTCCCCGGTTTTCCACCCGCGCGGAGAGCCAGTGGTTCGCCGCGGCCGGGTTCGGCCTGGTCAATATGACTGGCTATCCGGAGGCGATCCTCGCGAGAGAGCTCGAATTATGTTATTCAGCAATAGCTTTGATCACCGACGTGGATGCGGGCGTGGCCGTCGGCGAAGGTGTGAAAGGTGTCGATGTGTTCGCTGAGTTCGGCCAGAACATCGAGAAGTTCAAGCAACTGGTGCGCACCGCGATCGGCGGCGTCGCGGCCGAGCGCACCTGCACGCATTGCCTCCGGCACGCCGGGGTCCCGTTGCCCTTCGAGCTGCCATGAGGGTGCTGCTGACGGGAGCGGCGGGTTTCATCGGGTCGCGAGTGGATGCGGCGCTGCGTGCGGCCGGCCACGAGGTGGTGGGTGTCGACGTGTTGCTACCCGCCGCGCACGGACCGGATGCCGTGCTGCCGGATGGCTGTCACCTCGTCGACGTGCGCGATGGCGATGCCCTCGCTCCGCTGCTGGCGGGAGTGGACCTGGTTTGTCACCAGGCGGCAATGGTGGGTGCCGGGGTGAACGCCGCCGACGCGCCCGAGTATGGCGGCCACAACGATTTCGGCACGACGGTGTTGTTGGCGCAGATGTTCGCCGCGGGTGTGTCGCGGCTGGTGCTGGCGTCGTCGATGGTGGTCTACGGGCAGGGTCGCTACCGCTGTCCGGAGCACGGGGTGGTCGACCCGCAGCCGCGGCTGCGCAGCGATCTGGATGCCGGGGTTTTCGAACATCGTTGCCCGCACTGTGGCGAACCGGTCGGCTGGCAACTGGTGGACGAGGACGCGGCGCTGCGGCCCCGCAGCCTGTACGCGGCCAGCAAGACCGCGCAGGAGCATTACGCGCTGTCGTGGTCCGAGGCCACCGGCGGTTCAGTGGTCGCGCTGCGCTACCACAATGTGTACGGGCCGGGCATGCCGCGCGACACGCCCTACTCCGGGGTGGCGGCCATCTTCCGCTCGTCCCTGGAAAAGGGGGAACCGCCGCGGGTCTTTGAAGACGGTGGCCAGATGCGTGACTTCGTGCACGTCGACGACATAGCCGCCGCCAACCTGGCCGCGACAAATGCGGATCGGGGCGGTTTCATCGCGGCCAACGTCTGCTCGGGGCGCCCCATCGCGATCCGGGAGGTGGCCGCCGCCCTGTGCCGGGCGCGCGGCGATGAGCTGTCTGCGGTGGTCACCGGGCAGTACCGCAGCGGGGACGTGCGACACATCGTCGCCGACCCCGCCCGAGCGGCCGAGGTGCTGGGATTCCGGGCGGCCGTGGAACCGGCGGTGGGATTGCGCGAGTTCGCGTTCGCTCCGCTGCGGTAGCCGGCCTACGGCCGGCTGTTCGGCGGCCGGAAAATCCTGGGCCGCACCGGTCCGGTGGTCTCGCCGGAGCGGAAGATCCGGGGTGCAGGTCCCGGTGCGGACAACACTGTGGTGGGCGCCTCGTGCTGGGTCTGCGCGGCTCCGAACTGGGTTGTCCTGGCCTCCGAAGGCGGCGGGGGAGTGCCGGGGCGGGTGGGCACGGGTACCGGCGGGCGGGTTTGCGCCGCCGGGCGCTTGACCGCCCGCCTCCGGCGCAGCGGCCGCCGGATCTGTGCCGCGATGACGACCGCCACCGAGATGAACAAGGCCAGACCGCACAGGGTGACATCGAAAGTGCTGGTGATCTGCTGGGCGAGGTCGTTGCCGTAGACCGGACCGAGGGAAACCTGTTCAAAGCGCGGGGCAAGCACGACGCCGAGGATCACCCGGGAAATCGTCAGGGTGACCACCAGGCCGCTCAACGCCGTGATCAACCGCGACTGCAACGTTCCGGACCTCAGTCTGGCGCGAAGCCACAGCGCCAGCGCGGCGGTCGTCACGTCGAAGGTGGCCAGCGTCAGGGAGTTGTACGGGAAGGAGGGGTAATTGAGCAGCGTCGCGACAACAAGGTCGGTGACCCGCATCAGCGCCGAACCCAGACACCAGACGACGATCAGCGTCAGGCATTTGCGGATCGCGTTGCGCCACACCTCACGGTCATTGCGCACCTGCGGCGGGCTGAACAGCGTCAGCGGCACGAACAGGGCCGCTGCCGCCGTCCAGGCCAGGTATCCCTCGTAGCCCAACCGGCGGTCGACGTGTTCTGCGCGATGCCGTGGAACGCGTCGATCTCGCGCCCGCCCGGAATCACCCACACCAGCATTCCGGCGGCCAGCGACGAGACGCCCAGAGCGAAGACAGCGAACCGCGACGCCGGGGTGTTGCGCAGGATCCAGCGCGAGGCCACCAGCACGGCCACCAGCGGCACCAGGCCGTAGACGACCGCGCTGAGGATGACGGTGGTGTTATGGGTGCCGAAAGACTCCGAGCCGCCGGCGTTCTGCAGCGCGTAGCGCACCCGCCAGCACAGGTTGAATCCGGCGCTCAGTGACGCGCCGAACATCGAGACATAACCGAGCAGCCGGGCGCCGCGTAACGTCCTTTCGTGGTGTCCTTCGTCGGTGGTGGGGCTAGTGAGCGGCGGTTGCGCGGCGAGCAGCGCGCCGGCGGTGCCCAGCCACCCGCCCGGCCCCACACCGCCAGGCACCTGGGTGGTGCCACCCAACAGGATCGATTCGACCACGTCGTAACCGACGAAACCCGCGACCAGCAGCAGATAGGGAATGTTGAGCAGGAGCCGGAGCCGCGCGCCGGCGGCCGGATCGGTTTGTCTCTTTGCTATCAGGAGTGAGGCCACCGATAGCAGCGTCACCAGCGCCAGCAGCCCCCACCACACCATGCTGCTGTCAGGGATTCTCAGGCCGAAGTACAGGTTCCATGGAAACAACACGGCAAGCAGCAGCAGGGCGAACGCGGCGAGGTCGCGGAATGCGTTGCGCCGTTGCGTGAGAGAACCTGACGGCTGTGGACCCGGGCCGGGCCGGTTCGCGCCAGGCCGGCCGGGCGGGCCCTGTCGCGCGCCCGGATCGGGCCCGTCGGCGTGTCGTCGGTGTTCAGGCTCACGATGCCCCCCGGGGATCGAGGTCGGGTATTGCTGAGACAGGTCTTTCGGCGTCGCGCGGGAACCCCCTGCCAGTCCCGCTGCGTTGTTCCCTTGCGAACATATTCTCCATTCGGATGTGCGGCAGTGGCTGTGAACAAGTTATGAACGTGGGCGGGATCGTTGGTGAGTGTCCGTGGGGGTGGGAATCCGATTACGCTGCGCTCATGGGGGTTGCCTTAACGCCCGAATGACGAATATTGCCGACGGTACGAAGTGTAGTGATACCGGGACATTGCTGGTTGTGGGGTGGCCGGCCGAAGGGAAGCCGTAAATGGATGTCGTGTTGGGGGTGGCCGTCACTGGCCAAGTCGCACGCCTGGCTCTGGTCGAGGCGGCCGCCCGCGGTAACCAGGTGGTCGACCAGTCTACGGTTGAACTGTCGGCAGACCCTGTTGCTGACCTGACCGAGACGGTGGTCGGCACCAATCGACTGCTGGCTGATGAGGGCCACCGACTGGTTGCCACCCGGTTGGTCTGGTCGGACCCGTACCGGGCCGACCAACTGCGCCAGGCGCTGGACTACGCCCGCGTGCCCAACGTCGAGGTGGTTTCGGAGTCGAAGGCGGCCGGCGCGCTGCTGGGACCCGGGCGGGGCGCCGCGGCGGTGTTGCTGATCGGCAACGAGACAGCGAGCCTGGCGGTGTCGGGGGATCCGGACGCGCCGCCGACGGTGCTGGCGTCGACACCGGTGGAAAGCGATCCGGGTGCGACGTTCGATACGTTGATGGCCCAGATCCCCGGGCAGGCCGGCAGCCCGAACGATGTGCTGGTGGTGGGCAGCTCGCCGGAGCAGACTGCCATGTTCGCCGACCATCTGCAGTCCGCCTCGACGATGGCGTGCAGATTCCGCCGGACGCCACCTTCGCGCTGGCTCAGGGCGCGGCGGCCGATGCCACCATGGCGGCTCCGGTGATACCTGCCGACGGGTCGGCGGGCGTCGCCGGTTCGTCGCTCGACGCCCCGATGGGGCAACCGGGATTCGCTGGCGGTGGACCGGGGACTGCTCCCACGTCGTCCCCGGATGCCCCGGGATTGTCCGCCGGCGGCCCGGGTGGCGGTCCTACGTCGTCCCCGGATGCGTCGGGGCTGGGGGCGACGATGGCGCACCAGGGATTTGCCGGCGACGCGACGATGGCCGCACCGACCGCCTCCCCGGACGCCACGATGGCCGCGCAGGTTCCGGGTGACGCGACGGCGTACGTGTCCTCGCCCGACGCCGGGCAGCCCGGCACCGGCGGTGAGCAACTGGCCTACTCGGAGGCCAGTGAGTACGACATCCTGCCGATGGACACCGACGGCATCGGTGAATATGGAGACCAATACGACGAATTCGACGACGGCTTCGACGAGGACGACCCCGAGGCGGCCGCGGCAAAACCGCACAATCTCAGGCGACTGCTGATCAGCAATGCGGTGATGGGGTTTGCCGTACTCGGGTTCGCCTCGCTGGCCGTCGCGGTGGCGGTCACCGTCCGTCCGACCGCGTCCACGCTGCCCGTCGAAGGACACCAGAACGCCCAGCCGGGCAAGTTCATGCCGCTGCTGCCCACCGAACAGCAGGCACCGGTGCCGCCGCCACCGCCGGATCTGCCCACCGCGGGTTTCCAGGGCGGAAGCATCCCCGCCGTCCAGAACATTCCGCGACAGGCGCCCGTGCAGCAGGCACCCGTGCCCGTGCCGGCTGAACCGGTGCCCGTGCCGGCGCCCGTACCGGTGCCGATCTTCATTCCGCCGTACCCGGGTTGGGTGCCGGGCATGCCGTCCTGGCCGATCGTGACGCCACCGACCACGCCTTACACGACTCCGCCGACCACCCCGCCCACCACGCCGCCGACGACCCCGCCCACCACGCCGCCGACTACAACGCCGCCGACCACCCCGCCCACCACGCCGCCGACCACCCCGCCCACCACGCCGCCGACCACCCCGCCGACGACGCCGCCGACGACTGCTGTGACGACTCCGCCAACCACGCAGGCGCCGTATACGACGACGGTTGCTCCCACCACCGTCGCTCCGACCACCGTCGCACCCCAACCGACTACGGCGGCGCCGCAGCCCACCCAGGCTCCGACCCAGGCGCCGCAGACGCAGGCGCCGCAGACGCAGGCGCCGCAGACGCAGGCGCCGCAGACGCAGGCGCCGCAGACGCAGGCGCCGCAGACCCAGGCGCCGCAGACCCAGGCGCCGCAGCCGAGGACTCAGGCCCCGCAGACTGTGGCTCCGAAGGCGCCGACCCAGCAGGCACCCAAGGCCCCGTCGGGCGGCAGCGGTGGCAGCGGCGGCAGCGGTCCCCGGTGATCTGATCTCAAAGGGTTAGGCTTTCGCATGTCCGACGTGACCGTGGTGCTGCCCTGCCTCAACGAGGAAGAGTCCTTGCCGGCGGTGCTGGCGGCCATTCCGGCCGGCTACCAGGTTCTGGTGGTGGACAACAACAGCACCGACGCCACCGCCGCGGTGGCGGCCCGGCACGGTGCCCGGGTGGTCGCCGAGTCGAGAGCCGGTTACGGCGCCGCGGTTCACGCGGGTGTGGTGGCCGCGACCACACCGATCGTGGCGGTGATCGACGCCGACGGCTCGATGGACCCCGGCGACCTGCCCAGACTGGTCGCCGAACTGGACCGCGGCGCCGACATGGTGACCGGGCGGCGCCGGCCGGTGCCCGGGTTGCACTGGCCTTGGGTCGCCCGGGTGGGCACCGTCGTGATGAGTTGGCGGCTGCGTACCCGCCACCAGCTGCCGGTCCACGACATCGCGCCCATGCGGGTGGCCCGCCGCCAGGCGCTGCTGGATCTAGGCGTAGCGGACCGGCGGTCGGGCTACCCGCTGGAACTCCTGGTGCGCGCGGCGGCCGCGGGCTGGCGGGTGGTCGAACTCGATGTGAGCTACGGCCCGCGCACCGGGGGTAAATCCAAGGTCAGTGGGTCGCTGCGCGGCAGTGTCACCGCGATCCTGGACTTCTGGAAGGTGATCTCGTGACTCTGCTGGTGACTGTCCTGGTGGTCGCCAAGGCGCCCGAGCCGGGGCGCGCCAAGACGCGGCTGGCAGCAACCCTCGGCGACGACGTCGCCGCGCAGATCGCCGCTGCCGCGTTGCTGGACACGTTGGATGCGGTGGCCGCGGCGCCGGTGGCCGCGCGTGTGGTCGCTCTGACCGGAACTCTGGACAACGCCGCCGGGTCCGCCGAGATCCGGGAGCGGCTGGGCGCGTTCACCGTCTTCGAGCAGCGTGGCGACGACTTCGCCGACCGTCTGGCCAATGCGCATGCCGACGCGGCGAGCGCCGGCTATCCGGTGTTGCAGATCGGGATGGACACGCCGCAAGTGAGTCCCGAACTGCTCGGGAATTGCGCACGCCGGCTACTGGAGACGCCGGCCGTCCTCGGAATGGCGCACGACGGTGGCTGGTGGCTGATCGGTGTACACACCCCGGACGCCGCGCAATGTCTGCGCGGCGTGCCGATGTCGCAGTCCGACACCGGTGATCTCACCCGTAAAGCATTGCAAGAAAACGGCATTGACGTAGCGCTGGTGCAGCCGCTGGCCGACATCGATGTCATCGACGACGTCGCGGCGGTGCGTCAGGCATGTGGGCGGACCAGTCGTTTCGCCCGGCTCACCCGCATGCTGGGCTGACTGACTACCAGTTGGTGAAGATGATGCTGTTCAGCAGCAGGGCCCCCGCGGCGTTGACGGCCAGCCACACCCGATGAGAGCGCACGGGCAGCAGCGCCGGGGCCGCGGTGAGCCACACCGTGAACGGCAGCCAGATGCGTTCGGTCTCAGCCTTGCTCAGCATGCTCAGGTCGGCGCAGGCGATGGCGGCCAGCGCCGCCAGAACCAGCAGGTGCAGGCCGCTGCGCCGTCGGACCGCGGCCCAGTCGAATACCCGGCTGATACCGGCTACCGAGCCGAAACCGATCGAGCAGACCACGCACGCCAGGTTGGCCCAACTCCAGTATTGAAAAGGCCGGTCTTTGGCGATGCCCTGCCAATATCTTTGCTGCACAAGGGTATAGCCGTCGAACCAATAGAACCCGGCGACCGCGAACGACGCCGCCACCGCCACCGCGGCCAATGCCGCCGGGCCGAGCGCCCGCAACGCCGCCCGCCAGTCCGTGGCCGAGATCAACACCGCCAGGGCGGGCAACCCGATCAGCACCAGGCCGTAACTGAGGAAAACGCCCCAGCCCAGCACCAGCCCCGCCGCGGCACCGGCCAGCGCCGGATACCGAACACCGCCGTGTACAGCCAGCGCCAGCAGCGCGATACCCCAGGCCGCCACCCCGGCGAAATAAGCGTCGGCCGATACCGCGACCCAGATCGCGGTGGGAGCCACCGCGACGAACGGGGCCGCGCGTCGTGCAGTGCGCTCGTCCGCCAGTGCGCGGACGGTCACCAGTACGGCGGCGGTCGCGCTGGAGCCGACCAGCAGGCACCACAAGCCGGCCCAGGCGCCGCCGTGCAGCCCGATCCGGTCCAGCCATACAAATGTCAGCAGTGCACCCGGCGGATGGCCCGACACATGTGTGGTCCACGAATGCGGCTGGAAGTCGACGATCCGGCCGGCGAAGGTGCGCAACGTCGCGGGGATGTCGGTGATCCCGGGCACCTCCCACAGATATTCGTCCCGGGTGGTCAATCGGCCCGCGAAGCCGCGCTGCCAGCCGTCGATCATGGCCAGCGCAAACGCCCAGGCCGCCGCCGTCGCCCAGCCCCCGAGGACCAACAGTCGCCACGAAATCCGTTGTGCTACAACGGGACCCCAGATAACTATGGCCGCCGCGATGACGATCGCCGCCGCGGTGCCCCAACTGAAGTGGACGTCCCAGTAGCCGAAGATCGGGGCGGCGCCAGCGCGCATGGCGAACCGCTCCAACCCGATATCGGACCGCGGGTTGACGCCGAGGTTCATCCGGGGCAGTAGGAACGCGGCAGCCAACAGGACGGTCGCGGCAGCGACGGCGAGGCTTTCCCGGCGCGCGATCTTCACAGCAGCAGCTTATTGACCGAACTGTCGCGCCAACGCCCGGCGGTCGACCTTGCCGATGCCCCGGCGCGGCAGCTCGGCGACCAGATGTAACTCCCGGGGAGCAGCGGTGGCATCGAGGGTGCGCGAAACGTGCGCCCGGAGCTCCTGCAGGGTCGGCACCGCACATCCCGCGCGCACCACGACGGCGGCAACCACCCGTTGGCCGAGCCGGCCGTCGTCCACCCCGAAAACCGCGCAGTCGCTCACGGCGGGGTGGGTGAACAACGCCGCCTCGACAGGGCCCGGCAGCACGGTCAGACCACCGGTGCTGATCGCGTCGTCGACACGACCCAGCACCGTCAGCGCACCCGAATCATCGACCGATCCAAGGTCGTCGGTGAGAAACCAGCCCGCGTCGAACGGGTTCGGAACGACCGGGTTTCGATAGCCCTTGGCCAGTGTGGCGCCGCCCAGCGCGATCCGGCTGTCGGCAACCAGCCGCAATTTCACTCCATCCAGCGGCACGCCGTCATAGACGCAACCGCCCGCGGTTTCGCTCATTCCGTAGGTACGTACCACCGTGACGCCGGCTGCCGTCGCCGCTTCGAGCACCGGCCCGGGGGCGGGGCCACCGCCCAGCAGAATGGCATCCAACTCGGCCAGTGCCGCCGTCGCGGCCGGCTCGGTCAGCGCCTTGGCCAGCTGGGCGGCGACCAGCGACGTGTATCGCCGCCCAGAGCCTAAAAGTTCTACCGCCCTAGGCAATTCGGCGATATCAAAGCCGGCCGACACATCCAGCTCGACCGGCTCCGTGCCCGCCAGCAGACTGCGAATCAGGACCTGTAAGCCGGCGATGTGATACGCCGGTATGGCGAGCAGCCAGCGTCCCGGGCCGCCGAGGCGCTGATAAGTCGCAGCCGCGCTCGCCCGCAGGGCGGCGGCCGTCAACAGCGCACCCTTGGGTGCGCCGGTGGTTCCCGACGTCGTCACCACCAGGGCGACGTCTTCGTCGATCTCTTCCCCGACGCGCAGGCCACGCACCGTGGCGTCGAGGTTGTGTTCCGGCGCCGCGACCAGTGCGGAGTCCGTACCGTCGAGCACCCGATGCAGCGCGGGTAGCAGCTGCCGGGTCGCCGAACCCGGTGCGACACCCAGTGCGCGCAGGATGGCTATGCGTGATCTCCGTTGTCGCGCACATCATCGAGCGGCCACCCCTGAGCGGCCAGCCGCCGCCGGACGCGCTCGACATCCTCCGGGGCGGGCAGCTCGTCGGTGAGCTGAGTGATCGCGACCCCGATGTCGATGTTGTCGATGTTGAGTTCACCGCGGCGCATCAACTCGTTGGCCACCGTGACGATCTCGTCGTTGGTCAAGCGGCGGGCCAGCAACGCCAGCACGGCAAAGGAATCGGTCGGCGGAATGCCGTCCGGGTACCCCGCGCGCAGCCACGAGACGATCGAACTGAGAAACCGGTTCATTGTGCGATCAACTTACCCCCCGGTCCAGCGCCCAAACGTGGTTGACGAGGATCTCCGCCTTACGTTTTGGCGCCCAGGAACGGGTAGTGAGTGTGGTGGGCGATGAAGTCTCTGGCGATGTAGAGCACTCCCAGGATGACCACCACCAGGACGACGGCGTAGATCAGCCAGGCGACGGCGGTCAGCAACGGCCGCTGCCTGCCCCCGAGCCCGCTGGTGTCCACACTCCCACTGCCGACTGCCTGCAAACGCACGCCTACGGCGAACAGACCCGGCAACGCCGCACCCGCGAGCAGGCTGAAAATGAGGATCTTGCCCGTGGCTTCGTAGTTGAACCAGGCGTTCATGAGGCGTTCCGGGCGGGAATCTGGCCGTCGGAGCCGTATTGACGTGCCGGCGGGCTCGGCGGGGGCGGGCTCGGCGGGGGAGGGCTCGACGGGGGTGGTGGCGACGGCAACTCGTCCTCGGCGTCCAGACCGGCCGTCAGGTGTCCTTCCCAGTCGGCGTTGACGTTGCGGTGGTCGACCTTCACGCGCCGCGACCGCAGGTAGATGGTGGCCGCGACGGCAATCAGCAGCGAGAAACCGATGATCGCGCCCGGGTAGCCGCCGATGAAGTGCACGATCCCGTAGGTGAAGGCGCCGACGAGCCCTGACAACGGCAGCGTGACCAGCCATGCGGTCGCCATTCGGCCCGCGACTCCCCAACGGACCTCGGCGGCTGGCTTGCCCACCCCGCTGCCCAGCACCGAGCCGGTGCAGACCTGCGTGGTGGACAGCGCGTAGCCGAAATGGGCCGACAACAGAATCACTGCGGCCGAGGATGATTCGGCGGCCATGCCTTGCGGCGAGCTGATCTCCACCAGCCCCTTGCCCAGGGTACGGATGATGCGCCACCCCCCGAGGTAGGTGCCAGCTGCCATCGCGACGGCGCAGCTCACGATGACCCACAGCGGTGGCATGACCGCGGTCTTGCTGACCGCCCCGTAGGACATCAGCGCCAGGAAGATGACGCCCATCGTCTTCTGCGCGTCGTTGGTGCCGTGGGCGAGTGAGACCAGTGAAGCCGATCCGATCTGCCCCCGCCGGAAACCCGCCTCGGTGCGCTCGGGCGAGGTGCCGCGGGTGATCCGGTAGACCAGCCAGGTGGCGGCTGCGCCGACGACGATGGCCAGCAGTGCCGCGATGACGGCCGGGATGAGCACCTTGGAGATGACGCCCTTCCAGATCACGCCGTGTCCGCCGACGGCGGCGATGGTCGCGCCGACGATGCCACCGATCAGTGCGTGTGAGGAGCTCGAGGGGATGCCGAGCAGCCAGGTCAACAAATTCCAGACGATGCCGCCCACCAGCCCCGCGAACACCAGCTCCAGCGTGACCAGGTTCGCGTCGATCAGCCCCTTGGCGATGGTCGCCGCCACCGCGGTGGACAGGAAGGCGCCGATCAGGTTCAGCACCGCTGAGAGCGCGACCGCAACCTTCGGCGCCAGGGCGCCGCTGGCGATGGAGGTCGCCATGGCGTTGCCGGTGTCGTGGAATCCGTTGGTGAAGTCGAACGCGAGTGCGGTGATCACGACGATGATCAAGAGGAACAGCTGGATGTTCACAGGCCCTGATTCTTGTGGTCGGAGTATCCCTTGTCGAACGAATGACTAGGGGAAATGCAGGAATATCGCGAGTCGTCGCCAGATGTTACCTGTCAGTTCACCCTCGGTTCGTCCGTGCTCACTGCCGGGTATCCGCCCGCAGCGGATGGCCCCGGGGAACCTCGATGAAGATCAGCGTGACGCCGTCCGGATCGGTCACGTGCATCTCGTGCAGACCCCACGGTTCCTGACGCGCCTCGCGGGCGATCGGTACGGCGCGGCCGCGCAGCTCGTCCTGGGTCGCAGCCAGGTCACGCACCTGCAGCCACAGCGCGCCGGGGAAGGGTCCCCGGGAATGGTCCGGTTCGTCATAACCGGTCAATTCCAGCAACGATTGACCGGCGAAAAACACTGTGCCCGCACCGTATTCACGGGCGATCGCCAGCCCGATCTCGTCGCGGTAAAAGCTCAACGAGCGCTGATAGTCCGCCGGTCGGAGCAGCATCCGGCTGGCCAGAATCTCCATGTGTTCGTGTCTAGCACCGGTTGCGCAGAGTTGCCACGCCGGGCCCGGACAGATCCTCGCACGCCGCGGCCCGTCCGGTCATGGCCAGCAACAGAGACAGCAACGGACCCTCGACCGGCTCGCCCTGTCCGTGCCGCCAGTCGTCGTCGGTGGCGGACAGCGCCAGGCCGGCGATCCGCTTCTTGGCTCCGCTGAGCATGTTGGACCCCTTGTAGAAGTCGACCACCTGGCGGACCGCGTCCGGCGGGTAGGCGTGTGAAATGCCCAGCGGGCGGCGGATGTCGGCGCCGTGAATGACGATCTCACCCAGCCAGGAGACCTTGGGTCCGGGAGGCGCCGAGGTCGAGTGCACCAGGCCGCGGAAGTCGGCCAGCGTCGCGGCCGGGTCGGGGCCGCGGTGCCGGGCTATCTGGTTTGCCGAGAACCTGGCGAAGCTGAACCCGGCCGCTGCCATGCCGGCGAAGAACTTGACCGGGCTCATCGAGGCGGTCGCCGACAGGTGGGCGACGACGTCGCGGACCGTCCAGTGGGAGCACAACGAGGGCGTCTCCCACTGAGCCGCGGTCAGGGCGGCCACGTCGTCGGCGAGGGCGCCGCGCTCGGCGGCGACGATGGTCCAGATGTCTGTCATGGCATTCCTCCGGCTAGCCGTGGTGGTTGTTGCGGGCCTGCATCAGGGTGTTGACCCAGCGGGGCCCGACCGTGTTGAGCGCCTTGGCCGCGATCGCCATTCGGGGCGCAATCTGTACCGGGCGGGTGCGGGCTGCGGCGATCATCCACTCGCCCGCCTCTTCCGGCGTCAGTGCGGGCATTCCGTCGTAGGCCTTCGTCGGCGCGATCATCGGGGTGGCGACCAGCGGGTAATACAGGGCCGTGGAGTGCACGCCCTTGGGGCCCCACTCCGTTTCGGCGATGCGGGTTACCGCGGTCAACGCCGCCTTGGACGCGTTGTAGACCGAGAACAGCGGCGCAGCCTCGTTCAGCACACCCCAGGTGGAGACATTGATGATGTGGCCGTCGCCGCGCTCGATCATCCCGGGCGCCAGCCCGCGCATCAGCCGCAGCGGCGCGTAGTAGTTGAGCACCATCGTGCGCTCGACGTCGTGCCAGCGTTCCAGCGATTCGGCGAGCGGCCGGCGGATGGACCGGCCGGCGTTGTTGATCAGGATGTCGATCCCGCCGATTCGACGTTCGACCTCGGCGACCAGGTTGTCGATGGCGTCCATGTCGGAGCAGTCGCAGGGGATGGACATCGCCGTTCCGCCCGCGGTCGTGATCCGGTGGGCGAGGTCGTCCAGCAGGTCCCGACGTCGTGCGACGACGACGACGGTGGCCCCGCGGGCTGCGAACTGCTCGGCCGCTGCCGCTCCGATGCCCGACGATGCGCCGGTGAGCAGGATGCGCTTGCCCCGCAGCTCGACGGGCTTCATCGCCGGGCGGTTGAGCAGCACCTGTGGCGCCACCGGCGGGCGCATGCTGGCCAGCACGATCTGATCGGTCAACCGGCGCAGCGGATTCTTGCTCACGGCGCGAGTCTAGGCGGGGCGCCTTCGGCAAGTGGCACGCCAGGGCGACGGTCGAAGGCCGACTTACGAAAGGCGAATCTTGGAACCACCCGAGAACGCCGAGTCATGCACTTCGATCGCGGCGGGCTGCGTGCCGACAGGTACGTCAAACGGCACTTGGACCGCTAGGTCGAAGCCTGGGTTGAGATTGATGACCATCGAATCTCGGTTCATTGACAAACCTGCTGTCGAGTCCGCCGCGTATTTTCTGCCGGCGCTGTCGAATAGCGTCTGATTCTCAGTGAAGTAGGACTGTGGTTCGCTACCGGTGTTCTTTACGGTCATCGTCACGATTATGAATTCGCCGCGTGCCGTCGCGGTGCCCGCCGATTGTCCTCGCTGGACGTCGGTGACAGTGAACGCAAATTTGCCGTCACGAACCTCCTGCCCGATTCCCGGAGCAGTTGCGCCCTGGCCACTGGCCGTAGAGTTGCCGCTGGACCCGTTGTTTTTTGAGGCGCTATCGATTGACGAGCCGACAACGCCTACGACCGCAAAGCATCCGCCGAAGAAAAGAACCACAATGCCGAGCAGAATCCACGGCCATACTTTGCGCTTTCGAGGCGGTTGTTGGTAGTAACCGGTTGGGGGCGGGTAATAACCGGGGTGCTGCCCAGTCGTCGGCGCCTGAACACCCGGTCGTTCAGGATGCTGTGCTGCGCTCCGCGTTTGCGGACCTGTCTGGGCAGGATTCTGCTGTTCCTGATCGTCAGGCATGCCGTTTTCCCCCTCAGCTGCGGCCCACTTCGGCTGGTGGTTACCCAGTTGTCGGGCAGCGCTAACTTCGTTCCGCTATCAAGACTCGAAACGGCTCAGAAGTACCGGGGAAACGGGCTCCAGTCCGGCGGCCGCTTCTGAAGGAACGCGTCGCGACCCTCGACGGCCTCGTCGGTCATGTACGCCAGCCGGGTCGCTTCGCCGGCGAACAGCTGCTGACCGACCAGGCCGTCGTCGAGCAGGTTGAACGCGAACTTCAGCATCCGTTGCGCTTGAGGCGATTTGGCGTTGATCTCGGCGGCCCACTGCACGGCGACCGCTTCCAGCTCGGCGTGGTCGACCACCTCGTTGACCGCCCCCATATGATGCATCTGCTCGGCGGTGTACGCCCGGCCCAGGAAGAAGATCTCACGCGCGAACTTCTGGCCCACCTGTCGCGCCAGGTACGCACTGCCGTAGCCGCCGTCGAAGCTGCCGACGTCGGCGTCGGTCTGCTTGAAACGCGCGTGCTCGCGGCTGGCCAGGGTGAGGTCACAGACCACGTGCAGGCTGTGCCCGCCGCCGGCTGCCCATCCGTTGACGACGCAGATGACCACCTTCGGCATGAACCGGATGAGCCGCTGCACCTCGAGGATGTGCAACCGGCCGGCGCGCGCCGCGTCCACCGTGTCAGCGGTCTCGCCGCTGGCGTACTGGTAGCCGCTACGTCCGCGGATGCGCTGGTCCCCGCCGGAGCAGAAGGCCCAGCCGCCGTCCTTCGGCGACGGACCGTTGCCGGTCAACAACACCACACCCACATCCGGTGCCATCCGGGCGTGGTCGAGTACCCGGTACAGCTCGTCGACGGTGTGCGGGCGGAACGCGTTGCGCACCTCGGGACGGTCGAATGCCACCCGCACCGTCGCGTCACGCACGTGACGGTGATAGGTGATGTCGGTCAGATCGTCGAAGCCGTCGACGCGGCTCCACTGCGCGGCGTCAAAGGGATTGTCGCTCAAGGCTCTTGGACTCCATCCTGGTCGATGGTGCGCTCGCCGCAACTGATCGTCTGGGCGCTCGTCACCGCGGGGGCGTGCGCGGACGTGGCCGTCACGGTATCGGATCGTCCGGTGGTGGCCCGGAGCCCGTTCAGGTCGATCTCGGTGCGGCGCACGGTCCACTGGTCGCCGCTGCCCAATGCCAGCAGTGCGACGAGGTGACGTTCCCCGCCGATCTCGCTGCACCCTACGCCGGTGCCGTTACCCGCGAGATTCTCGAGATCGAACACGAACGCCCGGCCGTAGTGTTCGTCGACGACGGGTTGCAGCCGACAGTCCGCGAATGCGTACAGGGGCGCGCTGCGGCCGAGGCTGGCGATCACCTGATGGCCGGCCTGCACATCGACAGCCAACGCGCGCAACGGTATTGGGCTGGCCGACAGTACTGGTACGTCGCTGTCGGCCCCGCTGGCCGTGGCGATGCCGACGGCCCGCATCATGGCGCCGTCCGGGCCTTGCCACTTGCCGACCCACAGGGTGTCGGGCAGCCCGTCCCCGTCGACATCACCGATCTGCCGGGTCGCGGCACCGGGTGGGGGAGGGTCACCGCCCGGCGCACATCCCGGTGCGGCCGCGGCGGGTGGGGCCATGCCCAGCCAACAGCCCGCGGTGACCACCACGGCGATCAGTAGGCGCAGCATCACGTGTCGAAGCGAAAGACCGCACAGCGTCCGGCGAGTGCTTCGAACTCCTCCGGGCGGCCGTCCTTGACGAGGCCGGAACGCTTCATGAAGCCCACACCGGTCGGCACTTCGGCAGGGAACGCGCGCAGTACCGGCCGGGCCTCGGTGGCCGACAGTTCCACCATCCGGACGCGCTCACTCCTGCGGCCGCGGGTAAGTGTGACTTCGTCTGCGGCCCGGATGTTCTTGACCCAGTCGGCACCGGGAAAGCCGGCCACCACATACTGCTTGCCGTCCAAGGTCATTGGAGTGATCGGTGTCGAGCGTGGCTTGCCGGACTTACGGCCGGGCACGGTGAGCACGACCGGGCCCTCACCGCCGAAGCTCATGCCCAGCTTCGACATCTGAATTAAGACCTTATTCAGCGGCTTGAGCCACCAGGGCGGCTTGATCTGCTCGCTCATGACCGCCAGCGTACTTAGCCCACCGCCCGGCCCGCGCCCTCCCAGAACTGCGCGCGCACCGCCTTCTTGTCCGGCTTTCCCAGCCCGGTCAGTGGCAGCGCGTCAACGACCACCACCCGCTTGGGGGACTGCACCGAGCCTTTGCGGTCTTTGACCGCGGCCTGGATCTCGGCGGTCATCGTCTCGATCGCGGCTTCGTCGCGGGCGGCATCGGCGCGGAGCACCACGACGGCGGTCACGGCCTCACCCCACTTCTCGTCGGGGGTGCCGACCACGCACGTCTGTGCGACGGCCGGATGCTCGGCTATCACGTCCTCGACTTCGCGGGGGAAGACGTTGAAGCCGCCGGTCACGATCATGTCCTTGACCCGGTCGACGATGAAGTAGAAGCCGTCCTCGTCCTCGCGGGCCATGTCGCCGGTGTGTAGCCAGCCGTCCTTGAACGCCTCCGCCGTGGCCTCCGGCTTGTTCCAGTAGCCTGCCGCCAAAAGTGGCCCACTGACACAGATTTCGCCCGGCTCGCCCGGGGGCACCGGCTTGCCGTCGTCCCCCAGCAGCGCCACCCGGGCGAACAGCGTGGGACGTCCACACGAGGTCAGCCGTTTCTCGTCGTGGTCGGCCTTGGCCAGGTAGGTGATCACCATCGGCGCCTCGGATTGACCGTAATACTGGGCGAAGATCGGGCCGAAGCGCCGGATGGCTTCGGCCAGCCGCACCGGGTTGATCGCCGACGCGCCGTAGTAGACGGTTTCCAGCGAGGACAGGTCCCGGGTGTGCGAGTCCGGGTGATCCATCAGCGCATAGAGCATCGACGGCACCAGCATGGTGGCCGTAATGCGTTGTTCCTCAATGACTCTCAACACCTCGGCCGGGTCGAACTTGGCCAGCACCACCATCTCGCCGCCCTTGACCACGGTGGGGGTGAAGAACGCCGCGCCGGCATGCGACAGCGGTGTGCACATCAAGAATCGCGGGTGCTCGGGCCATTCCCATTCCGCCAGCTGGATCTGGGTCATGGCGGCGATGTTTCCGGTGGTGCCGATGACACCCTTGGGTTTGCCGGTGGTGCCGCCGGTGTAGGCCATGCCGCCGATGTTGTCCGGCGGCAGGTCGGCGACCACCAGCGGCTTGGGCTCGAACTTGGCCGCCTCGGCATTCAGGTCGACGGCCACTCCGGCCAACGCCTCGGGCACCGGGCCGATGGTCAGAATCTGCTTGAGCGAGTCCACCTTTTCCAGCAATCCGAGCGCGCGCTCGATGAACATCGGGTTGGGGTCGATGATCAGCGCGCTGGCGCCGGAATCGTTGAGCACGTAGGCGTGGTCGTCCAGGGAACCGAGTGGGTGCAGGGCGGTGCGCCGATAGCCCTGTGTCTGGCTGGCGCCGAGGATCATCAGCACTTCGGGGCGGTTGAGTGATAGCAGTCCGACCATGACGCCGGAACCGGCGCCGAGGGCCTCGAATGCCTGCACGTACTGGCTGATCCGCTCGGCCAGCTGACCACCGGTCAGCGTCGTGTCGCCGAGGAACAGCACCGGCCGGTTCTTATGGCGCTTGAGTGCGCCCGCGAGCAGATGGCCGTTGTGGGTCGGGTTGCGCAACAAATCGACACTCATGAACCAAGACTAGAACGTGTTGCAATTCGGCTTCGCCGCGCCCTTGATCAGTAGAGTCTGCACTCATGAGCGCCGCAGAAATCGTCATTACCGGAACCGTTCTCACCGTCGATGAAAGCCGCCCCACGGCCGAGGCGCTCGCCATCGCCGACGGTCGGATCATCGCCGTCGGCGACCGGACCGACGTCGCGCAGTACGCGGGACCCGACACCCGAACCATCGACCTCGGCGACGGCTGTCTCATGCCGGGTTTCATCGAAGCCCACGGACATCCGCTGATGGAGGCGATCGCGCTGTCCGACCGAATCATCGACATCCGGCCCGTCACCATTCGCGACCCGGACGACGTCGTCGAGACCATCCGCAGCGAGGCCGCCCGCCGCGGCGCCGAAGGCGCCTACCTCAACGGATGGGACGCCCTGCTGCAGCCCGGACTTCCCGACCCGACACTGAGCTGGCTGGACGGCATCGCCCCCGACGGCCCGCTGGTGATCATCCACAACTCCGGCCATAAGGCCTACTTCAACTCGCGCGCCGCACAACTCAACGGTCTCACCCGCGACACGCCTGACCCCAAGGGCGCCAAGTACGGCCATGACGCCAACGGCGACCTCGACGGTACCGCCGAGGAGATCGGCGCCGTGTTCCCGCTATTGGGCGGTGCGATTCAGGCCGGCGCCTATCCGGACATGCTGCGCGCGGAGTGTGCGCGCCTGAACCGCGCCGGATTGACCACCTGTTCGGAGATGGCCTTCGACCCCAAGTTCAAGCCGCTGGTCGAGCGGCTGCGCAACGACCTGACCGTGCGGCTGCGCACCTACGAGGTCTCCAACGCGCAGATGTCCACCGACGCCACCCCGGGCGAGGGCGACGACATGCTGCGCCAGGTCGGCATCAAAATCTGGGTGGACGGCTCGCCGTGGATCGGCAACATCGCCTTGTCGTTCCCGTACCTGGACACCGCCGCTACCCGCTCGGCCGGCATCACCCCCGGCTCGTGCGGCTGCGCCAACTACACCCGTGAGCAGCTGACCGAGATCGTTGGCGCCTACCTGCCGCTGGGCTGGCAGCTGGCCTGTCACGTGCAGGGTGACGCCGGCGTCGACACCATCCTCGATGTCTATGAAGAAGCCCTGCAGCGGCATCCTCGCGACGATCACCGGCTGCGGCTAGAGCACGTCGGCGCCATCCGTCCCGAGCAGTTGCAGCGCGCCGCCGCGCTTGGGGTCACCTGCAGCATCTTCGTCGACCAGATCCACTACTGGGGCGACGTCATCGTCGACGGGCTGTTCGGGCCGGAGCGCGGCTCCCGCTGGATGCCGGCCGGCTCCGCCGTGGCCACCGGCATGCGCATCTCGCTGCACAACGACCCGCCGGTGACGCCCGAGGAGCCGCTGCGCAACATCAGCGTGGCCGCGACGCGGGTGGCCCCCAGCGGGCGGGTGCTGGCCCCGGAGGAGCGGCTCACGGTCGAGCAGGCGATTCGTGCGCAGACCATCGACGCCGCCTGGCAGTTGTTTTCCGACGATGTGATCGGGTCGCTGGAGGTCGGCAAGTACGCCGACCTCGTGGTGCTGTCGGCCGACCCCCGCACGGTGCCGCCCGAGCAGATCGCCGACCTGCAGGTGCGCGCGACGTTCCTGGCCGGTAAGCAGGTCTACGGGCAGTGACGCCGCAACTGCAGGGGCTGTTGGACCGCCTGCATGTGGTGGCGCTGCCGATGCGGGTGCGGTTCCGCGGCATCATCACCCGCGAGCTGGCTCTGATCGAGGGCCCGGCCGGGTGGGGCGAATTCGGCGCGTTCGTCGAATACGGGCCACCCGAGGCCGCGCACTGGCTGGCATCGGCGATCGAGGCCGCCTACCGCGAGCCGCCGCCGGCCCGGCGTGACCGCATTCCGATCAACGCCACCGTCCCAGCCGTGGGGGCCGCCGAGGTGCCCGAGGTGCTGGCCCGGTTTCCTGGGGCCGGCACCGCCAAGGTCAAGGTCGCCGAGCCCGGCCAGACGTTGGCCGATGACGTCGACCGGGTCAACGCGGTCCGGGAGCTGGTTGCGACGGTCCGGGTGGACGCCAACGGCGGCTGGGGCGTCGAGGAGGCGGTCGCCGCCGCCGCCGCCCTGACCGCCGACGGTCCGCTGGAATACATCGAGCAACCCTGCGCCACCGTTGCCGAGCTGGCCGCGCTGCGTCAAAGGGTCGACGTGCCCGTGGCCGCCGACGAAAGCATCCGCAAAGCCGAGGACCCGCTGGCGGTGGTCCGTGCCGGCGCCGCCGACGTCGCGGTGCTCAAAATCGCTCCGCTGGGCGGAATTTCAGCGATGTTGCGGATCGCCGCACAGATCGACATCCCGATCGTGGTGTCCAGCGCGCTGGATTCGGCAGTGGGAATCGCCCATGGTCTGGCGGGCGCGGCCGCACTGCCGGAACTGCGCCATGCCTGCGGACTGGGCACCGGGCGGCTGTTCGTCGACGACGTCGCCGACCCGGTGGCGCCCGTCGGCGGCTTTCTTCCGGTGGGCCCGGTGACACCCGATCCTGACCGGCTCGCAGCGTTGCGGGCGCCGGCGGATCGGCGGCAGTGGTGGATCGACCGGGTCAGGGCGTGTTACCCGTTGCTTGTACCGTCGATCGCGTGATCAACCTGGCTTACGACGACAAGGGGACCGGTGAGCCGGTTGTCTTCATCTCCGGTCGCGGTGGTGCCGGACGCACCTGGCACCTGCATCAGGTCCCGGCGTTCCTGGCGGCGGGATACCGCTGCGTCACCTTCGACAATCGCGGGATCGGCGCCACCGAGAACGCCGAAGGCTTCACCACCGCGACCGTGGTCGCCGATACCGCGGCCCTGATCGAATCGCTGGGCATCGGTCGGGTGCGGATCGTTGCGGTGTCGATGGGTTCCTACATCGCGCAGGAACTCATGGTGGTGCGGTCCGAACTGGTCAGCTCGGCGGTGCTGATGGCCACCCGCGGCCGACTCGACCGCACCCGCCAGTTCTTCCATCAGGCCGAGGCCGACCTCGACGCGGCCGGTGTCGGGCTGCCTGCGACCTACGACGCGAAGACCCGGTTGCTGGAGAAC
This sequence comes from Mycobacterium gordonae, assembly GCF_017086405.1. Classification (NCBI taxonomy): domain Bacteria; kingdom Bacillati; phylum Actinomycetota; class Actinomycetes; order Mycobacteriales; family Mycobacteriaceae; genus Mycobacterium; species Mycobacterium camsae. Next base: position 1,140,065 of record NZ_CP070973.1, read on the forward strand.
TTCTCCCGCAAGACGCTCAACGACGACGCGGCCATCGCCGACTGGATCGCAATGTTCAGCATGTGGCCGACCAAGCTCACACCCGGTTACCGTTGCCAGCTCGACATCGCCCCGCAGAGCAACCGGCTTCCGGCCTATCGCAACATCGCCGCCCCGGTACTGGTGATCGGGTTTTCCGACGACGTAATCACGCCGCCCTACCTCGGGCGCGAGGTGGCCGACGCGCTGCCCAACGGCCGGTACCTGCAGATCCCCGACACCGGGCACCTCGGGTTCCTGGAGCGCCCGGAGGCGGTCAACGCCGCGATGCTGAAGTTCTTCGCCGGGGTAAGGGCCTGATCCGGCGCCGACTCTGCGGGTAAGACATGCGTGCGCGGTGTGCCGATACCGTCCGCCCAGACTCGATGCCGCCGGCTCAGGCTCAGGTTCCCCGAGCCGGTTTGTGACACCCTGTAGAGGTGAACCCCTCGACGACCCAGGCGCACGTCGTCGTCGACGAGCTGATTCGGGGCGGCGTCCGCGACGTGGTGTTGTGTCCCGGCTCCCGCAACGCCCCCCTGGCGTTTGCGCTGCAGGATGCCGACCGGGCAGGTCGGCTGCGGCTGCACGTACGCATCGACGAACGCACCGCCGGCTACCTCGCGATCGGTCTGGCGATCGGGGCGAATGCGCCGGTGTGCATCGCGATGACGTCCGGCACCGCGGTGGCCAACCTCGGCCCGGCGGTGGTCGAGGCGAATTACGCCCGAGTGCCGCTGGTCGTACTGTCCGCCAACCGGCCCTATGAGCTGCTGGGCACCGGCGCCAACCAGACCATGGAGCAACTCGGCTACTTCGGCTCGCAGGTGCGGGCCACCATCAGCCTGGGGCTGGCGGAGGACGGGGCCGAACGGTTGCCCGCCCTCAATGCCACCTGGCGTTCGGCGACGTGCCGAGTACTGGCCGCCGCCACGGGTTCTCGCACCGCCAACGCCGGCCCGGTGCATTTCGACATCCCGCTGCGCGAACCGCTGGTGCCCGATGCCGAGCCCTTGAACGCGGTCGCGGCGGCCGGGCGCCCCGACGGTAGGCCGTGGACCTACACGCCGCCGGTCACCTTCGATCAACCGCTGGACATCGACCTCACGCCCGACACCGTCGTCATCGCCGGCCACGGGGCCGGCGTGCACTCCAACCTCGCGGCGTTGCCGACCGTCGCGGAGCCGACGGCGCCGCCGGCGGCCAACCCGCTGCATCCGCTGGCGTTGCCGCTGCTGCGTCCCCAGCAGGTCATCATGTTGGGCCGCCCCACCCTGCACCGTCCGGTGTCGGCGCTGCTGGCCGACGCGGCGGTGCCGGTGTTCGCGCTGACAACGGGGCCGCGCTGGCCCGACGTCTCGGGCAACTCGCAGGCCACCGGTACCCGGGCGGTCACCACCGGCGCCCCCGACCCCAGTTGGCTTCGTCGCTGCAGCGAAGTGAACGAGCAGGCCATGGCCGCGGTGCGTGGCCAGCTGGCCGAGCACCCGCTCACCACCGGTCTGCACGTTGCCGCCGTGGTCGCCGCCGCGCTGAGATCCGGCGACCAGCTGGTGTTGGGCGCGTCCAACCCGGTGCGCGACGCCGCACTGGTCGGGCTGAGAGCCGACGGCATCCAGGTGCGGTCCAACCGCGGGGTCGCCGGAATCGACGGCACCGTATCCACCATCATCGGCGCCGCGCTGGCATTCGAGCGCATCGGCGATCCCGACAATCCCCCGCGCACGGTTGCCCTGATCGGGGACCTCACCTTCGTCCACGACAGTTCGGGGCTGCTGATCGGGCCGACCGAGCCGATTCCGCGGCACCTCACCATCGTCGTGTCCAACGACAACGGCGGCGGGATCTTCGAACTGCTCGAGCAGGGTGACCCGAGATTCTCCGACGTGTCCGCACGGGTCTTCGGCACCCCGCACGACGTGGACGTGGGCGCGCTATGCCGCGCGTATCACGTGGACAGCCGGCAGATCGAGGTCGACCAATTGGCCGACGCTCTCGACGAGCCCGCGACCGGCCTGCGGGTCTTGGAGGTCAAGGCGGACCGGTCGTCGCTGCGGCGACTGCATGCGGCGATCAAGGCCGCTCTGTGACCGGACTGACCAGATCGCCGAAAGAGCTGCTGCGCACGCTGATTCACGGCACCGGCGATGAACTGCCGGACACCCGGGCCAGGATGATGGTGCGGTGGGCGCGGATAGCCGTGCTGGTCATCATCTTTCTCGTCACACTGCAGTCAGTGCTGTTGGTGGCTGGGGCGTGGCGCAACGACCTGGCGATCAAACGCAACATGGGAGTCGCGCAGGCCGAGGTGCTGAGCGCCGGTCCGCGTCGCTCGACCATCGAGTTCGTCACCCCGGACCGCGTCACCTACCGGCCGGAACTCGGCGTGCTGTACCCCTCGGAACTGGCCACTGGCATGCGGATCTATGTGGAATACAACAAGAAGGACCCCAACCTGGTGCGGGTACAGCACCGCAATGCCGGTTTGGCGATCATCCCGGCGGGGTCTATCGCGGTGGCGGCCTGGTTGATCGGTGCCGCGGCATTAATCCTGCTTGCGTTGCTGGACAAGCGGCTCAATCAAGCCGGGTTGTAGCGCTTGCGCCGACGACTGATCAACCAAGTAACAGGCCACAGGGCGACCATGACGATGCCGACAGCAATGATCGGCCAACTGTTGTAGGAGCCTGTGAAGGCCCCATTGCCACGAATACGGACGTTGACCGTCTGGCGGGTGCTGATTCGCCGGCCGTGGACCGTTACGGTTCTTGGGGTTTCACCGCTTGGCTGCCAGACCGCGGTGCATGTTCTGAAGTCGCCCGACCTGCGACCGTTTTTCTTGCAGTGGTCGAGCTTGACCTGAGCAGATGTGCCCGAGTGCTGAACCCACAGCGCGTAGCCGCCGTATCCGATCGCGCACAAGCCGATGCCGGTGAAGACGAGAACGCCGACGGCCGCGATCCATTGGGCCCAGCCCCGCAGACCACTCCGGTCAGGTGACTCATGGCGAGTTGAGTTAGGCGATCTGGCGGGCCGCCACCAGCAGCGTTCTCTGCTGGTCAGGGCCACCTCGTCAGTAGCGCGAACAGATTTCGCGTCGCGTATGCCCGGCGGCTACCTGGCCGACAGTCGGTGCTGCCACTGTGGTGGCGTGCGCGTTGCAATCGTCGCCGAATCGTTCCTCCCACAGGTCAACGGTGTGAGTAACTCGGTCGTTCGGGTTCTCGAGCACCTGCGTCGCACCGGTCACGAAGTCCTTGTCATCGCCCCGGACAACCCGCCCGATGAGGCCCCTGCCGACCGCGTGTACGACGGTGTCCGGATCCATCGGACGCCGTCGCGGATGTTCCCCAAAGTGACCACGCTTCCCCTGGGCGTACCCACCCCCCGACTCGTGCGCGTGCTGCGGGGATTCGACCCCGACGTGGTGCACCTGGCCTCGCCGGCGCTGCTCGGTTACGGTGGCCTGCTGGCTGCGCGCCGACTCGGCGTCCCGACGGTGGCCGTGTACCAGACCGACGTTCCGGGTTTCGCGGCGAGCTACGGCATTCCGATGACCACCCGGGCGGCGTGGGTCTGGTTCCGGCACCTGCACAGCCGCGCCGACCGCACCCTGGCGCCCTCTACGCCGACGATGGAAGTCCTTGCCGCACGAGGCTTCCCGCGAGTCCACCGCTGGGCGCGCGGCGTCGACCTGATTCGGTTCGCCCCGTCTGCCCGCGATGACGCGCTGCGTCGGCGATGGTCTGCAGACGGCCGGCCGATCGTCGGATTCGTCGGCCGGCTGGCCCCCGAGAAGCACGTCGAACGGCTGGCCGGGCTGGCGGCCGCCGACGCCGTGCGTCTGGTCATCGTCGGCGATGGAGTGGACCGGGCGAAACTGGAAAAGCTCATGCCCACAGCCGTTTTCACCGGGGCGCTGTATGGCGCCGAACTGGCGGCCGCATACGCGAGCATGGACGTCTTCGTTCATCCCGGCGAGCATGAGACGTTTTGTCAGGTCGTGCAGGAAGCGCTGGCGTCGGGGTTGCCGGTCATCGCCCCCGACGCCGGCGGCCCGCGCGATCTGGTTGCCCCCTGCCGCACCGGTCTGCTGCTGCCGGTGGCTGAGTTCGAGGCGCGGCTGCCCGCGGCCGTCGGGCACCTGCTGGCGGAACGACAACGGTATTCGCAGGCGGCGCGGCGAAGCGTGCTGGGCCGCAGCTGGTCGGTGATCTGTGACGAGCTGATCGGGCACTACGAGGCGGTACTCGCCGGCCCGGCCCGGCCGGCGCGTCGGTACGCCTGAAGATCTAGCCCTGAGCCAACTCGGCCACCGGCTGCCGCCGCTCCCAGGTGCGCAACCGGTTCTCGTGGTCGGACTTGGCCGTCTGCAGCGGCGATGCGCCGAAGAACACCCACGGTGGCGGCTCGTCGGCATCCACGACCTTCAACAGCGCTTGTGCCGACGCCGACGGATCACCGGGGCTCGCCCACCGCTGCTTACGCCACTCGCCTTAGATGATGTGCCCGCTGCGCTGCGCCCGCAGGTACGGCAACACGGCCTGGGTGAGCCGCAGCGCGCCGAACACGTTGGTCTCGATCTGGTCGCGGGCGTGCTGCTCGGAGACCTCCTCGATGAACCCGAACTGCCCGTAGCCGGCGTCGTTGACGACGATGTCCAGGCGCCCGAAGCGGTCCTGGGCCTGCTTGACCGCCGCGAAGTCCGCCGCCCGGTCGACCACGTCGGGCTGGATCGGCAACAACCCGGCGCCGTAGTGGCTGACCAGGTCGTCCAGCGATGTGGTGTCGCGTGCCGTGGCGGCCACCTTGTCGCCACGTTTCAAAGCGGCTGCCGCCCACTGGCGTCCGAAGCCGTGCGATGTCCCGGTGATGAATCAAACTTTTTCGCTCACGAGGTTGTGCAACGCAGCGACCGGCGACGAATTCCCCCATCCGGACGCCGGGTAGCGTCTCAGAGGTGAGCCGCGCCGACCTCGACAAGGATCCCCGGGACGTCGCGTCGATGTTCGACGGGGTCGCCCGCCGATACGACATCACCAATACGGTGCTCTCGCTGGGCCAGGACCGGTTCTGGCGGCGCGCCACGCGCTCTGCTCTGAAGATCGGCCCGGGTCAGAAGGTGCTGGATCTGGCCGCCGGCACGGCGGTGTCGACCGTCGAGTTGGCTAAGTCCGGGGCGTGGTGTGTGGCAGCCGATTTCTCGGTCGGCATGCTCTCGGCGGGCAGCGCCCGCGACGTGCCCAAGGTGGCCGGCGACGCAACCCGGCTGCCGTTCGCCGACGACGTGTTCGACGCCGTCACCATCAGCTTCGGGTTGCGCAACGTGGCCGACTTCCCCGCCGGGCTGCGCGAAATGGCGCGGGTCACCAAGCCGGGTGGCCGGTTGGTGGTCTGCGAATTTTCCACTCCCACAAGCCCTTTGTTCGCCACCGCGTATAAGGAGTACCTGATGCAGGCGCTGCCGCGGGTGGCGCGCGCGGTGTCCAGTAATCCCGACGCCTACGTCTACCTGGCCGAGTCGATCAGGGCTTGGCCCGACCAGGCGGCACTGGCGCAGGAGATCACGCGAGCGGGATGGTCAGCGGTCCGGTGGCGCAACCTGAGCGGGGGAATCGTGGCGCTGCACGCGGCGTACAAGCCGCTCTGATTCGAGGCTTCACCCCTGCTGGGTTTTCGCCGGTGAGCGGGTGCGCCATGGTATTCGCCGACGCTGCGTTGTCGCAGGGGCTCTACTCCGGCGCGGCTTAAGTGCCCGCCCGCTGCAGGAAGCCGACCTGCTCGGGGCAGTAGTGGTCGAGCGCCGCGCCGAGGAACTGAAACGCCTGCCCCTGAGTGGTGTGCAGCGGGAGGTTGCGCTGCAGGAACGCGGCCGACTTGTACGGGTCGGTGTCCACGCCCCGCTCGATGCGCTGACAGCTGATCTTGCCCAACCAGGCGTTGTAGTCTTGCGGGCCGTAAATGCCGTAGGTGTGCAGTTGAGCGTTGAACGGGGCGTCGTAGTCGTCGGCCTGGGCGGGTGCCGCCAACCCGATAGCGGCGACCGCCATGGCCGCGAAAGCACCCAGCCTAAATGCCTTCATTAGGCGGACTATACACCTGGGGCCGGGCCCGCTATCAGCCCAGATGGGCCGACAGCAGCCACGCGCCGACCGATTTGCGGCCATCGGGTTCGTCGCGAGCCACGAAGCCGGGCATCGCCGGCGCGTCCGCCGGGACCTGTGCGTAGATGCGCGCGGGCCGGATGTCGTCGATCGCCCAGTGCTTGGAGACCACCTCGCGCAGTTCGTGCTCGGTCACGGCGTTGACCGGCCCGTCGGGTAGCGCGGCGCGGTCGAAAACCAGCACGAAGTACGACGCGCCCGGTGCTGCCGCGCGCACGATGGACTGCTGATAGCCCTCGCGCAGCTCGACGGGCATCGAGTGGAAAAGGGTGGAGTCGACGATCGTCTGGAACCGGCCGGTCAACCCGGCGGGATAGCTGCCGAAGTCGCTGATATCGGCGACCGCGAAGCTCGCGTCGGTCAATCCACGCCGCTGCGCCTCGGCCGTTGCCAGCTTGACGGCGGTGGGGGAGGCGTCCAGGCCGACGGTGGTGTGCCCGCGCTCGGCCAGCGCCAGCGAGATGGCGCCCTCGCCGCAGCCGGCGTCGAGAACGTCACCGTGAAAGCGGCCCTGCTCGATGAGTGCCGCCAATTCGGGCTGGGGTTCGCCGATGCTCCACGGCGGTCGTGCACCCTGGCCAAGTTGCTCCGATTCGCCGCGGTAAGCCTGCTCGAACTGAAAATCCACGGGTGAAGTCATGCCTGCAGAATATCAACCGGGCTGATATATGTCAATGAAGTTGATATGAGAGCGCGACCGTCCCGTCTGCTCGGCACTCCTAGCTGAAGGGCGGGCGGCGGTCGATCAATCGCGACGCCCAACCGCCGCCACGCCACGCCCGCGCCGCCCAATCGGCGTCCTCGTCGGTGACCAGATTCGCCATGACCCGCACCGCGATGCGCATCAATGTCGTCGAGCGCATCGCGATCGGCCCCGTCGCCGGCAGGAATCGCTGGAAGGTCAACAGCAACGCCAGCCGGCGCGCCACCGAGAAACCGCGGGCGTAGTGGTCGGTGAGCAACGCCGGCCACAGCCGCGACAGGTCACGCGCCCCCAGCACCTCGGCGGCCAGTCGTCCCGTCTCCAGCCCGTAGTCGATGCCTTCGCCGTTGAGCGGGTTGACACAGGCCGCGGCGTCACCGATCAGCACCCAGTTCGGCCCGGCCACACCTGACACCGCGCCACCCATCGGCAGCAATGCAGAGGCCACCGCCCGCGGCGGTCCCTCGAACCCCCACTCGTCGCGCCGCAGGTCGGTGTAGTAGGAAATCAGCGGCCGCAGGGCCAGGTCTGCCGGCCGCTTGGTGGTGGACAACGCGCCCACGCCGATGTTCACTTCGCCGTTGCCCAGCGGGAAGATCCAGCCGTAGCCCGGTAGCACGGCGCCGTCGGGCGAACGCAGTTCCAGATGCGACGTCAGCCAGGGGTCGTCACTGCGCGGCGTGGCGAGGTACCCGCGGGCGGCCACGCCGTACACGGTCTCCTGATGCCAGCGCCGGCCCAGCTTGCGGCCCAGCGGGGAGCGTGCGCCGTCGGCGACGATCAGCTGATCGCACCTCACCTCGGTGTGGTCGGCCAACGTCAGCGACGTCACACGTCGCGACGAATCATGATGTGCCTTGACTACTTTCGTGCCCAACAGCATGCGCGCCCCGGACTCTTCGGCCGCCTTGCGAATGCGGTCGTCGAGCTCGAGGCGGGCCACCGCGCTGCTGTGCGACGGAAACGACGGGCCCGGCCACTGGATCTCCACCTCACCGCCGAAGCCGCTCATCCGCAGGCCCCGGTGCCGGATGTGGCCGGATAGCCAATCGCCCAGCCCCAGTCGCTCCAGCTCGAGGATGGCCCGCGGTGTCAGCCCGTCACCGCACGCCTTGTCGCGGGGGAAACTGGCGGAATCGATGACGAGGACGTCCCGGCCCGCCCGGGCGGCCCAGGCGGCCGCCGCAGACCCGGCAGGTCCGGCGCCTACCACCACCACCTGGGCGCGCAGGGCTCTGGGGACTTCGTTCTTCACGCCCACCAGTATGTTGGTCGAATGAGTACTCCGGCGACGGTGGTGGCGGGCGTTGACTTCGGCGACGCCGGATTCGCCGCGACTGTGCGAGATGGTGTCGCTCGGATCGAGCGGCTGATGGACGCTGAGCTGCGGGGTTCCGACGAGGTGATGACCGAGTCCCTGCTGCACCTGTTCCAGGCCGGCGGCAAGCGGTTCCGTCCGCTGTTCACGGTGTTGGCCGCGCAGACCGGGCCGGACCCGGACAACGCGGATGTGACCCTGGCCGGTGCGGTGGTCGAGCTCATCCACCTCGCGACGCTGTACCACGACGACGTGATGGACGAGGCCGAAGTCCGCCGCGGTGCGGCCAGCGCCAACGCCCGGTGGGGCAACAACGTCGCCATCCTGGCCGGCGACTATCTGCTCGCGACGGCGTCGCGCCTGGTGTCGCGCCTCGGGCCCGACGCGGTGCGGATCGTCGCCGAGACGTTTGCCGAGCTGGTTACCGGTCAGATGCGGGAGACCCGCGGGACTCCCGAGGAGGTGGACCGCATCGAGCAGTACCTGCGGGTGGTTCACGAGAAGACCGGCAGCCTGATCGGCGCGGCCGGCCGATTCGGCGGCATGTTCTCCGGCGCCGACGACGATCAGGTCGAACGGCTGAGCCGGTTGGGCGCTATCGTCGGCACCGCGTTCCAGATCGCCGACGACATCATCGACATCGACAGTGAGTCCGATGAGTCGGGCAAGGTGCCCGGAACCGATCTGCGCGAGGGTGTGCGTACGTTGCCGATGCTGTACGTCCTGCAACAAACGGATCCCGAAGGCGCGCGGCTGCGCGAGCTACTGGCCGGACCCATCCACGATGACGACGAGGTACTGGAGGCGCTGGCCCTGTTGCGGGCGTCGCCGGGCATGGCCCAGGCCAAGCAGACGCTGGCGGAATATGCCGAGCGGGCGCATCAGGAGGTGAGCCTGCTGCCCCAATCTCCCGGTCGCGACGCGTTGCAGGCGCTGGTCGACTACACCGTCAGCCGGCACGGCTGAACAGGTCCCGGAAAATCGGAACCTGAGCCGTCCTCCCAGGCGTTGTCCGACTGTAATCAAGTCGTAGGAGGACACACCCATGACCTGGCATCCGCATGCCAACAGGCTGAAGACATTCCTGCTGTTGGTCGGTATGTCCGCGATGATCGTGTTCGTCGGCGCGCTGTTCGGAAGAACCGCTCTGCTCCTGGCGACCCTGTTCGCCGTCGGGATCAACGTCTACACCTACTACAACAGCGACAAGCTGGCACTGCGGGCCATGCACGCCGTACCGGTATCGGAGTTGCAGTACCCCGCCATGTACCGGATCGTGCGCGAGTTGGCCACCGCCGCCCACCAGCCCATGCCGCGGCTGTTCATCAGCGACACTAACGCGCCGAACGCATTCGCCACCGGTCGCAATCCCCGCAATGCCGCGGTCTGTTGCACCACCGGCATTCTGCAGATCCTCAACGAGCGCGAGCTGCGCGCCGTTCTGGGGCATGAGCTCTCGCATGTCTACAACCGCGACATTTTGATCTCCTGTGTGGCAGGCGCGCTCGCCTCGGTGGTCACCGCCCTGGCCAACATGGCTATGTGGTTCGGCGCTTTCGGTGGCAACCGCGAGGGTGGAGTCAACCCCTTTGCGATGCTGCTGGTTTCGTTGCTCGGACCAATCGCCGCGACGGTCGTGCGGCTGGCGGTGTCGCGATCTCGGGAGTACCAGGCCGACGAGTCAGGGGCGATGCTGACCGGCGACCCGCTCGCCCTGGCGTCCGCGTTGCGCAAGATCTCCGGCGGCGTGCAGATGGCCCCGTTGCCGCCCGAGCCGCAGCTGGCCAGCCAGGCCCACTTGATGATCGCCAACCCGTTCCGGGCCGGTGAGCGCATCGGGTCGCTGTTCTCGACGCACCCGCCGATCGAAGACCGGATCCGCCGGTTGGAGCAGATGGCGCGCGGCTGACTGAGCGATGACGGGCTGACTAGGCCGCCGCTTCGGGCGCTTCGGTTCTGACCAGCGACACCATGGGTGTGCGTGGTGGGTGCCCACGCTCGAGCAGCCCGTCGATGTGAACGGTTCCGCCGGCGGACTGATGTTGGTGCTGCCAGTCGGTAATCGATTGGTGGGCAGCGTGATCGAGGTAGGTGACGGCGATGTGCAGGGTGACCGTGGCGCCGTGGGGCACCTCGGCCAGCACGCGGGTCAGGCGCGGCAGGCTGAGGAAGGTGCACGCGCCTTCGATCCGTACTCGCCACTCATCGCCGTCGGCAATAGCTTCGACCTTGGCCCGGATCACGCGCCATCCGGTCATCGCGATGGCCAGGGCCAGCCCGATCAGGACGCCGTGCAGCAGGTTGAGGAAGACGACGGCGACGATGGTTACCAGGTAGATGGCGAAATCGCCGGTTTTGACCGCGGTTTCGATGTGCGCGGGCTGCAGCAGCTGAATTCCGATCACGATCAGCAGCCCGGCCAGCGCGGCGCTGGGGATCTGTTCGATCAGGCCCGCGAAGGGCAGGGCGAACAGCAGGATCCAGAATCCGTGCAGGATTGTCGAGGCGCTGGTCTTGGCGCCGGCCTTGATATTTGCCGAGCTGCGCACGATCACACCGGCGATAGGGAGCCCACCGATGGCGCCCGAGACGATGTTGGAGGCGCCCTGCCCGATCAACTCGCGGTCGAGATTGGTGCGCGGCCCAGTGTGCATGCGGTCGGTGGCGACCGCCGTCAACAGGCTCTGCACGCTGGTGATCAGTGTGACGGTGACGATGCCGACCACCACCGCTCCCCAATTTCCGTGCGGTATCGCCGGCAACTGCAAGGCGTCGATCACCGAGCCTTGCAACGCGATACGCGAAACGGTGAACGGGAACACCACCGAGATGGCCGTCACGACCACGATGGCGACCAGCGGGCCGGGAACGGCGGCCAGCTTGGCCGGGGCCCAGCGCCAGGCGACCATGATCGCAATCACCAGCAGGCCGAGGAAAAGGCCGGGCCGGTGCGCTCCCAGAATCTGGGCGGGCAGCTCAATCACGTTGACCCAGGCCGAGCTATGCGACTCCCCGCCCAGCAGCACATGGGTCTGCTGCAGCGCGATGGTGATCCCGATGCCGGCCAGCATCGCATGCACCACCACGGGGGAAATCGCAAGCGCCGCACGCGCAACGCGGCTGAGTCCCAACAGAACCTGCATGAGGCCCGCCGCCGCGGTAATGAAGCATGTTATGCCCCAGCCGAATTCGGCAATCAAGTCCGCGACGATCACGGTCAGGCCGGCAGCCGGGCCGCTCACCTGTAGGGGCGATCCGCCCAGTGCTCCGCCGATGATGCCGCCGACGATCGCGGCGATCAGGCCGGCCAGTACCGGCGCATCCGAGGCGATCGCAATGCCCAACGACAAAGGCAGTGCCACCAGGAAGACCACCAGCGAGGCCGGCAGGTCGTGTCTGATCACCGCCCGCAATCGGTCGGTTCGCGACTCGTAGGCGATCTGTTCGATCTGTCGCATCGGAGCTCCCTCGTCTGATGTAGCGGGGGACCTTGCGACATCCGCCCCGTATCGCGATGTATAACGCGGCCGTAACGCCTTGACGTACAAGACAAAACGGGCAGTCCCGAGACGGCGATGTTTCGGGCGTCCCGCTTGACGACCTTCGTTGACGGTATGGGGGGCGGCTGGCACCGGCAACCGGACGCGCTGGGTGCATAGCGAACGCAAATTTTGCGTTAGCCGCTTCCTGATGCGGGAATAGACGCGGGATCAGAACCCGGAGCCGTGCACCTCGTGTCCGGGTTCCTCGGCGGCCAGGCCGCTGTAGGCCTGCTCAACGGTGGAGCCGTGGTTGATCACGGCATCGACCTCGCGCGCGATCGGCATGTTCAACCCGAACTCGTCGGCGAACTCCATGATCACGCTGGCGGCCTTGACGCCCTCGGCCACCTGATTCATCGACGCGATGATCTCGTCGATGGGCTTGCCGGCGCCCAGTTGCTCACCGACGTGGCGATTTCGGCTGCGCTGGCTGGTGCACGTGACGATCAGGTCGCCCAGACCGGCCAGGCCGGGGAAGGTCTCGGCGTTGCCGCCCATCGCCACCCCGAGCTTGGTCATCTCGCGGAGTGCTCGGGCGATCACCAGGGCCCGGGTGTTCTCGCCGATGCCCAGCGAGTAGCCCATCCCTACCGCGATGGCGAAGACGTTCTTGAGCGCACCCGCCATCTCCACGCCGATCACGTCATCGGTCGTGTAGACGCGGAAACGCCGGGTGCGGAACATGTGCGACAGCCGGGTGGCCAGGTGTTGGTCCGGCATGGCCAGCACCGCGGCCGCGGCATACCCCTCGGCCACCTCACGAGCGATGTTCGGTCCGGCCAGGATGCCGGCCGGATGCCCGGGCAGGATCTCCTCGATGATCTGCGACATCCGCATGTTGGTGCCCTGCTCGAGGCCCTTGACCAGGGAGACCACCGGCACCCAGGGTCGCAGTTCCTTGGCCAACTCGGTCAGCACCCCGCGGAAGCCGTGGGACGGCACACCCATGACCAGAACGTCGGCGCAGTTGGCGGCTTCGGCGAAGTCGGTGGTGGCGCGCAGTGAGTTACTCAGCGCCACCTCGTTGCCGAGGTAGCGGCTGTTGCGGTGGTTTTCGTTGATGTCGTTGGCCGTCTCCTCCGAGCGCACCCACTGCAGTGTCGGCCCGCGGCGCGCGCAGATCGAGGCCACGGTGGTGCCCCAGGATCCGCCACCGAGGACAACGACGTTGGGTTCGCGCTTCTCAGCTGCCATGAAGCCAGCCTATTGCGGTCATCGAGGAATACCAACGACCCACGGGCAGAGGACTTCGGGCCCTTCCGGGCGAGCTGCCGGCACCGGGATGGTGAAGGAGTGACCTTATGCCGAGCGTTGCTCGCCGTGGCTGTGCTCGTCGTGTCGATGCTGTGGCCGGCGGGTGCGGTGGCCGATGGTGGCCGACCGCAGGCCAACGCGGAACAGGCGGCCGCAGCACGGATTCGGCCGGCCGTCATGTTCCTCAGCGCCGAGGCGTACGGCATGGTCAGGTTGCCCGACGGTAAGACGCTGTCGTTCTTCGGTGAAGGGTCCAACGCCCCGTTCGTCGCAACCTGGAACTGCACCGGATTCGTGGTCAACCCCGACGGTTGGATCGCCACGGCCGGCCACTGCGCCGATCCGGATACGGCGAAAGAACAGATACTCAAGCGGGCCGTCGGTGAATACCAGGCTCAATACCCGGATGCTTCGGTCGGTCAGGACCCGCTGGCGATTTTGGAGTATCTGGCCAAGAACGCGCGGGTGGAAGGCACCCTGCCGGGCCAGGGGCCACAGGTCAACCTCACGCTGATCTATGGCACCGGGACGAAGATCGCCGAGAAGATGCCCGCCACCGTCGTGGACTTCAAGCCGCTCGGCAAGGGCGACGTGGCCCTGCTGAAGGTCGACAAACACAATCTGCCGTCGTCCGAACTCGGCACCGATTCGGACGTCAGCATCGGTACCCCGGTGTTGGCGGTCGGCTACGCCGAGCCCACCGCGCGGCTTACCGGCCGGTCGCTCGACCCGACCAACAAGAGCGGCAAAGTGAGCAAGAAGTCGAACGTCAAGTCGAGCCCGGTATACGAGATCGATGCCGCGGTGGCCGAGGGAATGAGCGGGGGTCCGACCGTCGACCTCAGCGGAAAGGTGATCGGTGTCAACAGCTTCGGACCCGCCGGTGAACCGCAGCCATTCAACTTCATCACGCCCGCGGACACGCTCGCCACGATGCTGGCGGCCAAGGCTGTGAAAGCCACGCTCGGCCCTGCCGACCGGGCGTATCGCCAGGGACTCGGTCATTACTACGAGGGCCGCTACAGCGATGCGATCAAGGACTTCGACCTGGCCCTCACGCTGTCGCCCGACTACCCCGGCGCCGCGGATCTGAAGACCAGCGCGGCCAATCTACGGCAGCAGTACGGGGACGCCTCAGTGTTCCAACGGTCAAACCTGTTGTGGTACTTCGCCGCTGGTGTCCTGCTGGTACTGCTGGTCAGCGGCTGGGTCGGTCTTCTGGTAGTCCGGAGCCGGCGGCAAAGTCGCGCCGAAGAAGAACCCGCCGAACCGCCCTCGGACGACGAGCATGTCACGGACGGCGCGGTGCGACCGCTGGGGCTTGTCCCTCCGCTGGCAACGGGCGAACCGCACTTCTGCGCCAACTGCGGCGCGCAGCATCACCATGCCGAGAAGTTCTGCCCCAACTGTGGCAAGAAGATTCCGCTCGGGGCCTCCGCTTAACCGGCCAGCGAGGCCCGGTCGGCGGCCCGGCCGAACACCATCGCCTCGTCGATCCGGTCGAACCGGTAGTCGATCGCGTCGGCGAAGTAGTTCTGCCGCACGTTCCACGGCCGCTTGGTACCCGACTTCGGCAGTGCGTGCAGTGCTCGTTTGACGTATCCCGCCTGAATGTCCCAGGCCGGTTTCTCGGTCATCGGCTGGTCGCCGAGATGCGGGCTGGCGTGGGTGTAGCCGTGCTCGGCCATGTAGGCCAGCAGCTTGGCGGTCGCTCGCGCGGTCATGTCGGCCCGCAGCGTCCAGGACGCGTTCGTGTACCCGACGCACCAGAACAGGTTGGGCACGTCTTCGAGCATGTGGGCCTTGTAGACGAAACGGTCCCGAGGGTTGATCTCGACGCCGTCGATACTGATCGTGGCCCCGCCGAGGGCCTGCAGTCGCAGGCCGGTGGCGGTGACGATGACGTCAGCGTCGAGATGCCGCCCGGATTTCAGGGCGATGCCGGTCGCGTCGAAACGGTCGATGTGGTCGGTGACCACCTCGGCACGCCCTCCGGCGACGGCTTCGTAGAGGTCGGCGTCCGGGATCAGGCACAGCCGCTGATCCCACGGGTTGTACCGGGGCTTGAAGTGCGTGTCGACGTCGTAGCCCTCCGGCAGGCTCTGCACCGCCTTGCGCCGCAGCAGCCACTTGATCAGCGGCGGGGTCTTGCGGGACAAGAACCACAGCACCCCTTCCATCAGAGCGTTGTAGAACCGAATGGTCAGGTGAGCGATCCTGCGGGGCAACAACTTTCGGCTGAGCCAGGCAACCTTGCTGTACTTTGACGACGAGATCAGGTACGTCGGCGACCGTTGCAGCATGATCACCTTGCCGGCCTTTTCGGCCATGGCGGGGATGAGCGTCACGGCGGTGGCGCCGCTGCCGATCACCACGACCGTCTTGCCGGTGTAGTCCAGGTCCGCCGGCCAGTGCTGCGGATGGACGACGGTGCCGCCGAACTGCTCGATGCCGGGGAAGTCGGGGGTGTAGCCCGCGTCGTAGTTGTAATAGCCGCTGCCGAAGAACACGAAGCGGCTGCGGCACCGTTTGGTGACGCCGTTCTGTTCGAAGGTGACTGTCCAGGTGTCGGTGGCGGAATCCCAGTCGGCGCTGCGCACGTAGCTGTGGAACTGGATGTGCTTGTCGAGGCCGTACTTGCGGGCCATGTTGGTGAGGTACTCGCGGATGTGGTCACCGTCGGCGACGCCTTCTTCCCGGGTCCAGGGCTCGAACGGGAAGCTGAGCGTGAAGATGCTGCTGTCCGAGCGCACCCCCGGATACCGGAACAGGTCCCAGGTGCCACCGATTCGCTCGCGCCGCTCCAGGATCGTGTAGCTCAGCCCCGGGTTGCGCTGCAGGATGCGGTAGGCCGCTCCAAGGCCGGAGATGCCGGCGCCGACGATGAGAACGTCGACGTAATCCGTCGGGGCGGGTGTGGGGGTCTGGTGGGGCGTCACGGTCATCGTGAACCTCGCTTGCGTCCGGGGATTTCTGGGGACCAGCCTAGGCACCCACCGGTTGGTGGGCCAGGGACCTTCGGCCCCCTCACTTGGCGGTTGAGCCTGCGGTGACGGCGACGACACGCCGTGCGGGATTGCCCTCAGCGCAGGATCACCAGCGGCGCCGCAGGCTCGGCGTCGGCTACCGGTAGTTCACGAACTGCAACGCCACATCGAGATCGGCCTGTTTGAGCATCGAGATGACCGCCTGTAGGTCGTCGCGTTTCTTGCTGGTGACGCGGACCTCGTCGCCCTGGATCTGGGTCTTGACGGTCTTGGGCCCCTCGTCGCGGATCAGTTTGGTGATCTTCTTGGCGTTCTCGCTGGTGATGCCCTGTTTGAGGGTGCCGGTCAGCTTGTAGGTTTTGCCGGACGCCTGCGGTTCTCCGGCCTCGAAGGACTTCAGCGAGATGTCGCGGCGAATCAGTTTCTCCCTGAACACATCGAGTGCGGCCTTGACCCGCTCCTCGGTGGACGAAGTGAGCTCGATGCCTTCCTCGCCCTTCCACGCGATCTTGGTGTCGGTCCCGCGGAAGTCGAAGCGCGTCGACAGTTCCTTGGCGGCCTGGTTCAGTGCGTTGTCGACTTCCTGCCGGTCGATCTTGCTGACGATGTCGAACGATGAGTCGGCCATGCGCTGCGTCCCTTCTTCAGTGCTCCCCGTTTGTGAACTGTCTACCCGGTCGTTGTACCCTGCTAGGCGGCAGGTTGCCCGAGCGGCCAATGGGAGCGGACTGTAAATCCGTCGCGAAAGCTTCACAGGTTCGAATCCTGTACCTGCCACCACAGTCGAGAGCGCGTGCACAGCGCGCAGCGGTAGGACCCGCTTACCGTCGCTGAGCAGCAGCGCGGGCGCTCTGGCTCGGGACAGTCGAGCAGTTAGGCCGTCAAACGCCGCCGGTGAGGCCCAAGCCGACGCTCGGGCTCTTGGCCTTCTTCGCTTTGGCCGCGACCCGTGCTGCCCACGCCTGCAGTAGCCGGCCTTGCCAGCCCTTGGCCCGCAACGCGTCGGCGTGAATAGAGGTTGCCTCAAGCGCCTCGACGACTTTCCAGGTTTGTGTGGTCGTGGCCCGCGGCCTCGACCAGGAGAGGAAGACGCTCCCTGTCGTGGCGTCGCAGAGATAGGCGCAAATAGTTTGCTCGATCTCGACAGCGAAACCCTCGGCCTGGCTCATCGAGAGGTAGCGACGTGCGAAATCGATCGAAAAGAGACGGAACCCCGACACGAAATCGCGCATTCGCAGACCGGCCAAGCGGCACGCAAGGTCGCACGACAACAGCAACTCCACTCGGTAGGCAGCCGAACGAAATGCCGCCGCGTAACTGGCGTACCGGTCACCCACGATCAAGACCGGGCCGCTCGCTCGGTTGGCGTCGACGCGACGGTACGCGTCGACGAGCAGGCAGGCGTCGGACGGACGCTGATCCAGATCGCAGTCGCATTGCACGACGTACTGGATGCCCGCTTTGCCCACCAGTTCTCGCAAGCCGGCACGGATGGCGCCCGTCTTGCCGATATTGTGCTCAAGTCTGATCAGCTGCTGGCACCCGGGAATGTCCTCCGCGGTGAACCTCAGCCCGCTTCCGTCGTCGACCACCACCACATGGCCCACGACTTGGCTGAGCTGAATCGTCGTCTCGCTGAGCCGCTGAAGAAGTTGGTCGTCGGTGCCGCCCGACGAACCCCTGGCGAACGGGATCAGCGCCGCCCCGGCACGATCGGGAGTTCGGCGGAAACTGCGGGTCTCATGCTGGGCCGCGGACACGCCGCGTGAATCGGTCAAGGCGACTCCCATTGGTGTGCGCGTCAGGCTAGATGGCTTGCAGTTCTGAGGTGTCCCCATTCGGCGCCGGGCGTCCTCCCCATTTGCGTTCACGCCGGCTGTAGTCGGCGAACGCCTTCTCTAGATGTTGTCGGCTGAAGTCGGGCCACAGCACGTCTAGGAAGAGCAGTTCGGAGTAGGACGATTGCCAGAGGAAGCAATTGGACAGGCGCCGTTCGCCACCAGTGCGAATTATGAGGTCGGGGTCCTGTAGTTCAGGCGCGTAGAGCAATTTCTGAAATGCTTCTTCACCGCCACCGGTGTATCGTTCGGCCGCCTCAAGTATTTCTTGTCGGCCACCGTAGTTGAATCCGACGAACAAAGTCATGCGGGAATTGTGTGCCGTGGTGGCTTCGGCTTGGTCGATCGCGTCAAGCACCGCCTGTGGCAGCTGGCGACGTGATCCGAGTATCCGCAACCGGATGCCGTGGGGTTCCAGCAGTTCCGCAGTGTGAGCGACGTGATAGGCAAACACCCGCATAATGCCTTCGAGCTCGGTCGCGGGTCTGGTCCAGTTCTCGGTGGAAAAGCAGTACACGGTCAGTTGCTCGACTCCCAGTTCGCAAGCGTCGATGACTCGCGGAGCAACAAGCGCCGCTCCGGCCGCGTGACCGTCCTCAATCGAAATGCCCCGCGCCCGAGCCCAGCGACCATTGCCATCGGGCATGATCGCCAGATTTCGGGGCACTTTGTCCGCCGTTGAATCAGTAAGCCGATCGTTGAGCCAATGTATGTGCGTCACAATGCTTGCCGTATTCCTTCCGCTGGTGCTGCCGGTCGACGTTGCGATGCGGGTTCGGCATTTCCGGGCAGCACGATCGCTACAACGACCGCGAGTGCAACCGCCACACCGGCGCACGCCAGACAGCTGGCCCATACGGCGTCGAGGAAAGCGGACTCGACCACACCGCGCACCAGCCGTCCAGTTCCCGCAGGCAGCTGCCCGAGCACCTTTTCGGCCTCCGCCATCGACCCTCGGAGCGATGCCCGCACGTCGGGTGAAATGTCCGCAGCTGTCGTGCGGTCATTGAGCCGATGGGAGTAAACCGACGCGTACACGCTCCCGATCAGCGCAACGCCCAAGGTCCCCCCTACCTGCCGGGTGGCGCCGGCCACCGCCGATTCCACCCCGGCGGTGGCCGGGCTCAGCGAGCCCATGATCGCTTCCGTCGCCGGCGCCATGGTGAATCCACATCCGGCGCCAAGCATCGCCATCGTCGCGCCGATCTCCAGATACGGGGTGGCAGCGTTGAACGTGCCTGACCACGCGATCGCCGCGGCATACACCACTAGACCTGCGGTGATCACGAAGGTCGTGCCCCAGCGTTGCGCCAGACGCGGCGCCGCCACACTCGCCGCGGCCACCGAGACCGCCAGCGGCAGAAGCCGAACCCCCGTCTGTAACGGGGTGTAGGTCGTTACGAACTGCAGATAGTGCGTCATCACGAAGACGAAACCGCACAGCGTCAGGTAGCACGTCGTGACGGCGATGCTGCCCCCTGCGAACCTTCGATCGGCGAATATCGACAGGTCCAACATGGGAAAGGGGGAGCGTCGTTCTTGCCGGAGAAACGCGGCGAGCAGGACTGCGGCCAAAGCGAAACCGGTAAAGGTTCGTCCGCTGAGCCACCCCGCGCCGGGCCCTTCGATGAGCGTGAAGGTCAAGACAGCGAGACCTGCTGCGGAAAGCAGGAGCCCCCAGAGATCGATCGATGTGCGAACGGGATTTCGCGAGGTCGGCACGAACAGCGTCGCACCAGCGATCGCTACTAAAGCGATAGGGACATTGAGCCAGAAGACCGACCCCACCGAAACCGACTCAATAAGCCAGCCACCGGCAATTGGTCCGACGACGATGCCAATACCCGTCATCGCCGCCCAGACCCCGATCGCCCTGGCGCGTCGCGCGCCATCAAACATGTTGGAGATCAACGCCAGCGAGGTCGGATAGATGATGGCCGCGCCGATCCCCATCGCCGCCCGCGCCGCAATCAGACTCGCGGCCGAATCCGCGCACGCCGCCATCACCGATGTCACGGCCACGATTGCCAATCCGATATTGAGCCAGCCGCGCCGGCCATACCGATCGCCGAGGTTGCCTGCCGATAACAGCAATGCCGCCGTGGTCAGCGAATAGGCGTCGACGATCCACTGCAGTTCGGCGTTGCTCGCGCCGAGCCGGCGCGACAACGTGGGCAACGCGACATTCACGATCGTCAAGTCAAGACTGATAACGAAGATGCCGAGGCACGTGACAGCGAGCGCGACGCCTGGACGAAAAGCCTTGGCGCTCATTGCCAGTGCTCGGAACTTGCCGGGTGCGCCGTGGCGGTCACATTTATGCAGCGCGGCCCGCGGATGGGACCGACGACCTGCAACGGTATGAGCCACGCTGAAGCCCGTGCGTCCTTCATCATCACATCCCTCACCCCGCCCAGGAGTTGCTCCATGGCGTTGCGCGCTGGCGATACATCTTTATGCCCGGGTTGTCCCGATAACCACGTGGTGGAAGCATCGTGGCACAGAACGCGGCCAATTGCAGCCCTCCAGTTCTGGAAAACTGAGTTTCTGCCGGAGCTGTGTCGAATGCTGATGTGCGGAATCGCAGAAAAGAAACCTGGCAGCGTCCATAACAGTTGCCGCCGCTGGACCAGGCCGGATCCGTTGATGTATGTGATTTGATCTCGTTGTTTATAGAGTCGGCTTGGTCCAATGCGCGTTCGGCCGGCGCTACCCGGTGATGTCAGAATTACAAAAGCGGTGGAGTTTCTAGCGTTTGAATTCCATATCCGCACCGCCAAGAGGGGCATGTCGCGCATCCCGATATGGGTGACATCCGCCATCGTGAAGGCATCGTCGGCCCACTCGATGTAACCGGTGCCGCGGGGGTAGGAGAGTGCCGGGTGGACCTCTTGCGGTGACCCCCGTCGCTCATGCGCTGGGTGAGCTTCGGTCGCACCGCTCAAGCGAGCCGCGGTGGTCGTGGCCACGGCGACACCGGATAGATCCGGTCGCCGCTCGCCCGAGATGCTCGCCGTTTAGTCTTGGTGACTCAGTATCGGATTCGCGGCTGAAAGATTCTCTGGAAATGCATGGCGCAACTCTCATACTTCCTAGTGAGAGGGGTAAACAAGGAGGAATGACAGTGTCGTCAGTAACCGCAGAGCCCAAGACGTCAACGAACTTGGCTTCGATGTTCTTCGATCGAGTGGGCGCGTCTGCCGGCAAGGAGTCGTTTCGGTACCTGCGCGACGGCCGTTGGGTGTCGGTGACGTGGCAGGAGACCGCCAACCGTGTGCAGGAACTGGCCGCGGCACTGCTCGCGTCCGGCATCGAATCAGAACAACGCGTCGCCATCATGTCGGGGACCCGGTACGAGTGGATCCTGGCCGACCTTGCCGTGATGTGTGCCGGTGCGGCGACGACGACGGTCTATCCCAGTACCCATGCCGCGGATGCCACCTATATCGTGGCCGACTCCGGGTCGCAGCTCGTCTTCGCCGAAGATGCCGCACAAGTCGCCAAGCTCGCCGGCAATCGCGACGAGCTGCCGGACGTCCGGCTGGTCGTGGTCTTCGACGGCGAGGGTCACGGCGATTGGGTCATCACCTTCGATGAATTCGCCCGCCGCGGAGCCGCTTACTTACAGGAACACCCGACGTCCGTCGCCGATGCTGCAGCCACCGTCACCAGCGAGTCGTTGGCCACCCTGATCTACACATCGGGAACCACCGGGCGCCCCAAAGGGGTTCGGCTCGCTCACCGGTCGTGGACATCGGCGGCGGAGTTCATCCGCAACGAACAACTCCTCGGCGAGGACGACCTGCACGTGCTCTGGTTGCCGCTCGCTCACTCGTTCGGCAAGGTGCTGCTCGCCAGTCAGCTTGCGTGTGGGTTCGTTAGCGCGGTCGACGGGCGGGTCGACAAGATCGTCGAGAACATGGGCGCCGTGAAACCGACGTTCATGGCCGCCGTGCCCCGCATCTTCGAGAAGGCGCACGCCAAGATCGTGATGACGAGCCAAGGTGCAGGCGGCATCAAGGCCCGCCTGTTCGACCAGGCGTTCCGGGTCGGCCTGGACGTCAGCCGCCGGCGCCGCGACGGCAAACCGGTGCCGCTGTCGCTGCGGCTGCAGCAGCAGCTGTTCGACCGTCTGGTGTTCAGCAAGGTCCGCGAGGTTTTCGGCGGCCGGCTGCGGTTCTTCGTCTCAGGGTCCGCCCCGCTCAACCGCGAGATCGCGGAGTGGTTCCTGGCCGCCGGGGTGCTGGTGCTGGAGGGCTACGGGCTGACCGAGTCCGCGGGCGCCGGGTTCATCAACCGTCCCGACAACTACAAGCTGGGCACTGTCGGGTTGCCGTTCGACGGCACCGGCGTGCGCATCGGTGACAACGGCGAGGTGCAGCTTTACGGTCCCTTGGTGATGACGGGCTACCACCACCTGCCCGACAAGACCGAAGAGGCGATGACGAAAGACGGATGGCTTCGCACCGGTGACCGCGGCAGCCTCGATGCCGACGGGTTCCTCACCATCACCGGCCGCATCAAGGAGCTGTTCAAGACGTCCGGCGGCAAGTATGTCGCGCCGCCGGCCATCGAAGCGAAGTTCATGGCGTTGTGCCCCTATGCCAGCCAATTCATCGTGTTCGGGGAGGCCCGCAATTATTGCGTCGCGCTGATCGCCCTCGACGGCGACGCGCTGACGAAATGGGCTCAGGAGCAAGGTATTTCGGAGACATCGTTTGCCGAGCTCACCCGCAACGCCCAGGTCCGCGAGATGGTCGACGGCTACGTGCAGCAGCTCAACAGTGAGCTGAACCGCTGGGAGACCATCAAGAAGTGGGAGCTGATCGACCACGAATTATCGGTCGACACAGGCGAACTCACGCCGTCGCTGAAGTTGAAGCGGGCGGTGGTCGAGCAGAACAACAAGCAGACCATCGACGGGTTCTACACCTGACCCAGTTCGGGTTAGTGGCCGTCGGTGGGGCCGTCCGGGAGGTCGGCTGCGCACTGCTGCCCGCGCGCAATGACGACAGCGCCTTCGTCCGCGTCTCGGGGGTCTCTGTGGGGCCTTCCCAGCCGTCGATCAGGTCCAGCACACGTTGTGGCTCGGTCTGGGCTGCAGCCAACACGGCACCGCTCCGGTGTCCACGGCGCCTGCGGCCGGTAGCTCTGCGGGCAAGCCCTGGCTTACCTCCGCAGCCACTCGGTCCAGGTCTGGCTTCAACCGTGCCAGCGCATCAAGGTCAGCCCGCAAGATCTGCCCCGGCATACCCAGACCGAGCAAGACGGCACGTGACGGCGCGAATGAGCGGCTGGAGTTCAGGCTAGATCACCGCAGCTGCGGCATCACGTCACTCGCCAGCAGCTCCAAATGTGCCAGGTCCGACATGTCGAGCAGCTGCGCGTACACCCGCTGCACACCTAATTCACCCCACGGCCCCAGCTTGTCGACGATCTCGGCCGGGGTGCCGACCAGCGGACTGTTGGAGCGCATCTCGTCGACCTCCCGGCCGATCACCGCTGCGCGTCGCGCCACTTCGGCGTCGTCGCGGCCGGCGCATAGTACGAAGGCACTGGAGTAGACGATCGAGTCGGCGGCGCGGCCGGCCGAGGCCACCGCGTCGGCTACCCGCTCGAATTGCCGACGCACCACGTCGATCGGCGCGAACGGCACGTTGAATTCGGCCGCGTACTGGGCCGCCAGCGCGGGCGTGCGTTTGGCTCCGGTGCCGCCGATCACGATCGGCGGGTGCGGGCTCTGCGCCGGTTTGGGCAGCCCCGGTGAGTCGGTGATCGTGTAGTGCTCTCCCTCGTAGTCGAACGTGTCGCCCGCCGGTGTGGTCCACAGCCCGGTGATGACGGCCAGCTGCTCGGTGAGCCGGTCGAACCGTTCGCGCACCGACGGGAACGGTATCCCGTACGCCTTATGCTCCGATTCGAACCAGCCGCTGCCTAAGCCGAATTCCACACGGCCACCGCTCATTTCGTCGACCTGGGCCACCGCGATCGCCAGCGGCCCGGGATAGCGGAACGTCGCGGACGTCACCAGCGTGCCCAGCCGGACGCGTGATGTTTCACGCGCGATGGCGCCCAGCGTCACCCAGGAGTCGGTGGGTCCCGGTCCGCCATCGCCGCTCATGGCCAGGTAGTGATCCGAGCGGAAGAACGCGTCGAAGCCGAGGTCTTCGCTGGCTCGCGCGACAGCCAACTGGTCGGCGTAGGTGGCGCCTTGCTGTGGTTCGACGAAAGCGCGGAAGTCCATGGGTTCCTTCGGTAACGGATTGCACCGCAACGTGATAGCGGCACGGGAGATTCAGGATACGCCAGTGGTCTTGCGGTCGGAATCGTCGAACCTGACGCTGACGCGCTGAAACCCTTTGACGCGTTCGGCTTTGGCCCTCTTGGCGTACGTCTTGCGGTCGGCCGGCGTGAGGTCCGCATCGTCGGTGAATGGGGTGAGCAATGAACGCGGGTGCAGCCCTTCGACCAGAACCACGTTGATCTCGGCGCACAACACCAGCGTGGACGACACCAGGAACAAGAACGCCAACATCCCCAGCACCAGCGCGAAAACACTGTTGGTCGCGCTGGACGACTTCACCACATGTCCGATGTAGCCGGCGCCGAAGGATTGCAGAATCTGCCAGACGATGGCCGCCGCGATCGCTCCCGGCAACACCTGCCGGTAAGTGAGTTCCCGCGCCGTGGTCACCCGGAACGCCACCAGGCAGATCCCCGCATTGATGGCGACCGCGACCAGCGTGACACCCACCCTGCCCAAGGGCCCCAACGTGCCTGTCACGTGAGCGATTGCCGACAGCAGGGTGGTCGCGATGATTGCCGAACCAAGGACCAACAACAACACCAGGCTGCGCGCCCTTGACCGGAACGGGTCGGGGCGCTCGTGCCGCGGCACCGCCCACACCGAATCCATCGCGTTCTGCAGCGCCTGTCCGACACCCAAGCCGCCGTAGAGCGCGCCGAAAATGCCGACCGCCACCGCACCGGCTCCGCCGCTGAGTCCCTCCGGTTGACGTAACTGGCTGCCGATCACCGGGAACTGACTCAACGCGCTCTGTAGCACTTCGGCCTGCAGGTCAGGCCTACCGGCCAACAGCACCCCGAGGCCGGTGGTCAACAACAACAACAACGGAAACAGCGAGACAAACGCGTAGTAGGTGATCAGCGCGGCCAGATAGCCGCCCTGGTCGTCAAGGTATTTGTAGATCACCGCGATGGTCACACCCACGGTGCGATTGCGTTGCTGCAATCTGTCCAGCCAGCCGACCATCGCCGCTCACTTCACACTCACCAATGAAACACCGTGTGAAATACCCGAAACCGCGAAACGTCAATCTCTGCTTAGGGCGTCGAGTTCGGGGTACCCGCCGGAATCCACGACCCAGCATTTTGGAGTAGCCATGCCGCCGCGCCGTCAACCCGACCAGACCGCCCCGAAGCAAACGAGCCCTACCGGCAACACCAACGGAGAGGCCGCGGATTTCGATGTGCGCGCTCAGGGCGGCAAATACCTGACCACCGCCCAAGGCCTGCGCCTCCCGGATACCGACCACTCGTTGAAAGCCGGCAACCGCGGGCCCAGTCTGCTCGAGGATTTTCATCTGCGCGAGAAGATCACCCACTTCGACCATGAGCGCATTCCCGAGCGCGTCGTGCATGCCCGCGGTGCGGCCGCCCATGGTGTCTTCGAGTCCTACGGAACCGCGGCCTCGGTCACCAGGGCCGGGTTCCTGGCGCGTAAAGGCAAGAAGACTGCGGTGTTCTGCCGATTCTCCACGGTGCTGGGCTCGCGGGGATCGGCCGACACCGTCCGTGACACCCGAGGATTCGCCGTCAAGTTCTACACCGACGAAGGCAATTTCGATTTGGTGGGCAACAACATTCCGGTCTTTTTCATCCAGGACGGCATCAAGTTCCCCGACGTCGTCCATGCGGCGAAGCCTCACCCCGACCGCGAGATCCCGCAGGCCCAGTCCGCACACGACACGTTCTGGGATTTCGTCTCGTTGCATACCGAAGCCACTCATCACGTGTTCTGGAACATGAGCGATCGCGGCATCCCGCGTTCCTATCGCACGATGGAGGGATTCGGCGTCCACACCTTCCGCCTGGTGAACAAGAAGGGCAAGACAAGCCTGGTCAAGTTTCACTGGAAGCCGGTGGCCGGTGTGCATTCCCAGGTGTGGGAAGAGGCGCAGATTGCGGCCGGCGTCGATCCCGACTTCCACCGCCGGGACATGGCCGATGGCATCGAAGCGGGTGCTCCCCTCGAATACGAGCTCGGCATTCAGATCATGCCGGACGACGGCACCGACAGCTTCCAGGGCATCGATCTGCTGGACCCGACCAAGATGGTGCCGGAGGAGATGGTGCCGGTGCAGCTGATCGGCAAGCTGACGCTCAACGCCAATCCGACAAACTACTTCGCCGAAACCGAGCAGGTCGCGTTCCATCTCGGCAACCTGGTGCCCGGCATCGAACCGACCAACGACCCACTGCTGCAGGCCCGCCTCTTCTCGTACCTCGACACCCAACTGACCCGGCTCGGTGGTCCCAACTTCACCCAGCTGCCGATCAACCGGCCGCACTGCCCGGTCAACGACATGCTGCGCGACGGCATGCACCAGACCGCAATTCACACCGGCCAGGCGCCATACCGCCCTAACAGCATTGACGACGGGGAACCGTTGGTGGCCGGTGCCGACGAAGGCGGATACGTACAGACACCGCGCCAGGTGCAGGGTCCGACGGTGCGGGAGAATCCGTCCTCGTTCCAGGATCATTTCACCCAGCCGGCGATGTTCTACCGGAGCCTGACCGCCGTCGAGCAGGCGCACATCATCGAGGCGTTCACGTTCGAACTGGGCAAGTGCTACGAGCAGTCCATCAAGGAACGCCAGCTCGAAGTTCTGGCCAACGTCGACGCTGAGCTGTGCCAGCAGGTGGCTATCGGGCTCGGCCTACCGGCGCCCAAGGGCAACCCGCCGAAAGACGTTCTGGTGTCGCCGGCTTTGTCGCAAGTCGTCGAAACGCCCGGTCCCATCGACGGCCGCAAGATCGGCATCATCGCCGGAGCAGATTCCGATCTCGGCGGCGTCGCCAAACTCGTCGAGGCCGTCCTGGGGCTCAACGCGACACCCTTGGTGACCGCACCGGTCGGTGGCGTCCTGAAGTCCGGCCGCCGCAGCGTGATCGTCGAACGGACCCTGCTGACCACGCGGTCCGTCGAGTTCGACGCCGTGGTGGTTGCCGCCGGCACGAAACCCGCCCATGATCTCAAACTGGTGCTGTTGCTGCAGGAGGCATTTCGGCATTGCAAGCCGATCGCCGCGTGGGGTGACGGCACAGCCGCGCTGACCGCCGCGGGGATCCCGCTCGACGCGCCCGGCGTACTGGTCGCCGACAAGGTGGACCGCAAATTCACCGCCGCGCTCGCCAAAGCCGTTGGTCTGCACCGGGTGTGGGAGCGGGCCGTCGACGTGATGGCTTCCGAGGTGGCGCCGGCGCGCTGACTTCACACGGTCGCGCGGTCGCGGCCCTCCCAGTAGGGCTTGCGCAGTTCCTTCTTGAGGATCTTGCCGGTCGGGTTGCGCGGCAGTTCGTCGGCGAAATCAATGGACTTCGGGCACTTGTAGGCTGCCAACCGTTCACGTGCGAAGGCGATGATCTCCTCCGCGGTGGCCTCACCCTCGAGCGAGACGACGGCTTTGACCACCTCGCCCCACTTCTCGTCGGGCACGCCGATCACCGCGACCTCCACGACCGCCGGGTGTTCGGCCAATACCTGTTCCACCTCGATCGAGTAGATGTTCTCTCCGCCCGAGATGATCATGTCCTTGAGCCGGTCCTCGACGAAGATGTATCCACCGTCGTCGACACGGCCGATATCGCCGGTGCGGAACCAGCCGTCCTCGGTGATCGACTCGGCCGTCGCCTCTGGCCTGTTGTGGTAACCCTTCATCAATTGCGGAGAGCGGAACCACAATTCGCCTTGTCCGCCGGCCGGCACGTCTTCGAGCGTGTACGGGTCGACGACGCGTACCTCCGCGCCGGGTACCACCGTTCCCGCGCTGGTCAGTCGTTCCGGACGATCCTCCGCTCGGTGGGCATCGGGAAGCAGTTGACTGATCGCGCCACACAGTTCGGTCAGGCCATACACCTGGACGAAGTCGGTGTCGGGCCACGCTTTCAGAGCGGCCCGCAGCAGCGGCAGCGGCATCGGTGAGGCGCCGTAGGCATACGTCTTCAGCGCGCCGAACAACTTCACGGCATCCTCGCCGGACTCGAGCACTTTGGCCAACACCGCCGGCACCAGGAATGTTCTGTTGGCGCCCTTGAGGATTGCCCCGGCCAGCGTCATGCCGTCGACATCGCGCGTCATCACGGTGGCTATGCCCTCGTGAATGCCGACCTGCATGTAGGACGATCCGCCGACATGGAACAACGGCATGGACACCATGTTCTTGTCACCCGGGTCGAACTCGAAGCCCTGGCCTGCGTTGAGGGTGTGGGCGATCATGTTCGCCTGCGTCAGCTGCACCCCCTTGGGGCGCCCGGTGGTGCCCGAGGAGTACATGATGATGCACACGTCGTCGGGTTGGACATCGTCGGACCTACCCACCGGTGTCGCTCCGGCCAGCAACGCCTCGTACTCGTCGCCATCGCCGCCTTCGGGCGTCACCGTGATGATGTGCTCAAGATTGACCAGATCGCCACGGATCTTGTCGATGCCCGGCTTGAGCTCCGCGCCGACGATCAGCACCTTGGCGCCCGAATCGTTGAGGACATAGTCGAGTTCGTCGGCCGCGAGGCGGAAGTTGATGATCGCGTTGGCCGCGCCCAGCGATGCGGCGGCAATGGTCAGCTCGACACATGCGGGATGGTTCTTGTCCAGGAACGCCACCACGTCGCCGCGCTTGATGCCGAACGCGGACAGCGCCCCGGCCAATCGGCGCACCCTGTCATTCCACTGCGCCCAGGTCCAGTTCCGATTGAGGTAGTCGATGGCCTCGTCGTCAGGCTTGGTCGCGGCCCAGTGGGCGAGCCGGTCATCCAGAAAGCGTCGGTGAAAACGTGGGTCTGCTAGGTCAGGCATGCCTGCAGCCTGCCATGTCCGGTGCCGTGTCGGAAGTACATCTGGTGGCGACCCGCAGCGCCCGGCTGTGCCACGCTCGCGATCGCCACAGGCCATCAATGCATGCGGGCGCTGCCGCCCAGTCCTACCTCGAGGACGCTGCCGGTGATGACCCCGCGGTCGGTGACCAGGTACACGACGCCCCGGCTGACGTCGTCGGGCCGCAGCCATGGTTGGGGTATCGGGTTGGCCCTCATCATGCGGCGCACCAGATCGTCGGGCACGTCATCGGCGCCGGCGGGCTGCACCATCGGCGTCTGCGTGGTGGTCGGGCAGATGACGTTGATGGTGATGCCCTCTTTGGCGACCTCGAGAGCCGCCGATTTGGCGAGCCCGATGATGCCCCACTTGGTGGCGTTGTACGCGGCGAGATCGGGGATGCCCATCCGGCCGCCCATCGACGACGTCACCACGATCCTGCCGAAACGTTGCCGCCGCATCACCGGAATGGCGGCCCGCAGGGTGTGAAAGACACCGGTCAGGTTGGTGTCGACGAGTTGTTGCCATACCTGGTCGCTGACCTGGTCCAGCGGCCCGGTGCTGACGATGCCGGCGTTGGCCACGACGATGTCGAGGCTGCCCAGGTCGGAAACTGTCTGCTCAACGGCAGCGACGACCTGCGACGAGTCCCGGACGTCGGCGGCCATCGGCAGGCAACGCCGTCCCAACTCCTCGACGAGGTTTGCAGTCTCGTGCAGATCGTCCACGGTGCCAAGCGGATACGTGAGATCGGTCATGGCGCCCGGCGCGTCGACGGCGACGATGTCCGCACCTTCGGCGGCCAGCGCCAACGCGTGCGCGCGGCCTTGCCCCCGGGCTCCTCCGGTGATCAATGCAACCCGGCCATCCAAAGCACCCACAGTCCAGACGTTAGCTCCTGACCGCGAAACCGATAGCGGCGGGAGTTCTCGGAGTCAGCGGCGATGCCAGGGCGGACGCGGGTTGGGGATGCAGACGCCTCGCACGCAGCCCAGGACGCCCCGAACAGGTGGGGGGGTGGCTCTGGGTGGTGGCTGGCATCCGGCCGGAGGACAGGGCGGATCGCCTGGGCCGTAGTCCGCTTGGGCCGGCGGCGCGGCCAGCAACGAACCCGCGGTCAGCGCCGCTGCGACGAACATCTTGGCTGCGATCATTTGACTCTGCCCTCGAAAGAACTGCATTGCCCTCGAACGAAGTGCATGCAAGTTCAACGATAACGCGCGCCGCGCAGTTCGAAACCGGTCGAGAGCCAGCGCATAGGCTTTGCATATGAGCGCGGGGGAGCAGCGCGGGGGAGTCAATCTGACCAACCTGGATCAGCCGTTGAGTCCCGAGGCCGACGCCACCAAGCGCGACCTGGTGGACTACCTAGACGCGGTGGCCGAGCGGATGCTGCCCGGACTCGCCGGCCGGCCCCTCACCGTTGTTCGGGCGTTGCGCGGGCGGGCTCCTTTCATGCAGAAGAACGTCCCTAAATACACCCCGGAGTGGGTGCGAACGGTTGCCATCTGGGCGGAGTCATCCCACCGCGAAGTGCATTACCCCGTGTGTGACGACCGACGGACTTTGCTCTGGCTGGCCAATCAGCGCGCGGTCGAATACCACCCCGCGCTGGGGTTGGCCGACAACATCTATCGGCCGACACACCTGGTGCTCGATCTCGATCCGCCCGGCGATGGCGATTTCGCGGCGGTGGTCACGGTGGCCCGGCTGGTGCGGCAGGCGCTGCATGACAGCGGCCTTGGTGGTGCGGTCAAGACCAGCGGCGCCAAAGGCATCCATGTGTTCGTGCCGATCGACGATCGCGCACCCGTCGACGATGTCGCGGCGGCCACGCGTGCGCTGGCCGCCCGCGCCGAGGCGCTCGACCCTGATTCGGCGACAACGGCTTTCATCGTGGATGACCGCGGAGGCAAGGTCTTCGTCGACGCCACGCGCGCCGGGGGCGCCACGGTCGCCGCCGCCTACAGCCCCCGGTTGCGTCCGGGCACTCCCGTGTCCTTCCCGCTGGACTGGTCGGACCTGGATCGGGTGAACCCCGCCGATTTTACGGTGCACACGGCGATCGACGCCCTGGCCGGGCGCGATCCCTGGGCCGAATCGATGCCTCAGCCGCAACGGTTGCCGAGCGACCTCATTGAGCAGGGCCGCGCCATTCCCGTCGCTCGGGTCGCGGCGATGCACGAGGGAAAGCGGCGCGCCCGGGCGCGCCGAGCTGGGCAGGAGTGATCGCGGCTCGCGAAACCTCAACGAAGTCAAGGAGGTTCACACCGGTGTCAGCATCCTAATCTGCGTCGGCGATATCCGGCGACCAGCGCGTCGCCGATCCCCTGCGAGGTGCCCGTGATGATGCGACCTGTTCATCCGTGGAGGAAGTTCCTTCCTCGTCTGGTGTCGTCGTCAACAACCATTAGGCTCCGGGGGATTGCGGCCCCCTGACCGGCCGGTCCTGCAGCAGCGGAGGGAAGGCATGACGAGCCCAGTCGACATCGCCGTCGTCGGCGTGCACGTTCTCGATACCCACGTCCTCGGGGTCACCTCGATTCCCGACGGTTCCGAGGGACAGCTGGTCGAGACCATCAAGATCTCCCCGGCCGGCACGGCGGGCGGCACGGCCGTTGTCTTGAGTCGCCTGGGCGCCCGGGTCCGCTCCTACGGAGCCGTCGGGGCCGACGCACTCGGCGACACCCTGCTGGGGTTGCTCAAAGCCAGAGGCGTCGACATCGGCGGCATCGCGCGCACAACGGTCAGTCAGACCTCGGCGTCGGTCATCCCGGTGCGTCCCAACGGCGACCGCCCAGCCTGGCATTGTCCGGGCGCCAACGCCGCACTCACTCTCGACATGCTCGATCTCGACGACATCGCCCGCGGGGCGCACCTGCATGTGGGCGGACCGGAATTTCTCGGTGGAGCGGCCGCCGCGACCCTGCTCCGTCGGGCCAAAGACAGCGGGCTGACGACGTCGGTCGACATCCTCGCCGGCGGCAACCCCGGCTTGCTGGCATGGATCGCCGACGCGCTGCCTTACACCGACTACCTGCTGCCCAACGACGAACAGGTGCTCGGTTTCACCGGCGCGGCCGATCTGGAGGCCGGGGCGAAATCCCTGCTGGAAGCCGGCGCCGGCTGCGTCGCGGTGACCAGAGGGGGCGAGGGCGCACTCGTCGTCACACCCGAGGCAACGGTCGCGGTGCCCGCGTACGCGGTCGACGTCGTCGACACCACCGGCTGCGGTGACGCGTTCTCGGCGGGCTTCATTCTCGGTCGCGCGTTCGGACGTGACCTGGTCGAGTCGGCCCGGTTGGGATGCGCGACCGCCGCACAGGTTGCGGGGGGAGTGGGTACCGACGCGGGGTCCTACGACCTGGCCTCGGTGGACGCCTTCATGACTCAGAACCAGGGGCCCGGGTAGCGGCCGTCGGTGTCGCGCACGAGCAGGATCTCCCGGCAGTCGCCCTTCTGCTGCGGGGTGGTTTCGCCGCCGCATACTAGGGTCCAGCCGGATATGCGCCCGAACGGCCGGTCGGTCCAGTTCGTGGCGACGGGGTTGGTTTCGGGAAGTGCGAGCACGGAATGCGTGCCGGCGGAGTTGGTGACGTACAGGTGGTCGCCGAAGAAGGCAAGTTTCGAAATCGGTTGCTTCTTGGCGTCATCGCGGGCCGTGAGCAGATCCCAATGCTGGGTGCGCAGGTTCCACACGCCGTAGCCGAACTGGGAACCGGCCGAGTCACGCCCGTCGACGAATAGCTTTCCGTCCGACAGGGTCGCGGTCAGTCCACCACCCGAAATGCGATCTGTGTCACCGAATTTGACGAGAGCCCGCGACGCCAGGTCGTAGAACGTGGTCGACATCACTGGCGGACTGTGCGAATCCCAGTGCGTAATCTGCACGAGTTTGTCTGGGCCGTAGGACAATTCAGTGTCCACAGTGGCCACGTCGTTGTCCTGGTAGACGGGTTCCCCGGTGGGTAGCCGCAATTCGGCACCCACCGGGCCGCCGGGCGCCGAAATGCGCTGGAAAGAAAGCACGTCCTGCCAGACCCGGGCCTGCTGCGAATCGTCCCAGCGAGTGGCCAGGTCGGTATTGGACAGAATCGTGGTCTTCGGGGGTGACGATGTCCCCCGTAGGTCGGCGAAAGCGTTGATCCACGCCACGCCGGTGGTGGTCGGCGCCAGTCGCCAGTCCTTGGCCGCGCCGAGTTTGAGTTCTGGTGTGGGTGCGAGCACCTCCCTGGTGGCCAGCGGCTGGCTCGACTTCAGATCGAACAAGTAGGCAGTGGCCCTGGTGGTTTCCGGCGCAGGAGCCGGCTGGGTCGTGGCCACGATGTAGACGACTTTCATGTCGTCGACGTTGTTGGACAGCGCGCACATCGCACCGGTGACCGTCTCGCCGGCGGCGACCATCGGCACCGCCGGCATGATCAGATCCGCGGTCTTCGGATCGAGGACCTTCGGCCGGATGTCTTCGAGCGCCGATTTGCTGACCGAGAACTCGGTCGGACAGCCGAAGTAGACGGTATCGCCGTACGCTTTCCAATCCTTGGCCAGCGGGCTGACATGCGGCGGCTGCGGCGCGACCGTATTGGCTGGCGGCGTGACCGTGGTGTGCGTGGTTTGCGCCGCCGGCGGCGTCACGGTCGCTGACGTGGAGCACGCGGCCATCCCGAGGCAGGCCGGTAGCGTCATCAGCGCAACGATGCGGCTGGAGGTGAACAGCCTGGTAATCACCCTCATCAGCGTTCCCCCCGCTAAGTCATGTGTCCTTTGAAGCCTAAAGGCGTTCTCGGCACACGGCGAATCGAGCGCCCGTGCGATCCGGACCGTCCGGCGTGGTAAACCCGACATCATGACTGGTCTTGCCGAGCAAACACGGTGGATGGACGCCATGGATCAGGCGGCGCTGGTCGCCAACGGTGAGGTGACGCCGGGCGAACTTCTGGAAGCGGCGATCGAGCGCATCGAGCGGTCCAATGCGGCGCTGAATGCCGTGGTTATCGAATGGTTCGAGCACGCCCGGTCGGTAGCCGCCGATCCCGGTCTACCCGACGGTCCGTTCCGCGGAGTGCCGTTCCTGCTCAAGGACCTCTACACCAGCTTCGCCGGGCAGACCCTGTCCAACGGCAACGTGGCGCTGAAAGAGGCCGCCAAGATCGACACCACCGACACCACGCTGGTGTCTCGGTTCAAGGCGGCCGGCCTGGTCATCGCCGGTCGGACCAACAGTCCCGAAATGGGCAGCCTGCCGACGACCCAGCCCCTGGCCTGGGGCGCGACACGTAATCCCTGGGCGCTCGACCGAACCCCGGGCGGGTCCAGCGGCGGGGCGGCGGCCGCCGTCGCTGCCGGGATGGTCCCGTTCGCCAACGCCTCCGACGGCGGCGGCAGCATTCGCATCCCGGCGTCGTGCTGTGGGTTGGTGGGCCTCAAGCCGAGTCAGGGCCGCGTCACCGTCGGGCCCAGGCGCGCCGAATCGGGGCTGGGGGTCGAGCTGTGCGTCAGCCGCACGGTCCGCGACACCGCCGCCCTGCTCGACGCGGTGCGCGGACCCGGCGTCGGCGACACCGTCATCGCACCCGCGCCGCGCCGGCCGTATCTGGACGAGCTGGGGGCCGACCCCGGCAGATTGCGCATCGGATTGCTCGACAGCCATCCGCGCGGCGGGTTTGTGCACGAGGACTGCGTGTCGGCGGTGCGCGCGGCAGGGTCGCTGTTGGAGAGTCTCGGCCACATCGTGGAACCGGCCTGGCCGTCCTGCCTCGGCGACCCCACCTTGCAGCAAAAGTTCATGGCGCTGTGGATCACCCAGATGGCGATGGCGGCGCGTGGGTTCAGCGAGACGCTCGGCCGCGACGTGACAGCCGAGGACATCGAACCGGTCAACTGGGTGTTGATCGAGCGGGCCCAGCAGGTGACGGCGGTGGATTACGCCGCGGCCGAAGTTGCGGTGCATGCGTTCCGCCGGTCACTGCAACAGTGGTGGGCCGACGGCTGGGACCTGCTGCTGACGCCGACGGTCGCCGAACCGCCGTTGCCGCTCGTCGAGTTCGAGAACAATCCGGATCATCCGACCGCGCCGATGCGCCGCGGCGGCGAGTTCGCCGCATTCACGCCGCCGTTCAACATGAGCGGGCAGCCTGCGGTCAGCCTTCCGCTGCACCGCAATGCCGACGGGCTGCCGGTCGGTGTTCAGCTGGCTGCCGCATACGGACGCGAAGACGTGTTGATTCGCGTTGCCGCGCAACTGGAATCGGCGCAACCGTGGGCCGGTGATCATCCCGAGATTCCCGGTCGTGGCGACCGGGAATCGGGACCCGACAACTCAACGGCTCAGTAGTAGCAGGTGTAGAACGTCTGGCTCTGGTAGTCGTAGCAGGTGTAGCTGCCGGTGGGCGGCTGGTTGCCGGGAGCGGCATTGGCGGGGCCGGCGGCACCGAGCGCGGCTAGGCCGAGTCCGGTGGCCATCAGGGTCATGCCGGCAAGGGTGCGGGCGCGGGCGGTGATCATGAGGTTCCTTTCGCTGGTCGTGCTGACAGCGAAAGAATCATCGGCGCCGCTTGAGGATTCCTTGACGGGTTCTTGGAGTTGCTAAGGCTGGTCGAATTCCAGGGGAAGGCACAGCGGTCCGCTCAAACTCACCATGGGCTTCCAGGGCGCCGGGCCTGCGATGCGTGGGTTTCGCAGCCGGCCCGTGAGCACCGTCAGCGCGTCGGCGAGTTCACGTCGGGCCAGATTCGCGCCCAGGCAGTAGTGGACGCCGCCGCCGAACGTCAGTATCGCCGGCGCCCCCGCACGGGTGATGTCGACTCGCTCCGGTTGTTCGTACACCGACGGGTCACGGTTGGCCGCAGCGGTATTGACCAGGATCATGGTGCCGGCGGGAAAGAGGTAGCCGTCGAGCTCGACGTCCTCGGTCACCAGCCGAAGGGTTCCGCACGCGATCGGTGAGTGACGCATCGTCTCCTCGACCGCGCCCATGGCCAGTTCGGGTCGCTCCGCCAGCAGCGCCCACTGATCCGGATGGGCGCAGAGCACGCGTACCGAGGCCGCCAGTTGATTGCGGGTGGTGTCGGTGCCGGCCAACAGCAGGCCGCCCGCGAGCATGCGCAGTTCCGCGGAATCGAGGCGGTCGCCGTCATCCTCGGCGCGTATCAGGTCGGACAGCAGGTCCTCGGTGAGGCTGTGCCGGCGCCGGGTGACCATCTCGTCGACATAGTCGTCGAGCTCGCCCCAGGCACGCATCACCGCCGCTTCGATGTCGCTGACACCGGCGATGAAACTGAATGCCTTGAAAATCTCGTCGGCCCAGGCCGAAAACCGTTGCCAGTCCTCGCGGGGGGCGCCGAGTAGCGCGCAGATGATCGGGACCGGATAGGGGCGCGCCAGGTCGTCGACCACATCGCAGCGGCCTTCGGCGGCGACCTGATCGACAAGGTCGTTCATCACCGCGACCATGATGTCGTGCAGTCGCAGCGTCGCGCGTGGCGTGAAAGCCTTCGACGTCAGGCTGCGCAGGCGCTGGTGCGCGTCGCCCTGCAGGCACAGCAAGCTGTTCGTCACCTTGTCCCACAACGGTCCTGAAGTGATCCCCTGGACGACAAGATTCAGGCCGGGAGGGATGGTGAACCGGATGTCGCGCAGTACCGCACGGACGAGACGGTAGGAGAGCACTTCGGGCCCGAACGGGCCCATTGCGACCGGAGCTTGCCGCTGGGCTGCCTGGATCCGCGGGTAGACGGCTGCCGGGGTCTCGGTGGGTTCATAATTCAGCGGCGGCAGGTCGGCCTCGAAAACGCTTGGGGGAGAAGTGCCGACGGTCATGACGGCCTTGGCGGCGCATCGAGCGGAGAGCGCTGCCCATGGCGCTGTGCGGGATCATCCATCGCTATCCACCTGCCCACTGACGACGTGCTGCCCGGGGGCCCGCAGACCGCCTGGACAACTGTCCCATAATGTATGGCCGTGGGTCGACGCATGTCAACGAAATCCCGTCGGGTGGTGGAAAGTTGCGGCCGGCGAGCTCGGCTGCCACGCCGCAAAGCCATACGTCTTCCGGCGCTTGTATGGTCTATTTCTGTCGAGTGCCGAAAGGCATATGGGCTGGCAGGACGGTGCCTGCCAGCCCATATGTGAAGAACGGTCGGGTTATATAACTGTCACTCCGGTAGCCTGGGGCCCCTTGGCGCCCTGGCCGATGTCGAACTGGACTCGTTGGTTCTCTTCGAGCGAACGGTAACCATTCCCGCTGATCTCGGAGTAGTGAACGAACACATCTCCGGTGTCGCCGTCGGGAGCGATGAATCCGAAACCTTTATCGCTGTTGAACCATTTCACAGTCCCCTGTGCCATACTCTATCTACTTCCTCATTCTGAACGGATGTCGGAGAACATCCCGCATCACACTAGCACGGCCGGACCGCGAGACATTCATCTCGGCGCATCGGAATTCGCTTGACGGCCAGACATCTCCCGACCCCGGGGTTAGAAGTAACGATGAATCCTGTTGTGGCGAAGCGGGTCTCGCGACACCGGTCCGATTCCGCCACGTCAGTTGCGCCGCCGTGTAGCATCAACGTCGAACGCTTGATTAGCCAGCGCCGATCTGCCCGTACTCCTACAGCTGAATGATCGTGTGTGATTGGCTTCGTTCCGTCGATCCCCACCTAAGTAAAGCCGGCTCAGCCGAAAGAAGGATCGTCATGAAATACGCAGTGCCGCAGCAAGTTTTCCCGGGATGAACCGTACCCAGCACGGTCGGCGGCTGGCCAGTCCGGTCCGGCTCACCTTGGCGGTCCAGTTAGGTGGGCCCGTGGACGGGGCATGGTGGCCCCACTCGGCCTCGATCGCGGGGGAGCTGCCTGAGCTGATCGAGGTTCTGTCGCCGAGGCTGGGACAGGTTGTCGCGATCAATGTCAATTGGACGTCCCTGCAGGCTTCGCCGGA
The DNA here is from genome assembly GCF_017086405.1 of Mycobacterium gordonae. NCBI lineage: Bacteria > Bacillati > Actinomycetota > Actinomycetes > Mycobacteriales > Mycobacteriaceae > Mycobacterium > Mycobacterium camsae. The sequence continues at coordinate 1,177,945 of NZ_CP070973.1, forward strand.
CCTGGACGCGCTCTGCGGCGCCCAGGCTGCTGTGCCCGGTGCGGCGGCCACGCGCCAACGTCTCATGGTGGTCAGCGGCAGCCATGCCTGTGCGAACATCCTCGTCGTGCCTTGTCGAACCTCCAGCGCGCTGGCCCTCATGCTGTTGCGTCAGGCCGCGGATCTGCCGCTCACGCAGTCCGAACTAGCCTCGCAGGCGTTCCGGTCCGGCGATCACATCGTTCGCGCGGCACGTGCCGAAAGCGAGTCGTTCGACGGGCGGCTGCGGACAGATCCCGCCGGGGGTTGATTGACCTGATTCCGCAGCATGGCAACCTTCGATGGTGAAGCGGCAGAACGGGATAACGACTCACCGCATCGTTTGACGAACACCGACAGTTGACCGGATAGCCGAGGACGTCGACGATCGAAAGATGCTGCCGAACGACTGTCCATCCCTCCCGCCCGGGCCCCGGTTACCCAGCTGGGTATTGGCCGCGTTGATGATGGGCCGGGGACCCGCGGCGGTGGCGGCCTGCCATCGCCGCTACGGAAGCGTGTTCACGCTACGCGTGGCGATGCTGGGGACCATGGTGTATCTCAGCGACCCGGCCGATATCAAGACGGTGTTCGCTGGTGATCCGGGCGTTTTTCACGCCGGCGAAGCCAACAGGATCCTCCGCGGGATGCTCGGCGACAGCTCATTGCTCGTCATCGACGACGACCTGCACCGGGAAAGGCGCCGGCTGATGCTGCCACCTTTTCACCGCGACGCGGTGGCCCGGCAAGCCGAGTTGATGGGCCAGATCGCCGCGGACAACATCGCCGGCTGGCCGGTAGGTGAGACCTTCGCTGTCGCGCCCAAGATGTCCGAGATCACCCTCGAAGTCATTCTGCGCACGGTCATCGGTGCCTCCGATGCGCATCGGCTCACCGCGCTGCGCACGATCATGCCGCGGCTACTCAATCTCAGGCCCTGGGACAGCATCGCGATCGCCTACCCTAAGCTGCTCCGTCACTGGCCATGGCGAGCGCTGCGGCGCCACATCGCCGATGCCGACCGTCTGCTCTACGCCGAGATTGCGGATCATCGCTCCGATCCGGACCTCGCGCAGCGGACCGACATCCTCGCCATGCTGGTGCGGGCCGACACCGGGATAACCGATGACGAGTTGCGCGACCAGCTGATGACCTTGTTGGTGGCCGTGCACGACACCACCGCGACTGCGCTGTCGTGGGCGCTGGAGCGCCTGACCCGTCACCCCGACATCCTCGCCAAGGCGGTGCGGGCGGCCGAGGCCAGCGCGGCGGGCGATGCGGCGGGTGATGAGTACCTCGACGCGGTGGCCAAGGAAACGCTGCGAATCCGTCCGGTGGTGTTCGACGTGGGCCGGGTGCTGACCGCGTCCGTGGATCTCGCCGGTTACCGCTTGCCGGCTGGGACGATGGTGGTCCCCGGAATGGGACTGGTGCACGCGAGCGCAGCGGTGTACCCGGAGCCGCAGACGTTCGACCCCGATCGGATGCTCGGCGCCACGCTGAGTCCCAGCACCTGGCTGCCATTCGGCGGCGGCAACCGCCGCTGCCTCGGCGCCACCTTCGCGATGGTCGAATTACGGGTCGTGCTGCGCGAAAATCTGCGTCGTGTCGACCTGGACACTACCGTCGATGCCGGAGAACGCCCGCAGCTCAAGCACGTCATCGTCATTCCGCACCGCGGTGCTCGAGTCAGCGTTCGCGCGCACAAGCCTGTCGGTTCGGCAGCCCCGTCTGCCGCCGCACCGCACCGGTGATGACCTCCCTCCACGACCGCTTCCCCGAGTTGCGCGACACACTGCACCGCGTCCACCTCGGCGACGGCCCCACACCCGTGCGCCCCCTGTCTCAGCTGAGCGCCACCGGCCCGTCGCTCTGGATCAAGGACGACGGCAGGTACGGCAACGGTGGCTGGGGCGGTAACAAGGTCCGCAAGCTGGAATGGTTGTTGCCGGAGGCGAAAAGGCTTGGGCGACAGACGCTCCTGACGTTCGGCGGGCTGGGCACCAACTGGGGTCTGGCGACTGCGCTGTACGCCCGCGAGTTCGGCCTGCGCACGGCGCTCGCGCTCGTCGACCAGCCGGTCGACGAGCATGTCCAGGCTCAGCTGGATCGCTTGCGTGCCTGCGGCGCCGATATCTACTTCACGCACAACAAGTTTCGTACGGTTGCGGCCGTCCCCTACCTATATCTACGTCACCGCCGCCCCTACGTGCTGCCCGCCGGGGGTCTGCACCGCTGGGTCTCCTCGGGTACGTCGAGGCAGCACTGGAAATCGCCGCGCAGGTGGAAGCGGGCGCGCTGCCGGCACCGGCCTCCGTGGTGGTCGCCGTGGGATCGGGCGGCACCGTCGCCGGCCTGCACCTCGGCTTCGCGCTGGCCGGTCTCACCGCCACCGAGGTCATTGGCGTCGTCGTGAACGACACCCTGCGGCTGGATCACCGATCGATCACGTCGCTCGCCCGTCGTGCCGCGCGCCTACTGCGACGCTGCGGCGCGCGCGTGCCCGACACCCCACTGCCGGCAGAGCGCCTTGTGCTGTTGCGCGATTGGCTCGGCCAGGGCTACGGATACCCGACGCCCGAGGGCGCGCGGGCGCTCCGGCTCGCGCACGACGCGGAGCAACTTGACCTCGAGCCCGTCTACACCGCCAAAGCGGTCGCCGCACTCCTCGAGTTGCACTCCGGAGGCCGGCTACCCGACGGGCCCGCGCTCTACCTGCACACCAACGGGCCACGTGGGTAGCCCGTTCGTCGGGTAGACCTCTCGGCGCGGCTTCTTCCGCAACCGTACGTATCGGAATTGCATGAGCGGACTAAGGTCGCGATTGTGGAGTTCGAGCTCGACGACGAGCAGCGGGCGTGGCTGGCCGACGTACGGCAGTTCCTCCGGGACAACGTCACCCCCGCGCTGCGGGCTGAGATCGCCGAGCACGATCTCGAATTCCAGGGTGGCGAACTCACCGCGTTTCGCCGCAAGATCGGCGAACGCGGCTGGTTCGGACTGAACTGGCCACGCGAGTACGGCGGGCTGGGATTGACCGCCATGCACCAGCACCTGTTGATGAGCGAATTCGAGTACTGGGGTGTGCCCGGGCCGGACCTGACGGTGACGTCGGTGGCGCCGATGATCATGCGGCACGGCACCGAACAGAACAAGAAGGAGTTTCTACCGCCGATCGCGCGCGGCGAAATAGTATGCGCAGTAGGGTATTCCGAGCCTAACGCCGGCACCGACCTGGCCAGTCTGCGCACCCGGGCCGTCCGCGACGGTGCGGAATGGGTAATCACCGGCTCCAAGATCTGGAACAGCGGAGCCCACCGCTGCACCCACGAATGGTTGTGTGTGCGCACAGATCCCGATGCGCCACGGCACCGAGGCATCTCGGTGATCATGGTGCCCATCGACAGTCCCGGGGTCGAGGTTCGGCCGCTGTATGCGTGGTCGGGCTACCGCACCAATGAGACATTTTTCCAGGAGGTGCGGGTGCCCACCGACAACCTGATCGGCGAGGTGAACAAGGGCTGGACTTATATCACCGGGGCACTGGATCTGGAGCGCGGCGCGTTGACCAACGCCGGCGATCTGCGGCGGGCGCTCGAGCAGTTGGTGGCGCTGGCGTCCAAACCGCTGCGGGACGGGTCGATACCTGCGCAGAACTGCGCCTATCGTCGCCGGCTGGCCCAGGCCGAGGCTGACGTCGAAGCCGCCACGCTGATGGGCTACGAAGCGGCTTCCCTGCTAGACGGCGGACACATTCCCTCGGTGGAAGTGAGCGTGGAGAAGATCTTCACCAGCGAATTGCGCCAGCGCATTGCGGATCTGGCTCTCGATCTGCTGGGACCGGACGGGTTGCTGGCACACCGCAGCGCTGCGGCGCCGCTGGGTGGCTTCTTCGAGCGCCTCTACCGGGTGTCGCCGCTGATGCGCTTCGGTGGCGGTACCAACGAGGTGTTGCGGGATGTGATCGCCCAGCGCGGTTACGGCATGCCCTCTTACGGTCGGTGAGCGCGTGCGACTGACTCCCGATCAGGACGAGCGTGATCTCGCCGCGATGTGCCGCAGCCTGTTGGCCGCGCACTGCTGCGACGCCGGGCATGTCGCGCCGTCACTCTGGCCGGCGCTTGCCGACGCCGGTGTGTTCGGACTGGCGATCGACGAGAAGTTCGGTGGCTCGGGCGGCACCTTGACCGATCTGGGCATCTTCTGCATCGAAGCGGGACGGGCTTTGTGCCCGGGTGCCGTGCACAGCACCCTGCACGCGGTGTTGGCCGTTGACTGGATCGGCGGGCCGGACGCCCGGGCTGCCTGGCTGCCAGGGCTGACCTCCGGGGCCACCCGCGCCGCCACGGCGTTGTGGAACCCGCGTGACGCGGCGGCGCTGGGTTCCTCGGCGCGCTGCGCCCGGGACCGGGACGGGAGGTGGCAGCTGTGCGGCGTGGCCGACTTCGTCGCCGACGCCGACGAGGCGAACCTGGTCCTCGTCGCCGCGGAGACCGGTTCCGGCAGCGGCATTTTCGTCGTTGATCCGACCCGACCCGGGATTACCGTCGAGCCGCTGCCGATGGTGGGTGGGCACCGCGGCTGTGCAGTCAGGTTCGACGACGTGTTCCTCGAAGACGACGCACAGGTGTTGAGTACCAGCGTCCGCCCCGCCGCACTGCGCCGGGTGGCCAATGCCGCGACCGCGTTGCTGAGCTTGGATCTGGTCGGGGTGGGGGAGGCGGTGTTGCAGCGCTCCGTCGACCACACCATGATGCGTGAACAGTTCGGCCGGCCGATCGCGTCGTTCCAGGCGGCGCAACACCTGGTGGCCAACATGCGGATCGCCCTGTCGGCCGCTCGGCTGGCGGCGCTGTCGGCGGTGTGCCGGATCGGGCGCGGGCACGTCGGTACCCGGGAAACCGCGATCGCCCGCATGCACGCCGCGGCGGTCAAACAGATCACGCTCGACGCCCATCAGCTGCACGGCGGAATGGGATATGTCGTCGACACCGACCTGCACCTGTTCTCCGAACGCGCCCGGGTGCTGTCGACGTGGGGCGGCGGAGCCGACGTGGCCGCGAAATGGCTTGAGGATGAAATGAATTGGGAGGGAGACCGTGGATAGTCTGATTGATCCGGAGTCGGCCGCACAAGTCGGCGCCGTGGTCGCGACCGCAACCGGCGAGGTGAACAAGCGGGACTGGCAACGCTGGGCCGCCGCCGTCGACGACCACAATCCGTTATGGTTCGACACCGGCTACGCGCGGGCCCACGGGTACCGCGACATCATCTGTCCGCCACTGTTTCTGCAGTACGCCATCCTCGGCGTCAGCGCATTGACCGACCTGCGGCCCGATGGCTCGTCCGGCGCGGTGACCGGTAGCCTGGCGTTTCCGCGTGCCCCGCGGCGGATGGCCGGCGGCGAAAGCACCACCTTTCACGGGCCGGCCTACCATCGCGACGAGATCGAAATGGTGCGCACCATCGAGTCCATCGTGGAAAAACAGGGTCGCTCAGGAAAATTCGTGTTGGTGACGTGGCGCGGTGAATACCGTAATCAGCATCGCGAACTCCTCGCCGAGGCCACCACGTCGATGATCGCCAGGCCCGCATGAGTCGGCAGATTTTCCTCGAGGACGTCGAACCCGGCTATGCGATACCGGTTCTGACCGTCACCGTCACCGAAACGCAGATGTTCTTCTTCAGCGCCGCGACCTACAACGGCCACCGCATCCACTACGACAAGGACTGGGCGCGCGACGTCGAAGGCTACGACACCGTGCTCGTGCAGGGGCCGTTGCAGTCGGCATTGCTGTCGCGCGCCCTGACCGATTGGATCGGCGGTGCGGGCCGACTGGTGGCGTTCTCCGTGCAGAACCGCGCGATCGCCTACCCGGGTGCGGCACTGCACTTCGGCGGCATCGTCACCGGTAAGCGAGATACGTTGGTAGACATCGACATCTACTGCCGGCGCGGCGACGACGTGCTGATGCCGGGCAGCGCCACCGTGTGCCTGCCGCGCCGGAGCACGCCGTGACCGGGCTGCGCGGCGAGGCCGCCATCATCGGGTTCGCCGAGCTGCCCGCCGAGAAACGGCAGAGCGCGCCAGCGTCGTTCACCATCGACCAGTACGCGCGGCTGGCCAGGCTGGTGGTCGACGATGCCGGAGTGAATCCCGACGTGGTGAACGGCTTGTCGTGCCATGGCATCGCGGAGTCAGACATGTTCGCGCCGGCCACGCTGTCGGAGTATCTCGGTATCCCACTGGACTTCGGGGACCGGGTCGACCTCGGCGGTGCGACTGCGGCCGGCATGGTGTGGCGCGCGGCCGCCGCGGTTGAACTGGGCATCTGTGACGCGGTGCTGGCGGTGGTGCCGGGATCGCTGGAGATCCCACGCTCGTTGCGGCGCCCGGCCCGCACCCTGGGTTGGTACGGGGCGTCGAGCAACAACTACGGTTCACCGCAGGCCGAGTTCGAGATTCCCTACGGCAACGTCGGCCAGAACGCTCCGTACGCGCAAATCGCGCAGCGCTATGCGGCCGAATTCGGCTATGACGCCGGCGCCCTGGCGAGAATCGCGGTGGACCAGCGGACCAACGCGGGTGCCCACCCGTCAGCGGTGTTTCACGGCACGCCGATCACCGTCCAGGATGTGCTGAACAGCCCGGTGATCGCCGATCCGATCCACCTGCTTGAGACGGTGATGCGGGTCCAGGGCGGCGCCGGAGTGCTCATCGCCAACGCTGATATCGCCCGTCAAGCCCGTCACCGACCCGTCTGGATCAGGGGCTTCGGAGAACACATCCGGTTCAAGACGCCCACCTACGCCGACGACCTGCTGCGCACACCGATAGCCCGCGCGGCCGAAAAGGCTTTTGCGATGGCGGGTCTGGGCCGAGACGACGTCGATGTCGCATCGATCTACGACTGCTACACCATCACCGTGCTGATGACGCTGGAAGACGCCGGATTCTGCGGAAAGGGTGAAGGCATGACGTGGCTGACCCGGCACGACCTCACCTATCGGGGTGATTTCCCGCTCAACACCGCAGGTGGTCAGCTGTCCTACGGCCAAGCCGGGATGGCCGGCGGCATGCATCACGTGGTCGACGGGACGCGTCAGATCATGGGCCGGGCCGGGGCGGCTCAGGTGCGCGACTGCCACACGGCGTTTGTGACCGGCACTGGCGGCATCATGAGTGAACAGGTGGCACTGGTGTTGGGGGGTGACTGAGATGACCGAGCCGCTGCCGCTGCCTGAGCCGACACCGGTTTCGCAGCCGTTCTGGGATGCCCTGCGAGAACACCGCATCCGCATCCAGTACTCGCCGTCGTGCGGCAGGTACGTCTTCTATCCGCGCACGCTGGCACCCGGAACACTTGCCGACGACCTGGAGTGGCGCGAGATCGACGGCGCCGGAACGCTGTACACCTACACCGTGGCCCGCCGGCCGACCGGGCCGGCCTGGGCGGAACACGTACCGCAGCTGCTCGCGGTCGTGCAGTGGGATGCCGGGCCGCGGGTCAGCACCGAGCTGGTCGGCGTCGAACCGGAGCAGATCCGCATCGGGATGCGGGTGTCCCCGGTGTTTCACGACGTGCCCGGTCAGCCGGTGACGCTGTTGCACTACACCAAAGAGGCTGACAGCTAATGCCTTTCGAGACCATTCAACAGCTGTTACGTTCCCGGATGGAAGGCGACGGCGTCGCGGTGGCATACGGCGACCGGACCTGGACGTGGCGCGAGCACCTCGCGGAGGCGTCCGCGGAAGCGTCCGTTCTGCTCGGGCTGATGGCAGCTGGCCGTCCGCGTCATGTCGGTGCGCTGCTCGGCAACTCCCCGGCGATGCTGCGTTCCCTGGCGGCGGCGGCCCTGGGCGGCTACGTGTTATGCGGTGTGAACACGACCCGGCGTGGGGAAGGGCTGACGACCGACGTCCGCAGAGCCGACTGTCAAGTGCTGCTTGTCGACGCCGAGCACTGCGGCTTGCTCGACGGTCTCGACCTGGCCGGCGTGCGGATCCTCGACGTCGAGCGCGCCGGCTACCTCGACTCGGTGGCAGCCGCGAAACCGCTGGTGCCCGTGGAGGTCAGCGGTGTCGACCCGGTGGCGATCATCTTCACCTCCGGCACCAGCGGTGATCCGAAGGCGGTCCGGTTCGCGCACGCGATGGGGGTAATGTGTGGGGCCAGTTTGGTCGAGCGGTTCGAATTGTCGTGCGATGACGTGTGTTATCTCGCGATGCCGCTGTTTCACTCCAACGGCGTCGCGGCGGGGTGGGCGGTGGCGATCGCCTGCGGCGCCACCATGGTGCCGGCCAGGTTCTCGCCGTCGCGCTTCCTTGCGGACATCCGCCGCTTCGGGGTCACGTACCTGAACTACGTCGGCAAGCCGTTGGCGCTGGTTTTGGCCACGCCCGAGCACCCCGATGACGCGGACAACCCGTTGCGTGCGGCGTTCGGCAACGAGGCCACCGAACACGATCAGGAAAGGTTCGCGCGACGCTTCGGCTGCCGGGTGGTGGACAGCTTCGGCTCCAGCGAGTTCGCCGTCGTCGTGATGCGCGAGGACGGCACGCCGCCGGGATCGATCGGCAAAGGGTACCCCGGTGTCAGCGTGTACCACTCCGAAACCGTAACCGAGTGCGCAGCAGCAATTTTCGATCGGCACGGTGCGCTGGTCAACTTTGACGACGCCGTCGGCGAATTGGTGAACACCTACGGCGCCGGTGGATTCACCGGGTATTACAACGACGCCGACGCCACCGCTGAACGGATGCGCCACGGCATGTACTGGTCCGGCGACCTGGCCTACCGGGATGCCGACGGCTGGATCTATCTGGCCGGGCGCACCCCAGACTGGATGCGGGTCGACGGGGAGAATCTGGCAGCCGGTCCCATCGAGCGGATACTGCAGCGATTGCCGGAGGTCAACCACGTCGCCGTGTACGCCGTAGCCGACGAAACCGTCGGCGACCAGGTGATGGCGGCGATGGTGCTGAACAACGGCGCGACGCTGACGCCCGGGCAGTTCGGCGACTTCCTCGCTGCTCAGGCTGACCTGTCTCTCAAGGCGTGGCCGCGGTATGTGCGGGTCACCGCGGCGCTACCGCGGACCGCGACCAACAAGATCCTCAAACGCGAACTCATCGCGCAGGGTCCGGGCACCGGCGACGGTGTGCTGTGGGAGCGTGAGCCCAGGGGCCGGCATTACCGCACGTCGCACCGGTGATCCGGGCGGCCTGAGCCGGTCAAGGTTGATGAAGCCGGCGGTGCTGGGCAATATGGGGATGACCCGTAAAGGCGGCGGATGCGATGAACTCACTCGATTTTGACAGCTGCGACCTGGGCGAGACGGAAGACTTCCTGGTGCGCAACTACACGGCAATGCGCATCGGAGCCGAGGGCGATAACCGCCGCGCCCGCATCCAGCGGCGCTGGTCGGGCCCGGTCACCTTCGACGAGCTCTCGTTCAGCTACGACATGAGCTACGACGCCGACCCGCTGGGCAAGATCCTGTTGTGCCGGGTGCACACGGGGCGGATCGAGGAGAACTTCATCGGCGAACCTCAAGACGTGTTCGTTCCCGGCGACCTCACCCTGTTGTCCCCGCCCGAGCTGCCCTATTCCGGGCGGGTCTGTCAGGCCGGCTACGACCTCACCGGGCTGCCTCCGGCGCTGTTGGACCGCGCTGCCAGCACCGCCTCCGGCGCCCGCAATGAGCCGGTGCGGCTGACGGGTCACCGGCCGGTCACGGCCGCGGCGGGTCGGCGGCTGAGCGCCCTGATCGATTACCTGCGGGACCACGTCCTGTCCGACCCGGCCGCCAGCGCGTCGCCGTTGGTGACCGGCACCGTCGCGGCCCACCTGGCGGCCGCCGTGCTGTCTGCCCTTCCGAGCAACGCGAGCCTCGATCCCACTCCCACCGACCGCCGCGACGCCGCCAAGCCGGTGCTGTTGCGGCGAGCCATTGCGTTCATCGAAGAGAACGCGCACAAAGACATCATGCTCAGCGATATCGCCGATCACGTGTATGTCACGCCGCGCACCCTGCAGTACATGTTCCGCAAACGCCTGGACTGCACGCCGATGGACTATCTGCGCCGGGCCCGGCTGCATCGCGCGCACCACGACTTGCTCAGCGGCACCCGCGCGTCCACCACGGTGACGCAGGTCGCCAACCGGTGGGGCTTCGCCCACGTCGGCCGGTTCGCCGCCTACTACCGCGAGATCTACACACGCTCCCCGCACGACACCTTGCGCCACTGACGCGACGGTTCGCAGCCCGCTTCGTCGGGTTGCTCAAGTCGAATGATCTTCTCGGCGATGTGCACCAGCTTGGTGTTGGACTCTTGGGACAGTCGGCGCAGCATGGCGAAGGCCGCCGCTGCGCTGATGCCGAAGCGCTCCATGAGAATGCCTTTCGCCTGTCCGATGACGTCACGGCTGGCCAGTGCGGTGCGAACGTACAGGCGTTGCCGTTCGGTCGACAGACTCTGTTCAGGCTGTTCCATTAACCGCGAGCCGACGTCGTGGCCCCTCACGATTCCCCTCCAGCACTCGATAGCTGTCTGAGGCTGATTATCCCAGGCCGGTGATGGGGCCGAAAACCGTCGCGGACCGGCCCAACCATGCCGTAAGTAGCGTCGCGGCCACCAGAAAATGTTGCAGCACAAGCATTTGTGAGAACAAGACCGGTGGGCGACAGGTGGCGCGATTTCGCTGAGAGGATTTCCGCTACCGGTTCACTTTTCGCATTCTGGCTGCCCGCTACAGCCGTTGCCATAGTCGACCGGCCAATGCTTGATGCCGGTGATGAACGGTGACCGCAGCCGCTCGGGAACCCCGGCGGACGTCAGGTCGGGCATGGTGTCGGCGATCGCATTGAACATCAGGTCGATCGTCATGCGGGCCAGGTTGGCGCCGATGCAGTAGTGGGCTCCCGTGCCGCCGAAACCGACGTGTGGGTTCGGGCTGCGCAGGATGTCGAACGACTGGGGATCGTCGAAGACCTCTTCGTCGAAGTTGGCCGACCGGTAGAACATGACCAACCGTTGGCCTCTGCCGATGGTGACGCCGCCAATCTCGGTGTCCACCAGGGCGGTACGCTGAAACGCGGTGATCGGCGTGGCCCAGCGGATGATCTCATCGGCCGCGGTTGCGGGGCGGTGGGCTTTGAACAGCTCCCATTGGTCCGGGAAGTCGGTGAAGGCCATCATGCCCTGCGTAATTGAGTTGCGGGTCGTCTCGTTGCCCGCAATCGCGAGCGTGACCACGAACATCCCGAATTCCGCCTCGGTGAGCCGGTGGCCGTCGACGTCGGCCCGGACCAGCGTCGTGACGATGTCATCGCCCGGCTCTGCGGCTCTGCGTTCTGCCAATTGCATCGCGTACCAAATCATTTCGGCCGCCGAAGTCAGCGAATCGTGTTCGGCGAATTCCGGGTCGTCGCTGCCCACCATCTGGTTGGACCAGTCGAAGAGCTTGTCGCGATCCTCGGCCGGCACCCCGAGCAACCCGGCGATCGCCTGCAACGGCAGCTCGCAGGCCACCTGCCTGACGAAATCGCCCGAACGCTGCGCCGCGGCCCGCGCGGCGATCTGACGGGCCCGCTCGGCGAGGTCGGCCCGCAAACGTTCGACAGCGCGCGGAGTGAATCCGCGCGCCACGATCTTGCGCAGGCGACTGTGTTCGGGATCGTCCATCATGATCATCGACGTCCGGCCGAGCTCGATCTGCGCCTGCGCCGATTCTTGCGGGTAGCGCGGGACCACGGACTTCTCCGCCGAGGAGAAGATGTCGCTGCGCAAAGAGATCTCGCGAACGTCGCGGTGCTTGCTCACCACCCAGTAGCCGCCGTCGCCGAAGCCGCCCTGATCCATCGGTTGCTCGTTCCACCAGATCGGCGCCGTGGCGCGCAGTTCCGCCAGTTCTTGTTCAGGTAACCGGTGCGCGTAGATGTCCGGGTCGGTGAAGTCGAATCCCGCCGGCAGGTTGGGGGCGGCCATAGCGTGGCTCCTTGCAGGCTCCTCGAGGAGGGTCAACACGATGCTATCGACGCGCTGCTGAGCGAGCGCAAGACTTTCGCAAGAAATCCGCGAACGTCAGGCAAGTGGGCCGCGGCACGCTGAGCGGCATGAAGATTGCGGCGATGGTTATTGCGGTGCTGGCAGCCGGCGCGTTGGCGACAGCGAGTCCCGCCCACGCGGATGCGATGGGCGATGTACAGGAGCTGCAGCGGCAGACCTCTGAATTGCATGCCGGTTGGGACAGTTTGAGCATGGACCAGCGAAGCCAGCAGCTGGCGCGACTGCAGCGGCAGGCGACGATCGTGCAGCGCGAGGTGGACGATCTGCCTCCGGAGCAACGGCCCGAGGTGCAGGCCAGGCTGACTCAGGTGACCTTCGAGCTGACCGACATCCTGCATAAGGTGTGGCCAACGCCTTGAGGTCAGTCCTGTTGTGGCGGTGACATTTTGAGGCCGGCCCCGGCATCGAGATGGGTTGCCGCGGCAACGATGGCGCGGTCGATCTGACGCAACGGATGAAGTACCGAGGGGTGCCGTTGCGGATCAGGCCCGGACGCCGCCGGGTTGAACGTGCTGTCGTGCTGCCGCGCCAGCGTCTCGGCGGCGTCCAGGGCGTCGGCCGCCGAGATGACGGGGTCGGCCTGCGCACCGTCGAGCGTCGCGACCAACGAATCGATATTGCGCTGAATCTGGTTCGCCGCAGCCGTCACCGCGGCGGCCAGTTCCTGCGGGCAGTCCGGGTTGCGGTACTGCCCGCTGCGCCGCGCCAGCATCCGGGCGTAGCGATCGCAGGCTCGGAACAATCTCAGCCTGCGCTGGACGCTGCGCCGGCCCGCCAACCCCGCGACGCCCGCCAACAACGGTTTGGCGGTGGCTCGGACCTGGTGCAGCTTGCGGTCGAGTTGGCGAGCCTGCTCGGTCGGGCCCGCCGTCGAGTCGTGGTCGAACATGGTCGCGATCGAGCTCCCGATCAGAGTAGACAGCTCGGCCAGGAAGTCGCGGGTGTCGTTGCGCAGGACGGTGCCGATATTGGTGGGCAACACCAGGATTGCGACGGCGACACCGATCACCGCGCCGATCGCGGTCTCTTCGATCCGCACCAGCAGCACGTCGAAACTGAACTGGCCGAGCAGCCCGTACAGCAGCGCCAGCATCGTGGTGATCCAGAAGGCCATCAGGCTCTGGGTCAGCTGCATGAAATAGAAGGCACAGAACAGACAGGCGAAAATCATCACCAGCGAGGCGGTGCGGTCACCGGCAACCAGCGTGGCGACCAGGATTCCGCACGGCACACCGAGCACGGTGCCCAGCAGTCGCTGCCAGCCCTTGGTCAGGGTATCCCCCCAGGTGTTCGTCCCGGCGAACACCACGAAGGCGGCGATCACCGCCCAGTACCAGCGCGCTGGTGACACCAGGTCGCCGGTGACGATCGCCAGCGACGCCGCGACCGAGGCCTGGATGGCTTGCCTGGTCGTCGGGAGCAGGCCACCCCGGGAGCCGTCAGAATCGGGGTCGGAATCGGTGTCAGAGTCGGAATCGGTGTCGGAGTCGGAATCGGCGTCGGTGTCGGCGTCGGCGTCGGGTTCCTGGGCGGTGGCGCCGTCGGCAACGGCATGCTTGATCTGTTCACGTACTTCCGACGTCGCGGTCGCGGCGGCGACGATCGCCAGGGCGAGGCGGCGAACCGCGGCCTGCGGCGGTTCCCCGGATGCCGCGGGTTGGCGGTCCAGGATGGCCTGCGCTTGGTCCGCCGCACGACGCAGCCCTCCCCGATCGGGAACCCCGATGGCCCAGACGAGCTGGTTCAGCGCGGTCGCCAGCTCTGCCCGCGTTATGGCGTCGACCTGCCATTGTTCCGATGCGGCGCGGATCCCGGCGATGGCAACCCATTCGACAGCGAGTTCGGCGTCATAGAGCCACGGCGCCAATTGATCGCCGCCGCGGCCGAGCCATAGTGCGGCGGGGTTGGCCTTGTCCTCGATCTGGTCCTGCACCATCAGTGCCGTCTCGTTGAGTCGGGCGATGCGCACTCGCAGGCGTCGCCGGCGCCGCTCGTCGAGACGGCCGCTGCGCACGACATCGGCGGTGGTGTCGACGACGATCGCCATCCGCGCCCGCAGAGAGCGAATCGTGGCTTGCAGCACGCGTTCCGGACGATCGGGCAATAGGTAGGCGGTCATCAGAAAGGTGCACAAGGTGCCCACCAGCACGGCGAGGACCATCCACGGCAACTCGTGCACACCGGCGTGTAGGAAGAGGTTGAAGAAGTACGCCATGAACGCGACCATGCCGAGAGCACGCCCGCGGGGGCCGAAGCGGCGGATGTAGACCGCGACGAACACGACCACCACGAACACGATGTCGCTGGCCAACGGGTATGGCGAGAGGAATGCGGCCGCGGTGATGGACAGCGTTGCCGGCACCGGCAACAGCGCCATCGTGATCCGTTGTTGGCGGGGGTCGGGCTCGTTGACCGATCGCGCGGCGATCATCGTGATGACGGCGCCCAACAGGGCGACGGTCAACGGTTGGTGGACCGCGCTGGTCAGCGCGTACATCGCCAATAGGGAGCAGGCCAACGCAATTGTGCTGCGGATGGCCAGCCGCAGCCGCAACAGGCCCGGGTCTGATCCGACGGTCCAGGTGCGTGCGCGTTGATAGCGCTCGGTGATCGATCCGTTGAGGATGGCGGTCTTCATCCCTGCGGCAGGGTGAATGTCGGAACGGTGGTATGCCCGATGCAGGACTGGTCGACATCGGTGTGTGGATTGTCGACGAATGCCGTCATGATCTGTTGCGCGCAGGCCGACGTGGGAATCACGCCGTGGCCCACGCCCGGGAAACGCAGCGCGACCGAGTTGGTAAGACCGGGCGTCACCTCCTTCACCCACTGCGGCGCGGTGCTGGAGTCGAACGAGCCCGACAGGATCAGCGTCGGAACCTTGCTCAGCACCGGGAGCGTATCGGCCGTATCCGACCGGCCCAAACCCCAGGCCTGGCACTCGCGGAAGATCCAGCTGCCCGTCGGGGTGATGCGCAGCACCGAGTCAGGCAAACCGGGCATCGCCTGCCGTGCCTGGGCCAGGGCCTGATCCGGGTTGGTCCACGCGGCCATCTCCTGGCAGTACGTGCCCAACGCCAATCCGGCACCCAGCAGGCCGCGCTCTGGTCCGGACGGCGCGCCGGCGGCTATCCCGGCACCGGCCAGGGCCCCGTCCCCGCGGGAGAGGTTGTAGATCATCCGGGGGATGTCGACGACCTTGGCCGGATCGGCGCTCCAATCGAGCACCAACGGGACCAGTTTGAACCCGTCGATGGTCACGCGTGTCGGCGCACCGCCCGGGGTCGACGTGGTGACTTCGATCGGGTTCTGGCTCAACCTGTTCACGGTGTCGAGGAAGACCGTGGGCAGATTCGGGTACGCAGTCGCGCAGGCCGGTTGGTTGGCGCACGCCACGAAGATTGCGGCCAGGCCGCTGGCCGGGGCGTCCCACCAGTGGTCGACGATATTCACGTGCGGCGCCACCACCGAATCCAGGACCATCGATCGGATGCCCTTGGGGTGGTCGCGCAGGAGTTGCTGGGCCAGATCGGTGCCGTAGGAGACGCCGTAAACGTTCCACTGGTCGATGCCGAGTTGCTCCCGTAGATCCGCGAGGTCGGCGGCGTTCTCCCGGGTGTCGTAGGCCGCGAAATCGGTACCGGACGTCGACAGCCGGTTGCGGCAGGCGGTGACGGCAGCGGCGTCGAGATCCGCGGTGCTGGACTCCTGGAACACCATTTGCACTGCGCGGGTTGCGAAGTCGTCCATTTCCGGACAACTCAGGTGTGGGTCGCTGTGCACGGTGCCGCGCTGATTGACGAAGATGACGTCGCGGTCGGCGTTCATCCCGGCGGCCACCACTGCCGGCGCGTTCAGCGTCCCGGCGCCGCCGGGGCCGCCGGCCAGGAACACGATGGGGTCGGGCTTGGGCGTGTTGCCGGCGGCCTTCACCCGCGCGACGAGAACCCGGATCGTGCGGCTTTTGGGGTCGTCACGGTTCTCCGGCACGGTGAGGTAGCCGCAGGTGTAGTTCGATCCCAGGTCTGCTTGCGGGACTCCCGGGAAGTTCGGTTGCGGGCAGGCTGCGCCCGCATACGAGATCCGGCTCGTCGATCCGTGGGAACATCCGACGATGCCCGCGATCAGCACGACGCACAGCAGGTGGACCAGCTCCCGGCGCCCGGGAAACGGTGGTAAGGGCAAAGGAGGCTGCTCAGGCCGCCGGGGTGAATTTGATGGCGGCCAGCTTGAGCCGTTCGATAGCCTCGGCGAATTCCTCGGCCCTCGGAATCCGATTGTCGCGGAACTTCAGTCCCATTTGGCGCTGCGCGCGCTTGACGTCATAGGACTGCGCGCAGCGCAGGTAGAGATCGCGGGTGACGGCGCGGTCCTCGACGAGTTCGCCGCGCATCGGGGTGGTCTGGCCGTTGTAGACCACTCGTGCGGGGCCGCCGCCGCGGAAGTTGTACTTCCAGGCCGCACTGGCCAGCGCATAGAGGTCGCCGTCGATGACGTGAGCGCTGACCGGCAGTTTGAACTGCTTGCCGGACTTGCGCCCGGAGAAATTCAGCACCATGAACTGCTGGCGCAGCGAACCGCCCAGCGGGGTACCCAGCAAGAAGCTCAACGCGGGGTTGACGGCTTTGAGCAAGGCTGACGGTGGATGCCCGACGTCAACCGCATGCGACTGTTCTGTCATGCGTTTCACCGTAGACAATCCCAGCGTGCCGCGGGAGACGCCGCGGTCTTGCCGAGTGTGACCTCGGGGCGGGGATGGGGACGGGGTCGGCTGCCGGGCCACACATAGCACAGCGCCGCGGGGCGGCAGGGCCCCGCGGCGCTGTGCGTACCGGAGTCGATCAGGGGGTGATTGTGGTCTGCTCGTCGATGACCGCGGTGGCGTCCATCAGCGGACCGGCCTCGGCGTCAGGTGCGTCGGCGTCGAGCTGAAGCACGAAAAGACCGCTCGGGCCAGTGATCACCACCGTCTTCTGGGCGACGGTGCGTGTCTTGCCATTCTTGGTGTAGGACCCACCGAATTGCCACGCCGGGAAACCGCCGAGGGTGGATTCCTTTCCGTTCGCGCTGCCGCCCTCGAACTGGGGCAGATTCTTCAATTCGCCGGGCGCGTATTCGAAGATCTTGTTCTGGTCGACGTTCCCTTCGAGCTTGGAGACGACCGCGACGATCGTGGGCGCGTCGTTGGGGTCGGCCGGCGCGTCGAAGACGATACCGCCGTAGGGGGCGCCCTGACCTTCGGGAACGGTGTGCCAGCCGTTGGGTACCGGCAGATTGATCGTCGGGGAGCCGGGATCGCCGTGGTGCACCGCGATCTCTTTGATGTTGGCCTCGCGGATGTAGTCGGCGATGGTCTTGTTGGCTTTGGCGCCCGACGTGGCGCTGGTTGTCGCGGTTGAGGTTGCCGTCGACGTCGAGGTCGACGTGCTCGTCGACGTCGATGTCTTGACTTCGGTCTTGGTCTCGGAGTGGCAGCCAACCAGCGTCAGGCTCAGTGCCACCGTTGCGACTACCGCCGTGAGGTCCTTCATCTATCGCATCTCCAGAAGTTCTGGCACCGGCATCTGTGCCGGTGACGTCGCAGAAGAGACTAGCCGAAATGCGCAATCAGTCGTCAGGATGTGTCAGATACGTAGCGAGCGTCGTTTGGTGAAAAGGCCACTGGAATACCCGGCGTGCAGTAAGAGAAATCTATGCGGTCCGGCAAGGCCATGAGGAGCCCCAGAACTCTCGTCGCCATGGGCGCGGCGCTGGCTCTCTTTGTGCCGTTTTTTCTGCTGTCTCCCACGGCATACGACGGTGAGCCCGCGGCGGTGAGCAACCCGCTCGAACATGTCGACACTCTCGTCGGCACGGGTACCGGCGGGGACATCGTGGGGGAGATCAATAATTTTCCCGGTGCCACCGTGCCTTTCGGCATGGTGCAATACTCGCCCGACACCGTCGGCAATTACGCCGGTTATGACCACGCGAACGAGCGCGCCACCGGATTCAGCATGACCCATGCCTCGGTGGGCTGCCCCGCGTTCGGTGACATCTCGATGCTGCCGACCACCAGTCCCGTCGGCTCCCGGCCGTGGCGCGCCTGGGATCGAATCGCGCACGACGACACCGAGTCCGGTGTGCCGGGTTACTACACGGTGCGGTTCCCCGACACCGGTGTGAAAGCCGAACTCACCGCGACCACCCGAACCGGACTGGGCCGGTTCAGTTTCCCGCGGGACAACCGGCCGGCGCTACTGCACGTGCGCTCCGGCGCATCGCTGGCGGGCAACTCGCGGGCGGCGATCCAGATCGGCGAAGACAACACCACGATCAGCGGATGGGCGACCAGCGGTTCGTTCTGCGACAAGCAGAACACCTACACGGTGTACTTCGCGATGGAGTTCAACCAGCCTTTCTCGGCCTACGGCACCTGGGACGGCTATTCGGTGTATGACGGTGCCCGTCAGGCGAATTCACCGTACAGCGGTGGTTATGTGCTGTTCCCGGCGGGCGCGGTGATCGAGGTGCGGACCGCCATTTCCTACGTGAGTGTCGATGGTGCCCGGGCGAATCTGGCCGCCGAGCGGGGAGACTTCGACGGCGTGCGCACGGCCGCCTCGAGCGCGTGGCGCGGTGCGCTGTCGCGCATCATGGTGTCAAGCCGCAGCCCCGGCAACGTGACGACCTTCTACACGTCTCTGTACCGATCGTTGCTGCATCCCAACACCTTCAACGACGCGGACGGCCGCTTCATCGGCTTCGACAACGCGATTCACACTGTGGCGCAAGGCCGAACGCAGTACGCCAACTTCTCCGACTGGGATACCTACCGCAGCCTGGCCGCGCTACACGGGCTGTTGTTCCCCAAGGAAGCCAGCGACATGGCGCAATCGTTGGTCAACGACGCCGAGCAGAGCGGGTCGCTGCCGCGCTGGGCGCTGGCGAACGCCGCGACGGGCCAGATGACCGGCGACAGCGTGGTCCCGCTGATTGTGAACTTATATATGTTCGGAGCGAAGGACTTTGACACCGCCACGGCGTTGCGCTTCATGGTCAGCGGCGCGACTCGGGGCGGTACCGGTGTCAATGGCTATGTCGAGCGACCGGGTATCGGCGCCTACCTGCGCCTGGGCTATGTCCCGCAGCTGACGGAATTCGGTCCCGGCGCCTCGATCACTCTGGAGTGGTCGATCGACGACTTCACCATCTCCCGATTTGCCGCCGCGCTGGGGCGAAACGACATCGCCGACGAATTTCAGAATCGTGCGCAGTACTGGCAGAACTTGTTCAATCCGACCACTGGATTTATCTCACCGCGCAGCCCGAGTGGGCTTTTCCGTGACGGCCCAGGTTTCAGCGAGTCGAGGTCGGCCTTCGGTCAGCCCGGTTACGACGAGGGCAACGCCGAGCAGTACCTGTGGCTGGTGCCGCAGAACGTCGCCGGCCTGGTGACCGCACTCGGTGGACGCAAGGCCGTCGCCGCGCGCCTTGACCGATTCACCAAGCGTCTCAACGAGGGTCCCAACGAGCCCTACCTGTGGGCCGGAAATGAACCGGGTTTCGGTGTGCCCTGGTTGTACAACTACATCGGCGAGCCGTGGCAGACCCAACGTACCGTCGACCGGGTCCGTGGGCTGTTCGGTCCCACCCCGGACGGCGCACCGGGCAATGACGATCTCGGCGCGATGTCCAGCTGGTATGTCTGGGCCGCCCTGGGGTTGTATCCGGTCACCCCCGGTACCGCCCTGCTCGCCATCAACACACCGCTTTTCGATCGCGCTGTGATCTCTTTGCCGGCAGGACAATCCATTCGGATCACCGCTCCGGGGGCATCCGGACTCAACCGCATGAAGTACATCAGAGGTCTGCGCGTCAACGGTGAATCGAGTGACCGCACGTATGTTCCCGAGTCGTTGATCAGCACCGGCGGCGACGTTGCGTTCACCCTGGGCGCCCGACCCGACAGCTGGGGCACCAGCGCATCTTCGGCGCCGCCGTCGTTCGGCGCGGGCAGCTCCACGGTGGCCATCAATGTTGCCCGCCCGCTGGCGACCATCGCGCCCGGAACGACCGGCACGTTGACCCTCGACGCCCAGCGGATGATCGAGGGACCCCGAGACTACCTGCTCACCGGTACGTCCTATGCGCCTGGAATCGCGGTCGCACCGGCCCGCGGCCGGTTCGCTGATGACGGGTCGGCGGAGGTGGACGTCGCGATCACCGTGGCGCCGTCGGTACCGGACGGTTACTACCCGGTGTACCTGACCACCACCGTGAGCGGAAGCAGTAGATATGCAACCGTCATGGTCGACGTCTCGGGGGCGGAGTCGGCCGAATAGGCCGCTAGACCATGTCGTTCTTGGTGAGCCATCGCATCACCGGCCAGCCGACGAACACCGGGAGCCAACAGGTGAGCACCCGGTACAGCAGCACCGAGGGCACGCCGATGGCGGCGGGCACTCCGAAGGCGGCCAGCCCACCGATCAGTGCGGCTTCCACCGCTCCGACGCCGCCCGGGGTGGGCGCCGCGGATGCCAGTGTTCCCCCGACCATCGTCACCACCGTGACGGTGACGAACGTCGTCCCGCCGCCGAAAGCTTCGACGCTGGCCCACAGTGCCAATGCCGCGCCCAGCGTCGTTCCGGCAGCGCCCAGGACGATCAGCCCCAGACGCTGGGGCTCGCGCGCCAGATCGGTGAGGTCGCGGGTGACCTCCCCGACCTTGGGGCGCAATTCGGTTGCCAGCCAACGCCGCAGGTTCGGCACCAACAGGAAGGTGCCGATGATGCCCAGCGCCACACCCGCAATCAGGTACAGCACGGTGGCGTTGGGTACGAAGTGGGACAGATCGGTCGATGTTCCGGCCACAGCGCTGAAGAAGATCAGCAACGCCAGGTGGACGATCACTTGAACCGATTGCTGTAACGCCACCGCCGCGGTGGCGCGCAGGGCGGTCAAACCGCCCTTCTGCAGGAACCGGGTACTCAACGCCAGACCGCCGACCCCGGCCGGGGTGGTCGTGGCGGCAAAGGTGTTGGCTACCTGCATGATTGACAACTTGGAAAAGCTCACTGCGCCGTCCGCGCAGGCCCACAGGGCACCGGCGGCGCCGACGTAGGTCAGCGCTGACACCGCCAGCCCCAGCAGCGCCCACCACCAGTTCGCAGTCCGCAGCTCGTGAAAGAACGTCGGCACGGTGCTGATGAAGGGATATGCCACGTAGACCAGCGCGCCGATCAGGACCAGCTGGATGAATTGGCTGCGGCTGAACCGGGTGATGGTCTCGGTTTCGATTTCGTCGGCACCGGTCTGCCGCTGCACCTGCGCCCGCGCGTCGGCCATCACCACCTTGGGGTTGGCCACCGATTGTCGAATCCTTTTAGGCACAGCAGATTTGGTGAGTCGACGCGACGCCGTCAAGATGCTGTCCTTGCCGAAGGCCGCGATCGCCGCGGCGACCGCGGACTCGGCGTCATACAGCGCGGACGTCGTCACCAGCAGCTGCGCGATGTCGGACTGCAGTTGGGCGTCGGTGGCGCCGTATTCGGCGGCGCCGAAGCCCCCGAACAGCACCTTGCCGTCGGCGACCGTGATCTCGTTGCAGCGCAGATCTCCGTGCGAAATCTGGTGGCTGTTGAGAATCCTCAGCGATTCCCAGACGCTCGCGACCGGTGTCGTGCTCGCGCATTCGTCCAGCGGCATTCCCTGCACGGGTTGATGCGCGTACATCGTCCAGCCGCGATCCAGCGCGGCCAGTGCGATCGCCGAGGTGTTGGCGACCCCGGTGTCAGCGATGGCGATGGCCATCAGCGCGCGATGTTCGACGGCGCGGCGCAGGGAGGTTTGCAGGGGTGCGGTCTCCGAACCGCGCAGCCGCAATTTCCACCACAGTTGGCGCAGGGCACCACCGCTGCGTTGGTGCGGGCCGTACAACTCGACCGCCGCGCGGGCGGACGGTTCGGTCGACTCGGCCGACAACACCAGCGGTCCCGGTCCGCCGGGGCGGACCACCAGCAGCCGTGACACCAGAAATCCGCGCTTGGCCATCGCTCGGACTGCGCCCTCCAGCGGCACTTCGAGCGCGGGCGTGCCGACGACCAGAACGACAAAAGCGCCGACGAACCAACCCACCGCCAACCCCACCACGGCGCGCGCCGGCACGATGGCGCTCACCACGAGGTGGATGGGTACGAACGCCAGCAGCAGTGCCCACCACCAGTGCCGCCAGCGCGCCGGCAACCACGGCCCGGACACGGTGAGCACCGCCGCCAGCATCGCGATCCAGCGTGGGTCGTCGAGAAACTGCGCCGGCACCGTGGTGAGCTTGTCGTTGAGGTCGAAATGCCACCGCGGCGCCGCGATGCGGTTGCTGCTGATCGACAACGGCAGAATGGCCATGAATGCGGCCGCTCCGTATGCGCCCAGCAACTTCCACTGCCGGGACAGGATCAGGCCGATCAGGATCACGAAGGGCAGCGCCAGGATCGCGGTGCCGTAGACCAGGTACACCAGATCGGACTGGGTGGGGGTGAGAACCCCGACGATCTCCGAGAGCGACTTCTCGAGCGCAACCCAGCGAGGACGGGTGATCAGGGAGCTGGTGACCACCGCCACCAGGAAGAGTGCGGCCAAGACGAGCCGGATGATGTCGTTGGTGCGTCGGGTCAGGGGTTGCAGCAAGCTGCCGGACACGGTGATGTCGCGGCCGTCAACTCGCATGTGCAGGGGTCCTTTGAGATCCTTGGGATCCGTCTTCCGGGGTGTTGCCGTCGGCTGTTTCTACGACAACTTAACGTGCGCGTCGGCTCACACACTGCTGATGTAGTCTCGCGGCTGTTGTGTTCCGGTGACTAGGAGGGCTGACATGGCACGCACCGAGAACGACTCCTGGGAAATCACCGAGAGTGTGGGCGCGACGGCGCTGGGTGTGGCCGCAGCTCGGGCGGCCGAGACCGAGAGCGAAGTCCCGCTGATCCGGGATCCCTTCGCGCGGGTGTTCCTCGACGCGGTGGGCGACGGGGTGTGGAACTGGTTCGCCAAGCCCGACCTACCCGCCGCGATTCTCGAAACCGAGCCGCAGCTGCCCGCCCAGATGCAGTCGATGGTCGACTACATGGCGTCGCGGACAGCCTTCTTCGACACGTTCTTCATCGAGGCGGCTCGCTCGGGAGTGAGTCAGGTCGTCATCCTGGCGGCCGGTCTGGATGCGCGGGCCTGGCGGTTGCCCTGGCCGGCCGGGACGACCATCTACGAACTCGACCAGCCAAAGGTGTTGGAGTTCAAGGTGTCGACGCTGGCTCAGCATGGTGCCGAGCCGACCGGCAACCGCGTTCCCGTGGCGGTGGACCTCCGCGAAGACTGGCCGGCAGTATTGCAGCAGGCCGGGTTTGATTCGTCGGCGCCCAGTGCCTGGTCCGTTGAGGGTTTATTGCCTTACCTGCCTGCGGTCGCTCACGAGCTGCTGTTCGAACGCATTCAGAATCTCGCGGCACCCGGCAGTCGGATTGCGGTGGAGGCGCCGGGACCGGATTGGCTCGACGAGGACGTACGCGCGCAGCGACGGGAGCGGGTGGATCGGATACGGGCGGTGATGGCTCAGGTCGATCCGCAGCGTGAAATGCCCCGCACCGATGACCTGTGGTACTTCGAGGAGCGCGAGGACGTGGGCGAGTGGTTGCGCCGGCACGGCTGGGACGCGACGGCGACGCCGTCGCCCGAGCTGATGGCCAGCTACGGACGCGGCGTGCCGGACGGGGTGCAGGACGCTTCGCCGCGCACCCAGTTCGTGTCGGCGGTGCGGGGGTAGGGGCCGAATTCTGGTGCGTACGTCGCGCCGGCGCCTCGGTTTCAGTCCTCGGACTGATTCCTGAGTCGTTGGGCTAGCTGTTCGCCGGCAGGCGTGAGTCCCAGCCAGACCCTGAATTCCCATGATGCGGGCTCGTCGTGGTGGGCGACGAAGAGGTCGTGGACGCGTTCCATGGCCGCGTCGATCGACAGATTCCAGCCAGTGAATTTCTCGCCGGGGTAGGGAAGATCCCCGACTCGCATGAGTCCGTCTTCCAGGAGCGACCTGACGGTCTGCACTGCCAAGTCTTTCCGGGTCCGATCGTTTTCAGATAATCGATAGTGGGATATCGCGGTTTCGACTTCCGCAAGAGGTACCCAGTCGGACAGCGCACTGATCAGCAGCGCCGCGCGGAGACGGTCTCGGGGTGTCCTGGCGGGCTGATGTTCAGCGGGTTGGTTCTCATCTGGTTGAGTCGTGACTCTCCTAACTGACTCCTGATTCCGCAATGCGTGGCTCGCCTTCCGGCGTCGGTCAGCGAGCCACGTCATGGATGCTCATCCCGGGGTGAATTCGTCTAGGTCGGGTAGTTCGTCTTTGCCCAGCACCGGTGGTCCATGGTGGGTATGAGGCGGGCGGACGGGGTGCGGTACGGATTCTGGTGGGACGGGGCCGGCAGCGGCTAGTGGTGGTGCTGGCCGTGTTCGACGCAACGGACACCGGCGGCGACGGCGGTGCGGATCGCGCGGGGCGTCTAGGCGTGCACGGTGACGTAGGTGCCCCAGTTCTCGGCCGCTTCCACGGCGGCGCGCATCTCGGCCTCGGTGAACTGAGCGACGTCCAGCGGGTCGTAAGCCGAGGCGACGCCGCCGCCAGCCATGAGCTTGAGTTGTGAGGCGCCGCGGCGCAGCATTTCGCGTGCGCCGCGCAGGACTTCGGCTTCGCCGTCGGCGATGACGGCTGCGCCGATGATCTCGAGTAGCTGAGGTGGCCGCAGATGCCGCGGGGTACCTCATGAGGCTTCCGGAAATTGCCGTGCTCGCCGGTCTGAGAGATGAAGCCGCCGGCAGGGTAGATGCGCGGTCCCAGAATGTTGCCGTCGTCGATCGCCTGCTTGATACCGCCAGCTGGAATGAGGCTACGCAATAGTCCTTCCGGCCGCGCCGCCTACCTGCGAGTGCACTAGGCGTCTTCCGGCTCCGTAGCCGCGCCTTCGCCGGGATGGTTACGCCAGTGCCGGTAGAGGCGCCGCGCGGCGAACACGCCGATGATCGCGGTGACGCACCACACCGCGATCGCTGCATACGCCAGGGGCGACGAGCGATCCCGGATCGACGCGCCCAGAGCCGTGTAGACGAACGCGCGCGGCGCCGACCCGATGAATGATCCCATTGCTATCTGCCACAGCGGAATTCCGAAGGCGCCGAACGTGTAGGAAGCAAATGCGTCCGAGATGCCGGGGACGAAGCGTTGACCCACGACCGCCCACAATCCGCCTCGTTCGATCACCGAGTCGATCCGCTGCGCCCGCGTGGGACCTACCAGCACTCGTGCGCTGTCCCGGCCGGCCCGGCGCCCGACGGTGCTGGCCACGATGGCCGTGCCCATCGCAGCGCCGAGTGTCACGAAGAGGCCCACAACGGGACCGAACAGCAGCCCACTGCCCGCAGCCAGGATGGACCCCGGCAGGAACATGGCGCCCAGTAAACCCGACAGGATGACATAGACGAGCGGAGCCATGGGTCCGGTCGCTTCCACGGTGCGTCGCACCGCGTCGATATCGACGACTCGCGCCACGGCCACCAGATAGAACATCGTGAGCAGGAAGGCGACAAACACGATCAGTCGCACGACGTGGCGTCCCCGCGGCGCGGCCGCCGAGCCGTCGTCGTCAACCATGGGGGCCGCCGGTGCCGCCGGCCAGCCGCCGCGCCAACCCGCTGGCCCGCACCGCCCGCCGCGCGATCGCGGCCCGCACCGAGCTCTCCGGGCCGATCACCCGCACCTTCCGCTTCGCCCGGGTGATGGCGGTGTAGAACAGCTCCCGCGTCAGCAACCGCGAATCCTCCGGCGGCATGAGCACGCTCACCTCCTCGGCCTGAGAGCCCTGACTCTTGTGAATGGTCATGGCGTGCATGGTCTCGACCTCGGACAGGCGGCTGGTGGCGAACTCCAGCAGTTCGTCAGCGCCGGCGATGACTGCCCGAAGCGCGCCCTGCCGGCCCGCGCCGTCAACCAGCGTCACCCCGGTGTCGCCGTTGTAGACGCCCAATCCGTAGTCGTTGTTCGTCACCAGCACCGGCCGTCCGGGGTACCACGGCGACCAGATCGGGTCACCGGTCGCCTCGGCCAGCCACCGCTCCACCTGGCGGTTCCAGTGCGCGATCCCATATCGTCCCCGACGGTGCGCACACAGCAGCCGATGCTCGTCGAGTATGGCCACAGCGGCCTTCGGGTCACCGAGCACCGCGGCCTGCCGCAGCGCAAGGGCATGTGGCACAAGCACTTTGCGAAGGTGCTCGGTAGGGTCCTCGGTGTCGATCCATTCGATGTGGTCGCCACCGGACCGCAGCAAATCGACGGTCAGATCGGCGTGACCGTCGCGAATCGACGACGCTAACTGGCCGATCGACTCGCCGAATCGGTGCGAGGTCCGCAACGCCGCGATCCGCGCATCGTGGCGCGCGCCGAGTCCGTCCACCAGGTCGGCAAGCACCGCACCCGCCTCCACCGAGGCCAACTGGTCGGGATCGCCGACGAGGAGCAGCCGGGTCTGTGGGCGCACCGACTCGAGTAGCCGCGCCATCATCGTCAGTGACACCATCGACGTCTCGTCGACCACGATCACATCGTGGGGCAACCTGTTGCCCCGGTGATGACGAAACCGCGAAGACGTATCCGGCCGACTGCCCAGCAGCCGGTGCAGCGTGGTTGCCCGCAGACCCGAGACCCGTTGCCGGTCGACGGGATCCAATGCATTGACTTGAAGCTGTACCGCCTCGTGCAGACGTGCCGCCGCCTTGCCGGTCGGTGCCGCCAGTGCGATGCGCAGTGGTGGGCTGCCCGCCAACTGAGCCTGTTCGGCGAACAGCGCCAGCAGCCGGGCCACGGTAGTGGTCTTGCCCGTCCCCGGGCCGCCGGTCAACACCGTCAGTCCTTGTTGCAGGGCAATGCGGGCGGCCTCGCGTTGTTCCTCATAGCCGGCCGGAAACAACCGGTCGATGTCGGGAACCGGCGAGCGGCCGGGCCGGGACAGTAGCGCCGAGAAGTCGTCGGCGACCTGCTGCTCCTCGCGCCAGTACCGGTCCAGGTACACCAGCGTGCCGTCATACACGCGCAGCACCGGCGGCCGGCCGGCCAACGGGCTGGCCATCACTGCCGCGAGCCAGTCCGGCGTCGACGGCCACGGCAGCTCCGCGACACCGACCTGAGACTGCACCGACGGCAGGTCCACACACACCGAGCCCCCGCGCAGCGCGCGTACCACGAATGCCAGCGCCAGCGCGACGGTGGGGTCCGGCTCACCCGACATCGCCGTAAGGCGCTGCGCCACATGCACGTCGGACGATTCGAGCACGCCGGCGTCGTTGAATGCGCGCAGCAGGCCGGTTGCGCCGACGGCCTGCCGGCGGTCAGCGGGTTCGAGCGTCTCGGCCGTCATGCGGCCGTCCCGCGCGCATCGAGCAGATCGGAGAGTTCGGTCACCAACTCCGCAGGCGGTGCCCAGCCGAACACCCCGGCCGGATGTCCGTCCAACACCGGGGTATCGGGCCCGCACATCCCGCGCAGAAACAGATACAGCACGCCGCCCAGATGTCGTTTCGGCTGGTAGCCATGCTGCCGCCAGCGCAGAAAACGATGCAGCACAACGCTGTACAGCAACGCCTGCAGCGGGTAGTCCGAGTGCAGCATCGCTTCCGCCATCCGGGGCTGCGTGTAGTCCGCGGCGGTCAACGGCCGGTCCGGCTCGCCCAGCCAGTTGGTCTTGTAGTCGACGACCAGAAAACGGTGCCCGGCGCCGTGCGGAATCCGTAGCACGGCGTCGACCGAGCCGCTGAGATAGCCCCGCAAGTATTGGCCGCCGAGTGCGTCACCGATCAGCCGGTCGGCGTACGAGGCCAGCGGGTCGTCGACGCGAAGATGGGAACGCAACAGCCTCCCGACGTCCGCCAGTCGCACCTGTACGTCGGCATCCCGAACGTCGCCGCCGGCCAGCGGAAATTCAAAGTCCAACTCGCGCAACCGGTCCGGCAGGCCGATCTGACGCAGCGTCAGCCCCGCGGCCAGTGGTCCCAGGGGTGTGTCGTGCATCGGCAGCAGTGCCGCGGCCAGCTGGGGCGCGGGGACGTCGACCGGCCACCACGCCGAGTGAACATCGATCTGCTTCTGCAGTTCCGCGGCGAGGTCGGCCGCGAAGGGGTCGCTGGTTTCCAGCACCGCGTGCACCAGCGTGCCGAACTGCGCACCGGTCGGCAGCTCGGCCATGGGGGAGGGCAGGTTCGGTGCGGGAGCCGTCCGGGTGAGCGGGATGTCGGCGACTTCGTCGTCGAGTTCGGCGAGCTCGGGCTCGCTGCTCACCCCGCCGGCCTGGTCCGCGACGCGGATCAGGCCCGAATACGAGGTGCGTCGCCAGGCCGTGTCGATGGCCCGGTGGAAGTGGCGGATGCCGAGCTCGGACGGTTCCGGCCGGTCGGTCATTCGCGGCGCCGCCGCGATCACGGACTCCTCCACGACCGGACCGCCGGCGTCCTGCCACTCCCGCAGCCGCTCCCACGCCTCGTCATCGGTGATCTTCGCGGGTTCGCAACGATCCGGGACCGCCGACTCCCCGGGACGCCGGCCCCGCAACAGCCGGGAGAGCCCGCCGTTGGGCTCGCCGTGAGCCGGTGACCACCAGGCCACCACCTGCGACTGGGCTCGGGTCAATGCGACGTAGGTCAACCGGCTGTCGTCACTGGCCGTTTCCTTGCGGCCCAGACGTTCCACATCCGCGAAATCGGGACTGTCCTGCCCGCCGATGTGCAGACATCGCTGTCCTTGATCGTGGAACAGCACCAGGTCGCGGTCGCCGATGTTGCGATTGAAAGCGAACGGCAGGTACACCACCGGATACTGCAGCCCCTTGCTCACCCAGACCGTCATGATCTGGACTGCGGCGGCGTCGCTGTCGATACGGCGGTTGCGCTCGGTGGCGCCGGCCCGTTCCTCCCGTTGTCCCCGCAGCCAGTCTCGGAGCGCGGGCAGGGAATAGCGCTCCCGGTGGGCGACCTCCTGCAGCAGTTGCGTCACATGCGCAAGATCGGTCATGTGCCGCTCACCGCCGTACCACGACAGCACCCGGTCGGCCATGCCGCGCAGCTGCGCGGCCTCGAAGATCGCGGCGACGCCCCGTTCTCGGGCATGGTCCGCCCACTCCCGCAAGGTGTCGGCGATGTCGTCGGTGAGCGCGTCACCGCCGGCCGCCAGCTCTGGCGCAGTCTTGCCGAAGAACATGGTGGTCGCTGCTGCTCGCACGACGCCGGGGCGGTGCGGCTGATCGAACGCCTCCAACAGCGACAGCCAGTCGTCGGCGGCTTCGGAGCTGAACACGTCCGAGTCCCCGGTGTAGACCGCGGCGATACCGGCCTCGGTGAGGGCGCGGTGGCAGGCGCGCGCATCTTTGTGGCTCTCCACGATCACCGCGACATCGCGTGCTTCCAGCGGCTTGCCGTCGAAGGTAGCCGCGCTCGCCAGCAGTCCGCCGATATCGGCGGCGAGATCGCGGCCGATGTGCTCGCGCAGTTCCTCAATGGGCAGATTCTGGGTTCCCTTGCGGCCCAGAGCACGTCGGTGTACTACCCGAAGCCGGAAGGGATCGTTGTGCGGAGCGCCGGCGAGGCGATGGCCGACGTGCGAGGCGGCGACGTCGTGGACCACGATCGCGGGGTCGCCGAGTTCCGCTCCGCGCAGCACGGCTTGCAATCGTTCGACGAGCGCGCTGTCGCTGCGCCAGTTTGTGACCAGCGTGCGCTTGTCACCGGCAGTCCGGGCCGCGTCGAGGTAGGTGACGATGTCACCGCCACGAAACGCGTAGATGGCCTGCTTGGGATCCCCGATCAGGATGAGCGTGGATCGCCCGCTGAAGGCCCGGTCGATCACCTGCCACTGGACCGGATCGGTGTCTTGGAACTCGTCGACCATGACGATGGGCCAGCGCTGGTGCATCCGGGCCCGGGCGGGCGAATCGTCGGTATCCAACGCCGCGGCCAGCCGGATCAGCAGATCGTCGTATCCCAGCACACCCCGGCGCCGCTTGCGCCTTTCCAATTCGGTGAGAACGTCGTTGGCGAAGGTGACACGGACCGCGGCGCGTGAGCCCGGTTCCGGGTCGCGCGGGCGCAGCTGGGTGGACGGATTGGCGACCACCGTACGGGCGATCCGCAGCGCCTCCCGGTAGGTCAACGCCGGGTCGTCGCGCTCGCGCCCGAAGTGTGCCAGGTAGAGATCGTCGACGATCTCGGTGACGAGGTCGTTGAGGTCTTCGAGCAACGTGACGCCGGAGTCGGTATCACCGGCCGCACCAAGGGATTTCAATACCAGCTGGCAGAACTGGTGGGTGGTGGCGATGGTGGCGGCGTCGAAGCCCGCCAGGGCGTCGCGCAGTCGCTGCCTTCGTGCGTCTCGCTGCGCATCCGTGCCGTCGAGCAGATACCGCACCAGATCGTTGCCCGCGGCGATGGTGGGGTCGCCGAAAGCCGCCACCGCGTCGACGATCTGGCAGCGCACCCGCTCGCGAAGCTCTTGGCTGGCCGCGCGGCCGAAGGTGATGAGCAGCATCTCGTCGAGCGTCGCGTGGCCATCGGCGACGTAGCGGGTCACCAGACCGGCCAACGCGAATGTCTTGCCGGTTCCCGCGCTGGCCTCCAGGACGGTGGTGGACCGCTCGGCGGGCAGCGGGCCGAGCAGGTCGAATGGTGCCATCATCTCGGCCTCCGCTGGGCGCGCGACTCAGCCTGCAGCATGGGCAGCCACAGGCGAGCGGCGAAGGCGCCCAGGCGGTGCTCTTCCCCCGCGGACGGCTCACCGGGCCGCAGCGGTTGCATGAGGTCATTGAGCCGCGCGTGGCGGCCCCAGGCCCGTACCTGGGCCTGGTCTTGATCCTCCGCGGGATACAGACCACTTCGCCACCGGTATTCCGCCTGCTTGACCGGGTCGTCGCCGCAGTGCCGCGCCACCGCCCACGCGTAGGACGTCTTGATGGGTAACGGAATCGGCTCGCGGCGGCCGGCATCGTAGATGGCCACCAGGTCCCGCAACACGTCAACAGCGGTCTGTCGCGGACGTCCCAGATGTTCCTCCCGCGGAGTCGTGCCCCGCTTGGGCCGGCCGATGCAGACCGCCGACCAGTCCCGGACAGGTTCGTGAGAGTGCAACGCCAACAACGGAATCCATGATTGGAGCAGGTGTTTGCCGTCGAGCTTGGAGTAGGTGACCGAGACCAGATGATCACCGAACACCTGGGGCACCGTACCGGTCACACGCCGTCCGCCGAGATCGATGTCGACGTCGTAGGTCGCGCTGTCCGTGCGGCGGTGTCCCAGTGCTGCCGACGCCAGCAAGGCCGCCTGATCACGGATCTCGGTCACCTTGCGCCAGCCCAGCTGGCCCGGGGGCAGCATGCCACGCCGCCATTCCGCCTGCCGCGCATCGTCCGGGGCCAGCCCGCCCATGATGTCGCTCAGCATCCGGTCGCCGACGGTCCATTCTTCGAGTGCGTTGATGTCGACCGGCATGGCGTCCTGAACACCGTCGACGTCCCAGGGCAGGGTGTACTCCAGAGCCCGGAAAAAGCCCTTCACCGGGTCTTTGAAGAATGCGATCAGATCGGCCAGGGCGACGTCGTCGGGCGGTGGTGCCGGGAGTGGACCGCAGATCAGCCTCGGTTGCTCGGATCGTTTCCCAGCGGAAGAGCGGGCCGCGCGCAGCACTGTCGGATCGAAGCTGAACGGGGCGTCGGGCACCAGCTCGCCGCGTTCCACGTTGCGGACGTCGAAGGGCTGCAACGGATGTGCCACCACGATCCGCGAACGGACCGGCTCGGCGGTGGTCATGTCCAGGGCGTCGAGCAGTTCGGCCAACGGAACGGCCGGGGGTCGGCGTTGGCCCGAGTATTCGTTGGCACCGGTATAGGTGATGACCAGATTTCCGGTGGCCGCGCCGATGGCGTCCAGCAACAGCTGCCGGTCCTCGGAGCGGATATCACGCTCGCCGGTGAGTGGCTTCCGGGCCAGCACGTCGTCGCCGTCGACGACGCCGAGCCGCGGGAACATCCCGTCGTCGAGGCCCACCAGGCACACCACCCGATGCGGGACCGAACGCATCGGCACCATCGTGCACACCGTCAGGGTGCCGGTGCGGAAGTTGGCGCGGGTGGGACGCCCGGCGAGGTGCCCGTGCAGCAAGGAGCGGATGTCGGGCAGTCGCAGCAGGGTCTGATCCCTGGCACCCGCCGTGCGCAACACGTCGGCGAACTCGCGTTGCATCTGACTGGTCTGCCAGGCGTCGTCCTCGTCGGTACGGGTCAGCAGGCCGATGCCGTCGGTCAGGGCCGTCAGCCACTCCCGCAGCGGTCGCGCTCCGGTCAGCGAGTCCACGACGCGCTGCAGCCGGTCGATGTACTCGGCGAACTGGCCGACCAACTCGACTCGGTTGCTGCCGACGTCATCGAGGGGGAGCGTCGAATCGATCCAGGCGTGCGCGGTCTCAGACATCGCGACCCCGGCCAACACCCGGTCCAGGCCGAACCGCCACGTGTTGTGCACGAAATCCACCCCGAACGGCACGCGGTGTTCCTGATCGAAGCCCCACCGGATGTTCGCCTGGCGTACCCAGCGCGTGATGCCTTCCAGATCGTCGTCACTGAAGCTGAACCGCGCCCGCACCGGGGCGGCCTGGGCGAGGTTGAGCACTTCACTCGAGGTGACCCGGCCGCCGGCCAGAGTCAGCAACTGCGACGCCACACCCAGCAATGGATTGGTTTGCAGCAGTGAGCGATCGGCGAGCCGGACCCGGAGTCGATGGGCGGGGTGCGCGCCGCCCACCACGTCGCCCAGACCGAAGCCCGCGACGATGAGCGGGGCATAGGTCTCGATGTCGGGGCACATCACCAGGATGTCGCGTGGCTCCAGCGTCGGGTCGTCGGCCAGCAGGCCGAGCAGTACCTCCCGCAGCACGTCGATCTGCCGGGCCGGGCCGTGACAGCTGTGCACCTGCACCGACCGGTCATCGGTCGCGAGCAGTCGGCCATCCGGACGGACAGCGTTGGCGGCCAGGTCGGCCTGCAACCAGCCGAGCAGGGTGTCCCGGCGATCGGGCTCGCCGAGCGCCTCGTCGGTCGCGGCCGCGGACGGCAGGCTTCGCTGCAGCTCACGTAGGTCGCGGCCCAGAGTCGCCAGCAGCGGATGACCCACCTGCCGATGGCTTGTGTCGTTGCGTCGGGGCACGGTGCCCCGACCGCCGTCCAGTGCCCGCCACAGTGTGTCGCTGGGGTGCGGCAGCCACAGATGCAGGTCGTGGTGGGCGGCGACGGCTTCGAGTAGCTCCACGTCGGTGCGTGCCAGCCGGGTGTGACCGAACAGGGACAGGCGCGACGGCAGGCCGGCCGGACCGTCGCGCAACGTCTCGAGCGTCTTGGCGTGCCGGACATGCGGGGGATCGGCGGGAATCGTCGCGACCAGCGCGCGCCACAGCTCGGGTTGCCAGTGCAGATCGGAGTCGAGGTCGCCCAGATCCCCGGCCAGCCAGTCGACCAGCAGTCCGGGACGTTGCCGCGCGTACGAGGCGAACAAACCCGCCAGCCGGCGTGCGACCGCATACCGCCGGCCCCGGCGCAGCTCGGCCTCGTCGCCAACATCGAAGTGTCCCAAATGTTTTGCCAGGGTGCGGCACCACGGCTCGGTCAACGAATTGTCGATCACCTGCAGCAGCGGCCAGGTCATCGCATCCGGCGACCAGGGGTCCTCGTCGAGGGTGCCGACTATCTCGGCGATCAGTGACGCCGGGCTGCGAAACGATACGCCTGCGCAGACGCCGTCGCCACGATCCGGTGCGCACCCCAACCGGTGAGAGAGCCGCTGGCTGAGCCAGCGTTCCACGCCGCGCGCCGGCACCAGCACGAGCTCTTCGGCGAATGGATCGGGCAGGGGATCGGCCAGCAGCGCGCCGAGACCGTCGGCAAGCAGGTCGGTCCGTTCGGCACGGTGGAGATGAAGCGCCATTGCGGGCCACCCTAGACGGCCCCTCCGACACCGGTGGCGCTCCGGGTGTGCAAAGTCCGCGCGGGGCCGGGCTGATCGCACGAGACGGGCGAACGTCGTGGGGCAGGCTTGGTGCACTCCGTCGGACCCGCTTGGCATGCTGGGGCCATGAACAGAGACGAGATCACCCAACAGATCGTCGTTGCACGGGTTTCCAAGGGGCTCAGTTGGCAGCAACTGGCCGACGCCATCGAGCGGCCATTGCTGTGGACGACGTCGGCGCTGCTGGGCCAGCACCCGATTCCCGCAGATCAAGGGAAGGTTCTGGTCGACCTGCTGGGCTTGGACGAATCCGCCGTCCCGGTACTGGCGGCACCGCCGATGCGTGGCGGGCTGGGCAGCGTGGTGCCCACCGACCCCACCATCTATCGGTTCTACGAGGCGCTCCAGGTCTACGGTGGGGCCCTGAAAGAGGTGATCCACGAACAGTTCGGTGACGGCATCATGAGCGCGATCAACTTCAGTGTCGAGCTCCAGAAGAAGCCGCACGAGTCGGGCGATCGGGTGGTGGTCACGTTCGACGGGAAATTCCTTCCCTATCAATGGATTTCGGCTCAGGGTTGAGGGGGCGGCGATGGCGGAGCGGCGTTACCCGAACCCCCGGCGCAAACCTGTCGATCTGGTCCTCTCGGGCGGCGGGGTCAAGGGTGTGGGACTGGTCGGTGCCGTGGTCGCGGTCATGGAAGCCGGCTACTCACTCAAACGGGTCTCGGGCGTCTCAGCGGGTTCGCTCGTCGGTTCGATCCTGGCCGCCGCGTCCAACGGCGATCAGCTGACCACCGGACAGATCAAAGAGCTCGCGCTGACCCTGCCGTACGAGAAATTTCGCGACACCGGGCCGGTCGGTCATCTGCCGGTCGTAGGTCCGGCCTGGGGTCTGCTGCGCGAAAATGGCATGTATCGAGGAGATTTCGCGCATGAGTGGATCCGCGGCGAGCTGAAGAATCTGGGCGTGCGGACCTTTGGCGATCTGGCCCTCAGCGACAGACAAATGCCTGCCGAACGCCGCTACCGGCTGGTGGTCACCGTCACCGACCTGACGACCGGTCAACTGGTGCGGCTGCCCTGGGATTATCGGCGCCGCTACGGCCTCGATCCCGACGAGCAATCGGTGGCGGACGCGGTTCGCGCCTCGATGTCGATTCCGTTCTTCTTTCGGCCGGTCAGTCTGACCAGCGCGGCAGGGCGCACATCCACGCTGGTGGACGGCGGCGTCTTGTCGAACTTTCCGATCGACTCGTTCGACCGGCCGGACTGCAAGTCCCCGCGCTGGCCCACCTTCGGCATCACGGTGGTGCCGCAGCTACCGGAAAGCAACGACCAGCTGATTCCCGGGGTGAGCGCGTTGCGGCTCCTCGGCCCGCCGTCGGTGCTCCTGGAGCAATTGATCACCGCCATGTTCGTCGGTCACGACCAGACCTATCTCAGCCAACCGTGGGTAAGCGCGCGAGCGATCCGGGTCGACTCGACCGCGGTCAATTTCCTGGACTTCAGCATCTCGCGGGAGGAAGCCGAAGCCCTGTACAACAAGGGCTACGAATCGGCCGAGGCATTTCTGTCGACGTGGAACTGGGTCGACTACCTCGAGCGGTTCCGTCAGTACCAATGACCGGAACTTGGCACGGATGCCATGTCTTGCATGGGCAGACGCCGCCAGGTCATGAGGCTCTCAACGATCGTCGTTCCCGGTTGTGTGTCAGGTGGCCGACGCTATTCCACGTGAATCTAACAATGTGCTGACGCAACGCGATACGATCCGCGCCGAGTCGCACGACTCGACATCTACTCGGAATGCCCGGTCCGCCCAAATGGTTGCGAGGTGCCCCATGTCTTATGTGTTTGTTTCTCCGGAGACGGTGTCGACCGTGGCGGCCAATGTGGCCGATATCGGGTCGACGATCAGGGCCGCCAGCGTGGCAGCGGCTGCTCCAACGACGGGTTTGGTGTCGGCGGCCGCCGACGAGGTGTCGGCGGCAATCACCCGGTTGTTCGCCCAGCACGCGCAGGGGTATCAGACGATGGCCGGCCAGGCCGTGGCATTTCATGAGGACTTCGTGCGGGCGTTGGGCATCGGGGCCGAGTCCTACGCCGCCGCCGAAGCGGTGAACACGCGGTGGGCGGCCGCAACCGACCCGATCCAGGCTTTGCTGTCTCGTCCCCTCATCGGCAACGGCGCCAACGCCACCACGCCGGGCGGTGATGGCGGCGACGGAGGGTGGTTGTTCGGCAACGGCGGCAACGGGGCAGCGGGCGCGGCAGGCCAAGCCGGTGGCCGCGGCGGATCGGCCGGCTTGTTGGGCAATGGGGGGATCGGCGGGGCCGGAGGAAGTGGCGCAGCTCGCGGCGGCAACGGCGGCAACGGCGGATGGTTGTTCGGCGCCGGTGGCGCTGGCGGTGCCGGCGGTGTGGGCGCCGCGGCCGGCGTCGGCGGCGTCGGAGGCACGGGCGGTAACGGCGGTTTCCTCGTCGGCTCCGGCGGACTCGGCGGCGTGGGGGGTCAGGGCGGAGCCGGTGGCGGCGCCGGCGGCCTCGGCGGAAACGGCGGCAACGCGGGATGGTTGGTCGGGGAGGGCGCGGCCGGTGGTGCAGGCGGCGTCGGCGGGACGGGCGCGGTGGGAGGCCCGGCCGGCAGCGGCGGCATTGGCGGTAACGGCGGCTCGGGCGGACTGTTCATGAGCGGCGGCGCCGGCGGCGCCGGTGGGCAGGGCGGCATCGGCGGAAATGGCGTGGCTTCGGTCGACCCGAACATTGTCGGCGGCACCGGCGGGGCGGGCGGTGCCGGCGGGGCGGGCGGGACCGGCGGCGCAGCACCGCTGTTGTTCGGTCAGAGCGGTGCCGGCGGCCTGGGCGGCCATGGCGGCGTCGGGGGGATGGGCGGAGGTGGCGCGGACAACGCCACCGGAGTCGGCGGCGCCGGCGGTGATGGCGGTGGCGGCGGGTCTGCCGGCCTAGGCGGGGCTGCCGGCGGCGCCACCTTCCTCAGCAAGCAGGGGCCGGCGGGTGCTGTCGGCGCCGGCGGCACCGGTGGCGGCGGCGGTCAGGGCGGGGCGGGGGGTGGCGGTGCTGCTGCCGTCGGCGCGGGCGCCAACGGCAACTCCGGCTTCGCCGGCGGCGCCGGCGGTCAGGGCGGTCAGGGCGGTTCCGCCGCTCCTGGCGGCCTGGCCGGCACGGGCGGCGTTGGCGGTAGCGGCGGCCTCGGTGGCAACGGGAGTGACGGCAACGACGCTGTCGGCAACGGTAACTCCGGCGGAAAAGGCGGCGACGGCGGTAGCGGCGGCGCGGCGGGCTTGGGCGGTGCGGCCGGCACCGGGACCGGCGGTAGCGCCGGCGCGGATGGCAACGCTGGTAACGGCGGTAACGGCGGTAGCGGCGGTAACGGCAGTGCGGGCCAGGACGCGGCCAATACCTTCAGCCCGAACACCGTTCCGGGCAACGGTTCCGCGGGCGGCGTGGGCGGTGACGGGGGCGCCGGCGGCACGGCTGGCGGCGTCGGCGGCACCGCCGGAACCGGTGGAAATGGTGGCGACGGCGGTGGCGGCGGCAAAGGCGGCAGTAACCTCGCTGCAGCTAACGCCATTTCGGTCAACGGCGGGGCTGGTGGGGCCGGCGGGGCCGGCGGCGCCGGAGGTGCTGCAGGCCTGGCCAACGGGGGTACGGCAGGCGCGCTGGGCACCGGCGGCACGGGCGGTGACGGCGGCAACGGCGGCAACGGTAGCAACGGCATCAGCGGCAGCAGTCAAGTCGGCAACAACGGCCTGCCCGGCGGGGACGGTGTGGCCGGCGGCGACGGTGGCAAGGGTGGCGCCGGTGGCGCCGCAGGCAACAACGGCGGGCTTGCCGGTGACGGCGGCAACGGCGGCAACGGGGGTAGTGGCGGCAGCGCCGGCAATGGCGGTGGCGGCGTTGCCGGCACCGGAGGCGCCCCGGCCGGCGGGGCCGGTGGTAACGGTGGCAAGGGCGCCAACGGTGGCGCGGGCGGCGCCGGGGGAGACGCCGGGGGCATCGGCGGTAACGGCGGTAACGGCGGTAACGGCGGCCTTGCCGGCGCCGGCGGCAAAGCCGGCAATGGCGGCCTCGCCGTTACGCCCGACGTCGGAGTCACCAGCGCCCCCAACGGCGGGGCCGGTGGCATCGGTGGTGACGGTGGCACTGGTGGGGCCGGTGGCGCCGGTGGCGCCGCCGGTGCGGGCGGCAAGGCCGGCACCGGCGGCAACGGCGGCAACGGAGCTGCTGCCGGCGCGGGCGGCAACGGCGGCATCGGCGTGACCGGCAACCTCACCGCGGCCCCTGGATCCGGTGGCGCCGGTGGTGCCGGCGGTAACGCCGGCAATGGTGGTCAAGGCGGCGCCGGCGGGAGCGGCGGGGCGGTTGCGACCGGTGGCAACGGCGGCAGCGGCGGCGTCGGCGGCAATGCCGCAGGCGGCGGCAACGGCGGGACGGGCGCGTTCGGTGGCGCCGGAAACGCCGCGGGCAGCGGTGGTGCCGGCGGCAATGCCGGCCTCGCCGGCAGCGGTGGAGCGGGCGGCGACGGCGGAACCGGTCTCGGTAGCAGCAACGGTGGCAGCGGCGGCAACGGCGGCAGCGGCGCCAATGGCGGCAATGGCGCCAACGGCACGAATGGCTCATCAATCTCCGGAAAGGCCTTTGCGGCCACCTTCAACGGCGGGGACGGCGGCAGCGGCGGCAAAGGCAGCGACGGCGGCGCTCCCGGTCTCGGCGGCGTGGCCGGCGGCGGCGGGACGAATGGCGCTACGGGCACCGGCGGGGACGGCGGTAACGGTGGAGTCGGCGGGAACGGCGGCAAGGGCACCAATGGGGTCAACACGCCGATCTCGACAACCGTGCCGCAGGCCGGGGTCGGCACCCTTGGCTCACCGGGTACCCCGAACGGCGGCGACGGCGGGCCCGGTAGCGCCGGCAGCCCCAGCACTCTGCCGGCCAATCAAGTCCAGCAGGGCGGCGTCGGAGGGGCCGGCGGTGCCGGCACCAACAACGCCAACGGCGGCACCGCGGTCGGCGGAAAGGGCGGCGACGGGGGTGCGGGCAGCATCCTGGGCGGACCCGGCGGCGACGGCGGTGCCGGTGGCGATGCCACCGCTAATGGCACCAACGGTCGGGCAGAAGGTGGAGCCGGCGGTGACGGCGGTGACGGCGGGCTGTCCGGTCCCGGCGGTGACGGCGGCCGCGGCGGCGACGCCACGGCATCAGCAGGGGGCGGGTTGGCGATCGGTGGTCGTGGCGGCGACGGGGGCACCGCCCCCAGCGGGCCTTCCGGTCTGGACGGCAACGGCTCCGGCGGCGGCGACGGTGGCAACGGCGGCACGGCCGATGGCCCCGCCGGTCAGGCCGGCACCGGTGGATTCGGTGGCAACGGTTCCAACGGCCAGGCCAACGCGGGCGCCGGTGGCAAGGGCGGCAACGGTGGCGCAGCCGGAGCCGGCGGCGCCAACGGCGGCAGCGGCGGCGACGGCGGCAACGCCGGCAGCGGCGGCGACGGCGGCACCGGCGCCGGGGGCGGCAAGGGTGGCAAGGGCGGTAGCGGTGGCGTCGGCCTCAGCGGCGCGGAGAACGGCAACGGCAACACCGGCGGCGCCGGCGGCAACGGTGTGACAGGTGGCCTCGGCGGCGATGGCGGAATCGGCGGCGCCGGTGGCGCGGCCGGCCTGGGTGGCGGCGGCACCGCAGGCGTCGGCGGCTCCGGCGGCGACGGCGGGGTCGGCGGCACCGGCGGTGGCGGTGGCGGTGGCGGCAACGGCGGTCTGGCCGGTGGCGCCGGTGCGATCGACGGGGCCGGTGGCTTCGGCGGTAACGGCGGCTTCGGCGGCGGTGGGGGCAGCGGCGGCGCCGGCGGGGCGTCGGGTAGCGGCAACGCCGGCGGCGGCGGTGCTCTCGGAGGCGCCGGCGTGGTCGGTGGCGACGGTCAATCAGGCATCGGCCCCGTCGGTGGCGGTGGCGGCGTCGGCGGCACGGGTGGTGGCGCCGGCAAGGGTGGGGCCGGCGGGACGGCCTAGGGACGGGCACGACCGACTCGACCGCGTCGCGCTAGGACGCCCGAAGCGGCCCCGCCATCAGTGGCGGGAGTCGGCTCGGGTGTCCTGCCGACGCGGAACCGGGGCGACTACCTCACGCGGTTCCGCACGTACCGATGACGTGGTTCCGCACGCCTGCCTCGACTTGTGCCGATGCCCAGCGATGCGCGTCAGGCGGCCACCATGGCGGGTTGCGGATTGGGCGCTGGGCGGTCGAAACGTCGGCCTTACAGACCGAATTCCTTTTCAAGCCCATCAATTCCGGCGCGGATCGCCTTGAGTGTGTCGGCGCGGGCCCGCAGTTTGGTCGCTGCGTGCGCAGACTGGTTCAGGCCGGCGAATTCGTGGGCGGCCTCCTCGGCACGGGCGACCACTCGATCCGGTAGTGCCATCTCGTCGATGAAGCCGGCGGCGAGCGCGGTTTCGCCGAAGAACGTCTTGGCCAGGCCGGTGGCCTGCTGGTAGGCCGACTGGGTCAGCCGGAGTTTCAAGACCTCCAGGGCCGCCCACGGAATGACCATGCCGATCGCGACCTCGTTGGCCTGAATGTTGTAGGCATGGGCCGCAATTCGATGATCACCCGAGCACAGCAGGAACGAACCCATTGCGATCGCGGGCCCGGTACAGGCGATCACCACCGGCTTGGGGTAGGACAGCAGCCGGTAGGACAGCTCGAACCCGCCGCGCAGCATGTCGATCGCGGGCTGCACCTCGCCCGAGGTCAGGATCTTCAAGTCGAATCCGCCGCTGAACACCCGCTGGTTCCCGGTGATCACCAGCGCACCGACGTTGTCGGCGTCGGCCTGGTCGAGTGCGTCGTTGAGGGCCTGCTGCATGGTCGGTCCCAACGCGTTGACCTTGCCGTCGTCCATTCGGATGACCCCGATGGTTTCGTCGTGGGTATAGACGACCGGACCGCTCATGGGTTACTCCTTCGCTACGGGCCTTCGATTGAATCAGATCGGGCCCGACGGCTTACACCCGCTGGCTGCGATGCTTACCCAGTTCGTTCTCTGCGTCGCCCCAGCGCAGACTCACGTCGGTGGGTTCCTCGAGTTGGCGGGTGCGCCATCTGTCCTGGGTTTCCTGCACGGCGCGGTTGATGCGGTCGATTTCGCTGCGGAACACCTCCGGGCGAGTTTCCTTGCTCGCGTAGTGGAAGTAGGTCAGCAGGTTGCGCAACAGCTCCAACTTCTGCTTCTCCCGTTTCGCCAGATCGTGCGTGGTCATCAGCTCGATGCGCTGAACAGGCGGCAAGGCATCCCAGTCCAGCACCACCTTGGTCTCCAGGGGCTGGCGAGCGCGCTGCCAGAACTTCCATCCGCGGGGCTGCTCAGGGCGGTCGTAGTAGGTGATTGTGCCCTCGAAGCGCGATTCGACGCCGTGCCCGATCTCGGCGCGGTCGAGTGCGGAGTCCCACACCATCCGCCACTCCTGTCCCGGAGCCAGTGTCGGGAGTTCCCGGGGCAATTGCAGCTCGACGACGTCGGCGTAGCCGTCGGAGGCATTCTCGTATTCGGCGACGGTCGGAGGATTGGGAAAGTTGAATTGGATGTCGTAGGCCGCGGTGCGACCAAAGTTGCGCACTACCAACTCGATGACGTGCCAGTCCGCGACGTGGGGCTCCATCAGCATGGCAACGTGTGGGCGGGTCTTCTCCGCGGCCAGCGCCCGGTTGCGTTGCAGCTGGCGCTGGGTGAAGATCAGCGCGCCGACGCCCAGCGCGATCGCCGCCCATGCCGCCAACGCCAACCAGGTGCTGGACTCGATGGAGTCGAAGCTTCTCAGGCTTTCGGGCCAGCTTTGCGGCCAGCTTCCTCGGACCCACCCCATGGATTCCACCCTCCGCTTGCTCCTCGGACCTGGAACTTAGCTGTACTGATGGTAAAGGGGCGTCCTGTGCACTGCTGAGCGGGCCATCGGGCGGGCACAACACGGCCGGCTGTGTTCGCCGGTACGTCAGCCACCCATCATCATTCGCCACTGGTCGATATTGGCCGGCCGGTACACGTAGTTGGAACGTGTGACTTCCGAGAGCGAGGCGCTTGGGTCGGCCGAGTACCAGTGGCCGGGAAACACCGTCGGGTCGCCGGGAAGCGCCGCGAGTTGCTGCAGGCTGCGGTACATCTCGTCGGAATCGCCCCCGGGAAGTCGGTGCGTCCGCAACCGTCGAGGAAGAGCGTGTCCCCGGCGACCAGCCGCCCGTCCAGCAGGAAACACTGGCTGCCCGGCGTGTGCCCGGGGGTGTGCAACAGCTCGATCTCGACGTCGCCGATGTTGATGCGGTCGCGGTGCTCGTGGGTGGTCAGGTCGCTCATCGGGATCCCGGTGATGCGGGACACCCACAGCGCCTCGTGAGTGTTCACATGAACCGGGACGCTCACCCGTTCCATCAATTCGGCCAGGCCCTTGAGCTCGAAGCCCATCATCGAGCCACCCACATGGTCCGGGTGGTGGTGGGTGACGAGTACGCCCGACAAGTGCATGTCGTCGGCCTCGAGCGCGTCGACC
Organism: Mycobacterium gordonae; assembly: GCF_017086405.1. Classification (NCBI taxonomy): domain Bacteria; kingdom Bacillati; phylum Actinomycetota; class Actinomycetes; order Mycobacteriales; family Mycobacteriaceae; genus Mycobacterium; species Mycobacterium camsae. The sequence goes on from NZ_CP070973.1 coordinate 1,220,641, forward strand.
AGATCGCCGGCGGCGTAGGCCGGATCGACCACCATGGCGTCGCCGGTTTCGCGGTCACCGATGAGGTAGGCGAAATTGCGCATTTGGGCCGCAATCACGTCGTTGGCCGCGAAGTCGCGGCCGGAAAGTAACTGCCGGAAGTACAACCGTTCCGAATTCGACACGCCACCAGCCTATGGGGCGGGCGAAAAGGCGTTCAACCTGGCCTTTATACCTATTCCTACCTGCGCCGAGTCGCTAGTATCGGACCATGTTGAAGAGGATCGAAGTCCTACTTGACATGGACCTGGTCGACGAGATTATTCGCCGCTATCACGTGGCCGACCCGCGTGAAGCCGTCAATCTGGCCATGCGGACGATGCTCGACGAGGCAGACAACGCCGAGCCCGGCTCGCACGCTGAGGACTACGACGAGTTCAGTGATCTCAGCGCCTGGTCGTTGCATCGCAACAGCGATACCGGCTGACCGCGCAGCGACGGCTGGCGCAGGTGGTTTGGAGACGCTGTGCGCCAGGCTGTACCCTCTTTTTGGCCCGCGGCAGGTCGTCGCGGCGGGTGAACGGCCCCCTTAGCTCAGTCGGTAGAGCGTTTCCATGGTAAGGAAAAGGTCAACGGTTCGATTCCGTTAGGGGGCTCGGCGGACGCCGAGCAGGTGCGCGGCCCCAGAGGCGGTGTAGCTCAGTTGGTTAGAGCGAACGACTCATAATCGTTAGGTCGCCGGTTCGAGTCCGGCCATCGCTACAAGACACCACAGCACCACAACCGAATACTGAGACTTCGAGAGATTTGAGAGAGAACCGTCATGGCTTCCAGTACCGACGTGCGCCCCAAGGTCACTTTGGCGTGCGAGGTGTGCAAGCACCGCAACTACATCACCAAGAAAAACCGGCGCAACGACCCGGACCGTCTTGAGCTGAAGAAGTTCTGCCCCAACTGCGGTAAACACCAGGGCCACCGCGAAACGCGCTAGCCCCGCAGTCCAAGCCCAACTACAGAGAGTCGACTAGGTAGGTTCGAGAACTGTGGCCCTGTCCGAAAAGATCCTCGGGATGCATTATCGCTATCCCGACCACTACATTGTGGAACGGGAGAAGATCCGCGAGTACGCCACCGCCGTGCAGAATGACGATCCCGCTTTTTACGGTGAGGATGCGGCAGCCGAATTGGGATACGCGGGCCTGGCGGCCCCGTTGTGTTTCATCTCCGTATTCGGCTACAAGGCGCAGTACGCGTTCTTCGAGAACGCCAACATCGCGGTGACGGAGCAGCAGATCGTCCAGGTTGACCAGGTCTTGAAGTTCAAGAAGCCGATCGTCGCGGGCGACAAGCTCTACTGCGACGTTCATGTGGATGCGGTGCGTGAGGCGCACGGCACCCAGATCATCGTGACCAAGAACATCATCACCAACGATGCCGGTGAGATCGTCCAGGAGACGTACACGACCCTGGCGGGCCGTGCCGGCGACGACGGGGAAGTAGGATTTTCGGATGCCTCTGCGTGAGTTCAGTTCGGTGCAGGTGGGTGACCAGCTCCCGGAGCGGGTCTACCCATTGACCCGTCAAGATCTGGTCAATTACGCCGGGGTCTCGGGTGACTTGAACCCGATCCACTGGGACGACGAAATCGCCAAGATGGTCGGCCTGGACACCGCGATCGCGCACGGCATGCTGACGATGGGCATCGGCGGCGGCTACGTCACGTCGTGGGTCGGCGACCCCGGTGCGGTGACGGAGTACAACGTGCGCTTCACCGCGGTGGTCCCGGTGCCCAACGACGGCAAGGGCGCCGAGTTGGTGTTCAGCGGGCGGGTGAAGTCCGTCGACCCGGAGACCAAGTCGGTGACCATCGCGTTGACGGCGACCACCGGCGGCAAGAAGATCTTCGGCCGGGCTGTCGCCTCGGCGAAGCTGGCTTAGCGGATGGCCCTCAAAACAGATATTCGCGGCATGAGCTGGCGGTACCCCGATTACTTCGAGGTGGGCCGCGAGCAGGTCCGGCAATTCTCCCGGTCGATCAAGGCCGACGATCAGGCCTACTACGACGAGGCTGCGGCCACCGAGCTCGGCTACGACCGGATCGTCGCCCCGCTGACCTTCGTGACGATCCTGGCGAAACTCATCCAGGACGATTTCTTCCGCAATGTCGACGTCGGCTTCGAAACTATGCAGATCGTGCAGGTCGACCAGAAGTTCGTCTACCATGCGCCGATTCACGTCGGCGACAAGCTGTACGGCAGCCTGCGCATCGAATCGGTGAACGAGCGGTTCGGCGCCGACATCGTCATGACGAAGAACTTCTGTCACAACCAGGATGGCGTGTTGGTCTTGGAGGCTTTCACGACCTTGATGGGCCACGAAGGCGACAACTCGATTCAGCTCAGGTGGGACAAGGAATCGGGCCAGGTCGTCCGAACCGGGTAATTAGTATCTGGCTCGCGCGTCCATGTACACTCGGGCCTCGGGGTTTTCCCATTACAAGCGCGCTGTCCGTCGGTTCGCGACTGCCGAACGGGGGGCGCGCGAGTCATGTAAGCCCCGGAAATAGGGGCGTAGCTCAACTGGCAGAGCAGCGGTCTCCAAAACCGCAGGTTGCAGGTTCAAGTCCTGTCGCCCCTGCTGAAGGTCGTCCGGCGACGATGCAGGCCGGGGCGGCCTGAAAAGGAGGCGGACCGTATGACTCGCGTGCCATGGTGGACACTGGGAAGTGTGGCCACGCTGAGCGGTACGGCTCGCGAAACAGCTAGCGAACGAAGGAGCGCGCGGTGAGCGACGAAGGCGACGTTGCCGACGACGCCGCAGGCGACGGCGGTGCCGTGGTGACCAAGGCGGTGGCCCGGCCACAGCGACCCACGGGAAAGCGCTCCCGGGTGCGTGCGGTGGAGGCCGAGGACGGCGACGACTCGACCGACGTCGAGGCAGCCGAGAAGAACACGGCCAAGAAGAGCGCGTCCAAGTCCTCGAAGTCTTCGGAGTCATCGAAGGCCAAGTCGACGCAGAAAGACAAGCCGAAGAAGCCGAAGAAGGCCGGTTCGTCCGGCTCGATCAACCCCTTTGCGTTCGTCTACAACTACCTCAAGCAGGTTGTAGCCGAGATGCGGAAGGTGATCTGGCCCAACCGCAAGCAGATGCTCACCTACACGTCGGTGGTGCTGGTTTTCCTGGCCTTCATGGTGGCGCTGGTAGGCGGCGCCGACTTGGGTCTGAGCAAGCTCGTGCTGTTGGTGTTCGGCTGAGACTTGAGAGCGATAGAGAGGACTGAGAACCGTGACGACGTTCGACGGTGATACGTCCGCAGGTGAAGCGGTCGACGTGGACGAGGCTGACGCCCCGCAGGACGCGGCGGCTCCGGCCGAAGATATCGACCCTGCCGCCGCGCTCAAAGCGGAACTGCGCAGCAAGCCCGGTGACTGGTATGTCATTCACTCGTATGCGGGCTACGAGAACAAGGTGAAAGCCAATCTCGAGACCCGCGTGCAGAACCTCGACGTCGGCGACTACATCTTCCAGGTGGAGGTCCCCACCGAAGAGGTCACCGAGATCAAGAACGGCCAGCGCAAGCAGGTCAATCGCAAGGTGTTGCCCGGCTACATCCTGGTGCGCATGGACTTGACCGACGACTCGTGGGCTGCGGTGCGCAACACGCCGGGCGTGACCGGCTTCGTCGGCGCGACGTCGCGTCCGTCGTCGCTCTCGCTCGACGACGTGGTGAAGTTCCTGCTGCCGCCAGGTGCGGCCAAGAAGGCCACCAAGGGGGCGGCCAGTACGGCCGCCGCGGCCGAGACCGGTGGTCTGGAACGTCCCGTTCTCGAGGTCGACTACGAGGTCGGCGAATCGGTGACGGTCATGGACGGGCCGTTCGCGACGCTGCCGGCCACGATCAACGAGGTCAATGCCGAGCAGCAGAAGCTCAAGGTGCTGGTCTCGATCTTCGGCCGTGAGACACCGGTCGAGCTGACCTTCAGCCAGGTGTCCAAGATCTAGCCCTGCAGGGCACCCCCAAGCTTTGCAAAACCAGGAAGGAATGTAGGACAAACTCATGGCCCCGAAGAAGAAGAAAGTCACCGGGCTGATCAAGCTGCAGATCGTTGCCGGACAGGCCAACCCCGCGCCACCCGTCGGCCCGGCGCTCGGTCAGCACGGCGTCAACATCATGGAGTTCTGCAAGGCGTACAACGCTGCCACCGAGAGTCAGCGTGGTCAGGTGATCCCGGTGGAGATCACCGTCTACGAGGACCGCAGCTTCACTTTCGCGCTCAAGACGCCGCCGGCCGCCAAGCTGTTGCTCAAGGCCGCCGGTGTGCCCAAGGGTTCGGCGGAGCCGCACAAGACGAAGGTTGCCAAGGTGACCTGGGACCAGGTGCGTGAGATCGCCGAGACCAAGAAGACCGACCTCAACGCCAACGACATCGACGCGGCCGCCAAGATCATCGCCGGCACCGCCCGCTCGATGGGCATCACGGTCGAATAGCCCGACCCCGAACGCGTGGGAGGGCCAGCTCCGGCCCGTCAACCACGAACCCAACACCAGATTGGATTGAGAAATGAGCAAGACCAGCAAGGCATACCGCGCTGCCGCCGAGAAGGTGGACCGCAGCAACCTCTACACCCCGTTGCAGGCCGCGCGGCTCGCCAAGGAGACGTCGTCGACAAAGCAGGACGCGACCGTCGAGGTGGCGATCAGGCTCGGCGTCGACCCGCGCAAGGCCGACCAGATGGTGCGCGGCACGGTCAACCTCCCGCACGGTACCGGTAAGACCGCCCGAGTCGCCGTCTTCGCCGTCGGCGAGAAGGCCGACGCTGCCGTCGCCGCCGGAGCCGATGTGGTGGGCAGCGACGACCTGATCGAGAAGATCCAGGGGGGCTTCCTGGATTTCGACGCCGCGATCGCGACGCCCGATCAGATGGCCAAGGTCGGGCGGATCGCTCGGGTGCTCGGTCCGCGAGGCCTGATGCCGAACCCCAAGACCGGCACCGTCACTCCAGATGTTGCCAAGGCCGTCGCCGACATCAAGGGCGGCAAGATCAACTTCCGGGTGGACAAGCAGGCCAACCTGCACTTCGTGATCGGCAAGGCGTCGTTCGACGAGAAGAAGCTCGCCGAAAACTACGGGGCCGCGCTGGACGAGGTGCTGCGGCACAAGCCGTCGTCGTCCAAAGGCCGCTACCTGAAGAAGGTGACCGTGTCCACGACGACCGGCCCCGGTATCCCGGTTGACCCGTCGATCACACGCAACTTCACCGCCGAAGCGGAGTAGGCGGCGCGTTCGGCGCGTGTGCGGCCTTCCCGCGAGCAGCTATCTGGGGGGCTGCGCCCCGCGGTGGAGGATGAAAATTAGTGCGGCGCGTTCGGCCTGGTGAGGTGGTTGCGCAGCGAGTCGGGCGGGTCGACCCTTGAGGGGTGTTTCGGTTGACCCCGTTGCGTCTGTGTTGCTCTGAGCACGCCGAGCAGCTTGGGGCTGGAGAGCACCCCTGTGTTGGTTGCGGGGGCGGTGGATTGTTGCCTGTGAGCACGCGAGAGAGACTCCTGTTTTGTTTTCGCTCTCCCCGAAACACCCTTGATAGCACGTGTTTTGGAGGTGAGTAATCATGGAAGTCGTTTATGCGCGGTGCGCGGCCCTCGACGTTTCCAAGAAGGACGCCAAGGCATGTATCCGTGTTCAGGGGCAGGGCCGACGGGCGACGTCGACGACGGTGACCACGTGGGGCTCGATGACCAACGAGATCCTGGCGTTGCGCGAGCATCTGGTGGCCGAGCACGTTGAGTGTGTGGTGATCGAGTCCACCTCGGACTACTGGAAACCGTTTTACTACCTGCTCGAAGAGCAGTTGAACGTGACCCTGGTCAACGCCAAAGCGGCACGCAACGTCCCCGGCCGCAAGACCGATGTCTCCGACGCGGCGTGGCTGGCCGATCTGGGAGCCCATGGGCTGTTGCGCGCATCGTTCGTGCCGCCACCGCCGATTCGGGTGTTGCGCGACCTGACCCGGGCGCGCACCGTGATTACCCGCGAGCGCACCAAAGAGATCCAGCGGCTCGAAAAGCTACTGGAAGACACTGGGATCAAACTCTCCGCGGTGGCCTCAGAGATCATCGGCGTCTCGGGGCGGGCGATGCTCGAAGCGCTGTGTGCCGGCCAGCGCGATCCGGCGACGCTCGCCGATCTAGCCAAAGGGACCCTGCGCAAGAAGATCCCGCAGCTCACCGACGCGCTGCGTGGGCGATTCACCGACCATCACGCGTTTATGGTGCGGTTATACCTTGACCGCCTCGATGCCCACGACGCCGACCTCGCCCGTCTTGATGAGCGCATCGAGGAGGTGATCGAACCTTTTTGCGCGACCCGGGAACTGCTGATGAGTATCCCGGGGTGGTCTGAGCTGGTCGCCACTGTGTTCATCGCCGAAACCGGCGGCGATATGAGCGTGTTTCCCACCGCCGGGCATTTGGCGTCCTGGGCCGGGGTGGTGCCGGGCTGTAACGAATCCGCGGGCCGGGTCAAATCGGCGTCCATCCTGCCCGGTAACCGTCACCTCAAAGCCGCACTTGGTGTTGCGGCCCTGTCGGCGGCCCGCAGCAACGACACCTACTACAGCGTCCGCTACCGACGTATCGCCGGCACTCACCGACCCCTACCCAAGCGCCATAACCAGAACAAACCCAAGCGCCGCTCATCAACCGGCCAGATCGCTTTGGTTGCCCTCGAACACAAGATGCTCACCGACGCCTACAACATGCTGATCAATGGCGCCTTCTACCAGGATCCAGGACCCGACTACTACACCCGGCACAACCCTGGGCAGACCAAAGCCAAAGCAATCAAGCAACTGGAGAATCTTGGCTACAACGTCATTCTCGAACCGCTCACCGGAGCTGCCTAACACCGGCACCCCAATCACGCACCAACTTTGGGTCACCACATTTTCGAGAGAGACACAAAAGCACCCCGGAGCGAATGTTGCGGGGTGCTTTTGTGTCTGCTCGGCAGGGAAACTGGAACCCGTTGGCCACGACATCAGGCGGCGCGTGGGTGATCGGCAAGGCGACATCGGCATTCGTCGTTTCTTCCCGTAGCGAGCGGAAGCCCTGCGCTCGACTCGCTACCTGCCCTCAAACGGCGCAGCCCCCGATCCGACCGGCTAGGCGGCCGCCCCAGGCTTGAGATAGGTCACCAGGCTCACGTCGAGCATCTCGTCGTCGAAGTAGTGCTCGCAACCACGCAGATACTTCATGTACCGCTCGTAGACCTCTTGCGAGGTCACCTCGATGGCCTTCTCCCGGTTGGACTCCAGGGTGTCGCCCCAGATGTGCAGTGTCTTGATGTAGTGGGGGCGCAGCGAAACTGGTGCGGGTACAACGAATCCGGCCTTCTCGCCATGCTCGACCATCATCTCCGTGGACGGCAGCCGGCCACCCGGGAAGATCTCGGTCACGATGAATTTGATGAAGCGCACCGTCTCGAAGGTGATCCGCTTGCCGCGGGCCGCCATGTCATACGGGTGATAGCTCACGCTGCTCTGCACGGTCATCCGGCCGTCCTCGGGCATGATGTCGAAACAGCGCTTGAAGAAGTCGTCGTAGTTCTCGTGCCCGAAGTGCTCGAAGGCCTCGATGGAGACGATCCGGTCGACCGGTTCGTTGAAGTCCTCCCAGCCGTGCAGGAGCACCCGCCGGGAGCGGTCGGTGTCGATCGCGTCGAGCACCTGTTGGGAGCGGGCGTGCTGGTTCTTGGACAGGGTGAGACCGATGACGTTGACGTCGTACTTCTCGACGGCGCGCTTCATGGTGGTGCCCCAGCCGCAGCCGATGTCCAGCAGCGTCATACCCGGCTTCAGATCCAGCTGCTCCAGGTTCAGGTCGACCTTGGCGATCTGGGCTTCCTCCAGGGAGATGTCCCACGGCTCGAAGTAGGCGCAGCTGTAGGTCCGAGTCGGGTCCTGGAACAATGCGAAGAAGTCGTCGGAGACGTCGTAGTGCGCCTGGATGTCGTCAAACTGGGTGGGCTTGGTCATGGCACCGGTCGGTTTCTCGGCCATTGCTGTGGTGTTTCTCCTGGATCATGTGGCGCTACCTGATCGCGCGCACGGGTCCTAGATCTCTGACGTGCAACACTACCCGATCCGGCGGTACCGGCTTACCGGCTCGGGAGGCTGGCGGATGCCCCTCTCCGGCACCCCGATGCCTACTTCTGCAGGGTGAAGTGGTGGCAGTCGATGTAGCCGATCCGGAAGGACTCGGCGCAGCCGGTCAGGTACCTCATGTAGCGCTCATAGGTCTCTTCGGACTGGATTGCGATGGCCTCGTCTTTGTGCGCCAGCAGGGCTTCGGCCCAGAAGTCGAGCGTTCTGGCGAAGTGCAGCTGCAGCGACTCGACGTGGGTCACGGTGAAGCCGGCCCTGGCCGCGTGGTCGTGCACCTTCTCGATCGACGGCAGCCGGCCGCCCGGGAAGATCTCCGTCACGATGAACTTGATGAACCGGGCCATCTCGAACGTCACGGGCATGCCGCGCTCGACGATCTGGCCACCGGTCAGGCCGGTGATCGAATGCAGCAGCATCTTCCCGTCGTCGGGCAGTGCCTTATAAACGAACGTGAAGAAGTCGTCGTAGCGCTGAAAACCGAAGTGCTCCAACGCCTCAATCGTGATGATCCGGTCGACCGGCTCGTCGAACTCACCCCAGTCGCTGAGCAGTACCCGGTGGGAACGGTTCGAGTCGACTTCGTCGAGCAGTTTCTCGCAATACATGTGCTGGTTCTTCGACAGGGTCAGCCCGATGACGTTGACGTCGTACTTCTCCAACGCGCGCTTCATCGTCGAACCCCAGCCGCAGCCCACATCGAGCAGGGTCATCCCGGGCTCGAGCCCCAGCTTGCCCAGCGCCAGGTCCAGCTTGGCGATCTGGGCTTCCTCCAGGGTCATGTCGTCCCGCTGGAAGTAGGCGCAACTGTAGGTTCGGGTCGGATCGGTGAACAGCTCGAAGAACTCGTTGGAGATGTCGTAGTGCGCCTGGACGTCGTCGTTGTTCTCTCGCCGGCTGCGGGCCCGCGTTAAGTTATTAGACATAAGTCCTCCCGATGGACCGCCGCACCCCCCGGCGAGGTGATCATCCACGGCACCCTACACGTGCCGGGACGCATCACCCGCATTAAAATCATCAGATCCGGCGATTATTTGGCGGTCGACTCATCAGGAGTCACTCTGGTCGCTCTATTGCGACTTCGCCAGGGTGAACTGGTTGACGTCGATGTAGCCGATCCGGAACGAGTCCGCGCAACCCGTCAGGTACTTCATGTAGCGCTCGTAGACCTCTTCGGACTGAATCTCGATCGCTTCTTCCCGGCGCGACTGCAACGCCGCGGCCCACAGGTCGAGCGTGCGGGCATAGTGGGGCTGCAGCGACTGGCGACGGGTCAGGGTGAAGCCGGCCTTCCCCGAGTGCTCCTCCACTTTCTCGATGGACGGCAACCGGCCGCCCGGGAAGATCTCGGTCATGATGAACTTCGCGAAGCGGGCGCCCTCGAAGGTCAACGGCATGCCGCGGTCGGCCATCTGCGGACCGGTCAGGGCGGTGATGGTGTGCAGCAGCATCACGCCGTCGGCCGGCAGCACCTTGTGCGCCAGCGTGAAGAAGTCGTCGTAGCGGTCGAAGCCGAAGTGCTCGAACGCACCGATCGAGACGATGCGATCGACGGGTTCGTCGAACTGCTCCCAGCCCTCCAACAGCACGCGCCGGCCGCGCAAGGTGTCCAGTTCGTCGAACTTCTGTTGCACGTGCGCGGCCTGGTTCTTGGACAGGGTCAGGCCGATGACGTTGACGTCGTACTTCTCGATGGCGCGTCGCATGGTGGCGCCCCACCCGCAGCCGACGTCCAGCAGCGTCATGCCGGGCTGCAAGCCGAGCTTGCCTAGCGCCAGGTCGACCTTGGCGATCTGCGCCTCTTCCAGCGTCATGTCTTCGCGCTCGAAATATGCGCAGCTGTAAGTCTGGGTCGGGTCCAGGAACAGCCGGAAGAAGTCGTCGGACAGGTCGTAGTGTGCCTGCACATCGTCAAAGTGCGGTTTCAGTTTCGCAGCCATGTTTTATTGCCTTTCTGGACCAGCGGCGGCCCATGATCGCATGCGTCATCGCATTCCCCCGTGCATGCCCGCAGCATGTTATCCGACGCAGCACGTCATTACTAAACCGCGACAGCATCTAGGCTGTTCAGCGGCTTTTTACTACTTCGTCAGCGGGTATTGCGCGACGTTGGACAGGCCCTTGCGGAACAGGTTCGCGCAGCCCGTCAAATAACGCATGAAACGGTCGTAAACCTCCTGGGACTGGACGGCGATAGCCTGCTCGCGATTGGCCTCCAGATTGGCCGCCCACATGTCCAGGGTGCGCGCGTAATGCGGCTGCAGATATTGGATCTCGCCGACCGAGAATCCGCTGTTTTTTGCGTTGTCGATGATGTCGACCTCGCCGCACATGCCACCGCCGGGGAAGATCTCGGTCGCCAGGAAGCGGAAGAACCGCAGATCGCTCATGGTGACGGTGATGCCGTGGTCACGCCAGTAGGTCTGCTCGTGGGTGAAGATGCTGTGCAACAGCATGCTGCCGCCGTCGGGCAGGATCTCGTAGGCGCGATCGAAGAATGCGGGCCAGCGCTCCTTCTTGAAGGCGTCGAAAGCCTCGAAGCTGACGATCCGGTCGACTTTCTCGTTGAATTCCTCCCACCCTTGCAGCCGGGCCTCAGCGCGCCGCTTGGTGGGAATCGCAGCCAGCCTGGCCTTGCTGCGCAGGTAGTGATTGCGGCTGAGCGTGATACCGATGACGTTCACGTCGTACTTCTCCAGAGCGCGCACCACCGCACCACCCCACCCGCAGCCGACGTCGAGCAGCGTCATACCCGGCTCCAGGTGCAGCTTGTCCAGAGCCAGATCCAACTTCGCGAGCTGCGCCTCCTCCAGGGTCATGTCGTCGCGCTCGAAGTAGGCGCAGGTGTAAACCATGTTGGGGTCGAGGAACAGCGCGAAGAACTCGTCGGAAATGTCGTACGTCGCTTGCGACTCTTCGTAATACGGTCTCAGTTCGGCCATATCGGACCACCTCCAGCGCACACCGTTGCGATTCTCGTAATTGCGTGACACCCCTGCGGGGGCATCCCGAAGCCGTCGGCTGTCGGTTCAACCGGCGGCAGCGAAGTTGCTAGTCAGCTCACCAATGACGCGACTCCACAACTGCTTGGGCAGATCATGACCCATGCCGTCGACCAACACCAATCGGGCACCGTTGATTGCCTTGGCGACCGCTCGGCCGCCGAAGGGGCGCATTAGTTTATCCGCCGTGCCGTGGATGACGACAGTCGGGGCGGTGATGCGCCGGTCGTAGTGCAACAGGCTGCCGCTGCCCATGATGGCGCTGAACTGCTGGGAGATGCCCCACGGGTGATAGTTGCGGTCGTAGGCTTCGGCGGCATCGGCCCGCATCTGTTCCTCGGGCGTGGGGTACTGCGGGCTGCCGATGATTTTGCTGACCCGGACCGAGTTGTCGATGATCATCTCGCGCGGCGAACTCGGCGGCGGGCCCTTGATCAGCGAGAGCAGCGCCCGTGGCGCCGGCGGCGGCAAGAACCGATGGTTGTTGCTGGAGAAGATCACCGCCAGCGTCTGAGTGCGCTGCGCGTACTGGGCGGCGAAGACCTGCGCGATCATGCCGCCCATCGACGCGCCGACGACGTGCGCCCCGTCGATGTCGAGGTGGTCGAGCAGCGCGGCGGCGTCGTCGGCCATGTCCTCCAACGTGTAGGCCGAGCGGCTGGGCAAACCGAGGAAGGAGCGTGCCATCCGCGTTGCCAGGGGTTGCGGGTTGGGATGGCGCTCGGTCTTGGTGGACAGTCCGACATCGCGGTTGTCGTAGCGGATGACCCGCAAGCCCCGGTGGACGAGTTGCTCGCAGAACTCCGTGCGCCACAACAGCATCTGGGCGCCCAGGCCCATGATGAGCAGTACGGGCGGGTGGTCGGGATCGCCCATGTCCTCGTAGTAGAGCTTCAGGTCACCCGATACCGCGGTGCCACTGCGAACTTCCACTTGACTACACCTCGTTGGTTTGCGGGTTGGACTGATGCTCACGGCTGACCTCGACCATGAAGTTGGCGAAGTAGCCGGTGAGCTGCGGGTCGGACATCATCTGCCATTTCGGCGCCAGCAGCTTCATGTACCGCTCCACGTAGAGGAACTGCTTGCCGATCAGCACCAGCTCGCGGGGCAGTTTGACGTCGTAGGCGTCGGCCAGCGCCGAGAGTTGGCGGCCGATGTCGGCGTAGGACATGTCGCCGAGGGACTGCATGGTCAGCGGGGTGGCGAACTTCTCCAGGTCCCGGGCGGCCTCCGCCTCGGGCTTCATGGTGCCCACGGCGCCCATCAGCACGACGATCTTGCCCGCGGCGGCGTGGTCCTTCTTGACCAGCAGGGCGTAGACCAGTTCACGCAGCAGCCAGCGGGTGCGGGGATCGATGCGGCCCATGATCCCGAAGTCGAAGAACACGATGCGGCCTTCGTCGTCGACATAGAGGTTGCCCGCGTGCAGGTCGCCGTGGAACAGGCCGTGCCGCAGGCCGCCCTCGAAAACGCTGAACAGCAGCGCCTTGACGAGTTCGGTGCCGTCGAAGCCGGCCTTGCGGATCGCGGCCACGTTGTCGATGCGGATGCCCTGGATTCGCTCCATGGTCAGTACCCGCTCGCTGGTGAAGTTCCAGTGCACCTGCGGCACCCGGATGTTCTTGCCCAGCGGAGACGCATGCAGATGCGAGACCCAGGCGTCCATCGACTGCGCTTCCAGCCGGAAGTCCAGCTCCTCGGCCAGGTTGTCGGAGAAGTCGGCGACCACGTCCTGTGCCGATAGCCGGCGGCCCAGCTTCGCCAGCTCGACGGCCTGGGCGAAGCGCTGCAGGATCTGCAGGTCGGCGGCCACCCGGCGACGGATACCCGGTCGCTGGATCTTGACGACGACGTCCTCTCCGGTCTTGAGGGTCGCGTAGTGCACCTGCGCGATCGAAGCCGACGCGAACGGGGTTTCCTCGAAGCTCGCGAACAGGTTGGCCGGCTCGTCGCCGAGTTCCTCGATGAACAGCTTGTGCACCGCGTCGGTGTCGGCGGGTGGCACCCGGTCCAGCAGACCGCGGAATTCGCGGGACAGCGATTCGCCGAACGCGCCGGGACTGGACGCGATGATCTGTCCGAATTTCACGTACGTCGGGCCCAGGTCGGCGAAGGTCTGCGGAATTTCCTTGATGACTTTCTGTTGCCACGAAGTGGCGAACCCCTTGCCCGGGAGCTTGCTGAGTACACGAGCGGCGGTGCGGGTGACCTGCCAACCGGTGACAGCTACCCGGGCCGCTTCGACCGGTAGCGGCACCCGGTCAAGCTTGGCCACATCGCGGTGTTTAGTGGAACTCATTTCTGCAGTGTGCCAAACAGGGGGAGGCAATTCCCAATTCGCGTGAGGCCGCTCACCCGGGGGAAAAGCACAGCGTAGGCAGAATGCGCGGCGGCTTATTCGGGTTGCCATGGCGTCAGCCACGGCTCCGGCTTCCAGTTCTCGCGCCCGGCGATCAGCTCGTACATGGTCGCTCCGTCGATACTTTCCCGGACGATGTCGGCATGCCCGGCATGCCGGGCGAGCTCGTTGATGACGTGCAGCAAGACCCAGCGCACCGACCAGGCGGTGACGTCCGTCGGGAACCACGGTGCGTCCCGGGGGACCGGCACCGCGGCGTTCAGGTCAGCGGTGTCGGCCAGGAGCAGGGTCTGCGCGTTCTGCGCGCTGAACGCCTCCAGCAACCCGTCAAGGGTTTCGTCGGGCAGCATCACGAAGTCGTCGGCGTATTCGGCGGAGCGTTCCTCGAACGATCGCGGATCCGCCGGCGGCGCGTCCGGCGCTGCGGCCACCCTGACCATCCAGGTTCGCTGCATCCCGGTGACGTGCTTGATCAGGCCGCCGATGGACAGGGCGCCGGCCGACGGGGCCGACCGGGCCTGTTCGTCGGTGAGGCCGTAGCAGACCGCGAAGTAGGCGCTCTGCTGATAGGCGAGGAATTCGCGCAGCGCGTGGCGTTCGTCGGCGACCGGAGGGGCAAGGGCGGGCATGGTCAGTCCTTTCGGGTGTTCAGCTCGGTGTGCAGGTAGAGGTCTCTCAGACAAGCGATTTCGGCGCCGTGATGGATCGCCTCGCGGTTGATGTGCAGGACCAGCTCGCTCAGCGTGTGCTGGGCGTAGGGGCCTTCCGCGGGGCCGCACGGTCGGTTCAGATCGGCAGCGGACAACGCCCGCACACCGGCGATCCACGCCGCGTACTCCGTGTCGAGCTGGCGCAGTGCAGTCGCCGCGTCGGTGGCGTAAGGCCAATTCTGGTAGTCGGCGGGTGGGCCACCGAAGTGGTGATGGTTGCGCAGGGCGAACACTCCCACAATGACGTGCGCCAGCCGCCAGGCGATGGTGGTCACCGGTGTCGGGGTCGGGCTCGGATGCGCGAAATCCACTGACGCGTCCGGATGCACGGTCCAGCAGTCGGGCACCGGCCGCCAGAAGTATTCGGCGTCGGTCAAGCCGTCCAGGCGGGGGCGCAGTTGGGCGTGCCAGTGCCAGTCGAGCTGGTCGGCGAGTTGGGTGGTCAGGTCTGCCATGATGCGAGCCTTCCATCGATAGCGGACAGTTTTGGTCCTAAACATGAGGCAGACTGGCCGGCATGTCGGCGACGACGAGCCGGGTGCTGCGGTTGCTGGGGCTGCTGCAGTCGCGACGGGTATGGACCGGCCAGGAGCTGGCGGAACAGCTGTCGGTGACTGGCCGCAGCGTGCGGCGTGACGTCGAGCGGCTGCGCGAGTTGGGCTATCCGGTGGAAGCCAGCAAGGGCTCCGGCGGCGGTTACCGGCTCGGCGCCGGCGCGGCGTTGCCGCCGCTGCTGCTCGATCCCGACGAGGCGGTAGCGGTCGCGGTATGTCTGCGGCTCGCCGCCGGCGGCAGCGTGGCCGGGGTGGGCGAATCGGCGTTGCGGGCGCTGAGCAAGCTGGACCAGGTGCTGCCGTCCCGGCTGCGCTCCCAGGTCGCCGCGGTGCACCAGGCGACCGTCACGCTGGCGCCGGACGCCGTGGACACCCCGGTGGACCCGGACACGTTGACGACGTTGGCCCGGGCGTGCCGGGACCACGAGCACGTCACTGCCGACTACACGGCCCGGGACGGCACCCCGAGCCGTCGTCGCCTGGAGCCCTACCAACTGGTGACCACCGGCCGGCGCTGGTACCTGCTGGCTTACGACCGAGACCGGAGCGACTGGCGCACCCTGCGACTGGACCGGATGGTCGCAACGCGCGCGGCGGGTAGCACCTTTGCACCGCGGGCGGCGCCGGACGCACGAGAATTCCTTCGGCACGCGATCAGCGCCGCGCCCTACCGCTACGTGGCCCGGGTGCGCTACCAGGTGCCCGCGTCCGTCGTCGCGCGCCAGTTCTCGCCGCAATCGATGACCGTCGAACCCGACGGCGACGGGGCCTGCGTGGTCACGGCGGGCGGCGACGATCCGCAGCGGATGGTGTTGCACTTCGCGATGGTGGGCGCCGAGTTCCAGGTGCTCGAGCCGGCCGAGGTGCGGGCGGCGGCGGGCGCGGTGGGCGAACTTCTTCGTCGCGCGGGCCGAGCACCGTAAGGTGCGGTCATGCAACTGGTTTCGGCGGCATCGACCGAACTTTTCGTAGGCCCGCCGGATAGACCGCTGCAACTGGTTCGCGTCGGTGTGGCCGGCTGTACCGGGCCCACGACGTTACGCGTCGACGGTGCCGGCCTGCGGGGTGAGGCGGTGGCGGCGCGCGGGGACGAGGTGGTCGAGGTTGCGGTCTCGGTGGAGCGTCCGATCGTCGGAGCGCGGATCGCCGCGCGGGTGGATGCGGCCGACGTCAGCCTGACTTTCGAATTCGTGGTGGCCGAACCTGGCTGGACGATGTTCATGGTCAGCCACTTCCATTACGACCCGGTCTGGTGGAACACCCAAGGGGCCTACACCAGCGAATGGCACGAGGACCCCCCTGGGCGCGCCCGTCAGACCAACGGCTTCGAGTTGGTGCACGCCCATCTGGAAATGGCTCGCCGCGAGCCGGAGTACAAATTCGTGCTCGCCGAAGTCGATTACCTCAAGCCCTACTGGGACACCCGCCCCGAGGACCGCGCCGACCTGCGCAGGTTTCTGGCGCAGGGGCGGGTCGAAGTGATGGGCGGCACCTACAACGAGCCGAACACCAATCTCACCAGCCCCGAAACGACCATCCGAAACCTCGTGCACGGCATCGGTTTTCAGCGCGACGTGCTGGGCGCCGACCCGGCTACCGCGTGGCAGCTCGACGTGTTCGGGCATGACCCGCAATTCCCGGGGATGGCCGCCGACGCCGGGCTGACGTCGAGTTCGTGGGCTCGCGGGCCACACCACCAGTGGGGCCCGGCCTCCGGGGGCGACGTGGACCGGATGCAGTTCTCCAGCGAGTTCGAATGGATCTCGCCCTCCGGGCGCGGCCTGCTCACCCACTACATGCCCGCGCACTACTCGGCGGGTTGGTGGATGGACTCCTCGACCACATTGGCCGAGGCCGAGGAAGCCACCTACGCGCTGTTCGAGCAACTGAAAAGGGTCGCCTTGACCCGCAACGTGCTGCTGCCGGTCGGCACCGACTACACCCCGCCGAACAAGTGGGTCACCGAGATCCACCGCGACTGGGCCTCGCGCTACACCTGGCCGCGGTTCGTGTGCGGGCTGCCGCGGGAGTTCTTTGCGGCGGTGCGCGCCGAACTCGCTGGACGCGGGGTGGACCCGTCGCCGCAGACCCGTGACATGAACCCGATCTACACCGGCAAGGACGTGTCGTACATCGACACCAAGCAGGCCAACCGGGCGGCCGAGAACGCGGTGCTGGACGCCGAGCGGTTCGCGGTCTTCGCCGGCGTGCTGACCGGTGCGCCGTACCCCCAGGCCGCGTTCGCCAAGGCTTGGGTGCAGCTGGCTTATGGCGCTCACCACGACGCCATCACCGGCTCGGAATCCGACCAGGTGTATCTCGATCTGCTCACGGGCTGGCGAGACGCGTGGGAGTTGGGCCGCACCTGCCGCGACAACGCGTTGCAGGTGCTGTCCGGTCTGGTGGCCGACGCAGGTGACTCGGTGGTGGTGTGGAACCCGACGACGCAGCCGCGCACCGACATCGTCACGGCCCGGCTGGACCCGCCGTGCCCGGCCGGCGTGCGGGTGCTGGACTGCGACGGCGCCGAGCTGCCCGTCCACGTCGAGCACGACGGATGTTCGGTGACATGGCCGGCCCGGGACGTGCCGTCGCTGGGATGGCGGACCTATCGGCTGGTCCCGGCGGAGTCCGCCCCGGGATGGCGGCCGGTCGCCGGGACGCAGATCGCCAACGAGTACTACCGGCTCACCGCGGACCCACATCGCGGCGGGGCGGTGGCGTCGCTGATCCGGGGCGACCGGGAGCTGATCGCGGGTGGTCGGGTGGGCAACGAAATCGCGGTCTACCAGGAATATGCGTCGCACCCGACCCAGGGAGAAGGACCGTGGCACCTGCTGCCGCGCGGACCGGTGGTCGGCAGCTCGGAATTTCACGCCACCGTGCAGGCCTACCGCGGACCCCTCGGTGAGCGGTTGGTGGTCCGGGGCCGGATCGGTGAGCTGCTCAGCTACACCCAGACCACGATCTTGTGGCGCGGCACCGACCGCGTCGACTGCCGCACCACCATCGACGATTTCGCGGGCGAAGACCGGCTGGTGCGGCTGCGGTGGCCGTGTCCGGTAGCCGGCGCCATGCCGGTCAGCGAGGTCGGGGACGCGGTGGTCGGGCGCGGTTTCGCGTTGCTGCACTGCGCCGGTGCCCCGGGCCTCCGGTCGGTGGACACCGGGGAACACCTGTGGACGCTGGACAACCCTGCCTATGGCTGGTTCGGGTTGTCCTCGGCGGCCCGGGTCCGCATCGGCAACGACAGCCGAGCGATATCGGTGGCCGAGGTAGTGGCTCCTTCGGAATCGCGCGCGGGCGCGATCGCCCGCGAACTCATGGTCGCACTGGTGCGCGCGGGGGTGACGGCTACCTGCAGCGGCGCCGAAAAACCGCGCTACGGCAACCTCGACGTCGACTCCAACCTCCCGGACGTCCGCATCGCGCTGGGCGGACCCGCCCGCAATGCGTTCACCAAGGCCGTGCTCTCCGAAGCCGGCCCGCAGTACACCGCCGAGCTCGAGCGGCAGCTGGCCGAAACGGGCCGGGCGCGGGTCTGGGTGCCGGCAGCGGCGCACTTGGCGGACGTATTGGTCCCCGACGCCGACCTGCGAGGATCGCGTGCGCTGCCGGTGCTGATCGTCGACGGCAGCGGCGCTCGGAACCTGACCGCCGCGATCGCGGCCCTCGTCGATGACCTCAACGACGCTGAAATCGTTGTCGCACAGCATGTTGCGCCGATACCGGAGCCCTTCGAGGACTACACGGTCGCCCTGCTCAACCGCGGCGTACCGAGTTTTGCCGTCGAAACCGACGGGACACTGCACACCGCGCTGATGAGGTCCTGCACCGGCTGGCCGTCCGGGACCTGGATCGACGAACCCCGCCGCACCGCGCCCGACGGCTCCAACTTCCAGCTCCAGCACTGGACACACGATTTCGACTACGCGCTGATCTGCGGCGACGGCGACTGGCGGCAAACCCGACTCCCGGCCCGCAGTGCGCAGTTCGCCAATCCACTGCTGGCGATCACCCCGCGCGGGCACCACGGCGTGTTGCCGGCGAAGGGCTCGCTCCTGCATGTCGAGCCGGCCGAATCGGTGCAGCTGGGTGCGTTGAAGGCCGCCGGGAACCCGCTGGCGGCCGGCAGCGTACAACCCGTCGCGGCCGGCCAGGTCGCGTTGCGTCTGGTGGAATCGACCGGCGCCGGCGCGCGGGTCGCCGTCGGCTCGGATCTGGGCACCCTGCGTGGGCTCGCCGAGGCGAACCTGCTGGAGGAACCCGAACGCCGTAGACGCCTCATCGATCTGCACGGTTACCAGGTGGCGACGGTACTGGCGCGGCTGGACATCGCCGAAATCCGCAACGACCCGGTGGAATTGGCCCCGGAGTCTGAGCCGGCCCAACCGCTTTACGCGCGCTACTGGCTGCACAACCGCGGTCCCGCCCCGCTGGGTGGGCTGCCGGTGGTCGGCCACCTGCACCCCACCCAGGTGAGTGTCGACCCCGGTGCGGACCTGCGGGAGGTGACGTTGCGACTGACGGTGGCCAGCGACTGCACCGATGTCGCGCTCGGCGGCATTGTCGACGTCCTGTGCCCGGACGGCTGGTCGGTCGCCCCGGTGGAGTTGCCGTTCACGCTGGACGCGGGAGCGCACCTGGAAACCGACGTCGTCCTGGGAATACCGGGTCATGCGCCGGACGGGCGCTATCCGGTTCGGGCCCAGCTGCGGGTCACGGAGCCAGAGGTGCCGGCCGCTTGGCGGCAGGTGGTCGAGGATGTGGCGTTCGTCGACATCGGGGGTGAGCCGGGCGAGTTCGTCTACCTCGAAGAGGGTCCCGCCGACGTGGAACTGGCCGCGGGCGCCGCGGCGCGTCTGTCGGTGACGATCGGCAGCCGTGTCCGCGCCGATCTGGCGGTTGAAGCGCACTTGATCAGCCCCTGGGGGACCTGGGAGTGGATGGGACCGGCGGTGCTGGGCGCCGACCTGCCGGCGCAGGGCAGCGTCGAACTCGCCTTCGACGTCAGTCCGCCGCCGTGGCTGGACCCGGGACAGTGGTGGGCTCTGGTCCGGGTGGGATGTGCGGGCCGGCTGATCTATTCGCCTGCGGTGAAAGTG
This sequence comes from Mycobacterium gordonae, assembly GCF_017086405.1. Lineage (NCBI taxonomy): Bacteria > Bacillati > Actinomycetota > Actinomycetes > Mycobacteriales > Mycobacteriaceae > Mycobacterium > Mycobacterium camsae. Next base: position 1,240,510 of record NZ_CP070973.1, read on the forward strand.
ATGGTGACATGAACCCGCCCTCCGGCGACGATGCAATGGGGGCACCTCCCGCCTGCGGGGGACGAAGCGATGAGGAGGAGCGGCGCGTGAAACCCGACTGTGTAGCAACCGTGGCCGGTGCCGCCGTGGCTGTCGCCGACGTCGATGCCCGCGAGACTCGGCTGCGCGGCGGTCCGCAGGCGAACGCGCTGCCCGCGCCGGGCACCAGTGAGGGCCGCCAGCTGCGGCGCTGGCTGACTCAATTGATCGTCACCGAGCGGTTGGTCGCCGCTGAGGCGGCCGCCCGCGGCCTCGACGGTGCCGACGCCCCGACCGAGATCGACCTGCTGCCCGACGCGACCGCCCGACTCGAGATCGGCAGCATCGCTGCGGCCGCACTGGCCGACCCACGGGCACGCGCCCTGTTCGCCGACGTCACCGCAGGCGTCGAGATCAGCGCCGGCGACGTGGCCGCCTACCACGCCCGCAACCCGCTGCGGTTCGCGCAGTCGCGTGTCGGAAGCCACGGCTGGCGCGAACCTCCGGTCGGTGATCCGCCGCTGGAAGAGGTGCGATCGGCGATCGCCCAGCACCTGTTGGGGGCCGCGCGCCGCCGGACATTTCGCGTCTGGCTCGATGCCCGCCATGCCGCCTTGGTGCGGCTCGCGCCCGGCTACGAACATCCCGGCGATCCGTGCCAGCCCGACAACACCCACCGGCACTGATGCTCACCCTCTGCCTCGATATCGGGGGCACCAAGATCGCCGCCGGGCTCGCCGACCCCGCCGCCCTGGCCGACCCCGGCCGCACGCTGGTCTACAACGCCACCTGTCCCACACCCGCGGGCGTTGCGGCTGAACAGGTTTGGGATGCGGTCGCGGCGATGATCGCTGACGCGTTGGATGCGGCCGGAGGGACGGTGGCGGCGGTGGGGATCGCCTCGGCCGGTCCCGTCGACCTGGCGACCGGCAGCGTGAGCCCGGTCAACATCGGGGCCTGGCGCGGTTTCCCGCTGCGCGATCGCGTGATGGCCGTGGTGCCGGGCGTGCCGGTCCGATTGGGCGGTGACGGCGTCTGCATGGCATTGGGCGAGCACTGGATCGGCGCCGGCCGCGGCGCCGGCTTCCTGCTGGGCATGGTGGTGTCTACCGGCGTCGGCGGGGGTCTGGTGCTCGACGGCGTGCCGTACACCGGCCGCACCGGCAACGCCGGTCACGTCGGTCACGTGGTGGTCGAACCGGACGGGCTCCCCTGCGCATGCGGCGCCCGCGGCTGTGTGGAGACGATCGCTTCAGGTCCGTCGATGACGCGCTGGGCGCGGGCCAACGGCTGGTCGGCGCCGCCCGGCGCCGGAGCCCGGGAACTGTCCCAGGCGGCGGCGGCAGGCGACGAGGTGGCGCTGCGGGCGTTTGCCCGGGGCACTCGGGCGCTGGCCGCGATGATCGCCTCGGTGGGCGCCGTGTGTGACCTGGACCTGGTCGTCATCGGTGGGGGAGTGGCCAAGTCCGGCGGCCTGCTGTTCGACCCGTTGCGCACTGCCTTGGTGGAGTACACGGGGCTGAATTTCCTGACCGGCCTGCGGGTGGTGCCGGCCGAACTCGGTGGCGAGGCCGGTTTGATCGGCGCTGCCCGCCTCGCCGGACTGTAAGCGCGCCGGGCCGTTTTGGCTGATCGCGCGCCCCCAGGCTATTGTGGTGGCCGATCCACCAAAGACCGTCGGTCACCGAGTAAATCGGTTGAAGGTCCGGGAACATCCCGGCGGCCCACGCAGGAGGACGAGGCATCATCGCCGGCCCGCGTGCCGGCGCATTTCACGCCCCGGCCGCATCCTGCGCCGGGGCGTTCGTCGTTCCTCCGGTGGCCACCACTTTTGTAGGAGGTATGCATGGCCAGGGCTGACAAGGCCACCGCCGTCGCAGAAATCACCGAGCACTTCAAGGCCTCGACGGCGACGGTCATCACCGAGTACCGCGGTCTGTCGGTGGCCAACCTGGCCGAGCTGCGCCGTTCGCTGGGGGAGTCGACCACCTACGCGGTGGCCAAGAACACCCTCATCAAGCGGGCGGCGTCGGAGGCCGGCATCGAGGGCCTCGACGAGTTGTTCGCCGGCCCGACGGCCATCGCGTTCGTCAGTGGCGAGCCCGTCGATGCGGCCAAGGCCCTCAAGACCTTCGCCAAGGACCACAAGGCGCTGGTCATCAAGGGCGGCTACATGGACGGTCACCCGCTGACCGTCGCCGAGGTCGAGCGCATCGCGGACCTGGAGTCCCGCGAGGTGCTGCTGGCCAAGTTGGCCGGCGCGATGAAGGGCAATCTCGCCAAGGCCGCCGGGCTGTTCAATGCACCGGCCTCCCAGATGGCCCGACTGCTGGCTGCCCTGCAGGAGAAGAAGGGGGCCGACGCCCCCGCGGCAGCTGAAGCTCCGGCCGCCGAGGCAACCCCCGAAGCCGCCGAATAACCCCCACAAACCCGAGAAACTCACGAAATTCAGGAGGAAAACACCATGGCAAAGATCTCCAGCGACGACCTGCTCGACGCCTTCAAGGAAATGACCCTGTTGGAGCTGTCGGACTTCGTCAAGAAGTTCGAGGAGACCTTCGAGGTCACCGCGGCCGCCCCGGTCGCCGTCGCCGCGCCCGGTGGCGGTGGCGGGGCTCCGGTTGAGGCCGCCGAGGAGCAGTCGGAGTTCGATGTGATCCTCGAGGGTGCCGGTGAGAAGAAGATCGGCGTCATCAAGGTGGTGCGTGAGATCGTCTCCGGCCTGGGCCTCAAGGAGGCCAAGGACCTGGTTGACAGCGCTCCCAAGCCGCTCCTCGAGAAGGTCTCCAAGGAGGCCGCCGACGAGGCCAAGGCCAAGCTCGAGGCCGCTGGCGCCAGCGTCACCGTCAAGTAGTTCAGTGCGCGAAGCCCCTGGCGCCCAACGGCGCCGGGGGCTTTCGCTTGTCCGCACTCAGCGGAACGCGAGCAGCGCCTGCCGTGACCGGTGCACACGGTCGGTTGAATCGCCCAGCGCGACAAGAAGATTGGTGGTCATCCCGGCCAGCACCGGTAGCGCCGCACCGTCGTCGCCGTAGAACCCGGCCAGCTCCAGCATCACGAAGCCGTGGATCAGCGCCCAGAATTGGGCGGCCGTCGCCACCACGGCGGCGTCGTCGTCTGGGGCAGCGGCTGTGATCCGGCCGGCGAGCATCGACCGGTGCACCGCGCGGACCACCTGCGAGAAGCTGGATTCCTGCTGCTCGATCTCCGCAAGTGTCAGTGACAGGACGTTGCCGGCCGGGGCCTTGATGCCGTGTGCGCTGGTGCTGCCGAACATCAACCGGTACATGTGCGGTCGCTCGATCGCGTAGCGCCGATACGCGGCGCCGACGGCCATCAGATCGGCGACCGGATCGTCGGTCTCGGGGACTGTCAGCGCGATAGCGAACTGCCGCAGTCCCTCTTCCGCGACCGCGGCGATGAGGTCGCGCATCCCGCCGAAGTGGGTGTAGACGGCCATCGTCGACGTTCCCGCGGCTCTGGCCACCTTGCGGGTCTGCAGCGCGTCAGGCCCGTGCTCGTTGAGCAGGTCCACGGCGGCGTGCAGCATCTCGTCGCGGACGTTGCGCGTGTTCGGTTCGGAAGTCATCTCGCCAGACAATATTGCCATCTTCGCGCCGTCGGCGTACGGTTTCTATAACACTGAAATAACAATGTTATAGGAGCTCGGAGATGACGGCGATGAAGACGGCTGAGACCCGGAACCCCTACCTCGAGGACTTCCTGGCCCCGGTTTCGGCCGAAGTCACCGCCGCCGACCTGCGGGTGACCGGACGGATACCCGAGCACCTGGACGGGCGCTACCTGCGCAACGGTCCCAACCCGGCCGGGGAGGTGGACCGGGCGATCTACCACTGGTTCAGCGGCGACGGCATGGTCCATGGCGTGGCGCTGCAGGACGGGCAGGCCCGCTGGTATCGCAACCGTTGGGTGCGTAGCGCGTCGGTGGCCGCCCAACTCGGTGAGCCCGCTCCGTCTCGGCTGGACCCGCGGGCGGGCCTGCTGGCCCTGGGCGCCAACACCAGTGTGTTGGCCCACGCCGGCCGCACGCTGGCGCTGGTGGAGGGCGGCGTGGCCAACTACGAGCTCACTGAGGAACTGGACACCGTCGGCACCTGCGACTTCGACGGCACGCTGTACGGCGGCTACACCGCCCACCCGCACCGCGACCCGCACACCGGCGAACTGCACGCCGTCTCCTATTCGTTCGCCCGCGGACGAACGGTGCAGTACTCCGTGATCGACACCCAGGGGCGCGCCCGTCGCACCGTCGACATTCAGGTGGGCGGATCGCCGATGATGCATGACTTCTCTCTCACCGATAAGTACGTGGTCATCTATGACCTGCCCGTCACGTTCGACCCGGGGCAGTTGCTGCCGGTGAAGGTGCCGCGCTGGATGGGTGTGCCCGCCCAACTGGTGATGCAGGCGCTGGTGGGGCGGGTCCGGGTGCCGAGTCCGATCGCCGCCAGGCTCAACCGCAACCCCAAGCCGACCGACCGCATGCCCTATGCGTGGAACCCGTCGTATCCGGCCCGTATCGGGGTGATGCCCCGCGAGGGCACCAACCGGGACGTCCGCTGGTTCGACATCGAGCCGTGCTACGTCTACCACCCGCTCAACGCGTACTCCGAGATCCGCAACGGTTCTGAATACCTAATTCTTGACGTGGTCAGTTACCCGCGGATGTTCGATCGCGACCGCCGTGGACCCGGAGAGACCCGGCCGATGCTGGAGCGTTGGACGATCAATCTGGCGACCGGATCGGTGTCAACCGACCGTCGCGACGACCGGCCGCAGGAGTTCCCCCGGATCAATGAGACGCTGACCGGCGCTCAACACCGGTTCGGCTACGCCGTCGGGGTCGACGACGGCTACCTCGCTGAAGAGCAGGGAACGCCGATGGTGACCGCGCTGTACAAGCACGATTACGCGACCGGATCCAGTGAGGTCGCCGCGCTCGACCCCGAACTTGTGATCGGCGAGATGTCGTTCGTCCCCAACCCGGGGAGCGGCGCGGGCGCCACGGCGGAAGACGACGGCATTCTGATGGGTTACGGCTATCACCGCGGCCACGACGAGGGTCAGTTGCTGCTGCTGGACGCCCAGACGTTGCAGTCGGTGGCGACCGTGCATCTGCCCCAGCGCGTGCCGATGGGCTTCCACGGTAACTGGGCGCCGCGGGACTGACGGGGCTGATCAGGACGCCTGGAAGATTGTTATCTTCCCAACCCTGATGTGGCGCAGCAGGCGTGCGCTACAGTGACTCAAGCCACACGGGGCCTGGTGGCGAATTTGCGCGTTGACGGAAGGATTTCCCATGGGCGTCAGCATCGAGGTCAACGGACTCACGAAGTCCTTCGGATCCTCGAGGATCTGGGAAGACGTCACGCTCGAGATCCCGTCCGGGGAGGTCAGCGTTCTCCTGGGCCCGTCGGGTACCGGCAAGTCGGTTTTCCTGAAGTCACTGATCGGGCTGCTGCGGCCGGAGCGCGGATCGATCATCATCGACGGCACCGACATCATCGAATGCTCGGCCAAAGAGCTCTACGAGATCCGCACCCTGTTCGGCGTGCTGTTCCAGGACGGCGCGCTGTTCGGTTCGATGAACCTCTACGACAACACCGCGTTCCCGTTGCGCGAGCACACCAAGAAGAAGGAAAAGGAGATCCGCGACATCGTCATGGAGAAACTGACGATGGTGGGTCTTGGCGGCGACGAGAAGAAGTTCCCCGGTGAGATCTCCGGTGGTATGCGCAAGCGTGCCGGCCTGGCCCGGGCCCTGGTGCTGGACCCGCAGATCATCCTCTGCGACGAGCCCGACTCCGGTCTGGACCCGGTCCGTACCGCGTACCTGAGCCAGCTGATCATGGACATCAACGCCCAGATCGACGCGACCATCCTGATCGTGACGCACAACATCAACATCGCCCGCACCGTGCCGGACAACATGGGCATGCTCTTCCGCAAGCACCTGGTCATGTTCGGCCCGCGCGAGGTGCTGCTGACCAGCGACGAGCCGGTGGTGCGGCAGTTCCTCAACGGCCGCCGGATCGGCCCGATCGGCATGTCCGAAGAGAAGGACGAGGCCACCATGGCCGAAGAGCAGGCCGCGCTGGACGCCGGTCAGCACGCCGGTGGTGTCGAGGAGATCGAGGGCGTACCGCCGCAGATCGTGGCGTCGCCCGGCATGCCGGAGCGTAAAGCGGTGGCCCGTCGTCAGGCCCGGGTGCGGGCCATGCTGCACACGCTGCCCAAGGACGCCCAGGCGGCAATCCTCGACGACCTCGAGGGCACGCACAAGTACCAGGCGCACGAGTTCTGATCCCTGCGGGGCGTTATGCGCCCGGGGCACGGCTCCTCTGACGAATTGCCCTCGGTGGGATTTTTACCGCCGACACGGGATTCGGTACGACGGCTGCACGCTGGCGTCTTGCGCCGTTCACGCGCCCGGTGGGCAGCAGGTAATTAACCACAACTTCCCACAACTTGCCGCGTGCACCCCTTGACGACGAGGCCTAAACGGGTCAATCTGTTGGGCAGCATGTGTCGTATCTGTCCACGGGCAACTCGAGGTCGCCAGCCAGCGCCATCGGTCGTCACAAGTCCAAGGACGGCGTATGACTGCTAGTTGTCGTGGGTATTTGAGGAATGCGCGCGTCTGCGCTATTGTTGGACGTTGCGCTGGCTACTTCCTGCCCACCTCACAATCGCCTCTTGGCCGCTAACGACACCGTGGTCTTAGCCTGAGTCCACCCGCGGCTCAGCTTCAGTTGCGTGCGTGAGTTCCGGACAGTTCGTCCGCCAGCCGAACCGACACAATTATCTGCGGCGAACAGGCTTTGGTGGGCACCGGGTCGCACCGGCTTTCACTTCTAGCTCTCGTTGGTCGCACGAGGTGCTGGAAGGATGCATCTTGGCTGATTTCCGCCAGAGCTCAAACAACTCCGTACCTGGGGCGCCGAACCGCGTTTCTTTCGCCAAGCTCCGTGAACCGCTTGAGGTTCCGGGGCTGCTTGACGTTCAGACCGACTCGTTCGAGTGGCTGATCGGCTCGCAGGGTTGGCGGGAGCGCGCGCTGGAGCGCGGCGAGGTCACCCCCAAGGGCGGCCTCGAAGAGGTGCTCGACGAGCTCTCACCGATCGAGGACTTCTCCGGCTCGATGTCGCTGTCGTTCTCCGACCCGCGCTTTGACGAGGTCAAGGCGCCCGTCGATGAGTGCAAAGACAAGGACATGACGTACGCGGCTCCGCTGTTCGTCACGGCCGAGTTCATCAACAACAACACCGGCGAGATCAAGAGCCAGACGGTGTTCATGGGTGACTTCCCAATGATGACCGAGAAGGGCACCTTCATCATCAACGGCACCGAGCGTGTCGTGGTCAGCCAGCTGGTCCGCTCGCCCGGTGTCTACTTCGACGAGACGATCGACAAGTCCACCGAGAAGATGCTGCACAGCGTCAAGGTGATCCCCAGCCGTGGCGCCTGGCTGGAGTTCGACGTCGACAAGCGCGACACCGTCGGCGTGCGTATCGACCGCAAGCGCCGCCAGCCCGTCACCGTGCTGCTCAAGGCCCTCGGCTGGACCAACGAGCAGATCCACGAGCGGTTCGGTTTCTCCGAGATCATGATGGGGACCCTGGAGAAGGACAACACCGCAGGCACCGACGAGGCGCTGCTGGACATCTACCGCAAGTTGCGTCCGGGCGAACCGCCCACCAAGGAGTCCGCGCAGACCCTGCTGGAGAACCTGTTCTTCAAGGAGAAGCGCTATGACCTGGCCCGTGTCGGTCGCTACAAGGTCAACAAGAAACTCGGCCTGCACGCCGGCGAGCCGATCACCAGCTCCACGCTGACCGAAGAGGACGTCGTCGCCACCATCGAGTACCTGGTCCGTCTGCACGAGGGCCAGCACACGATGACGGTCCCGGGTGGCAGCGAGGTGCCGGTGGAGACCGACGACATCGACCACTTCGGCAACCGCCGGTTGCGTACCGTCGGCGAGCTGATCCAGAACCAGATCCGGGTCGGCATGTCCCGCATGGAGCGTGTCGTCCGCGAGCGGATGACCACCCAGGACGTCGAGGCGATCACGCCGCAGACCCTGATCAACATCCGGCCGGTCGTCGCCGCGATCAAGGAGTTCTTCGGCACCAGCCAGCTCTCGCAGTTCATGGACCAGAACAACCCGCTGTCGGGCCTCACCCACAAGCGTCGTCTGTCGGCGCTGGGGCCGGGCGGTCTGTCCCGTGAGCGCGCGGGGCTGGAGGTCCGTGACGTCCACCCGTCGCACTACGGCCGCATGTGCCCGATCGAGACGCCCGAAGGCCCGAACATCGGTCTGATCGGCTCGCTTTCGGTGTACGCGCGGGTCAACCCGTTCGGCTTCATCGAGACGCCTTATCGGAAGGTGGTCGACGGTGTGGTCTCCGATGAGATCCACTACCTGACCGCCGACGAGGAGGACCGCCACGTGGTGGCGCAGGCCAACTCGCCGATCGACGAGAGCGGCCGGTTTGCTGAACCGCGCGTTCTGGTCCGCCGGAAGGCGGGCGAGGTGGAGTACGTGCCCTCGTCCGAGGTGGATTACATGGACGTCTCGCCGCGCCAGATGGTGTCGGTGGCGACCGCGATGATTCCGTTCCTCGAGCACGACGACGCCAACCGTGCCCTGATGGGCGCCAACATGCAGCGCCAGGCGGTTCCGCTGGTGCGCAGCGAGGCGCCGCTGGTGGGCACCGGCATGGAGCTGCGTGCGGCGATCGACGCCGGCGACGTCGTCGTCGCCGAGGAGGCCGGCATCATCGAAGAGGTGTCGGCCGACTACATCACCGTCATGCACGACGTGGGCACCCGGCGCACCTACCGGATGCGCAAGTTCGCCCGCTCCAACCACGGCACCTGCGCCAACCAGTCGCCGATCGTGGACGCCGGCGACCGGGTGGAAGCCGGCCAGGTGATCGCCGACGGGCCCTGCACCGAAAACGGTGAGATGGCCCTGGGCAAGAACCTGCTGGTGGCGGTCATGCCGTGGGAGGGTCACAACTACGAGGACGCCATCATCCTGTCCAACCGCCTCGTCGAAGAGGACGTGCTGACCTCGATTCACATCGAGGAGCACGAAATCGACGCCCGGGACACCAAGCTGGGCGCCGAGGAGATCACCCGGGACATCCCGAACGTCTCCGACGAGGTGCTGGCGGACCTGGACGAGCGCGGCATCGTGCGCATCGGCGCGGAGGTCCGCGACGGCGACATCCTGGTCGGCAAGGTCACTCCGAAGGGGGAGACCGAACTGACCCCGGAGGAGCGGCTGCTGCGCGCCATCTTCGGCGAGAAGGCCCGCGAGGTCCGCGACACCTCACTGAAGGTGCCGCACGGTGAGTCCGGCAAGGTCATCGGCATCCGGGTGTTCTCCCGCGAAGACGACGACGAACTGCCCGCCGGGGTCAACGAGCTGGTTCGGGTCTACGTCGCGCAGAAGCGCAAGATCTCCGACGGCGACAAGCTGGCCGGACGGCACGGCAACAAGGGCGTCATCGGCAAGATCCTGCCGGTGGAGGACATGCCGTTCATGCCGGACGGCACCCCGGTGGACATCATCCTGAACACCCACGGTGTGCCACGACGGATGAACATCGGCCAGATCCTGGAGACCCACCTCGGGTGGGTGGCCAAGGCCGGCTGGAACATCGAAGGCGCCCCGGAATGGGCGGCGAACCTGCCGGAGGGCCTGCGGCATGCTCAGCCGAACCAGATCGTGTCGACCCCGGTGTTCGACGGTGCCAAGGAAGAGGAGCTGCAGGGCCTACTGTCCTGCACGCTGCCCAACCGCGACGGCGAGGTGATGGTCAACGGCGACGGCAAGGCCGTGCTGTTCGACGGGCGCAGCGGCGAGCCGTTCCCGTACCCGGTGACGGTTGGCTACATGTACATCATGAAGCTGCACCACCTGGTGGACGACAAGATCCACGCCCGTTCCACCGGCCCGTACTCGATGATCACCCAGCAGCCGCTTGGTGGTAAGGCGCAGTTCGGTGGCCAGCGGTTCGGTGAGATGGAGTGCTGGGCGATGCAGGCCTACGGCGCGGCCTACACGCTGCAGGAGCTGTTGACCATCAAGTCCGACGACACCGTCGGTCGGGTGAAGGTCTACGAAGCCATCGTCAAGGGCGAGAACATCCCCGAGCCGGGCATCCCCGAGTCGTTCAAGGTGCTGCTCAAGGAGCTGCAGTCGCTGTGCCTCAACGTCGAGGTGCTGTCGTCCGACGGTGCGGCCATCGAGCTGCGCGAAGGCGAGGACGAAGACCTCGAGCGGGCGGCCGCCAACCTGGGAATCAACTTGTCGCGCAACGAATCCGCGTCCGTCGAGGATCTTGCGTAAATACAGCTAGTGGTAACTAAACCCGCAAGGGGAAAGGGAGTTACGTGTTAGACGTCAACTTCTTCGATGAGCTCCGAATCGGCCTGGCAACCGCGGAGGACATCCGTCAGTGGTCCTACGGCGAGGTCAAGAAGCCGGAGACCATCAACTACCGCACCCTCAAGCCCGAGAAGGACGGCTTGTTCTGCGAGAAGATCTTCGGGCCGACTCGCGACTGGGAGTGCTACTGCGGCAAGTACAAGCGCGTGCGCTTCAAGGGCATCATCTGTGAGCGCTGTGGCGTCGAGGTGACCCGCGCGAAGGTGCGCCGTGAGCGGATGGGTCACATCGAGCTGGCCGCCCCGGTCACCCACATCTGGTACTTCAAGGGCGTCCCCTCGCGCTTGGGCTACCTGCTGGACCTGGCCCCCAAGGACCTGGAAAAGATCATCTACTTCGCCGCGTACGTGATCACGGCGGTCGACGACGAGATGCGGCACAACGAGCTCTCCACGCTGGAAGCCGAAATGGTGGTGGAGCGCAAGGCCGTCGAGGATCAGCGCGACGCCGACCTGGAGGCCCGCGCCCAGAAGCTCGAGGCCGATCTGGCCGAGCTGGAAGCCGAGGGCGCCAAGGCCGACGCCAAGCGCAAGGTGCGCGACGGCGGCGAGCGCGAGATGCGCCAGCTTCGTGACCGCGCGCAACGCGAGCTGGACCGCCTCGAAGACATCTGGACCACCTTCACCAAGTTGGCCCCCAAGCAGCTGATCGTGGATGAGAACCTCTACCGCGAGTTGCAGGACCGCTACGGCGAGTACTTCACCGGTGCCATGGGCGCGGAGTCGATCCAGAAGTTGATCGAGAACTTCGACATCGACGCCGAGGCCGAGAATCTGCGTGAGGTCATCCGAAGTGGCAAGGGCCAGAAGAAGCTTCGTGCTCTCAAGCGCCTGAAGGTGGTCGCCGCGTTCCAGCAGTCGGGCAACTCGCCGATGGGCATGGTCCTCGACGCCGTCCCGGTGATCCCGCCGGAGCTGCGCCCGATGGTGCAGCTCGACGGTGGCCGGTTCGCCACCTCTGACCTCAACGACCTGTACCGCCGCGTGATCAACCGCAACAACCGGCTCAAGAGGCTGATCGACCTCGGCGCGCCCGAGATCATCGTCAACAACGAGAAGCGGATGTTGCAGGAGTCGGTGGACGCGCTGTTCGACAACGGCCGCCGCGGCCGTCCCGTCACCGGGCCGGGCAACCGTCCGCTGAAGTCGCTGTCCGACCTGCTCAAGGGCAAGCAGGGCCGGTTCCGTCAGAACCTGCTCGGCAAGCGCGTCGACTACTCGGGCCGTTCGGTCATCGTGGTCGGCCCGCAGCTCAAGCTGCACCAGTGCGGTCTGCCCAAGCTGATGGCACTCGAGCTGTTCAAGCCGTTCGTGATGAAGCGGCTCGTGGACCTCAACCACGCGCAGAACATCAAGAGCGCCAAGCGGATGGTGGAGCGTCAGCGTCCGCAGGTGTGGGACGTGCTCGAGGAGGTCATCGCCGAGCACCCCGTGCTGCTCAACCGCGCGCCCACCCTGCACCGGCTGGGTATCCAGGCCTTCGAGCCGATGCTGGTGGAAGGCAAGGCCATTCAGCTGCACCCGTTGGTGTGTGAGGCGTTCAACGCCGACTTCGACGGGGACCAGATGGCCGTGCACCTGCCGCTGAGCGCGGAGGCCCAGGCCGAGGCGCGCATCCTGATGCTGTCGTCGAACAACATCCTGTCGCCCGCCTCTGGCCGTCCGCTGGCCATGCCGCGACTGGACATGGTGACCGGGTTGTACTTCCTGACCACCGAGGTTGCCGGAGACAAGGGTGAGTTCCAGCCTTCGGCGACGGACCAATCGGAGACCGGGGTCTACTCCTCGCCTGCCGAGGCGATCATGGCCGCCGACCGCGGCCTGCTCTCGGTGCGGGCCAAGATCAAGGTGCGGCTGACCCAGCTGCGTCCGCCGGCCGAGCTCGAGGCGGAGCTGTTCGGCGCCAACGGCTGGCAGCCGGGTGACGCCTGGGTTGCCGAGACCACGCTGGGCCGGGTGCTGTTCAACGAGCTGCTGCCGCTGGGCTATCCGTTCGTGAACAAGCAGATGCACAAGAAGGTGCAGGCCTCGATCATCAACGACCTGGCCGAGCGCTACCCGATGATCGTGGTCGCGCAGACCGTGGACAAGCTCAAGGACGCCGGCTTCTACTGGGCGACCCGCAGCGGTGTCACGGTCTCGATGGCCGACGTGCTGGTTCCGCCGCGCAAGAAGGAGATTCTGGACGCCTACGAGGAGCGCGCGGAGAAGGTCGAGAAGCAGTTCCAGCGTGGCGCGCTGAACCACGACGAACGCAACGAGGCCCTGGTCGAGATCTGGAAGGAAGCCACCGACGAGGTCGGTCAGGCGCTGCGGGAACACTACCCGAGCGACAACCCGATCATCACGATCGTGGAGTCCGGCGCTACCGGTAACTTCACCCAGACCCGGACGCTGGCCGGCATGAAGGGACTGGTGACCAACCCGAAGGGTGAGTTCATCCCGCGTCCAATCAAGTCGTCGTTCCGCGAGGGCCTGACCGTGCTCGAGTACTTCATCAACACCCACGGCGCCCGAAAGGGTCTGGCGGACACCGCATTGCGTACCGCCGACTCCGGCTACCTGACCCGTCGTCTGGTGGACGTCAGCCAGGACGTGATCGTGCGCGAGCACGACTGCCAGACCGAGCGCGGCATCGTCGTCGAACTGGCCGAGCGCCAGCCCGACGGCACCCTGATCCGTGACCCGTACATCGAAACCTCTGCGTACGCACGGACTTTGGGCGCCGACGCGGTCGATGAGGCCGGCAATGTCATCGTCGCGCGCGGCGAGGACCTCGGCGACCCGTCGATCGAGGCCCTGCTGGCGGCCGGCATCACGCAGATCAAGGTCCGTTCGGTGCTGACCTGCACCACCGGTACCGGTGTCTGCGCCACCTGCTACGGACGGTCGATGGCCACCGGCAAGCTGGTCGACATCGGCGAGGCCGTCGGCATCGTCGCCGCCCAGTCCATCGGTGAGCCCGGTACGCAGCTGACCATGCGTACCTTCCACCAGGGTGGTGTGGGTGAGGACATCACCGGCGGTCTGCCGCGTGTGCAGGAGCTGTTCGAGGCCCGCGTGCCCCGGGGCAAGGCGCCCATCGCCGACGTCACCGGTCGCGTGCAACTCGAGGACGGCGAGCGCTTCTACAAGATCACCATCGTTCCCGACGACGGTGGCGAGGAAGTGGTCTACGACAAGCTGTCCAAGCGTCAGCGCCTGCGGGTGTTCAAGCACGAGGACGGTTCCGAGCGGGTGCTCGCCCATGGCGACCACGTCGAGGTAGGCCAGCAGTTGATGGAGGGCTCGGCCGACCCGCACGAGGTGCTGCGTGTGCAGGGCCCGCGTGAGGTGCAGATCCACCTGGTCCGCGAGGTCCAGGAGGTCTACCGCGCGCAGGGTGTGTCGATCCACGACAAGCACATCGAGGTCATCGTGCGCCAGATGCTGCGCCGGGTCACCATCATCGATTCGGGCGCGACGGAGTTCCTGCCCGGTTCTCTGATCGACCGTGCGGAGTTCGAGGCGGAGAACCGCCGGGTGGTGGCCGAGGGCGGCGAACCCGCCGCCGGTCGTCCGGTGCTGATGGGTATCACGAAGGCGTCGCTGGCCACCGACTCGTGGCTGAGTGCGGCGTCGTTCCAGGAGACAACGCGTGTGCTGACCGATGCGGCGATCAACTGCCGCAGCGACAAGCTCAACGGTCTGAAGGAGAACGTGATCATCGGAAAGCTGATCCCGGCCGGTACCGGCATCAACCGGTACCGCAACATCCAGGTGCAGCCGACCGAGGAGGCCCGGGCCGCCGCATACACCATTCCGTCGTACGAGGACCAGTACTACAGCCCGGACTTCGGCCAGGCGACCGGTGCCGCGGTTCCATTGGACGACTACGGGTATTCCGACTATCGATAGGGCGATGACGCTGACGACGGCGATCGGGGTGCTCACGACACGACCTCGCACTATATTCAGGGGCCGTGGCTGATGATGGCGCGAGCGAAACTGCCGGTCAACTCGCGGATACACATCCGGCTTTCGTGGAGTTCTGGCACCCCGTAGCGCTGTCTTCGGAGGTCGCCGAAGCGCCGGTTGGGATTGTGCTCGGCGGGCAGCAGTGGGTGCTGAGCCGCCTGGATGGCGTCGTGGTTGCGTTCGCCGATTCGTGTCCGCACCGGCGGGCGCGGCTTTCGGCTGGTGAGATCGTTGCGGACACGCTGCGGTGTGGGTACCACGGATGGCGGTTCGCCGCCGACGGTGCCTGCGTGGAAATTCCGGCCCTTGGTGATGGAGCGTCGATTCCGGCGCGTTCGGCGCTGCGTCGGCCGGCGGCGGTGGCTGAACAAGACGGCCTGGTGTGGTTGGCGCCGAGTGCGCCGCGGGCGACCCTGCCCGACCTTGCGCCTCCGCGGGGACAAGCCAACTGTGGCATCGAGTTCCTGCCGCCCACGGAGGTGGGGGTCAACCCGGCGTTCCTCATCGAAAACTTCTTCGATGAAGCTCACGTGCCATTCGTGCACACGGCGACCATTGGCGGCGCCGGCCCAGAGCCTATCGAGCGCCGTGAATTCCAGCGGTGCGGCATGGGATTCACGGCAACGACCGAACACAGCTTCACCAACCGAATCGACTCGGGCGTGCATCAGGGTCTCCGGTCGGAGGTACAGCTGCGCCGGCTGACCTACCGCTACTGGCCGCCGTTTACCGGAACGCTGTGCATCGAGTACCCAGACGCAGGGGGGTGGCACTTCATCACCCTTGCTGTCCAGCCCAAAGACCGCGACAGTTCCCGGGTGTACAAGTCGGTGACCGGATCGGCGACCGAAGATGCCCACCAGGCCGAGATGTTCGGCAAGTACGAGCAGATGATCTGGGAGGAGGATTGGGAGTGGCTGGAGCGGGCACTGTCTGGGGTGCAGTTTCCCCTCGACCTGTCGGCTGACCTCCACACGAAAGCGGACCGGCTCTCCGTAGAGTTTCGGCGAATACTTGCTCTCATGGGCAATGAGAAGTCGAGCCAATCTTCTGAGGTCGCCTGACGGCCCGTCTCACTTGCGCGGCCGGTGCTAATTCCCGCACCGGGCTGCCCATCGTCAGTCGGAGACGGATTCTGCCGCGGTCGGCCCAGCTGCCCCATGCCGGACCGAACCCGAAGAACCAGACCGTTGACGAGTAATAGGGTAATAACGGCTAGCCCACGCAAAACTCGTGCGTCGTCGCCTGGAAAGGTTCGAGCCTGCCGTAGGTGTCGCGGGCCACCCCGTGATGCACGATGCGGTAGTGTCCGGGCGCCGCATCGGCCGGAATGTCCCACCGTAGCCGCACCCGCGAGCCGCTGCGCCCTTCGCGCTCCCACCGAAAGGTGGTCGACCAGTCGCCGTCGTCGGCGACTCGTACCCAGTCCTTACCGCGGAGGTGGACCACCTCGAGAAAGGTCCGGTTGCGGTGGACGTCGTTGCTGGGGTAGGCGCTGACGAACACGGCCTCGACCGAGTCGCCCGGACGGTATGTCGCGTCCGGCTCGGCGACGATCGCGCCGAAGGACCCGGTGTCGGCGGGAGCCCCCCGCAGCCAGCTGCGGGGCTTGTGCGGCCGGGGGCGGGCCGTGGGCGTCATCGGGCGGCCGTCGCGCATGGCCTCGGCGAGTCCGGCGACGGTCTGCATCAGCGCCGGCAGCTCCCATCGGCCGAACAGGGTGCTGCCGCCTTCGTAACGCTGTTCCAGGTATTCCTCGGGCGTGGTCACGTAGTGGATGTAGGCGTTGCTATAGCCCACGCAGAGCACATCATCGAGGTCGGCGCCGACGATCGACGCCACTGTGCGACGTAGTCGAAGACCCGAGACAATCGTTGGCTCGCCGGGAATGCCGATCAGATAGAGCCGTCCGACTCGCAGCAGCTGGACGGGAACGACCTCCTGAATGAAAGGCTGCAGCCGGTTCACCAGGTGTGCCGGAATGACCAACCCCTTGGGCTGCTGTGCCGAACGCAGCTTGCCGGCCACGCGGTATATGCCACGGGATAGCCTGTCCCAGAACGGGTTTCGTCCCTGGCCTTGCCGGAACCCGGGAAAGCCTTCGCCCTCGTCGGTCCCGGCGAACATCGCCGCGGCGATCATGGGTCGCCCGGTACGGCGCAGTTGACCGTCGGGGGTGTACTGTCCGCTGACCTCCACGGCACTGAGATCGACGTAGGTGAGCCTGGACTCGACGCCGGTGCCGATTGGGGTGCCCCTGTCGAGTTGTCCGAACGCATCCTCGAACTGGGAGAGGCCGATCTGACGGGTGTTCTCCAATTCGTCGGCTTCCCGGGACGGGCCGTATCCGATCGGCCCGCCGACGTGCGGACTGATGTCGCCCGGGTTGGTCTGCGCGAAGGCCGCGATGAATTCGGGTTGGCCGGCGAGGTAGTCCGCACCGCAATGGGTGCGCTCCCAGTGATAGGCGGCGAAACCCTTGTTGTCTCCGGAGATGAGCAGGTTGCGGTTGGTCATGCTGGTGCCGTGGGTGGCGAAGAAATGTATTGTGCCCACGGTCTTTTCGCCGCGATCGATCTGAATCAGGGTGGTGTGCGGGTCGATGCGGTCAGGGAAGTGCTGCCGGTCGGAAACCGGGTTGCGATCGAAGGCGGCCGGTGAGCGGTTGACGCTCGCCCCGTGCAACTCGCCGTGCGACACCGCCACCTGTGCGGGTGCCAGATCGTCGTGGGCAAAGCGCACCGATTCGACGATGCCGTCCACGATCGCCGCAAAGGTTGCCGGGCGGAACCCACTGGTGGACAGGTTGTACAGCAGGTGTCCGCAATAACCGCCGGGTCCGGAGTGGGTGTGTGTGGTGGTGATCAGCGTGTTCTGTGCGGTGTAGGTATCGCCGTATGACCTCGCCAACTGGCGCAGCACCTCGTCGGTCACGTTCTGCATCGGCAGCGGCAGCTCGGCGACCACCAGCAGGACCCGGGCGCCTCCCGGTGTGGCCTCGGCGAAGACGAATGCGCGCGACCGCAACCGTAGGTGGATACCAGCGGTGAGTTGGCCCGTCTTGCCGTACCCGAGCATGCCGCATTCGGCGGCCTCGCCGGTGATATCCGAGATGCCTCTCCCAACCGAAAGCCCCACCGACAGTCCCACCGCAAGCGTTGCCTCGTCCGTCACGCTCAACACCTTATGCTTCGCTCCCCGCGCGACGGCCTCACTAGACTGGGCAAGTGCTCATCGGTTCGCATGTTCGCCAGGACGACCCCCTTGCCGCAGCCGAGGCAGACGGTGCCGACGTGGTGCAGTTCTTTCTCGGCAACCCACAGAGCTGGAAGAAACCGAAGCCGCGCGATGACGCCGAGGCGCTGAAAAGCTCGAGCGTGCCGCTGTACGTGCACGCTCCGTATCTGATCAATGTCGCGTCGGCCAACAACCGAATCCGCATTCCGTCCCGCAAGATCTTGCAAGACACCTGTGACGCGGCTGCGGCGATCGATGCCACCGCAGTGATCGTGCATGGCGGTCATGCCGACGACAACGACATGGAGGCCGGCTTCGAACGCTGGGTCAAAGCGCTGGACTACCTGGAAACCGACATGCAGATCTACCTGGAGAACACCGCGGGTGGCGACCACGCGATGGCTCGGTACTTCGACACCATCGGCAGGTTGTGGGACCACATCGGCGACAAGGGAATTGGTTTCTGTCTGGACACCTGTCACGCCTGGGCGGCCGGCGAGGCGCTGATCGACGCGGTCGACCGCATCAAGGCACTGACGGGCCGCATCGACCTGGTGCACTGCAACGACTCCAGAGACGCGGCCGGATCCGGGGCAGACCGGCACGCCAACTTCGGCACCGGCCAGATCGACCCCGGGTTGCTTGTCGCGGTCGTCAGGGCCGCGGACGCCCCGGTCATCTGTGAGACCGCCGACGAGGGCCGCAAGGACGACATCGCTTTCCTGCGTGACAACGCCATCGATTGACGCACCCGAAGTCCGCTAGCCGGTGACGCGCTGCTCCAACAGATCCGCCACATCGATCCCACCGATCTGGAGCGACTGGCTGCACAACTCGCGTGCGTCGTCGGCGGCTACGCCGAACATCCGCAGCAGGTCTTGGGTGACCTGATCGGCGGTCTGGGCGGCGTCGCGCTCAGGCTCGGTCTGCACCAGCTGTCCCAGTCCGAGCAAAGCCCCGGCCGCGACCGCCATGGCCAGTTTGGGATCGGCCACCTGAAATCTCCCGGACTCGGCCGCCGCTTCGATATCACGCCTGGCGCGCGGCGCCAGGCCCCGTTCTTCGGTGATCAGTTCCGGGCCGTGATTGAGGACCATCCGACTCTCCGGCCGCCGGAACATGCGTCCGGTTACCCGGAAACTGAAGGCGAACCTCTCGGCGGGATCCTCGATGGATGCGGTCAACGCGTCGAGCAGGGCGCCGTGCGCGTCGAGAGCCTCGTCTATCGCGGCGTCGAACAGCTGGTCCCTGGTCTCGAAATGGTTGTAGAAGGAGCCCACACCTACGTCGGCGGCCTGGCAGATGTCCTGGATCGGCACATGAGGAGTGCCGGCGGCGATGAAGCCCTGGGCGGCCGTGATCAGCGCCGCGCGGGTGCGCCGCTTGCGCCGTTCGATGCGATTGGGTGGTTTGACGACGGGGTCCAACGTGGCCGCTCCGGAGATCGGGAATGTTCGGGCCCCGAGCCTACCTGATTTCTGAAGAAATATTCATTAAATCTTGACCGCCTCATACCTTGTTGGTGAAGATATCTTCACCAACAAGGTATGAGGCGGTTGTCATGGCACGCGAAAATGTAGAACGCAGCGTTTTACGCAGTGATCCCCGAAGTGTGGCTCTGGCTTGCTGCGGCGCCCTTGTCGTCGTCATGTCGGCCGTTGCCGGCGTCAACGTTGCGCTACCCGACATCACGCTCCACGAAGGGGCCGGCGCCACCGATCTGACCTGGATCGCCGATGCGCCCACGGTTGCACTCGCGGCGCTGGTGCTGCCGGCCGGAGCCATCGGTGACGAGGCGGGTCACTGCCGCACGCTGGCCGTCAGCAGTTGATCTTCGGCTTGGCCAACGCGCTGGCGGCAGCGGCCGGCTCGCCGCACCTGGTCATGATCGCCCGGGTGATCATGGGCTTCGGTGCGGCACTCGTGATGCCCAGCGCCATGTCGACGATCACCGCTGTGGCGCGTGCCGATCGCAATGTCCGCACGGTCGGCATCTGGGTCGGATTCGCCAGCGCGGGATCGATCATGGGATTGCTGCTGAGCGGTGTCCTGCTCGAGCACTACTCGTGGCGCTCCACATTCATCGGCACCACCGCCCTGGCGGGGGTTTGCCTCGTCGTCACGCTCATCGTCGTGCCCGACACCAGACGCGCCGAGCAACCCGCCCCGGACTTCCCTGGCGCCGGATTGAGCGCCCTGGGTGTCGGCGCGCTGGTGTACGGCCTCATCGAGGGTGCGGACCGCGGCTGGACCCACCCCGCCGTGCTCGCCGCTCTGATCCGCGCCGCGGCGGCGATCACCGTCTTCGTGTTCCATTGACTCCGCGCACCGGCCGATGCGGGACTCCTGCCTGGCGATCGACCGCGCTCACGTGTGCCGCGGCCGCCGGCGTCCACGCGCCCGTTACACCTCTTGTGCGGTTGTAGGGAAAATGTAACATTGGCGACATGCCAGATACGCATGTCGTGACCAACCAGGTGCCGCCGCTGGAGAATCACAACCCGGCCTCCTCGCCCGTTCTCATCGAGGCCCTGATCCGCGAGGGTGGGCAGTGGGGACTGGATGAGGTGACCGAGCTCGGGGCTCTCTCGGGTGGTCGCGAGGCGCAACGTTGGGGCGAGCTGGCCGACCGCAACCGGCCCGTGCTGCACACCCATGACCGGGTCGGGCACCGCGTCGACGAAGTGGAGTACGACCCGGCGTACCACGAACTGATGCGCACCGCGATCGCGCACGGCCTGCACGCGGCCCCCTGGGCCGACGACCGGCCGGGGGCCCACGTGGTGCGGGCCGCCAAGACGTCCGTCTGGACGGTCGAGGCGGGTCACATCTGTCCGATCTCGATGACCTACGCCGTGGTGCCGGCGCTGCGATTCAATCCCGAACTGGCTGCCGTGTACGAACCGCTGCTCACCAGCCGCGAGTACGACCCGGAGCTGAAGCTGGCCGCCACGAAGCGCGGCATCACCGCGGGCATGTCGATGACCGAGAAACAGGGCGGCTCCGACGTGCGGGCCGGCACCACGCAGGCGTTGCCCAACGGCGACGGCACCTACAGCCTGCGCGGTCACAAGTGGTTCACGTCGGCGCCGATGTGCGACATCTTCCTGGTACTCGCCCAGGCGCCGGGCGGCTTGTCTTGCTTCATGTTGCCGCGCATCCTGCCCGACGGCTCCCGCAACCGGATGTTTCTGCAACGGCTCAAGGACAAACTCGGTAACCACGCCAACGCATCCAGTGAGGTCGAATACGACGACGCCACCGCGTGGCTGGTCGGCGAGGAGGGCCGTGGCGTCCCGACCATCATCGAGATGGTCAACCTCACCCGCCTGGACTGCACGCTGGGCAGCGCCACCAGCATGCGCACCGGACTCACCCGCGCCACGTATCACGCCCAACACCGAAAGGCGTTCGGTGCCTACCTGATTGATCAGCCCCTGATGCGCAATGTGCTGGCCGACCTGGCGGTCGAGGCCGAGGCCGCCACCATGGTGGCGATGCGGATGGCCGGAGCCACCGACAAAGCCGCCCGGGGCGACGAGCGGGAGGCGCTGCTGCGCCGCATCGGCCTGGCGGCCAGCAAATACTGGGTGTGCAAGCGCTCCACGCCGCATGCGGCCGAGGCGCTGGAATGCCTGGGCGGCAACGGTTACGTCGAGGACTCCGGCATGCCGCGGCTCTACCGGGAGGCCCCACTGATGGGCATCTGGGAGGGTTCGGGCAATGTCAGCGCGCTGGATACGTTGCGCGCCATGGCAACTCGGCCCGAGTCCGTCGAGGTGCTGTTCGACGAACTGGCCCAGACCGCGGGCCAGGACGCCAGGCAGGACGCCCACGTCGAGCGGCTGCGCGAGCAGCTGGCCGATCTGGACACGATCGCATACCGGGCCCGCAAGGTGGCCGAGGACATCTGCCTGGCGCTGCAGGGATCGCTGTTGGTCCGCCACGGCCACCCGGCGGTCGCCGAAGCCTTCCTGGCCACTCGGCTGGACGGGCAGTGGGGCGGGGCGTTCGGCACCATGCCGAGCGGTCTGGACCTGGCGCCGATCATCGAGCGTGCGCTGGTCAAAGGATGACCCACGCGATCAGACCGGTCGATTTCGACAACCTGAAGACGATGACCTACGAGGTCACCGACCGGGTTGCGCGCATCACCTTCAACCGGCCCGAGAAGGGCAATGCGATCGTCGCCGACACCCCGCTGGAGCTCGCGGCCCTGGTCGAGCGTGCCGACCTGGACCCCAATGTCCACGTCATTCTGGTTTCTGGCCGCGGCGAGGGGTTCTGCGCGGGTTTCGACCTGTCCGCCTACGCCGACCGGACCGGGTCGGCGGGCCAGGAAGGCGGATACCACGGCACGGTGCTGGACGGGAAGACGCAGGCGGTCAACCACCTGCCGAACCAGCCGTGGGACCCGATGATCGACTACCAGATGATGAGCCGATTCGTGCGCGGCTTCTCCAGCCTGATGCACGCCGACAAGCCGACGGTGGTGAAGATTCACGGCTACTGCGTGGCCGGTGGCACCGACATCGCGCTGCATGCCGATCAGGTGATCGCCGCCGCCGACGCGAAGATCGGCTACCCGCCGACCCGGGTGTGGGGTGTCCCGGCCGCGGGTCTGTGGGCGCACCGGTTAGGTGACCAGCGCGCCAAGCGGCTGTTGCTCACCGGTGACTGCATCACCGGCGCACAGGCCGCCGAGTGGGGCCTGGCCGTCGAGGCGCCCGATCCCGCCGATCTCGACGCCCGCACCGAGCGGTTGGTGGCAAGGATCGCCGCGTTGCCGGTCAACCAGTTGATCATGATCAAGCTCGCGCTCAATGCCCCGTTGCTGCAGCAGGGAGTCGCCACCAGCCGCATGGTCAGCACGGTCTTCGACGGAGTGGCCCGGCACACAGCGGAGGGGCACGCATTTGTCGCCGACGCGGTCGAGCACGGTTTCCGCGAAGCGGTCAAGCACCGCGACGAACCGTTCGGCGATCACGGCCGGCGAGCCTCCCAGGTGTAAGGCAGTGCCCACGTCGTTGGCCCGCATGACCGCCCGGTCGGTGGTGCTCAGCGTATTGCTCGGGGCGCACCCGGCCTGGGCCACCGCCAGCGACTTGGTCCGGCTCACAACCGATTTCGGTATCAAGGAAGCCACGCTGCGGGTGGCGCTGACCCGCATGGTCGGTGCCGGTGATCTGATCCGCTCGGCCGACGGCTATCGGCTCTCCGACCGCTTGCTGGCCCGTCAACGCCGGCAGGATGAGGCGATGCGGCCGCGAACCCGGGCCTGGCGCGGGGACTGGCACCTCGTCGTCGTCACTAGTGTCGGCACCGACCCCCGTACCCGTGCTTCTCTCCGAAACACCATGCACGACAAACGTTTCAGCGAATTGCGGGAAGGTGTCTGGATGCGCCCGGACAACCTCGACCTGCAGTTGGCGCCGGACGTTGCGGCCCGAGTGCGGGTGCTGTTGGCCCGTGACGACGCCCCGGCGGAACTGGCCGCGCAACTGTGGGACTTGGCCGGGTGGGCCGCCGAAGGCCACCGGTTGCTCGAGGAGATCGGTCAAGCGTCGGACATGCCCGGTCGTTTCGTGGTGGCAGCGGCCATGGTGCGCCACCTCAACTCCGATCCGATCCTGCCCGAGGAACTGCTGCCCGCGGACTGGCCGGGCGCGCGGTTGCGGGCGGCCTACCACGACTTCGCCACCGAACTGGCGGAACTGCGTGATACGACCCAACTTCAGGAGGCGACGTGAGCGATTTGGTGCGGGTGGAGCGTGACGGCCCGGTGACCACGGTGTGCATCAACCGGCCCGAGGCCCGCAATGCGGTCAACGGCCCGACAGCGGCTGCGCTGCACACGGCGTTCGAGACGTTCGACCGCGACGACACCGCGTCGGTGGCGGTGTTGTGCGGCGAGGGCGGAACATTCTGTGCGGGAGCGGACTTGAAGGCATTCGGCACACCGCAAGCCAACTCCGTGCACCGGACCGGTCCCGGCCCGATGGGACCGTCGCGCATGATGCTGTCCAAGCCGGTGATCGCCGCGGTCGACGGTTACGCCGTGGCCGGCGGCCTGGAGCTGGCGTTGTGGTGCGATCTGCGAGTGGCCGAGGAGGACGCCGTCTTCGGCGTGTTCTGCCGGCGCTGGGGAGTGCCGCTCATCGACGGCGGAACCGTGCGGTTGCCACGCCTGATCGGGCACAGCCGTGCGATGGACATGATTCTGACGGGTCGCGGGGTCAAGGCCGAAGAGGCGCTGGCGATCGGTCTGGCCAACCGGGTGGTGCCCAAAGGTCAAGGGCGCCAAGCTGCCCAGCAGCTGGCCGCCGAGCTGGCCGCATTGCCGCAGCAATGTCTGCGGTCGGACCGGCTGTCGGCGCTGCACCAGTGGGGCCTGCCGGAGTCCGCGGCGATGGACCTGGAGTTCGCCAGCATCTCCCGAGTGGCCGCCGAGGCGCTGGAGGGCGCCGGACGCTTCGCCGGCGGCGCGGGCCGGCACGGCGCACCGGCTACTTAACCGCCCTTGGTGATCTTGTTGTTGGGACCGATTTCGTTGATCTCCGGGTCGCCGTCTTTATAGGTGATGGTGTTGTCCATCCCCAGCACCGTGATGCGTTTAGTGACCTTGTCGACGGTGATCTTGTTCTTGGTGCCGCCGACGCTCACCGTCTCGCAGTTGCCGTTGACGGTCAGCGTGTTGTCCGACCCGGTCACATTGAGCGACTTACCCTCTTCGCAGGCAATCGTGGCGGTCTGCCCCATAGACGCGTAGACGACGGTGTCGCCCACCTGGACCGAAGTGCTCCCGGTCGGCAGGACACCGGTGCTGCTGGTCGTCTCCGCGGCCCCGCTGCTGGTGGTGGTCGACGACTTGGTCGAGGACGACGTGCTGCCCCCGGGCGGCCCGGCCGTAGAGCTGCAACCGGCCAGCCCCACGGCGGCGGCGACGGCCGCGGTTGCCAGAGCCGCGCCGGCCAGTCTGAAGGTGTTGGCAGTTCCGTTGGCGCGCATGGTTTCTCGATTCCTCTCGATTTTGGAAACTGTCACACTTGCCGGCTCAGGGCCCTACTCGCTGGATCCTGTTGACCATCCCCAGCTCGCGGCCGCGATCCCAGATGACGGGGTCGCCGTTCTTGAAGTACACGGTCCCGTCATAGCCGTACACGGTGATGTCGTTGACGACTGTGTCGGCGATGACCGTGTTGCCGGTCCCCATCATGGTGACCGCCCAGCAGCTGCCCTTGGCGGTGACGATGTTGTTGGTCCCGTTGACGATGAGGGTGGCGTCGCCACAGTCGATCGTGGTCTCGACGCCCTGCCCGGTGATATGGGTGTCGCCGTTCTTGGCGTGTGCCGCAGGCGCGGCGGGTACGGCGACGACGCTCGCGGCGCAGACAGCCAGCGTTCCCACGGCGGTTGTCCATTTCACTGCGGGCCCCCCTTCGTTGGGTGGGTGGTCTGCTCGATGAGACCTCGATTGAGATTACGTGTATCCAACTGCGCGACGACAGCCCATGTGCGCATTTCTTTTCCAAACAGCCAACGCGCCTGCCGCGACCTCGGAGCGCCCACCCTTCGACCCGGTGCGAGTCAACTAGAGTCATTAGTTATCTCTCACGTCACGCGAGCCCGGGCGCGCAGGGCCGGCCTATCGAAGGGTGAAACCGCCATGGCAGCTCAGCCGGAGCCACCGTCCGGTGGTGGCCGTGCGCGCAGCGGGAAGTCGGGAGCCCGTCAAGCGAAGCTGAGCCGTGAGGGCATCGTCGACGGCGCCCTGACATTCCTGGACCGGGAGGGTTGGGACTCCCTGACGATCAATGCCCTGGCGACCCAATTGGGGACCAAGGGACCGTCGCTGTACAACCACGTGCACAG
This sequence comes from Mycobacterium gordonae, assembly GCF_017086405.1. Classification (NCBI taxonomy): domain Bacteria; kingdom Bacillati; phylum Actinomycetota; class Actinomycetes; order Mycobacteriales; family Mycobacteriaceae; genus Mycobacterium; species Mycobacterium camsae. The sequence continues at coordinate 1,266,076 of NZ_CP070973.1, forward strand.
CCTCGAGGATCTGCGCCGTGCCGTACGCATCCGGGTCATCGACGACATCATCACGATGCTCAACCGCGTGGGGGAGGGGCGCTCCCGTGACGACGCCGTCCTGGTGATGGCCGGCGCCTACCGCAGCTACGCACACCATCACCCCGGGAGGTACTCCGCATTCACCCGGATGCCACTCGGCGGTGACGACCCCGAATACACGGCGGTGACCCGGGGTGCGGCCGCACCGGTCATCGCGGTGCTGTCCTCCTACGGCCTGCAGGGCGAGGAGGCTTTCTATGCGGCACTGGAGTTCTGGTCGGCGATGCACGGATTCGTACTGCTGGAGATGACCGGCGTGATGGACGAGATCGACACCGACGCCGTGTTCACCGACATGGTGCTGCGCCTGGCGGCCGGGATGGATCGGCGCACCGTGCAGGCGGCCGAGACGCCCTGACGCGGGCCGGAGACCGGCCGGGACGACCGCGCGGAGGCGCTTTTGACCTGCCAGACTCCGGACGGGTATTGTGGGACCTCGTGCCTGGCGGCTAACGACGCCTGAAGTAGGGGGCGTAAATGCCGGGCCAATTCGCGTGTCCACAGTGCAACGGATGATCGATTCCGGGCAAACGCATGCGACACGCCCGGCCGCGGGGTGATGAAGTTATTCCGCGGAGGGGCATAACTGCAGTACAGGAACTTTTGAACAGCGCACTCGATAAGCACCACAAGAACAGCAACACAGAAAGCCGGTAGATGCCAACCATCCAGCAGCTGGTCCGAAAGGGTCGTCGCGACAAGATCGCCAAGGTCAAAACCGCGGCTCTGAAAGGCAGCCCGCAGCGTCGTGGCGTATGCACCCGCGTGTACACCACCACTCCGAAGAAGCCGAACTCGGCGCTTCGGAAGGTTGCCCGTGTGAAGCTGACGAGTCAGGTAGAGGTCACGGCCTACATCCCGGGCGAGGGCCACAACCTGCAGGAGCACTCGATGGTGCTGGTGCGCGGCGGCCGGGTGAAGGACCTGCCCGGTGTGCGCTACAAGATCATCCGCGGCTCGCTGGACACCCAGGGTGTCAAGAACCGCAAGCAGGCTCGCAGCCGCTATGGCGCCAAGAAGGAGAAGAGCTAATGCCGCGCAAGGGGCCCGCGCCCAAGCGTCCGTTGGTCAACGACCCGGTCTACGGGTCGCAGCTGGTCACCCAGTTGGTGAACAAAGTTCTGCTGAAGGGGAAGAAATCGCTGGCTGAGCGCATTGTCTATGGTGCGCTCGAGCAGGCCCGCGACAAGACCGGCACCGACCCCGTCATCACCCTCAAGCGTGCTCTCGACAACGTCAAGCCGGCGCTGGAGGTCCGCAGCCGCCGCGTCGGTGGCGCCACCTACCAGGTGCCCGTCGAGGTGCGCCCGGACCGGTCCACCACGCTGGCGCTGCGCTGGCTCGTCAGCTTCTCTCGGCAGCGCCGCGAGAAGACGATGGTCGAGCGCCTGGCCAACGAGATCCTGGACGCCAGTAACGGCCTGGGTGCCTCCGTCAAACGACGTGAGGACACCCACAAGATGGCCGAGGCAAACCGCGCCTTCGCGCACTATCGCTGGTGACGGCTTCCAGCGGGACCCGCTGGCGCATCCGATAGTCAACTGAGCAACGAAAGAGTGGGAAGACTTCTGTGGCACAGAAGGACGTGCTGACCGACCTCACGAAGGTCCGCAACATCGGCATCATGGCGCACATCGACGCCGGCAAGACCACGACGACCGAGCGCATCCTCTACTACACCGGCATCAGCTACAAGATCGGTGAGGTTCACGACGGCGCAGCCACGATGGACTGGATGGAGCAGGAGCAGGAGCGGGGTATCACCATCACCTCCGCGGCCACCACCTGCTTCTGGAACGACAACCAGATCAACATCATCGACACCCCCGGACACGTCGACTTCACCGTCGAGGTGGAGCGCTCGCTGCGCGTCCTGGACGGCGCCGTCGCGGTGTTCGACGGCAAGGAAGGCGTCGAGCCCCAGTCCGAGCAGGTCTGGCGCCAGGCCGACAAGTACGACGTGCCGCGCATTTGCTTCGTCAACAAGATGGACAAGATCGGCGCCGACTTCTACTTCTCCGTGCGGACGATGGAGGAGCGGCTCGGCGCCAACGTCATTCCGATCCAGCTGCCGGTCGGCTCCGAAGGCGACTTCGAGGGCGTCGTCGACCTGGTCGAGATGAAGGCCAAGGTGTGGAGCGCCGAGGCCAAGCTGGGGGAGAAGTACGACGTCGTCGATATCCCCGCCGATCTTCAGGAGAAGGCCGACGAGTATCGCACCAAGCTGATCGAGGCCGTCGCCGAGACCGACGAGGAACTGCTGGAGAAGTACCTCGGCGGGGAAGAGTTGACCGTCGCCGAGATCAAGGGCGCGATCCGCAAGCTGACCATCAGCTCGGAGGCGTACCCGGTGCTGTGCGGCAGCGCGTTCAAGAACAAGGGTGTGCAGCCGATGCTGGACGCCGTCATCGATTACCTGCCCTCGCCGCTGGACGTGCCGGCTGCCGTCGGTCACCCGCCCGGCAAGGAGGACGAGGAGATCGTCCGCAAGCCGTCCACCGACGAGCCGTTCTCGGCGCTGGCGTTCAAGGTTGCGACACACCCCTTCTTCGGCAAGCTCACCTATGTCCGGGTGTACTCGGGCAAGGTCGACTCCGGCTCGCAGGTCATCAACGCCACCAAGGGCAAGAAGGAGCGTCTGGGCAAGCTCTTCCAGATGCACTCCAACAAGGAAAACCCGGTGGAGACCGCATCCGCGGGACACATCTACGCGGTGATCGGTCTCAAGGACACCACCACCGGTGACACCCTGGCCGACCCGAACAACCAGATCGTGCTCGAGTCCATGACGTTCCCGGACCCGGTCATCGAGGTGGCGATCGAGCCGAAGACCAAGAGCGACCAGGAGAAGTTGAGCCTGTCGATCCAGAAGCTCGCCGAAGAGGACCCCACCTTCAAGGTGCACCTGGACCAGGAGACCGGTCAGACCGTGATCGGCGGCATGGGCGAGTTGCACCTGGACATCCTGGTGGACCGCATGCGCCGCGAGTTCAAGGTCGAGGCCAACGTCGGCAAGCCGCAGGTGGCCTACAAGGAGACCATCCGCCGCAAGGTGGAGAACGTCGAGTTCACCCACAAGAAGCAGACCGGTGGTTCCGGTCAGTTCGCCAAGGTCCAGGTCACCCTGGAGCCGTTCGTCAGCGAGGACGGTGCGACCTACGAGTTCGAGAGCAAGGTCACCGGTGGGCGCATTCCGCGGGAGTACATCCCGTCGGTAGACGCCGGTGCGCAGGACGCCATGCAGTACGGCGTGCTGGCCGGCTACCCGCTGGTGAACCTCAAGCTCACCTTGCTCGACGGCGCCTTCCACGAGGTCGACTCCTCGGAGATGGCGTTCAAGATCGCCGGTTCGCAGGTGCTGAAAAAGGCTGCGGCGCAAGCCCAGCCGGTCATCCTGGAACCGATCATGGCCGTCGAGGTCACCACGCCCGAGGACTACATGGGTGACGTGATCGGCGACCTGAACTCCCGCCGTGGCCAGATCCAGGCCATGGAGGAGCGGGCAGGGGCACGTGTCGTCAAGGCGCACGTTCCGTTGTCGGAGATGTTCGGCTACGTCGGCGACCTGCGGTCCAAGACTCAAGGCCGGGCGAACTACTCCATGGTGTTCGACTCGTACTCCGAAGTTCCGGCGAACGTGTCGAAGGAAATCATCGCGAAGGCGACGGGCGAATAGGGCCGGCAAGCCTGCGAGTAGGCTGACGCGGTTAGCACCGCGGCAAAACCAAGAAAAATCAACACTGCTTTTTTAAGCACCAACAGTCCAGGAGGACAACAAAGTGGCGAAGGCGAAGTTCCAGCGGACCAAGCCCCACGTCAACATCGGGACCATCGGTCACGTTGACCACGGCAAGACCACCCTGACCGCGGCTATCACCAAGGTCCTGCACGACAAGTACCCGGACCTGAACGAGTCGAAGGCGTTCGACCAGATCGACAACGCGCCTGAGGAGCGTCAGCGCGGTATCACGATCAACATCGCCCACGTGGAGTACCAGACCGACAAGCGCCACTACGCGCACGTCGACGCCCCTGGCCACGCCGACTACATCAAGAACATGATCACCGGTGCCGCCCAGATGGACGGCGCGATCCTGGTGGTCGCCGCGACCGACGGCCCGATGCCGCAGACGCGCGAGCACGTGCTGCTCGCCCGTCAGGTGGGCGTGCCCTACATCCTGGTGGCGCTGAACAAGTCCGACGCCGTCGACGACGAGGAGCTGCTCGAACTCGTCGAGATGGAGGTCCGCGAGCTGCTGGCCGCCCAGGACTTCGACGAGGACGCCCCGGTGGTGCGGGTCTCGGCGCTCAAGGCGCTCGAGGGCGACGCCAAGTGGGTCGAGTCCGTTGAGCAGCTGATGGACGCGGTCGACGAGTCGATCCCGGACCCGGTCCGCGAGACCGACAAGCCGTTCCTGATGCCCGTGGAGGACGTGTTCACGATCACCGGTCGTGGCACCGTCGTCACCGGTCGTGTGGAGCGCGGTGTGGTCAACGTGAACGAGGAAGTCGAGATCGTCGGCATCCGTCCGACCACCACCAAGACCACGGTCACCGGCGTGGAGATGTTCCGCAAGCTGCTCGACCAGGGTCAGGCCGGTGACAACGTCGGTCTGCTGCTGCGTGGTGTCAAGCGTGAGGACGTCGAGCGCGGCCAGGTCGTCATCAAACCAGGCACCACCACCCCACACACCGAGTTCGAGGGCCAGGTCTACATCCTGTCCAAGGACGAGGGCGGTCGCCACACGCCGTTCTTCAACAACTACCGTCCGCAGTTCTACTTCCGCACCACCGACGTGACCGGTGTGGTGACGCTGCCGGAGGGCACCGAGATGGTGATGCCCGGTGACAACACCAACATCTCGGTGAAGCTGATCCAGCCCGTCGCCATGGACGACGGTCTGCGGTTCGCGATCCGTGAAGGTGGCCGCACCGTCGGCGCCGGCCGGGTCACCAAGATCATCAAGTAGCCGGTTACTGCGCGAGCAGACGGAGAAGCCCCCGAAAACCTCGGTTTTCGGGGGCTTTCACGTCTGATCGGTGCGTCAACTTGTGATCGGTAAAGGCCGGGCCGAGCGCTACTCTGACATCATCTTTCGGGCACCTGGCCCGGATCCAGTGAGGGGAAAGCACATGCTCGCGCGGTACATCAAGATGCAGCTGCTGGTGTTGTTGTGCGGCGGCCTGGTCGGACCGATCTTCCTCGTCGTCTACTTCACTCTCGGTTTCGGTCAACTGTTGTCGTGGATGTTCTACGTCGGACTGCTCATCACCGTCGCCGACGTGCTGGTCGCGATCGCGTTGACGTACTGGAGCGTCAACAACGCCGCCAAGAACGAGGCGCTCGAGGCGACCGGAGTGCTTGCGCTGGCCCAGATCAACGGGTTGAGCGAGACGGGCACCCGAATCAACGAGCAGCCGGTGGTCAAGGTGCACCTGCATATCTCCGGCCCCGGGATCGCGCCGTTCGACAGCGAAGACCGGGTGATCGCGAACGTGACGCGGCTGGGCAACCTGACGGCGCGCAAGCTCGTCGTCCTGGTCGACCCGGCCACCAACCAATACCGAATCGACTGGGAGCGAAGCGCATTGGTCAACGGGCTGGTACCCGCCCAGTTCACCGTCGAGGAAGACAACCGGACCTACGACCTCAGCGGCCAGGCCGGGCCGTTGATGGAGATCCTGCAGCTGCTCAAGTCCAACAACATCCCACTCAACCGCATCGTCGATGTGCGGTCCAACCCGGCGCTGCGCCAGCAGCTGCACGCGGTGGTGCGTCGTGCCGGCCAGCAGCAGGTGCAGCAGACCCAACAGCCGCAAGCACCGCAGGCCTCGATCGCCGACCGCCTGCAGGAGCTGGACTCGCTGCGCGCGAGCGGCGTGGTCAACGACCAGGAATACGCCAGCCGCCGGGCCCAGATCATCTCCGAGATCTGACCTAACTAGAACACGTTTCAGTTTCGCTGCTAGCCTGGCAGGCGGCGAAAGGGGAGCAGTGGCGCAAACACTTCAGGGACGGGTGGCATTCATCACCGGAGCCGCGCGCGCCCAGGGACGTTCTCATGCGATCCGGCTTGCCCGCGAGGGCGCCGACATCATCGCCTCGGACATCTGCGCGCCGGTCTCGGACACCCTGACCTATCCGCCGGCCACGCCGGAGGATCTCGCCGAGACCGTTCGCGCCGTGGAGGCCGAAGGCCGCAAGGTGCTGGCCCGCGAGGTCGACATCCGCGACGATGTCGCGGTGCGGCAGTTGGTGGCCGACGGGATCGAACAGTTCGGCCGGCTCGACATCGTGGTCGCCAACGCCGGGGTACTGGGCTGGGGCCGGGTCTGGGAACTCACCGACGAGCAGTGGGACACCGTCATCGGGGTCAACCTCACCGGGACCTGGCGCACCCTGCGGGCCACCATCCCGGCGATGATCGAAGCCGGCAACGGTGGCTCGATCGTCGTGGTCAGCTCCGCGGCCGGCCTGAAGGCGACGCCGGGCAACGGCCATTACGCGGCCAGCAAGTTCGGGCTGACCGCGCTCACCAACACCCTGGCCCTCGAACTCGGCGAATACGGCATCCGGGTCAACTCCATCCACCCCTACTCTGTCGATACCCCGATGATCGAGCCGGAGGCGATGATGCAGGTGTTCGCCAAGCATCCCCGGTTCGTGCACGCTTTTCCGCCAATGCCCGTGCAGTACAAGGGTTTCATGTCACCCGACGAGGTGTCCGACGTCGTCGTCTGGCTGGCCGGCGACGGCTCCGGCACGCTGTCGGGCACCCAGATCCCGGTCGATAAGGGCGCGTTGAAGTACTGATTGTCGACCGTGCTATGAACTCCACGTGAGCACACACGGAATCGTGATCGTCGGCGGCGGGCTGGCCGCCGCCCGGACGGCCGAGCAGCTGCGCCGCGCGGAGTACGCCGGCCCCATCACCATCGTCAGCGACGAGGTGCATCTGCCCTACGATCGGCCGCCGCTGTCCAAAGAGGTGCTGCGCAGCGAGGTCGACGACACGGCCCTCAAGCCGCGGGAGTGGTACGACGAGAAGGACGTCACCCTGCGTCTAGGCCAGGCGGCCACCGGCGTCGACACCGCGGCGCAGACCGTGACGCTGGCCGACGGAACCTCGCTGGGCTATGACGAACTCGTCGTCGCGACCGGTCTGGTGCCGCGCCGGATCCCGAGCCTGCCCGATCTGAACGGCATTCGGGTGCTGCGGTCGTTCGACGAGTGCATGGCGTTGCGCACCCACGCGTCCGCCGCCAAGAAGGCGGTGGTGATCGGCGCGGGTTTCATCGGTTGTGAGGTGGCGGCCAGCCTTCGCGGCCTGGGTGTGGAGGTGGTTCTGGTGGAGCCGCAGCCGACGCCGTTGGCGTCGGTGCTCGGTGAGCAGATCGGCGCGCTGGTCACCCGGCTACACCGCGACGAGGGCGTCGATGTGCGCACCGGCATCGGGGTGGCCGAGGTCCGGGGAGAGGGTCACGTCGACGCCGTGGTGCTCAGCGACGGTGCGGAGGTCCCCGCCGATCTCGTCGTGGTCGGCATCGGCTCGCACCCGGCCACCGACTGGCTCGAGGGCAGCGGTATCGAGGTCGACAACGGGGTCGTCTGCGACGAGGCCGGCCGCACCAGCGCCCCGCACGTCTGGGCCCTGGGCGATGTCGCATCCTGGCGTGATGCCACGGGACACCAGGTGCGGGTAGAACATTGGAGCAACGTTGCCGACCAGACGCGGGTGGTGGTTCCCGCGATGCTGGGTCGCGAGGTGCCGTCGACCGTCGTCGTCCCGTACTTCTGGAGCGACCAGTACGACGTCAAGATTCAGTGTCTGGGCGAACCCGAAGCCACCGACACCGTGCACATCGTCGAGGACGACGGGCGCAAGTTCCTGGCGTACTACGAGCGCGACGGCGCGCTGGTCGGCGTGGTCGGTGGTGGACTGCCCGGCAAGGTGATGAAGGTGCGCGCCAAAGTCGCTGCCGCGGTGCCGATTTCGGAGATGCTGGACGCCGACGGTTAGAACTGCCCCAGATAGAACCGCGAGCCCTGGTCGTCGGTGCATTCCGCGGACAGGCCATAGGGCTGGCGTGACGGCTCGTCTAACACGGTGCCGCCCGCCTCGCGCACCCGGGCCACCGCGGCGTCGATGTCCTCGACGGTCCACATCGGCACGGTGGCGCGACGCGGGCTCCCGCCCGCCGCACCCGACATCGGGTGAGCGTCGCGCACTTGCCACCCGTCGGTCACGCGGCCGGGCTCGAAAGCCCAGCCCAGCACCCGCCCATAGAAGTCCCGGAAGCCCGACGATTCCGGCACGTTGTAGGTCAGGTAGGACAACTCGCCCGGGCCAGATCCGTTGAGTTGTGGTCGTTTCCAGCCGAGGGCCGGTTCGAACACCGCGAACGGCGCGCCCTGTGCGTCGGTGGCGTCCAGGGTGACGCCGTGTTCGGTGCGACGGGTTTCGCCCACGGATCCGCCGGCCGCGAGGATCGCGGCGCGCGCGACCGCCACGTCGCTGACGGCGTAGCCGCAGAACAGGCTCGGCTCGGCGGCCGTGCCGATGTCGGTGGGCAGTTCGGTGCTGATCACCCGATGCGAGGCCGTGTCGACGGTCCAGCCCAGCACGTGTCGGTAGAACGCGGCGGCACGCTCGGCGTCGGGCACCCGCATACAGATGTAGCCGAGGTCGCCTTGCCGGATAGCGGCGGCCGGGTCGGCGACCGGACCGGTGAGCATCCAGCGGTGACCGAACGGGTCCACGACGGTCGCGTTGCGCGAGCCGTGGCCCTCGTAGGGTTCACGCTGCACCGTCGCGCCGTGTTCACGGGCCCGTCGCAGGACGGCATCGGTGTCGGCGACGTGCAGCATCAGGCTGACCGACACCGCTCCCGGCTCGGGACCCCGCAGTCCCAACTCGGGGTACTCGTCGGCCAGATACAGCACGCCGTCGCCGATCTCGAGCTCGGCGTGCCCGATTCGGCCATCGTCCATCACGATCGGCTCACCCACCACCGCGGCGCCGAATGCCGCCGCGTACCAGTCGATCGCGGCGCGCGCGTCCCGCACGGTCAAATACGGGAGTGCAGCGGGACGGGGAGCCGCCGCAGTCGCCGCGGACAGATCGGCAATAGTTGCTCTCGAAACGGCGGTGGTGCCACTCATGACAACTCCTTCGGGTAGTGACAGTGCGGACTCCAGCCGCCGACGCAACCGCGCGGCGAAGCCCGGATCGGGTTGTACCGGAGGGTCCTCGGTGTGCAGCACGTAGAGCGGATCGCGCTCACTCATGACGTGCCCCTTCCGGATACTCTTTGCGGAACGCCCTTTTGGCGCGCACCAGCAGCGCCTCGGTGGCGTGCACGGTCCGCCCGAGCAGTGCGGCGCATTCACCGACACTGCAGTCGTCCATGTATCTGAGGACGAGCACCGCGCGGTGTGGGTCGCTCAGCCTGGTTAGCACGCTCTCGGCGACCATCCGGTCTAACTCGGCGTCCCAGTCGTCAGCTGGACCTACCGGTTCGGGCGGCTCGGCCATCGGCACGGTGTCCCGCCGGCGCCGGTAATGGTCGGCCAGCTTGTGTCGCGCCACTCCCATCAGCCACGGCATGGCAATCGGTGGGGTATCGATTCTGCGTGCCGCGTCCATCCCGGCGAGGAAGGTCTCCGAGGTCAAGTCCTCCGCCGTCCCCCGATCGCCGCAACGGCGCACGAAGTAGCCGTATACCACCGGCAGCGCGTCGTCGTACAGCGCCAGCAGCGCGCCGACGGCGTCGCGACGGTGCGGTTGGGCGCTCACATCTTGAATGTCGTCGCGGCGGCCCGAATTCCGACGGGGTCAGCTGAAATTTCTTTCCGGCGGATCACTGCCAGCACACCGGTGCGCCGTGGGCATGGGATTCCGCCAGCATCCGCTCCTCGCCGCCGGGCCACCTCGTGGCCCGCACCAAGAAGGTCAGTCTGCCGTCGGGTCCCTCTCGCGCCGGCTCGAGCGTCAGATGCGCCAACGGTTTACGCCCATCCGCCTGAACCGCCAGCCCGTCGATACCGGCGCGCACCGCCGCGCGCTCCTCGGCGGACAGGTACTGCCAGGTGATCGAATGCCACAGCACGGTCAGCGTCCCTTCGGCCAGGTCGAGGCCGGCGACCGCTTCCGCCGCGGTCCTGCGCTCGAGGCGCGCCGGCACTTCGTGGGCCACCGCGATGGCGCCCCGCACCCGATGCAACCGGGCGTGCTGGTCGGGCCACACGTAGCTGAGCACGGTCAGCTCGCCGTCGGGTTCGGTGACATCGATCGGCGCGATGTCGTATCCGCGGCGTTCGATGATCTGCAGCGGGCCGCCCGGGGGGAGCTCGCCATGCCATGCGTCGTCGATCACCACCGGCGAATCCGCCGGGCCCCACTGGTTACCGGCGTACCGGTAGTGGTACCGATCGGCGCGCAGGTTCAGGCCAGCGCTGGTACCGATCTCGAAAAGCCTTATCGGCATTCGTAATTCGCTGTTGAGATGCAGCAGGCCACCGATCAGCGCGGCCGACCGGCCCACCTCGTTGGTCTGCGGCGGACAGCGCAGCGCCGCCCGCAGCACGTCGGGCCGTATGCCGGCGACCCGCAGGATCTCGGGCCACGCGGCCCGGGCGTCCCAGTTGCCGCCGGTGCTGGGGTACCACCCGCGCAACTGCGCGGCCCGGCCGTCGAGCACCATCCGGTGCAGGCCACCAAGCAACCGCAGCGGCACCGCCTGACCCGACGACGCCTGCTCCTGCCCGTCGAGGATCCCGGCGAATACGCCGCCCGATTCCACGTCGGCCGCCACCAGCTCGAAGAGTTCGCCGTACATCGCCGACCCGGATCGCGCACAGAACCGACCCTGCGAGCGCAGGGTGTGCAGCAGATGGTCCACCTGGCTCAAATGTCGCTCACTCCAGTGAGTCCAGGGCGGTCCCGACGACGTCGAACGCGTTACCGAGCGCCTCGGGCAGCGAGACCGATTCGTCACGAAGCCAGTGCTCGTAGGCGCTCAGTGCGACTCCGAGCATCGTCCAGGCGACGGTCTGCGGCATCAGGTCGGTCGTCTTGCAGCCCGACCTGCGGGCGACGAAGCCTGCCATCACCTCCCGCCAGCCCGCGTACATCGTCATCGAGTAAGCCTGCAGCTCGGCCGTTTCCAGGATCACTCGCATGCGCTGTCGATGCCGCACCGACTCGCATTCGTCGAAGGTGTTGAACGCCAGCAGCGCCCCGCGCAGCGCATCGCGCAGCGGCACCCGGGGATCGACGCGATCCAGCAGTTCCTGCAACTGTTCGAGGTGGGCGTCGAAGTCGCCCCACGGAATCGCGTTCTTCGAGGCGTAGTAGCGGAACAGCGTGCGGCGCGCGATCCCGGCGGCGTGGGCGACATCGTCCACGCTGACTTCGGCGAACCCCCGCGCGGCAAACAGGTCGATCGCGACGTCGGTGATGTGCAGCGGCGTCGTGGAGCGGCGCCTGCCCACCCGCGACTCCGGCAGCATCCGACCCGCCCCCTTCCGTTTCGGCACTCGATGCCATATTCTGGCGCACGGTCGTGAGATTGTGACCCGCACCACCCATCATTGTCGAATCCCTTCGAAGAAAGGCAATCGCCGTGGACAACGAGAACCAGACCGAGACCGAACTCGTCACCGAGACGCTGGTCGAAGAGGTTTCCATCGACGGCATGTGCGGGGTCTACTGACGGTGGCTGCGCCCGTGCCGGCCAACGGGAGCGCGCAGTTGGACCCGGACAGCGGCTGGCGTCTGCATCCGCAGGTGGCGATCCGACCGGAACCGTTTGGCGCGCTGCTGTATCACTTCGGCACCCGCAAACTGTCGTTCCTGAAGAACCGCACCATCCTGACCGTGGTGCAGTCACTGGCCGATCACCCCGACGTGCGGTCCGCATGCCGGGCCGCCGGTGTCGACGACCCCGACCAGGGCCCGTACCTACACGCGCTGGATGTGCTGGCCCGCTCCACCATGCTGGTCCCCAGGGAGGCCCGATGAGCACCGCAGCCAGAGTCCCCGCACTGATCGAGCAGTTCGAGCACGGGCTCGACGCGCCGATCTGCCTGACCTGGGAGCTGACCTACGCCTGCAATCTGGCGTGTGTGCACTGCCTGTCCTCGTCGGGCAAACGCGACCCGGGTGAGCTCTCCACCCGGCAGTGCAAGGACATCATCGACGAACTCGAACGTATGCAGGTGTTCTACGTGAACATCGGCGGTGGCGAACCCACCGTGCGGCCGGACTTCTGGGAGTTGGTCGACTATGCGACCGAACACCACGTCGGGGTGAAATTCTCCACCAACGGCGTGCGCATCACGCCCGAGGTGGCGGCACGATTGGCCGCCAGCGACTACGTGGACGTCCAGATATCCCTGGACGGCGCCACCGCCGAGGTCAACGACGCCGTTCGTGGGCCCGGGTCGTTCGCCATGGCGGTGCGGGCACTGGAGAACCTGGCTGCGGCGGGATTCAAGGACGCGAAGATCTCCGTCGTGGTGACCCGGCACAATGTGGATCAGCTCGACGAATTCGCCGCGCTGGCAAGCCGTTACGGCGCCACGCTGCGCATCACCCGGTTGCGTCCGTCGGGGCGCGGCGCCGACGTCTGGGACGAGTTGCACCCCACGCCGGACCAGCAGGTGCAGCTGTACGAATGGCTGGTGGCCAAGGGAGAACGGGTGTTGACCGGCGATTCCTTCTTCCACCTGGCGCCGCTGGGGGCGGCCGGCGCGCTCGCCGGTCTGAACATGTGCGGAGCGGGCCGGGTGGTGTGCCTGATCGACCCGGTGGGCGACGTGTACGCCTGCCCGTTCGCCATCCATGACCGCTTCCTGGCCGGAAACGTGCTGATGGACAGCGGTTTCGGCCTCGGCTTTGCCAATGTCTGGAAGAACGCCCCGCTGTTTCGCGAATTGCGCGAGCCGCAGTCCGCGGGAGCCTGCGGCAGCTGCGGGCACTACGACAGCTGCCGCGGCGGCTGTATGGCGGCGAAGTTCTTCACCGGCCTGCCGATGGACGGCCCCGATCCCGAGTGCGTACAGGGCCACGGTGCGCCGGCCCTGGCGTCCGAGCGTCGAACTCCGCGGCCCCGCGTCGACCACTCGCGCGGCAAGCCGATCAACGCGCCGGTGCCGTTGACCCTGTCGATGAGGCCGCCGTCGCGGCTATGCAACGAAAGCCCCGTATAGCAATGGCAGACCAATGGTTTGAAACTGTCGCGATTGCCCAACAGCGTGCCAAGCGGCGGCTGCCGAAATCGGTCTATTCGTCGCTTATTTCGGCCAGCGAAAAAGGCGTGACGGTGGCCGACAATGTCGCGGCATTCAGTGAACTCGGATTCGCCCCGCACGTCATCGGCGCCAGCGCGAAACGCGACCTGTCTACCACTGTTATGGGGCAGGATATTTCGTTGCCGGTGCTCATTTCGCCGACGGGTGTGCAAGCGGTCGATCCCGATGGCGAAGTCGCTGTGGCGCGCGCCGCGGCGGCCCGGGGCACGGCGATGGGACTGTCCTCGTTCGCCAGCAAGCCGATCGAAGAGGTCATCGCCGCCAATCCCAAGGTGTTCTTTCAGATCTATTGGCTCGGCGGGCGGGACGCAATCGCCGAGCGTGCCGAGCGGGCGCGGGCGGCGGGTGCGGCCGGGTTGATCGTGACCACCGACTGGACGTTCTCGCACGGCCGTGACTGGGGGAGTCCGAAGATTCCCGAAGAAATGAATCTGAAGACCATTCTCAAGCTGTCACCGGAGGCGATCACCAAGCCGCGCTGGCTGTGGAAATTCGGTAGGACGATGCGGCCGCCGGACCTGCGCGTACCGAATCAGGGCCGCCGCGGCGAGCCCGGCCCGCCGTTCTTCGCAGCGTACGGCGAATGGATGGGGACGCCCCCGCCCACCTGGGAGGACATCGCCTGGCTGCGGGAGCTGTGGGGCGGACCGTTCATGCTCAAAGGCGTGATGCGGGTCGACGACGCGAAAAGGGCGGTGGACGCCGGTGTTTCGGCGATCTCGGTGTCCAACCACGGCGGCAACAACCTGGACGGCACGCCCGCGTCGATCCGTGCGCTGCCGGCGGTGGCGAAGGCGGTCGGCGACCAGGTCGAGGTGCTGCTCGACGGTGGCATCCGGCGGGGGAGTGACGTCGTTAAGGCAGTGGCGCTGGGAGCGCGTGCGGTGATGATCGGGCGGGCCTACCTGTGGGGACTCGCGGCGGCGGGCCAACCCGGCGTAGAGAACGTGCTCGACATTCTGCGCGGGGGAATCGACTCGGCACTGATGGGTCTCGGGCATTCGTCCATCCACGACCTCACGGCGGACGACATTTTGATCCCGTCTGGATTCACTCGGGAGCTGGGCACCCGCTGAGCCCGGGACCGATGGCCGAATCAGGCAGTCACTGGTCGTTTTACGAAACCGTGAATTCGGTGCGCTGCGCCTTACCACACAGCGTGCGGATCCGGAATGGTCAATTGCCCGAACGTGAGACGGGCGTGGCAGTCGAGGCAAACGAGGAGTGATTCCGCTCGTCGAACAACTGCGCGGAAAAAAAATTCGATAGATAGGGCAACAATCGGTGCACGCCAGGTGAATTCGTCTTACCATCGGCGGGTGCCTTTACGCGGCGAACTGGGGGATTCGACGTCGAGCCAACTCTCAATTTCCGCATCGCCGTCAATACTGATTCCCCTGGGGGCTACCGAACAGCATGGTCCGCACCTGCCTTTGGATACCGACACCCGGATCGCCACAGCCGTCGCCCGTGGCGTCGGTGAGCGGCTCGGCTGGCTCGTGGCGCCCGCGATCGCCTATGGCGCCAGTGGCGAGCACCAGAGTTTTGACGGGACGATTTCCATCGGTACCGACGCGTTGACCACGCTCTTGGTGGAGTACGGACGGTCCGCCGGCTGTTGGGCGCAGCGGCTGGTTTTCGTCAACGGCCACGGCGGCAATGTCAGCGCGTTGAACACCGCGATCGGGCGGCTGCGTGCCGAGGGGCGCGACGCCGGTTGGTGCCCGTGCTTCAGCGCCGGTGGCGATGCGCATGCCGGCCACACCGAAACATCCGTGCTGCTGCATATCTCGCCCGGCGCCGTGCGTACCGACCAGATGCTTGCCGGCAACGCGGCGCCGCTGCGCGAATTGCTGCCGTCCATGCAGCGGGGCGGGGTGGCGGCAGTCAGTCGCACCGGCGTGCTGGGAGATCCGACCACGGCCACCGCGGCCGAGGGGGGACGGATCCTGCGTGAGATGGTCGACGACTGTGCGCGACGCATTGAGCGGTGGATACCGGGAGCCGACGGGATGTTGACGTGACGGCGCCGCCGACCCGGCTGCCCGACGGGTTTGCCGTGCAGGTCGACCGTCGGGTGCGGGTGCTTGGGGACGGCAGGGCCCTGCTCGGCGGCTCGCCGACCCGGCTGCTGCGGTTGGCGCCCGCTGCCCGGAGCATGCTGTGCGACGGACGCCTCAAGGTTCGCGATGAGGTCAGCGCCCAACTCGCGCGCACCCTGCTGGACGCCACGGTGGCGCACCCGCGCCCCGCGACCGGCCCGTCCCATCGGGACGTCACCGTCGTTGTACCGGTGCGGGACAACATGACCGGAGTACGTCGGCTGGTCACTTCACTGCGCGGGCTGCGGGTCATCGTGGTCGACGACGGATCCGCCACCCCGATCGAACTGGAAGATTTCGCCGGAGCGCACTGCGACATCGAAGTGCTGCACCACGCTCGCAACAAGGGGCCGGCGGCAGCGCGCAACACCGGCCTGGCGGCCTGCGCCACCGACTTCGTCGCGTTCCTGGATTCCGATGTGGCGCCACAACGCGGCTGGCTCGAGGCCCTGCTCGGCCACTTCTGCGACCCGACGGTCGCACTGGTGGCGCCCCGCATCGTCGGTCTGGCACAAGACGAGAACGTGATAGCCCGCTACGAAGCGGTCCATTCCTCGCTGGATCTGGGCTTGCGGGAAGCTCCGGTGCTGCCGCACAGCGCGGTGTCCTACGTGCCCAGCGCCGCGATCGTGTGCCGCACCTCGGCGATCCGGGAAGTCGGCGGGTTCGACGAGACGATGCACTCCGGTGAAGACGTCGACCTGTGCTGGCGACTGGTCGAAGCCGGCGTGCGGTTGCGGTACGAACCCATCGCGCTGGTCGCCCACGACCACCGGACCCAGTTGCGGGACTGGATAGCGCGCAAGGCTTTCTACGGCGGTTCGGCGGCTCCGCTGTCGGTACGGCATCCCGACAAGACCGCGCCGGTGGTGATCTCCGGCTGGGCACTGACGGCCTGGATCCTCGCCTCGCTCGGAACCGGCCTCGCCCAACTGGCGTCGATCGTGATCGCCGTGCTCACCGGCCGCCGCATCGCCAAGGCACTGCGCGGCGCGGACTCGTCCGTCGAGACCAGCCTGTGGGACGTGGTCGTGATCGCCACCCGCGGGCTGTGGTCGGCCGCGCTGCAGTTGGCATCGGCAGTCTGCCGGCACTACTGGCCGGTGGCGCTGGTGGCGGCGATGGCGTCGCGGCACTGCCGGCGCGTCGTGCTCATCGCGGCTATCGTCGACGGGGTGGCGGACTGGATGCGGCGCAGGGACGCCGTCGCGCAGGACGCCGAACCGATCGGGCTGCTGACTTTCCTCCTACTCAAGCGCGTCGACGACCTGGCCTACGGGATCGGCCTGTGGTACGGCGTGGTACGCGAACGCAACATCGGCGCACTCAAGCCGCAGATTCGGACGTAACGGCCGCCTTGTCTGCAGCCGTCCGGCACAGCGATGTGCTGATCGTCGGTGCCGGAAGCGCCGGTTCGGTTGTTGCCGAACGCCTTTCTGCCGATCCGAGTCGCACCGTCACGGTGCTGGAGGCGGGTCCCGGACTCACCGACGCCCAGCTCCTGGCTCGAACTCGCAACGGGCTGCAGCTACCGATCGGCGCCGGCAGCCCGTTGGCCGAGCGCTACCTGGCCACGCTCACCGATCACCCGGCCCGGCAGGTGCCGCTGGTGCGCGGGACCACGGTCGGCGGATCCGGCGCGGTCAACGGCGGCTACTTCTGCCGCGGGCTGCCCGGCGACTTCGACCGCTTGGCGATACCCGGCTGGGCATGGGCGGACGTGCTCGGCCACTTCCGGGCCATCGAGACCGATCTGGACTTCGCCACCCCCGCGCACGGCGATGCCGGTCCTATCCCGGTGCGTCGCACTCGCGATCTGACCGGCGTCACGGAGACGTTTGTGGCGGCCTGCAGAGGGGCGGGGTTCGGCTGGATCGCCGATCTCAACGATGTCGGACCCGAGCTGCCCGCGGGGGTGGGCGCGGTGCCGCTCAATATCGTCGACGGCGTCCGTACCGGCTCCGGGGCCGCCTTTCTGCTACCTGCGCTGCGCCGCCCCAACTTGCGGCTGCTGGCCCAAACCCGGGCGGTGCGGCTGCGCCTGCGGGGCGTCACCGCGGTGGGCGTGCTTGCGGTGGGGCCCGATGGTCCGGTAGAGCTGACAGCCAGCCGAATTGTTCTGTGCTCCGGGACAATTCGTTCGGCACAACTGCTGATGCTCTCTGGCATAGGGGAGTCGACTATGCTGCGCGCTGCTGGTGTGAAAGTTGTTGCGGCGCTACCGGTTGGTTTGCGATGCAGCGATCACCCGGAATGGGTGATGCCAGCCGGCTGGACGGTGGCAGCGGACCGGCCGGTGCTGGAGGTCGTGCTCAGCACTCCCGACGGCATCGAAATTCGGCCCTATACCGGTGGCTTCGTGGCCATGACCGGCGACGGCACTGCCGGACAACGTGATTGGCCGCACCTCGGGGTGGCGCTAATGCGGCCAGGATCCCGGGGACGGATTTCCCTGGTGTCAGCGGATCCCGACGTCCCGCCCCGGATCGACCATCACTACGACAGCGAGCCAGCCGACGTGGCGGCCCTGCGTGCCGGCGTTGAGCTGGCCCGTCAATTCTGTAGTAGCTCAACGGGTCCAGCGACCTGGTCGACATCGCAACATCTGTGTGGCAGTGCCCCTATGGGCGTCGACGGTGACCCGAATGCCGTGGTGGACAACAAATGCCGTGTCCTGGGTGTCGAAAACTTATGGGTGATAGACGGATCTGTGCTGCCGGTGGTGCCCAGCCGAGGGCCGCACGCCACGATCGTGATGGTGGGACACCGGGCGGCCGAATTCGTCAGGTGAACCGGCTGGTGGATCAGCTCGACGCGGGCGCCGCTTCGCCGGCGGCCTGGATGCGCGCTGCCGGAGCGCCGGCGACCGAGGCGGCCGGCACCGCCCGCGCCGCCAGCGGTGCGGGCAACGCCGACACCGACGTCTCCTCGATTTCGACGGGCGCCGCGGAGCCCGCCGGTAGCGACGAGACCGGTGGACGAGTCACCGAGCCCACCGGCCGCACCGATCCGGCGGCGATCGCCGACCCTACCGATCCGACCGGCGTCGCCGCCGGGGCCAATGCCGAGCCTGCCGGTCCGGCCGCCGCCGCGGTCACAGCCATCGTCTGCGCCACCGCGGCTGCCGCCGGTGCCGCGTGTGCGCCCTCGTTGAGTACCGCGGGGCCCAGCGTCTGCTGCGGCATGTTCACGACGCCGGTCTGGACGCTGGAGACGTTCGCGGCCTCGGTGACGGCGTAGGACTGCGAGCCCAGGTTCATCAATTGCACGAACTGGTCGTGGAAGGCGGCTGCCTGGGCGCTGAGCGCCTGGAATGCCTCGGCATGGGCGCCGAACAGCGCCGCCAGCTCCGTCGACACCGCGTCAGCACCGGCCGGCAGGAATGCGCCGGTCGTCGGGATGACGGCTGCGGCGTAGCCATCGCTGACCGCCGAACCGATGTTCGCCAAGTCCGTTGCCGCGGCCGCCACATATTCCGGCGCAGCGATCAAGTACGACATGCGGCCCCCCAGCCAAACATGGATCGTGTCCGACGCCCGTTACGAACCTTCTCCCCTTCTCGAATGGTAGCCGCGCTCGGCGCCGCCCGCGGCCGTTTCGCTCAATGCGATCCGACTCGGGCGTGGTCGCCCGGAGGCGGCGGCCCGGGAACCGATCGGGGGAGCAGCCGGTGGCTGTACTGCCAGGCGGGTATCGCGCCGGCCGCCGCGATTCCCAATGTCGCCCGGGTCGCCCGGCATCGCCATTTTCCCGGCGGAAACGATTTGCTGGCAGCAGCTTTCAGCGGTCTCATCCCGGCCGCGCCGACGCCGGTGACCGGAGGGTCGTTCACCCGAACCACGGAATCGGCCGCGCCGTTGGGCGCGGAATTTGGCGAGGTGGACCGCTCGGCAGGCGCCTGTGCCCGACGGTCACAGACCGGTCCGGTCCTTGATCCGCTGACGGACCGCAGTTTTGCCCTCGGCGAGTGTGGCCAGGCCCAGGCGGGTCGCGCTCCACCGGAACTCGTTTTCGGCGATCCAGCGCACGTAGGCCAGTTCCGAGTGCTCCAACAGCTGGATGGCTTCCAGCAACGCCTCCCGCACCGGACGCGCCGGCAGGATCAGGCCCCGGCGCTCCGGAAAGCCGCGGAACATCCACTCGCTGAACTCGGACAACGCCAGGACCGGAACGCGCCGGGGGATCTCAGGGTCGAAGGCCGCCATGAGTTCGGCGGCCAGCTCGGCCGGCGGCGCGCCGTTGATCCAGTCGATCATCGGTTGTGCGGCGTCAGCTTCCGGATTGGGCCCTGTCACGGCAAGGCAGCGTACGCGCACTGCCGCCTGTCGGCGGGTGGGCTGCGAAAAGCCCTGGTAGGGCCGCTGCTGGCCAGGGTCTCGGCTCGCCGGCCAAAGGTCAGGGGCGGCCCGCCGGTGGTCAGGACCCGGGATTTGGCCGAACCGGTGATCTGGGGCATACTGTTCAGGTTGCCTTGCGCCAGGTTCGCCCCTGGCCGGGCATACGACCAGCGCCCACCATGGGCGCGTCCGGTCCCCACCTTGGAGCGACTATTTCGGCCGCCTACGAGGCTGCGTGCGGGTGACACACCCGAGCGCGGGGAGCGGTTGAACCACGACAGGTAAACAGCGGCGCAGTATCCGGCGCAACGCTAGATCGGCCCTCCACGGGGCGGCCGATCCGCGCGCCGGGGGGCACCGGGTCCTTTTACGGGCTCACAGTGTGGGAGAAGAGGTAGGAGAAGCGTGGCGGGACAAAAGATCCGCATCAGGCTCAAGGCCTACGACCATGAGGCTATTGACGCCTCGGCGCGCAAGATCGTCGAGACCGTCGTCCGTACCGGAGCCAGCGTCGTGGGACCGGTGCCGCTGCCGACGGAAAAGAACGTGTACTGCGTCATCCGCTCTCCGCATAAGTACAAGGACTCGCGGGAGCACTTCGAGATGCGGACACACAAGCGGCTGATCGACATCCTTGACCCGACGCCGAAGACCGTTGACGCGTTGATGCGCATCGATCTTCCGGCCAGCGTCGACGTCAACATCCAGTAGGAGCTTGGGCAGCAATGGCAAGAAAAGGCATTCTGGGTACCAAGCTGGGCATGACGCAGGTATTCGACGAGAACAACAAAGTCGTGCCGGTGACTGTCGTCAAGGCCGGGCCGAACGTGGTTACCCGCGTTCGGACCCCGGAGCGTGACGGATACAGCGCCGTGCAATTGGCTTACGGCGAAATCAGCCCACGCAAGGTCAACAAGCCGGTCACCGGTCAGTACGCGGCCGCGGGGGTTAACCCGCGTCGGCACCTGGCCGAGTTACGGCTGGACGACGCGGAAGCGGCGGCCGAGTACGAGGTCGGCCAGGAGCTGACGGCGGAGATCTTCGCCGACGGCGCCTACGTCGACGTCACCGGCACCTCCAAGGGCAAGGGCTTCGCCGGAACGATGAAGCGGCACGGCTTCCGTGGACAGGGCGCCAGCCACGGCGCCCAAGCGGTGCACCGCCGCCCGGGTTCGATCGGCGGATGTTCCACTCCGGCAAGGGTCTTCAAGGGCACCCGGATGGCCGGGCGGATGGGCAACGACCGGGTGACCGTGCAGAACCTGGTGGTGCACAAGGTGGACGCCGCCAACGGCGTGCTGTTGATCAAGGGTGCGGTCCCCGGCCGCACCGGTGGACTCGTCGTGGTCCGCAGTGCGATCAAACGAGGTGAGAAGTAATGGCTCTCAAGATTGACGTAAAGACGCCTGCGGGCAAGGTAGACGGCTCCGTCGAGCTGCCTGCCGAGCTGTTCGACGCACCGGCCAACATCGCGCTGATGCACCAGGTGGTCACCGCGCAACGTGCCGCGGCACGTCAGGGTACGCACTCGACGAAGACCCGCGGTGACGTCAGCGGTGGTGGCCGCAAGCCGTACCGGCAGAAGGGAACCGGTCGCGCCCGGCAGGGTTCGACCCGGGCCCCGCAGTTCACCGGTGGTGGCGTGGTGCACGGCCCCCAGCCCCGCGACTACAGCCAGCGCACGCCCAAGAAGATGATCGCCGCCGCGCTGCGCGGGGCGCTGTCCGACCGGGCCCGCAACGGGCGCATCCACGCGGTCACCGAAATCGTGGCCGGCCAAACCCCTTCCACGAAAAGCGCCAAGGCTTTTCTGGCCACGCTGACCGAACGCAAGCAGATCCTGGTGGTCGTCGGCCGCAGCGACGAGGCCGGGGTGAAGAGTGTGCGCAACCTGCCGGGTGTGCACATCCTGCCGCCGGACCAGCTCAACACCTACGACGTGCTGCACGCCGACGACGTGGTGTTCAGCGTCGAGGCATTGAATACCTTCATCTCGGCCAATTCCGCCAACACCGCCAACGCGGCGTCTTCCGAGGAGGTTTCGGCCTGATGGCGACCATCGCTGACCCCCGCGACATCATCTTGGCGCCGGTCATCTCCGAGAAGTCCTACGGACTGCTCGACGACAACGTGTACACCTTTGTGGTGCACCCCGACTCGAACAAGACGCAGATCAAGATCGCCATCGAGAAGATCTTCGCCGTCAAGGTTGCGTCGGTGAACACCGCGAATCGGCAGGGCAAGCGCAAGCGCACCCGGGCCGGTTACGGAACGCGCAAGAGCACCAAGCGCGCCATCGTCACCCTGGCACCGGGCAGCAAGCCGATCGACTTGTTCGGAGCGCCGGCCTAGCCCGGCGAGCGCGAGAGAGAGACCTGATCAGACATGGCAATTCGCAAATACAAGCCGACGACCCCGGGTCGTCGCGGCGCCAGCGTGTCGGATTTCTCCGAGATCACCCGATCCACCCCGGAGAAGTCGTTGGTGCGCCCCCTGCACAGCAAGGGCGGGCGTAACGCGCACGGCCGGATCACCACCCGTCACCAGGGCGGCGGCCACAAGCGTGCCTACCGGGTGATCGACTTCCGTCGCAACGATAAGGACGGCGTCAACGCCAAAGTCGCGCACATCGAGTACGACCCGAACCGAACCGCGAGGATCGCGCTGCTGCACTTCCTGGATGGGGAGAAGCGCTACATCATTGCGCCGAACGGACTTTCGCAGGGCGACATCGTCGAATCGGGTGCCAACGCCGACATCAAGCCCGGCAACAACCTGCCGTTGCGCAACATCCCGGCCGGCACCCTGGTGCACGCCGTGGAGTTGCGGCCCGGTGGTGGCGCCAAGCTGGCGCGCTCGGCCGGTTCGAGCATCCAGCTGCTCGGCAAGGAATCCACGTACGCCTCGTTGCGCATGCCCAGCGGTGAGATCCGCCGAGTCGACGTCCGCTGCCGCGCGACGGTCGGTGAGGTGGGCAACGCCGAGCAGGCGAACATCAACTGGGGCAAGGCCGGCCGTATGCGGTGGAAGGGCAAGCGCCCCTCCGTCCGTGGTGTGGTGATGAATCCGGTCGACCACCCGCACGGTGGTGGTGAGGGTAAGACCTCCGGTGGTCGCCACCCCGTCAGCCCGTGGGGCAAGCCCGAGGGCCGTACCCGTAATCCGAACAAAGCCAGCAACAAGCTCATTGTCCGACGCCGGCGCACCGGCAAGAAGCACGGCCGGTAGGAGTAACCAACCATGCCACGCAGCCTGAAGAAGGGCCCGTTCGTCGACGACCATCTGCTCAAGAAGGTCGACGTGCAGAACGAGAAGAACACCAAGCAGGTCATCAAGACCTGGTCGCGCCGGTCGACCATCATTCCCGACTTCATCGGCCACACGTTTGCGGTGCACGACGGCCGCAAGCACGTGCCGGTGTTCGTCACCGAATCGATGGTGGGTCACAAGCTGGGGGAGTTCGCGCCCACCCGCACCTTCAAGGGACACATCAAGGACGACCGGAAGAGTAAGCGGCGATGAGTACTACCACTGAATATCCGTCGGCGACCGCCAAGGCGCGGTTCGTGCGGGTGTCGCCCACGAAAGCGCGCCGGGTCATTGACCTGGTGCGTGGCCGATCGGTGGCCGACGCACTTGACATCCTGCGCTGGGCGCCGCAAGCGGCCAGTGAGCCGGTGGCCAAGGTGATCGCCAGCGCCGCCGCCAACGCGCAGAACAACAACGGGCTGGACCCCAGCACTCTGGTGGTGGCCACCGTGTACGCCGACGAGGGACCGACCGCCAAGCGGATCCGTCCGCGCGCGCAGGGCCGTGCGTTCCGGATCCGGCGGCGCACCAGCCACATCACGGTGATCGTGGAGAGCCGGCCCAGCAAGGACGAGCGCTCCTCGAAGTCGTCGCGCACCCGTCGGGCCGAGGGCAGCAAGGCCGCCGCCAAGGCGCCCGCCAAGAAAGCGGCGACCAAGGCGCCCGCCAAGAAGGCACCCGCGAAGACGTCTGAGGCTTCTGAAGCGAAGGGAGGCTCAGACTAGTGGGCCAGAAGATCAATCCGCACGGCTTCCGGCTGGGTATCACCACCGACTGGAAGTCACGCTGGTACGCAGACAAGCAGTACTCCGAGTACGTCAAGGAGGACGTCGCGATCCGGCGGCTGCTGTCGTCGGGTCTGGAGCGTGCCGGCATCGCCGATGTGGAGATCGAGCGGACCCGCGACCGGGTCCGGGTCGACATCCACACCGCGCGGCCGGGCATCGTCATCGGCCGTCGGGGCACCGAGGCCGACCGCATCCGTGCCGACCTGGAGAAGCTGACCAAGAAGCAGGTCCAGCTCAACATCCTCGAGGTGAAGAATCCGGAGTCCCAGGCACAACTGGTGGCCCAGGGTGTCGCGGAGCAGTTGAGCAACCGGGTGGCGTTCCGTCGGGCGATGCGCAAGGCTATCCAGTCGGCCATGCGTCAGCCCAACGTCAAGGGCATCCGGGTGCAGTGCTCGGGCCGTCTCGGCGGCGCCGAGATGAGCCGCTCGGAGTTCTACCGCGAGGGCCGCGTGCCGCTGCACACCCTGCGGGCGGATATCGACTACGGCCTGTACGAGGCAAAGACCACCTTCGGCCGGATCGGCGTGAAGGTCTGGATTTACAAAGGCGACATCGTCGGCGGCAAGCGCGAACTGGCCGCAGCCGCACCGGCGGGCGCCGACCGCCCCCGTCGCGAGCGGCCGTCGGGCACCCGTCCGCGCCGCAGCGGTGCCTCGGGCACCACTGCGACCGGTACCGACGCGGGCCGGGCCGCCGGTGGCGACGAAGGCGCTGCCGCGGCTCCCGAGGCTGCGGCACCCGCAGTTGAAGCGCAGAGCACGGAGAGCTGAATCATGTTGATTCCCCGCAAGGTTAAACACCGCAAGCAACACCACCCGCGTCAACGCGGCATCGCCAGTGGCGGCACGGCGGTGAACTTCGGTGACTACGGTATCCAGGCGCTCGAGCACGCCTACGTCACCAACCGTCAGATCGAGTCCGCTCGTATCGCCATCAACCGGCACATCAAGCGTGGCGGCAAGGTGTGGATCAATATCTTTCCGGACCGCCCGCTGACCAAGAAGCCCGCCGAGACCCGGATGGGTTCGGGTAAGGGTTCGCCGGAGTGGTGGGTGGTCAACGTCAAGCCGGGACGGGTGCTGTTCGAGCTGAGCTACCCGAACGAGCAGATCGCCCGGGCGGCGCTCACCCGAGCGATCCACAAGCTGCCGATCAAGGCACGCATCGTTACCCGAGAGGAGCAGTTCTGATGGCAGTGGGAATTTCCCCTGGCGAACTGCGCGAGCTCACCGACGAGGAGTTGGCCGAGCGCGTCCGCGAGTCCAAGGAAGAGCTGTTCAATCTGCGTTTCCAGATGGCGACCGGTCAGCTCAGCAACAACCGCCGCCTGCGCACGGTGCGTCAGGAGATCGCGCGCGTCTACACGGTGCTGCGTGAACGAGAACTGGGTCTGGCTAGTGGGCCCGATGGGTCCGACGGTAAGGAATCGTGATGGCAGAGGCTAAGAAGGCGGCCCCGAAGGCAGACGCCCCCGCAAAAGACAA